>CAVPCF010000138.1:0-11403 GCA_963702275.1 Candidatus Melainabacteria bacterium
ACGCGATTCGGTTTTCCACGGCGGACCGGGTGATCCGCCGTCCTGGTGCCAGACCGGCTCCCGGACCCGTCGATTGACACCGTCGGGACCGCCGGGCACCGTTCCCCGCAACTGCGGTGACGCAGTGTTCGCAAGTGCGGTGGATGCGCTGGCACGCGAAGTCGCCCCGCACACACGGAGCGCCCACCCAGTGTACTCGAATCCCGCCATCCCCCATCACCGCCTGTCCACACCCCCTCCCAGTTGTCCACAGCCCCACCTCTTCCCCCACCACCCAAGCCGCCTTCCCGGCACCGTGGACCCATGCACACCTCGATCACCACCCACCCAGCACCGCCACGCACGCCCGCGCCACTGGTCGGCCTGGTCCTGGCCGTATCGGCCCTGCTGGCCGTGCTGCTGGGCGTCAACCAGGGCACGGCGTCCGGCGCTCCGCTCCCGCCCCCCGCGCCGACCACCGCGGAACACTTCGCATGGCCGCTGGCGCCGCCGCATCCCGTGCTACGCCCGTTCCAGCCGCCGAGCACCCCGTACGGCCCGGCCACCGAGGCGTCGACCTGGGCGGCTACCTCAACGAGCCGGTACTGGCGGCCGACCGCGGCCTTGTCCTGTACGCAGGCCCGCTGGACGACCGAAGCCTCGTCTCCATCGAGCACCCCGGCGGGTTACGCACCACGTACGAGCCGGTACGGCCATTGGTCCGAGTGGGCGACCAGGTCCGGCGAGGCCAGGTCATCGGCACGCTCCAGGCAGGCCATCCCGGCTGCCCGGCCACGGCCCCCGTCGTCTGCCTGCACTGGGGCGCCCACCGCCAGCGGACGTACCTGGACCCACTGCGCCTACTCCAGTCGGGCCGAATCAGCCTGCTCCCATGGCTCGATCGTGGACGATGACCTCGCACGCAGCGCCGCCCGTCGCCGCTGACCGATGGCTCGTTGACACCCCGGACAGGACAACCCGCCCTGGCGTTGACAACCCGGCGACTCCCGCGGACCGGCCGGTGGATCATGGCCGGCGTCATGCGTCGGCGTTGCCGGCCAGCTTGGTTCGCAACCGCAGGACCGCGCGGGTGTGCAGCTGGCACACCCGGGACTCGGTCACGCGCAACACCCGGCCGATCTCCGCGAGGGTCAGGTTCTCGAAGTAGTACAGGGTGACCACGACGCGGTCCCGGTCATCGAGCTGCGCGATGGCGTCGGCGAGCTGCCGGCGGTTGACCTGGTCGACCAGCCGGGCCACCGGGTCGTCCGCCGATTCGTCCGGCAGAGTCTCGGCCAGCGAGGCGTCGCCGCGTCCGGCCACCATGAGCTCGTCGAGGGCGACCACGCTGGTGAGCTGGAACTGCGCGTACAGGTCGCGGAGGTCCGGCAGGCCGATCTGCAGTTCGGCGGCGATCTCGGTGTCGGTCGGCGTGCGTTGCAGTTGGTTGCCCAGCCGTTCCAGGGCGCGCTCGACGTCCCTGGCACGGCCGCGCACCGACCGCGGCACCCAGTCCTGCGAACGCAACTCGTCCAGGATCGCGCCACGAATGCGCTGCATCGCATAGGTCTCGAACTTCAGCCCACGCTCCGGCTCGAACTTGACGATGGCGTCGGCCAACCCGAAGATCCCGGACTGCACCAGATCAGCCACATCCACATGCGCCGGCAACCCGGTCCCAACCCGCCCGGCAACGTACTTGACCAATGGCGCGTAGTGCAGCATCAGCCGATCCCGATACCCCTGATCGTGGGTGGCCCCGTACTGCCGCCACAACGCGACGATCCCAGCCTCGACCTCATCAGCAGTCCGATGATCCCCAGGCAAAACCCCATCCGGCTGCCCATCCCCGAATGCCCGCCCATTCACCGCACCCGCCACACGACCAGCGTCACCAGACACCGCACCACCACCAGCGACCGACGAACCACCACCGCCGGACACCCCAGCACCGTCCTGAACCACATCGCCGACCGAAGGCCCCGCAGAACCACCACCAGCCACCGCACCACCAGCCGACCCAACGCCATTGCCCAACGGTCCGGTACCAGCCTGGACCGCATCACCGCCCGGCGGCACCGCAGCATCAACCCCGGCCCTGCTCGACCGCACAGCACCCGACACCCCAGCACCACTCCGGCTCGAGTCCCCTACCGCCGGCACCCCACCATCAGCACCAACCACCCCGCCACCAGCCAGCCGCGCACCATCGGCAGACACCCCAACACCAGGCCGGACCGCATCACCGACCACGGGCGCCGCAGAACCAACATCGTTGGCCGACCGACCGTCGTCGCCAGGCACCCCAGCGCCAGACTGAAGCCTGCCTCCAGCCAGCGGCACCGCTGCTTCAGCACCCCGGGCCGATCCCGCACCATCTCCCGAAACCCCAGCGGCAGCCTGAATCCGGGCCTGTGCCTGCGGCACCGCAGCATCAACACCAACCGACTCGGCACCGGCCGAGGCCGCCGCCGACGTGCGGTCCGCGGAGGCGGAATCGTGGTTCGACGCGGACGGTTTCCTGCTCGCGGCAGAGGCGGACGACCGGCCGCCTTCGCGGTCGCCCGGCATTGCGGCAGCGGCTTGGGTCGCGTCGGCGACCTGCGGTGTTACCGCACGGCCAGACTGCGCCGCGTTCGCTGGCGACCCGGTGTCACTCACTGGCGCCCCACCAGGCCCACCGGGCCGTCCACCGACAGGCGGCGGCGCCGGGCTCGTGGTCGCACCCTCCCCGAGGTCATCGGGACCGTGGGTGGGTTCGGTCATGGATCGCCCTCAGCCGCTCGACGGTGACGTGGGTATAGAGCTGCGTGGTGGCGAGCGTAGCGTGACCGAGCAATTCTTGAACGCTCCGTAGATCCGCGCCGCCCTCGAGCAGGTGCGTTGCCGCGCTGTGCCGGAGCCCGTGCGGGCCCATGTCGGCCGCGCCCGGCACAGCCCCGACAGCGTCGTGCACCGCCCGTCGAACGGCTCGCGGATCGAGCCGCCCACCTCGCGCACCCAGGAAGAACGCCGTCATGGACCTGTCCGCGACGAGCCGCGGCCTGCCGTCCTGCTGCCAGCAGCGCATGGCCCGTTCGGCCGGTATGCCGAACGGTACGGTCCGTTCTCGTTGCCCCTTGCCGAGAACGCGGATCACTCGTCGGGAATAGTCGATGTCGTCTATATCAAGTCCACACAATTCGGACACCCGCACACCGGTCGCATAGAGCAATTCCAGCACAGCCCGATCACGCAGCGCTACTGGCTCGCCATCCTCGGCACCGGTTGCCGAAGCAGCGAGAGCCGAAGCCGCCTGGTCAGGCCGCAACACCGCCGGCAAGGTACGACGATGCCGGGGCGCCACCAGCCGCAGCCCGGGATCAACAGCAAGCCGCCCACCCCGAGCAGCCCAAGCGGTAAACCCCCGAGCAGCAGCAGCCCGCCGAGCCAACGTCCCACGACTCGCGCCTCCGGCGAGCAACGCCGCAAGCCAGGACCGCATCACAGCAAGATCAAGGCGACCCAGGTCAGCACCACCTCCGGCGACCCCGGACAGGTGCTCCAACAACGAAACGACATCTCCGACATAGGCCCGAACGGTATGCGCCGACAGGCCACGTTCCAACGTCAGATGCCGCTCAAAGTCGTCAACCGCCCGCCCGAGCGCAGCCGACAACCCCACTCGCGAGCGAAGCAGGCTGGGCCGCACCGACTTCGTATACGCCACAAAAGAACACACTGCGCCGCAGCCTTGACCTGGTCAAGCATCGCCACGCAACGACAACAACCCCACATCTCCAAAGCCCGCGCCCGATATAGCCCAAACGCGCCATCCACCAGTCGGACGAACACAATGGGCGAACAGCGGAGGTTGAGCGGTCGCCAGAACATCGGTTCCTGGTCGCCGGACCACCGGTTCATCGTCGCGATCCCACCCTCGGCGAACTCAAACCGCACAAGAGCGACCGGACGCGAGCTCCGGAGCGCACCGCCCGCTGGTCACCACGTCGGCGTTCCGACGGTCGATCCGAGTGCCCAACCGTCGACCTCACAAACGACGGCTCACGTGTGTTAGCTGGGTTCGTACGACAACCAGGACTGTGACAATCGCGGCTCCAATCGGTCGGAGTAGGGCCACGTCACACCCGCTCTGGCGGAGCCAGATGGAATTGCGTGACCCATCAGGCGACCGGCGGGCTCGAGGTGGCCGGCTCGAGGTGGGGCCGGCTCAGGGGGCGGCCTCAGGTCGCGGCTTCAGGTCGCCGGCTTGCAGCAAGGTGGCAGGGCAGGCCTGGGGTTCTGGCTCCTTGGTGAGTGGTTAGTTGTGGATTTGGTACGTGCGGTGGTTGTCGTGGGTGGGTGGGCGGCGCCAGCCGGTTTCGCAGCGTTCGGCGTGGCCAGTCAGTTCCAGGCCGGGGAGGGTCGCTCGCACCTGGTCCAGCGGAATGCCGGAGCGGATGGCTATTTGTTCCGCGGACAGGCCTGATCTTCGGTCCAGGGCCTCGTGTACTCGTAGGGATCTTTCGGTCAGGTTGTCTGTTTCCCTTCGGTCTTCCGGTGGTGGTGGGGCCAGGTCTGTGCCGAGGCGGCCTACCGACTCGACTATCTCTTCTACCGAGCTGACCAGGGAGGCTTCGTCTGTTCTGAGCAATTCGTGGCAGCCGATGGACATTGCGGACGTGATCGGGCCCGGTACCGCCATCACCAGGCGGCCCAGTGCCGCTGCGGTGGCGGCGGTGTTTCTCGAGCCGGAACGTCGGCCTGCTTCGACCACAACCGTGCCGGCCGCGAGTGCCGCTATCAGTCTGTTTCTGACCAGGAAGCGGTGGCGGGCCGGTGGTGTGCCGGGTGGGTATTCGCTCAGGACCAGGCCCGATTGCGTGATTCGGTCCAGCAGGCCGCTGTGGCCCGCCGGGTACGGGACGTCGATGCCGCAGCCCAGGACCGCGATGGTCGGCCCGCCCGCGGTCAGTGCGCCTCGGTGGGCCGCGCCGTCCACACCGTAGGCGGCGCCGGAGATCACCGTGACACCCGCGCAGGCCAGGCCGTGGCCGAATTCCGCCGCCACGTGTTCGCCGTATGCGGTGGCTGATCTCGCTCCCACCACCGCCACGGCTCGGTCCGTGCACTCGGACAGGTTGGCGGTGCCTCTGGCCCAGACCGCCAGTGGCTGGCCGGCCCAGGTGACACCCCGTGCCCTTGCCACGTCCAGGGCGGCGAAGGGCCAGGCCGGCCAGTCATCGTCCTCCGGGCAGAGGAGGGTGGCGCCCGCTTTGGCCGCGGTGGCCAGGTCTGCTTCTGCCAGGTGTAGGTCGCGGCGGGCCGCGGTTTCGTCGGTGACCTGGTCCGGCGTTGTGCCGGCGCGGATTCGTGCCGCCGCGGTTGTCGGGCCGTGTTCTGCGACGAACCTGGTCAGGTGCGGAGCGGGTGGCTCGGCCACTCTGAGTAGGTACGCCCTTGCCAGGCGGATGTCGTCGGTCGCTCGGGCTGGTTGGGCTGTCATGTCGATCTCCGGTCGCGAAATTCCAGGGCTGCTGCTACGTCGTCCGCGTCGGGGTGGGCTCGGCCGGCCAGGTCGCTCAGGGTCCATGCCACGCGTAGGCATCGGTCGGCGCCTCGGGCGGTGACCGCGCCGGTGGCCAAGCCCTTGTCCAGTAACGCGGTTGCCTGGCGCGGGGGCGCGTAGTCGCGGCGGAGGATGGGGCCGGGGACTTCCGCGTTGGTCGGCCAGCCATGGGCTTGCCAGCGGTGTACTGCCCTGGCTCTGGCCGTGGCGACCCTGGCGCGGACCGTTTCGGTTGACTCCGGGGTGTCTTCGCCCGCGGCGACCATGGCGGTGATGGGGCGCATCCGAACCCGGAGGTCCACTCGGTCCAGGAGTGGGCCGGACAGTCGGCTGAAGTAGCGGCGCCGGTCGGCCGGGGAGCACGTGCAGTCGATCTCTCGTGGCGGTGCGCACGGGCACGGGTTCGTCGCCAGGACCAGTTGGAATCTGGCCGGGTAGCGCACGATGCCGTCGCGGCGGGCGTGGCGGACTTCGCCTTCTTCGAGCGCGGTGCGCAGGGCGTCCAGTCGTTGGACGCCGAAGTCCGCTGCCTCGTCGAGGAAGAGGATGCCTCGGTGGGCTCGGCTGACCGCGCCGGGACGGGCAAGGCCGGTGCCGCCGCCGACCAGGGCTGCCACGGATGTCGTGTGGTGCGGCGCGACGAACGGCGGTTCGCCGACCAGCGGGGAGCCGGTGGTGGACAGGACACCGGCCACCGAGTGGACCGCCGTCGCCTCAAGCGATTCGTCCGGGGTGAGTGGTGGGAGCAGGCCGGTCAGGCGCTGGGCGAGCATGGTCTTGCCGGTGCCCGGCGGGCCGGTCATCAGTAGGTGGTGACCGCCTGCCGCAGCCACTTCGAGGGCCCAGCGTGCTTCCGGCTGGCCGAGTACGTCCCGTAGGTCCGGGGCGTTGGGGTTCGGGTCGTGGTTGGCGGGTGGTGGTTCGGTGATCAGGTCGGCGCGGCCCCTGAGCCAGGACAGGAGATCGCTCAGGGTGGTGGCGCCGAGGATTTCCATGCCGGTGACCAGTGCGGCTTCGGCCAGTGCCGGCTCGGGGACGATGGCTCGGCGGAGGTTGGCGCGGCGGGCGGCGAGCAGGGCCGGCAGGATGCCGCGTACCGAGCGGAGCCTGCCGTCGAGGGCGAGTTCGCCCAGCAGGACGGTGCCGGCCAGGCGGGTGGCCGGGACCGTGCCCGCGGCGGCCAGGACGCCGCAGGCCAGTGCGACGTCGTAGCCGGAGCCGCCCTTCGGCAGCGCTGCCGGGGACAGGGCAAGGGAGACCTGGCATTTCGGCCAGTCCTCGCCGCTGTTGCGGACGGCGGCGCGGACCCGGTCCTTCGACTCGCGGAGCGCCGGGTCGGGCAGGCCGAGCAGACGAATGCCTGGGATGCCGGCGGAGATGTCGGCTTCGATCTCCACCGGTACGCCGTCCACGCCGTACAGCGCGACGGACCACGTCGTGGCGATGGCCATCAGAACGCACCCCGCAGGTGGCGCAACCGGGGCTCGCCGGCCGGCGGCCAGAGGATGGCGAGCACGTCGAACCGGACGTCGCACCAGCCGACGCGGTAGCGGCGCAGCCAGGCCTGGGTGGCCCGCCGGACACGCAGTGCCTTGGCGGAGGTGACGTACTCGGCCGGATCGCCGAACTCGTCCGTGGCGCGGGTTTTCACCTCGCACACGACGACGGTCACGCGGTCGGTGGCGACCAGATCCAACTCGCCGTCGCGGCATCGCCAGTTTCGGGACAGGACGACGAGGCCGCTGTCGGTCAAATAGGCGGCGGCGAAGTCCTCACCCCGGCGGCCGAGGTCGTGTGCGGCTGTGTCGCTCATGGGTCGACAGTGCCGGGAAATCGATCACGGGGAGAGGGTGCGCGCGGGGGCTGTGGACGGCGGGGACCGGGTGTGGACAGCTCAAGACGTGCGGGTCAGAGTTGTGGTAAAGGCGGTCAGTTGGTGAAGGGGCCGCCTTCAGGGAGTCGGAGGTCCGGCTTGTCGAGCTCCTCGACGTTGACGTCCTTGAACGTGATCACCCGGACGTTCTTGACGAAACGGGCCGGACGGTACATGTCCCACACCCACGCGTCCGACATCCGCAGCTCGAAGTACACCTCGCCGTCGGCGTTGCGCACCTGGACGTCCACCGAGTTGGCCAGGTAGAACCGCCGCTCAGTCTCCACCACGTACGCGAACTGGCTGACGATGTCGCGGTACTCCCGGTAGAGCTGCAGCTCCATCTCGGTCTCGTACTTCTCGAGATCCTCTGCGCTCACCGCTGGGCTCCTCCTGGTGACACTGGCGTGGGTGCCACCTCGTCGGCGGCTGGCCTTCCATTCTGGACCACGCCGCCACCGAACCCGCCGCGTGCCACCTTTCTCGGCGGTGTCATGCCATGTCGGACGGCCGCCGCGACGACGTTCACGTAGGACCAGCGATGCTCGACGGTGGGACCGTGGTCGTCCAGTGCGACGGCGTGTTCCTGGGTGCAGTAGCCCTTGTGCTCGTCGAACCCGTACCGAGGCAGGTCCTGGTGCAGGTCGACCATGATTCGGTCGCGGGTGACCTTGGCCAGCACCGACGCGGCCGCGACGCACGCCGCCGCCTCGTCGCCCTTGACGATCGGCATGCTCGGGGCGGTCAGGCCGGCGACCCGGAATCCGTCCACCAGGATGTAGCCCGGATGGGTGGTCAGGCGGGCGATCGCGCGGCGCATGCCCTCGATGTTGGCCACGTGCACACCGCGCGCGTCCACCTCGGCAGGGGGGATCACGACGATCGCGTAGTCCACCGCCCTGGCCAGGACCAGGTCGTACATCCGCTCCCTGGCTCGCTCGGTGAGCAGCTTGGAGTCGGTCAGGCCCTCCAGCTTGCGGGCGTCACCGGGGCGCAGCACGCACGACGCCACCACCAGCGGGCCCGCGCAGGCACCGCGACCGGCCTCGTCGGTCCCGGCGACCGGGCCGAGGCCCCGGCGGTCCAGGGCGGACTGTAAGGCCCAGTTTCCGGTGTCGCCGCGCACGATCGCGCGTTGTGGGCGGAACCCGTCCGCCACGTCCGTCCCGGCCACAACGCTACCGCCGTTCCCTGCCGAGCCGGTCACGGAGGGTCACACGGAAGCGGCGGCCCAGCCACAATGTGGGGAACGCGCCGAGAGTGCCGATACCCAGCGGCACGGTGCCCGCCGGCAGACCGGGCCAGGTCGGGACGCCGAGCGACAGTGTCTGCGAGTTGATCTCGCCGATGCCACGCCAGCGGCCGGGCGGCCAGATGATGACGCGGGCGATGCCGATCACGTTGCCGGCCGGAACGACGCCGTGGATGCCGCCGCCGTTCTGGAACCGCGAGTCCAGCGAGTCGTTGCGGTTGTCGCCCATCACCCAGAGATCACCCTTGGGGATGGTCACCGCCGCGAACGGGTGCTGAACCGGCGATGTGCCCGGTTCCCAGTAGATGTAGGGCTCGTTGAGCGGTTTCCCGTTGACGGTGACCCTGTCCTGGCTGTCGCAGCAGGCAACCGTCTGGCCGCCGACCGCGATGATCCGCTTGACAAGGTCGTATTCCGGCGGCGAGCCGATACCGATGGACGAGCCGAACTCGCGCAGCCAGTGGATCACGACGTTGCTGGACCCCGCGACCGGGAACTCGCTCTGGTCCCAGCCGGCCGGGCCCTTGAACACCACCACGTCGCCGGGCGAGGGATCGGTGAAGTCGTAGGTGATCCGGTCGACCAGGATGCGATCGCCGGTGCAACCCGTGCAGCCGTTGAGGGTCTGTTCCATCGAGCCGGACGGGATCACGTAGACCCGGGCCGCGAACGTCTGGATCAGGAACGTGAGCACCAGTGCGATGCCGATCAGGATCGGCAGTTCCTTCCAGAAGGAACTCTTCTTCACCGGTTTCTTCTGCGACTTGCCCGTCGAGGCTTCCGTGGCGGGCGGATCGCCCTCGACTTCGGGAACCGGGTCCGGTTCGGGCAGATCCCGCAGGATGGGCGACTCGGCGCCCGTCACGTCCGCACGCTCGTCTTCCGACGCGGTCATTGCCGTCCTCGTCTGGTAACCGGTTGGCCTGCTGGCCGATGCGTCCGGCCGGCGCGGTCAACGCGCCGGCCGAGGCACCCGGTCAGGCTACGGGAGTGCAGGTTGGCCGGCCGTCAGGAAGCGGTGGGAGTGTCCCGCTTCTCCTTGATCTTGGCGGCCTTGCCACGCAGCTCGCGCAGGTAGTAGAGCTTGGCCCGGCGCACGTCGCCGCGCGTGACCCGCTCGATCTTGGCGATGTTGGGCGAGTGCACCGGGAAGGTGCGCTCGACGCCGACGCCGAACGAGATCTTCCGCACGGTGAACGTCTCGCGAACGCCGCCGCCCTGCCGGCGGATGGCCACGCCCTGGAAGATCTGGACGCGCTCGCGCGAGCCCTCGATGACACGGACGTGGACCTTCAACGTGTCGCCCGGCCGGAAGTCCGGAATGTCAGAACGCAACGACTCGGCGTCCAGAGCGTCCAGGGTGTTCATCGGTGGTCCGTCCTCGTCAATCGACTGTGTCCTCGTGCTCCCGCGGGTCGACCGCCAGCCGCCAGGACGGGGCTCGGCAGTGACCGATCGGGGATGCCTTGTGGCGCGCCGCAGTCGTGCTCGGCGGCAGCAACCAGATTCAGTGTGCCAGACGCCGGGGCTGGATCGGAAATCGCCCCGTTCATTGCTGCTCGGCCAGGCCGTCCAGCACCGCTCTGTCGTGCTTGTCCATGGCCGATGACGGGAGTCGTTCCAGCAGGTCGGGGCGGCGGTGGTAGGTCCGCTCCAGTGCTCGGTCGCGTCGCCAGCGGGCGATCGCGGCGTGGTTGCCGGAGCGGAGCACGTCCGGTACGGCCAAGCCGCGCCAGACCTCCGGCCGGGTGTAGCAGGGGCCTTCGAGCAGGCCGTCGGAGAACGAGTCCTGCTCGGCGGACGTCGGGTTGCCCAGCACGCCGGGCAGCAGCCGGGCCACCGCCTCGACCATCACCAGTACCGCGACCTCGCCGCCGACCAGCACGTAGTCGCCGATGGACACCTCGTCCACGCGCAGCCGGCCTGCCGCGTCGTCCACCACCCGCTGGTCGATGCCCTCGTAGCGGCCGCACGCGAACACCAGGTGGGACTCGTCGGCGTACTCCCTTGCCACCGCCTGGGTGAACGGGCGGCCAGCCGGGTTTGGCACGACGAGCCGGGCGTCGGTGCCGGGTGGGCACACCGCGTCCAGGGCATCGCCCCAGACCTGCGGTTTCATCACCATGCCGGGGCCGCCGCCGTAGGGGCTGTCGTCGACGGCGCGGTGCACGTCGTGCGTCCAGTCGCGCAGGTCGTGCACGTCGAGGCTGATCAGGCCGCGTTCGACGGCCTTGCCCAGCAGCGCGGCGCGGGCCGGGGCGAGGTACTCCGGGAAGATCGTGATGACGTCGATGCGCACGTCTTACTCTTCGTCCAGGAGGCCGGGTGGCGGGTCGAGCAGGACCCGGCCGCCGCGCACGTCCACCTCGGGCACGATCTGCCGCACGAAGGGCACGAGCGCCTCGCGGCCGTCTTCCCGGTCCACCACCAGCAGTTCGCCGCCCGCGCCGTGCATGACCTCGCGCACCGTGCCGACGACGGCCCCGGTGACGGTCAGCACGGCGAGGCCCTCGAGCTGGTGGTCGTAGAACTCGTCCGGATCCTCGATCGGCGGCAGGTCGGCCGAGCGCGCGCACAGCACGGCATTGCGCAGCGTGTCGGCCGTGTCCCGGTCAGCCACGCCCTCGAAGCACACCAACAGCCGCCCGGAGTGGGGTCGGGCGGCTGTCACGGTCAGCGTGCGGGTCACCGAGCCGTCACGAGATGTGAGGGTCAGCAAGCAATACGTAACTAACGGGGCCCACATAACAT
>CAVPCF010000139.1:0-45176 GCA_963702275.1 Candidatus Melainabacteria bacterium
TGCTGGTGCGCAGGCGGGAGGCCGAACTGCGGCAGGCCCGGATCACCGCGGTGGACGCGTACGAGTCGTTTCTGCGGTCGGCGGGCGGCGAACCGGTCGGTCACCTGATCGAAGTGATCAGCGGCGACGCGGTGTCGGAGCGTATTCGACAGATGGAACGCGGTGTGCGCGAGGAGATTCGCGGGTTCGACTCGCCGCCCTATTACACGGACGCCGACGCCAATCAGGTCGAACTGGACAACCTCGGCCGGGGCGTGCGCTACCGCGTCGTGTACGCGACGGCCGCCCTGGAACGCGCCGACTACCTGGCCGACAACGTGCTGCCCGGCGTGCGCGGCGGCGAGGAGGCTCGCACCCTGCCACACGTTCCGGTGAAGCTGATGCTGTTCGACGAGGACTGCGCCGTGGTGTCCCCGTCGCTGTCCGACGGCGGTGCCGACCGGTCGGCGCTGCTGATCCGGCCGTGCAGCCTGCTGTCCGCGCTGACGGGGCTGTTCGAGATGTGCTGGCGGGCCGCGCTGCCCTTCGACATCCGGGACCGGCCGACCGCGCAGTACCTCCAGCCGCACGAGCGGCGACTGCTCGGCCTGCTCGCCGCCGGCATGGGCGACGACCAGGCGGCCCGCGCGCTCGGCGTCAGCAGGCGCACGCTGTTCCGTTATCTGGAAGGGATGATGGCGCGCACCGGTGCCGCCAACCGCTTCCAGCTCGCGTTGCACGCGGTGCGCAATGGTTGGATCTAGTCGCGTGACTGATGGCGTCGATCCCCATGAACTGCGCGCGGCCGTGGCGGATGTGTTGCCGTGGCTCGCCGGTGACGCCGCGAAACCGGACAGGGCCACGCTGGCCAGGGCGGTGCGGCTGAGCCTGCGGGTGCTGCCCGCGATCGCGCCGGGGCGCAGCGTGGAGGTGCGCGTCCCGCCGTTCGCCGCGGTGCAGTGCGTGTCCGGCCCCCGGCACACCAGGGGCACGCCGCCCAACGTGATCGAGACCGACCCGAGATCGTGGTTGGAACTGGCCACCGGCACGCTGTCCTGGGCCGATGCGATGGCACAGCACCGGGTACGCGCGTCGGGCAGCAGGGCGGACATCGCGGCGTTGCTGCCCGTCGTTCGAATCTGACCCGTGCCCGACACGGGTGCCGACACGCCGAACGTGAAGCTGCCTGCACTTACACTGGAGATGGCCCACCTGGCGTCCAAGGGAGTTCTTCGGTGGTCACAGACCCGCAGTCCGTACCCCACACAGGAAATCTCTCCCCGGAACCATCCCCGTCTCCAGCCGAACTCGAGCCCGAGACCGAGCCGCGCGAGGAATGTGGCGTGTTCGGGGTGTGGGCACCCGGGGAGGACGTGGCAAAACTCACGTTCTACGGCCTGTACGCGTTGCAGCACAGAGGCCAGGAGGCGGCCGGCATCTCGGTCGCCAACGGCAAGCAGATCGTGGTGTTCAAGGATCTCGGCCTGGTCAGCCAGGTGTTCGACGAGCAGGTGCTGCAGTCGTTGCGCGGCCACGTCGCCGTCGGCCACTGCCGCTACTCCACCACCGGCGCCGGCACCTGGGAGAACGCCCAGCCGACCTACCGCAACACCGCGACCGGCAGCGGCTTGTCCTTGGGCCACAACGGAAACCTCGTCAACACGGCGGAACTGCTCGATCGCGCGCGGACGCTGCGCGCGGACACCGGCATCGCCGGCACCACCACCGACTCCGACCTGATCTGCGGCCTGCTCGCCGCGGCCGCCGCCGACACCGGCATCGAACAGGCCGCGCTGACCCTGCTGCCCACCCTGCGCGGCGCCTTCTGCCTGGTGTTCGCCGACGAGTCGACGCTCTACGCGGCCCGTGACCCGCAGGGCGTGCACCCGCTGGTGCTCGGCAGGCTGGACCGCGGCTGGGTGATCGCCAGCGAGACGGCGGCGCTGGACATCGTGGGCGCGTCGTTCGTCCGCGAGGTCGAACCCGGTGAGCTGCTGGCCATCGACGCGGGCGGCCTGCGGTCCTCCCGGTTCGCCACCCCGGAACCCAAGGGCTGCCTGTTCGAGTACGTCTACCTGGCCCGCCCGGACACCCACATCTCGGGCCGGTCGGTGCACGCGGCCCGGGTCGAGATCGGCCGCCGCCTCGCCGCCGAGTATCCGGTCGAGGCGGATCTCGTGATCCCGGTGCCGGAATCCGGCACCCCGGCCGCGATCGGCTACGCCCAGGCGTCCGGCATCCCGTACGGCACCGGTCTTGTCAAGAACGCCTACGTGGGTCGCACGTTCATCCAGCCGTCGCAGACCATCCGCCAGTTGGGCATCCGGCTGAAGCTCAACCCGCTGCGCGAGGTGATCCGCGGCAAGCGGCTCGTCGTGGTGGACGACTCGATCGTGCGCGGCAACACCCAGCGCGCGCTGGTGCGGATGCTGCGCGAGTCCGGCGCGGTCGAGGTGCACGTCCGGATCGCGTCGCCGCCGGTGCGCTGGCCCTGCTTCTACGGCATCGACTTCGCGTCACGGGCCGAGCTGATCGCCAACGGCCTCGACATCGACGGCGTGCGCCGCTCGATCGGCGCGGACACCCTGGGCTACGTCTCGCTGGACGGCCTTGTCGCGGCCACCGAGCAGCCCAAGACCCGGCTCTGCATGGCCTGTTACGTCGGCGAGTACCCGATCCCGCTGCCGGACGAGGCCCTGATCGGCAAGCACCTGCTGGAGGATCTGGCAGCCGCGGAGCAGGCGATGGACCCTGGCGCGGTTGGCGTGGCGTCGGCCGCGGTACCCGGCGGGTACGGTGCCGAGGAGGCCGTCCGCCGGCCCTGAACCACCCGATTCGCCCGCCCGACCCACGAGCCAGATCCGCACGGCCGCCCATGGGCGGCCCCGGGATCCGACCATCGGAGACTCCGCAGTGACCACGCAATCGGACCGTCCAGGCGCCAGCTACGCGGCCGCGGGGGTGGACATCGCCGCGGGCGAGGAGGCGGTGGAGCGGCTCAAGCCGTACGCGGCGAAGGCGAGCAGGCCGGAGGTGCTCGCCGGGATCGGCGGTTTCGCCGGCCTGTTCGAGCTCAAGCTGGACCGCTGGAGCGAGCCGGTGCTCGCGTCCTCCACCGACGGCGTCGGCACCAAGCTGGCCGTGGCACGAGCGCTCGACCTGCACGACACGGTCGGCATCGACCTGGTCGCGATGGTCGTGGACGACCTCGTGGTGTGCGGCGCGGAACCGCTGTTCCTGCAGGACTACATCGCGGTCGGCAAGGTCGTGCCTGAGCAGATCGCGCTGCTGGTCAAGGGCATCGCGGAGGGCTGCGTGCGGGCAGGCTGCGCGCTGCTCGGCGGCGAGACGGCAGAACACCCCGGCCTGATGGCGGCCGGCGACTACGACCTGTCCGCGACCGGTGTCGGCGTGGTCGAGGCGTCCAAGCTGCTCGGCCCGGACCGGGTCCGGCCGGGCGACGTGGTGATCGCGATGGCCTCCACCGGCCTGCACTCCAACGGCTACTCGCTGGCCCGGCACGTGCTGCTGGACCTGGCGAAACTGCCGCTGTCGGGTCACGTGGAGGAGTTCGGCCGGACGCTGGGCGAGGAACTGCTCGAACCGACCCGGATCTACGCCAAGGACTGCCTCGCGCTGGTCCCCGAGACCGACGTCCGCACGTTCGCGCACATCACCGGCGGCGGCCTGGCCGGGAACCTGGCCCGAGTGCTGCCACCGGACCTGACCGCGGTGCTGGACCGGCGCAGTTGGACGCCGGACCCGGTGTTCGCGGTGATCGCGCAGCGCGGCCGGATCGACAGGGCCGAGATGGAGCAGACGTTCAACATGGGCGTCGGCATGGTCGCGGTGATCTCGGCTGAGGACTCCGACCGCGCGCTGGCCATGCTGACCGCCCGCCATGTCCCGGCGTGGGTGCTCGGCGAGGTCAAGCGCACCAAGGACTTGGCCGACCGGGACGGCGCCGACCACCGCGTGCTGCTGCGCGGCGAACACCCGCGTTTCTGACGCCGTGACGACGACCGCGCCGAAGGCGAACCTGGTGCGGCTGGTCGTCATCCTCGGGTCGCTGTCCGCGTTCGCGCCGCTGTCCATCGACATGTACCTGCCGGCGTTCCCGGACATCTCGGCCGACCTGCGTGCCGGGCCGTCCGCCGTGCAGCTGACATTGACCACCTGCCTGATCGGGTTGGCGTTCGGCCAGTTGGTGGCAGGCCCGCTGTCGGACACGCTGGGCAGGCGGCGGCCGCTGCTGGTCGGGCTCGTCGGTTACACCGTGTTGTCCGCTGCGTGCGTCGCGGTGCCGTCGGTCTACGCGCTGGTGGGCCTGCGGTTCTTCCAGGGACTCGGTGGCTCCGCCGGGCTGGTGATCGCGGCGGCGGCCGTGCGCGACCGGTATGCCGGCGTCGCCATGGCCCGGTTCCTGTCCACGTTGACGCTGGTCACCGGGCTCGCGCCGATTCTGGCGCCGGTGATCGGCGGCCAGTTGCTGCGGCTGGTGTCGTGGCGTGGCGTGTTCGTCGTGCTCACCGCGATCGGCGCGGCGCTGCTGGTGGCGTGCTACTTCTGGTTCGACGAGTCGCTGCCACCCGAGCGGCGCCACGCGGGCGGCCTCGGCGCCACGATGCGCTCGTTCGGCCGGCTGCTGGCCGACCGCTCGTTCACCGGCTACGCGCTGGCCGGCGGCTTCGGCTTCGCCGCGATGTTCTCCTACATCTCCGGCTCGTCCTTCGTGCTGCAGGACATCTACCGGCTCTCGCCCCAGCAGTACGGCCTGGTGTTCGGCGGCAACGCGCTGGGCCTCGTGCTCGTCTCCCAGGCCAACCGCTGGCTGGTGGACCGGTTCCCGCCGCGCCGGGTGCTGGCCTGCGGCCTCGGCGTGAGCCTGGCGGGCGGGGTGTTGCTGCTGATCGCGGTGCTCGGCCACCTTGGCCTGCCGGCGATCCTGGTCGGCCTGTTCTGCGTGGTCGCCTGCATCGGCGTGATCACGCCGAACGCGCGGGCGCTTGCCATGGCCGGCTACCCGGACGTCGCCGGCACCGCGTCCGCGTTGCTCGGTGTGCTGCTGTTCGCGATCGGTGGCCTTGTCGCGCCGCTGGTCGGCGTCGCGGGCACCGCGACCGCCCTGCCGATGGCCACGGTGATCGCGGCCCTGGCCGCCTGCGCGCTGCTGGTTTTCGCGTTAGCGACCTAGCCGACCACGCGGGCCAGGTACGACGAGATGTGTGGCTGGAGCGGATGACCGACCATGGCGCGTTCCTCGACGTAGGCCAGATCGCCGTTGTTGATGATCCCGTACAGCCGATGGGCCGCGTTGACCTCCTTGGCCGACGCGGTGCGGGTCACGATGTCGGTGGCCAGTTCCCAGCTGGTCAACGTGCGGGCCTGGCCGTAGAAGATCTCGGTGATGCCACTGGAGTGCGCGAGCAACAGCTCGATCGTGCCGTCGGGCTGTGGCCGCCACCAGCCGGTCTCCCTGGCCGCAGGCCGGATCACCGCGCCATCCTCGTCCAGCAGCCAGGACCGGGACTCGTAGCTCAGGAACGGGCGGCCGTCGTGGGCGAAGACGACCTGCTGGCCGAACCGGATCGGTCCGTCGATGGTGGGGTAGACCACTTCGCCGCCGCCGCGCCACACGCCGACCAGCGGGAGCAGGGACAGGCATCGCTCGTGCAGTTCCGGGCCCTCGCGCAGGTTCGCCGTGTCGCCCGGGATGGGCAGGTCGTCGAACTGGGGGAGGTTGCGGTGCCGGGTGTTGCGGGCACGTTCGGCCGCCGCGCGGACGGCGGCGTCACCACTGCTGCTGTTCTCGGTCATCGGAGTCAGTCTGCCGGTCAGCGGTGGTCGCTGAACAACCGGTACACCACGTAGCAGGCGAACCAGGCGACCGCGACGACGACGGCGACCAGCAGCGCCGTATAGAACTGTTCCACCGGACGAGAATATCCGACGTCCGTGGGTGTCACGGCACACCGTGACACCCACGGACGTGTCGGACTAGGACACGCCGACCGCGACCTCGTGCAGGCCGGGGCCGTCCGCGTGCACGGACGCCTGGCCGTTGCCGGTCCGGTGCAGCGCGCGCACCGTCCAGTCGCCGGGCGCGGCGTAGAAGCGGAAGTCGCCGTCGGCCGAGGCGACCACTTCGCCCGCGAAGTCGCCGTCACCGTTGAGCAGCCGGACGAACGCGCCGCCCACCGGCTGGTCGCCGGCCAGGACCTTGCCGGCCAGTACCACCTGGGTCGTCAGGTCGACGCCGGCCAGCGACGCCGCCTGGTCCGGTGCGCCGCAACCATCCGCGGCCATGTCAGGACTCCGATCCGAGCGCGACCGGCACGCCAACCAGGGACCCGTATTCGGTCCAGGAACCGTCGTAGTTCTTCACGTCCGACAGGCCGAGCAGCTCGTGCAGCGCGAACCAAGTGTGCGAGGACCGCTCACCGATCCGGCAGTACGCGATGGTCGCCTTGGACTCGTCGAGGCCTGCTTCCGCGTACAGCTCGCGCAGCTCGTCGTCGGAGCGGAACGTGCCGTCCTCGTTGGCCGCCTTGGCCCACGGCACGTTCAGCGCGGTGGGCACGTGGCCCGGCCGCTGCGCCGACTCCTGCGGCAGGTGCGCTGGCGCCAGCAGCTTGCCGGAGAACTCGTCCGGCGAGCGCACGTCGATCAGGTTCTTCGCGCCGATCGCGGCGATGACCTCGTCCCGGAAGGCCCGGATCGCGGTGTTCGGCGCCTGCGCCAGGTAGTTGGTCGGCTCGCGCTTCACGTCCTCTGTGGACAGCGGACGGCCGTCGAGCTCCCACTTCTTGCGGCCGCCGTCGAGCAGGCGGACGTTCTCGTGGCCGTAGAGGGCGAAGTACCAGTACGCGTATGCGGCGAACCAGTTGTTGTTGCCGCCGTAGAGGACGACCTGGTCGCCGTTGCCGATGCCCTTCTCCGACAACAGCTTCTGGAACCCCGCCTGGTCCACGAAGTCCCGCCGGACCGGGTCCTGGAGCTCGGTCTTCCAGTCGATCTTGACGGCCCCTGGGATGTGGCCGCCGTCGTAGGCACTGGTGTCCTCGTCCACCTCGACGAACACCACCCCGGGCGCATCCAGGTTGTCTTCCGCCCACTGGGCGGACACCAGCACGTTGTCACGGCTCATCGAGTGGCTCCCACAATCGTTTTCGTACGGTTCAACAGCAGGTACATCTCGCAACCGAGGCAGAACCCCACCGCCGCGTTGAGCAGCGCCGCGACCAGCGCCAGCGCCGTGGCGATCAGGCCGAGCGCGGTCAGTCCGGTCGCGTAGCCGACCACGCCGACCACCGCGAACACCAGCCCGACACCCTGCGCGAACCGGGGCGGCGCGGCGTCCTCCCGTTCGCGGACCGGACCGAGGCGCGGCGCCACCAGGTACCGGAACACCAGGCCGTAGGGCGCCCGCGACAGCCCGCCGAACGCGCCGACGCCGAACACCACCGCCTGCGCGGCCAGCAGCGGCCACCAGCCGGTGATCAGCACGACGGCCAGGACCACGGTGGTGATCCACGCGCCGAAACGCGGACCGCGCACGTCGACCTGCGCGGACTTGTTCGGCCCGGTTTCGTTCTTCTTCGAAGTTGTGGTGGACACGGTGGCCTCCTTGCCCGGCGCGGACCGCTGGCGGTCCGTGATGGGCGGGCTCGTGCGAAGGGGAGATCTGGTGGTCAACCGGCGACGCGGTCGAAACGCTGGACGTGCTCAGCACCTGGGTTGGGGCAAGCACTGCCCTGGGTCAGTCGACCGGGCGACACAGGCTGCTCTCGACGCGGCGGAAGTCCACCGCGCGGCGCCTGGTCAGCAACGTCTGCACGAGCCCGACCCTACCCCGTTCTCCCTGCTCCTGGGAGCGGCGTCCACAAGCTGGAACAGCTGCGCCGGGTTGTCCACAGTCACCCGAAGGAGAAGCGCGAAACAGCCGCGAATCGGGAAGGATTCCAGATGGGCCGCGAATCCCCCGGGTGGGTGGGCTCTGCCACGGCGTGGATTTGCCTGTTTTGTCGTTTTGACACCGCGTGGGATTTGCCCGGCCTGTCGGTTTGGCACCGGGTGGGGGTTTGCCCGGCTGGTCGGCTTGGCACCGCGTGAGGTTTGCCTGCCTCGTCGGTTTGGTGCCGCGCGTGAGTTGCCTGCCTCGTCGGTTTGGCGCTGCGCGTGAGTTTGCCTGTCTTCTCGGTTTGGCGCCGCGTGGACTTCTGTGGTGGGTCTGCTGAGTGTGGGTTCTCCTGTGGTGGTGTGCCGCGCGAGGGCTGCCCGTTGCGTGGGCGAGTCGAAATCTGGCCAGTGTCAGGGCAGGTGCGGCCGTAGGGCGTCGATCAGGGTGTCGCCGCGTGGTACGCCGCCGACTCGGAGCAGTTCGGTGCCGTCGCTGGTGAACGCGACCGTGGTCGGCGTCCGAAGTACGCCCAGCGAGGTGGCGATCTCGGGCCGGTCGGTGACGTCGAGTTCCACGTGGCGCAGCCCGTCGGTGTGCTCGGCCAGCCGGGTGAGAACCGCGCGGGCGTGCCGGCACGGCGCGCAGAACGTGGTCGACACCTGCACCAGCGTCACCGTGGGCGCGTCGGCCAACGCGGCCCGTACCGGCTCCGGCAGTCCGGCGGCGGCCGGCGCCGCGCCCTTCGCCTGCTTGATCCGCCCCTCCCTGGCCTGCAACAGCCAGGCCAGCGCGCCGGCAACCACCAGCGCGCCCAACAACACCCACAGACCGGTCATGGGACCAAGGCCCCCGTGTTGAAGCGTGACTCCGTCATTGGCTCAGATTGCCACTGCTGAGCAGGATGTTGGTCGCCTTGCCCTGGACCACCAGCGCGCCGCTCTCCACCTGGACCCCGGTCGCCTGCACGGCGAAGGGCAGCGGCAGGTTCTTCGAGGACAGCGTCGCGGAGAAGAGGTGCAGGAAGGTCTGCAGCACGCTGTCGGGCAGGGTGCCGGTGACGATGCCGTTGGACAGCTGCAGCTTCTTCGGCACGATCTGGATGCCGCCGTTGGCCAGCGAGATCACGCCGAACGCGTTCACCGTCGTCTTCTCACCCGCGATCGGGATCGAGCCGGACAGTTCCACGCCCGCCTCGCTGGTCAGCGGGTTCGCCACCCCGGGGTTCTGCAGCTGCTCGCGCTGGTTCAGCGCGTCCTGCGCGCCGACGCCCTCCACCGTGTCCAGCGACACCGGGCTGATGGTCAGGTCGGTGATGCCGAGCAGCCGGCCGATGTCGCTCGCCTTGACCTTCACCTGGCCGTCCACCTCGTCCACCCGGACCTGCGACACGTTGCCGGACAGCAGGTCGGACAGCTTCACCCGGACGTCGTGCAGATCGGCGTCGACCTCGAGGTCGCGCAGCGTGTTCTTGGCCGGCACGCCGGTCGCGTTGACCGTGATGTCCCGGTAGTCCCCACTCAGTGCCTGTGTGATGAACGGGAAACCATGGATGTTGACCGAAGGATCGTCGGCCAGATTCAGCTGGGACCGCATTTTCTTCGACACCTGGTACTCGGCCGCGGCCGCGAGCCCGTAGTCGGCCGCGACCATGAGGCCTGCGAACACGATGAGCACGATGATGGTGACCTTTACGGGCTTCTTCACAGCACCTGTCCATCCAATGACGCCAAAAGTGTGACGCTGATGTCACGACCTGGGCTAACGGGGGGCACAGTAGGTATTGTCCCCGACATCAGCCGGCAACGGAGCCGCGCCACCAGTAAACGCTGCCCGGGCTGCCGTCTTGGCTGGTCCGCGCCGATCGGGAAGGTGCGCCGCAATGGGTGTAGATCTGCTGCTGCTGACCAGCGATCCGGAACCGACCGCCGTCCTGCCGGCCCTTGGCCTACTGTCCCACAAGGTACGCGCCCACGAGCCGGACGTGGCGTCGCTGCTGGAAGCCGCCCCGTACGACGCGGTGCTGGTCGACGCCCGCTTCGACCTCGCCGGTGCCCGTAGCCTGTGCCGATTGCTCTCCAGCAGCGGCGTGGACGCGCCGATTGTGGCGATCGTCACCGAAGGCGGTTTAGTCGCGGTGAACGCCGAGTGGGGCGTCGACGAGATCCTGCTGCCCACCGCGGGCCCTGCAGAGTTGGACGCGCGACTGCGCCTTGTCCGCTCCCGAGGTGCCGCGCAGTCCGGCGGCAACGACGGCTCGTTGCAGCTCGGTGAACTGGTGATCGACGAGTCCACCTACACCGCCCGGCTGCGCGGCCGGCCGCTCGACCTCACGTACAAGGAGTTCGAGCTGCTCAAGTACCTCGCCCAGCACGCGGGCCGGGTGTTCACCCGCGCCCAGCTGCTGCAGGAGGTCTGGGGCTACGACTTCTTCGGCGGCACGCGGACGGTGGACGTGCACGTCCGGCGGCTGCGCGCGAAGCTGGGCTCCGAGCACGAGCAGCTGATCGGCACCGTGCGCAACGTGGGCTACAAGTTCGTCCGCCCCGGCAGGCCCGCCCCGGTCGTGCCCGCGCCGGCCCGCGCCATCCGGTTCGACTCGCTGGACGTCCTGTCCTGACCGTGCTCTAGCGTCGGCGGGGTGGACTTCTCCTGGCAGGACACCGTGCCGCCGGCCGAGTTGCGCGCGCTGCTGGCGGCCGTCGCCGCTGTGGACGGCCGGCCCTCCCTGCCCGATGGTGACGCCGTGCCGGGCGAGTTCCGTGGGGGCGTGTATCTGTTGGCCCGGCGCGGTGACACCGCCGTCGGCGTGGTGCACCTGAACACGGCCGGCCGGCCGGTGGCCGAGCTGGTGGTGCGGCCCGCGGACCGCGGTCACGGCATCGGCGCCGAGCTGACGAGCCGACTGTTGGACCGGATCGGCATCGAGTCGACCGACCCTCCCGGCGACCGGCTGCTGGCCTGGGCGCACGGCGACAGCCCGGCCGCGGCGGCCCTGGCGGCCCGGTTCGGCTTCCGCAGGGCCAGAACGATGAACCGCATGCGCCGCGACCTGGCCGACCTGCCGGCCTACTCGCTGCCCGACGGCGTGACCCTGCGGCCGTTTCGTCCCGGTAGGGACGAGGACGCCGTGACCGAGGTCAACCACCTGGCGTTCGAGTGGCACCCGGAGCAGGGCGCCATGACCGCCGCCGACGTGCGCGCCGCGGAGGCGGAGTCGTGGTTCGACGCGGACGGTTTCCTGCTCGCGGTGGACCCGGCCGACCGCCTGCTGGGCTTTCACTGGACCAAGGTCCACCCGGACGCCGGCGACGGTCGCCCGATCGGCGAGGTCTATGTGGTCGGTGTGCGCCCGGACGCCCAGGGCGGCGGCCTCGGTCGCGGCCTGACCATGGCCGGGTTGCACCACCTGCGTGAACGGCGCGGCATGGATCGTGTGATGCTGTACGTGGAATCGGACAACGAGGCGGCACTCGCCGTGTACGCGAAGCTGCGTTTCACACTGTGGGACGCGGATGTCCAATATGCGCACTGATCGAATCGGTGCCGGTCATGTCACGGCCTGCATACGAGCAGGTCACGGACTGGGTCTATATCACACGAACGGATGTGTGTGTAGTCACCTGGCGTACCAAGTTCACCCCTCGTTCACCTGAGCACTGCCGTCCGTCCACCGTCGCTCCCTACCGTCCGTGTCACACGACTGGACCAGTCGTCCCATGAAGGCTCTTTGCTTTGGAGGATCTGACGGTGAAGATCAAACGGCACGGCGCTGTCGTGCTCGGCCTCGCCGCTGCCGGCACCCTGCTGCTCGCGGCTTGTGGCTCCGACAACAACTCGACGCCGCCGGCTGCCTCCGGCAGCAGCACACCGGCGGCCGCGGCCATCAAGTGCCCGTCGGGTTCGGTGAACCTCACCCTGTCCGGGTCCACGGCGCAGGCGAACGCGATCAGCACGTGGGCCAAGACCTACGAGAACGCGTGCAGCGGAGTCAACATCAACAACGGGCTCGGCGGCTCGGGCGCCGGTGTCACCCAGTTCGAGGCCGGCACCACCGACTGGGGCGCCTCGGACTTCCCGTTGACGCCCACCGACCAGCCCAAGGCGGACGCGCGCTGCAAGACCGGCCCGGCGATCGACCTGCCGATGGCCCCCGGCCCGATCGCGATCGGCTACAACCTGCCGAACGTGACCAGCCTGAACCTGTCGTCGAGCACGCTGGCCAAGATCTTCTCCGGCAAGATCACCAACTGGAACGACGCGGCCATCGCCAAGGACAACCCGGGCGCCACCCTGCCCACGATGGGCATCCAGACCTTCCACCGGTCCGACAGCTCGGGCACCAGCTTCAACTTCACCAACTACCTGTCCAACGAGGCCAAGGCGGACTGGACCTTCGGCGCCAACAAGCAGTGGCCGGGGCCGGGTGGCCAGGGTGACAAGGGCAGCGCGCTGGTCTCGCAGGACGTGAAGAAGACCGCGGGCGGCATCGGCTACTTCGAGCTGTCCTACGCCACCCAGCAGTCCATCCCCTACGCCGCGGTGAGCAACGCCGCCGGCAAGTTCGTGCAGCTCACCCAGGCGAACACCACGAACTTCATCGGCAAGGCGAAGGTCGTCGGCACCGGCAAGGACCTGGCGCTGAGCTTCGACTACACCAACACCGACTCGAACGCCTACCCGAACGTGCTGGTGACGTACGAGATCGTGTGCTCGTCGGGCAACAACCCCGCCAAGCTGCCCGCGCTGAAGGGCTTCCTCGGCTACGCGGCCAGCACGGCGGGCCAGAACTCGATCGTCAGCCAGGGCTACGTGCCGCTGCCGGAGAACATCCGTACCCAGGTCGCCTCGGCGATCAACGGGCTGAGCTGATACCGGTCGGAACTTTCGTGGCCCGTCCGGCCGCCGGGTGACCGGCGCCGGGCGGGCCCCGGCAGGTTCCCGGCCGGTGAACTCGACGTGTGAATGGAGTCCGACATCGCCACCACAGGACGGTCCCCCGCACCGGTCGGGGCGCCGGACGCAGCCCCAGAGCCGTCGATGACGTCGTCCCTGCAGAGCACCCGCCGCAAGGGCGGTGACACGAGCTTCCGCCTGCTGGCCAAGGGCTCCGGCATCCTGGTGCTGCTGCTGATGGCCGCGGTCGCCGCATTCCTGATTCTCAAGGCGATTCCGGCCGTCTCCCAGGACAAGGGCAACTTCTTCACGTCGTTCCAGTGGGATCCGCAGGGCACCGCCGTGTTCGGCATCGCGGCACTTGCCTTCGGCACGGTGCTCGCCTCGCTGATCGGTCTGATCATCGGCGTGCCGGTCGCGGTCGGTGTGGCGCTCTTCATCAGCCAGTACGCGCCGCGTGCCGTGGCACGTCCGCTGGCCTACGTGGTCGACCTGCTGGCCGCCGTGCCGAGCGTGGTGTTCGGCCTGTGGGGCGCGATCTACCTGTCGCCCAACCTGATCCCGCTGTCCAAGTTCCTCAACCGCTACTTCGGCTGGATCCCGCTGTTCGCGTCGACCAACCAGACCTACGGCAAGTCGGTGCTGGTGGCCGCGGTCGTGCTCGCGGTGATGCTGCTGCCGATCGTGGCGGCGATCTCCCGCGAGGTCTTCGTGCAGACGCCGAAGGAACACATGGAGGGCGCGCTGGCGCTGGGCGCCACCAAGTGGGAGATGATCCGGGTCGCGGTGCTGCCGTACGGGAAGTCCGGCGTGATCAGCGCCATCGTCCTCGGCTTCGGTCGCGCGGTCGGCGAGACCATCGCGGTGGCGATGGTGCTGTCCAGCACGTACTCGATCAGCTGGCGCATCCTGGACCCCGGCGGCAACACCATCGCCGCCAACATCGCCAACCGGTGGGGCGACGCCAGCGACACGATCAGCCAGGGCGCGCTGATCGCGTCCGGCCTCGTGCTGTTCGCGATCACGCTGGTGGTCAACTTCGGTGCTCGGGCGATCATCCGGCGTGGAAGGGCAAAGGCATGAGTGCGACGCTGGATGATCTTTCGCTGGGCCGGCCCAGCCTGTCTCGGGCCCAGTTGCCCTCATGGGCGCTGGGTGTCACCGCTGCCGGCGTGCTGGTGCTCACGTGGTTGCTCCGCCTCGCCACGCACATGTCGAGCTACGTGGCACTGGCGATCATCGCGGTCGCGGTCTACCTGGTGGCGCAGACCGTGGTCTCGCTGTCCGTCGAGGGCTGGCGGCACGCCAAGAACCGCCTGATGACCAGCCTGATGCTGGCCTCGATGGTGCTGGCCGTGCTGCCGCTGGTCGGCGTGCTCGGCTACACGGTTGCCAAGGGCCTCAAGCGTTTCGACAGCGCGTTCTTCACCCACTCGATGCGCGCCGTCGCCGAGTCGGACCCCAACGGCGGCGCGTACCACGCCATCATCGGCTCGCTGGAACAGGTCGGCATCGCCGCGCTGATCTCGGTCCCGTTCGGCATCATGGTCGCGGTGTACCTGGTCGAGTACAGCGCGGGCCGGCTCGGCCGGGTGGTCAGCTTCTTCGTGGACGTGATGACCGGCCTGCCGTCCATCGTGGCCGGTCTGTTCATCCTGGCACTGTGGGTGCTCCTGCTGCACCAGGGCAACTCCGGTTTCGCCGGTTCGCTTGCCCTGGTGATCCTGATGCTGCCCACCATCGTCCGGTCCTGCGAGGAGATGCTCAAGCTGGTCCCGGCCAGCCTCCGCGAGGCGTCGTACGCGCTGGGCGTCGCCAAGTGGATCACCGTGGTGCGCATCGTCCTGCCGACGGCGCTGCCCGGCATCGTGACCGGTGTGATGCTGGCCGTGGCCAGGGTGATGGGCGAGACCGCGCCCGTACTGTTGACGGTGTTCGGCAACTCCGCCATCAACACCAACCCGTTCAACGGCCCGCAGGCGTCGCTGCCGCTGTTCGTGTTCAACGAGGTCGGCCAGTCCTTCGACAACGCGGTGAACCGGGCCTGGACCGGCGCGCTGGTGCTCATTCTGATCGTGCTCGTGTTGAACCTGATCGCCCGTACGGTCGCGCGCTTCGCGCGGGTGCGTGGTTAGTCACTCGCCAGGAAGGTGCCTCATGGCCAAGCGGTTGGATGTCAAGGACCTCAACCTGTACTACGGCAAGTTCCACGCCGTGGCCGACGTCAACCTGTCCGTGCCGCCGCGCAGCGTCACCGCGTTCATCGGCCCGTCCGGCTGCGGCAAGTCCACGGTGCTGCGGTCGCTGAACCGGATGCACGAGGTGACACCCGGTGCCCGGACCGAGGGCAAGGTCACCCTGGACGGCGAGGACATCTACGCCACCGCTGTCGACCCGGTCGTCGTCCGGCGGACGATCGGCATGGTCTTCCAGCGTCCCAACCCGTTCCCCACGATGTCGATCCGCGACAACGTGGTGGCTGGGCTGCGGCTGTCGGGTGTCCGGGATCGCAAGCGGATGGATGAGGTCGCGGAGCGGGCCCTGCGTAGCGCGAACCTGTGGGAGGAGGTCCGTGACCGGCTCGGCAAGCCTGGTGGCGGGCTGTCCGGGGGGCAGCAGCAGCGGCTGTGCATTGCGCGGGCTATCGCGGTTCGGCCCGATGTGCTGCTGATGGACGAACCTTGTTCCGCGCTCGATCCGATCTCTACGTTGGCTATTGAGGATCTGATTGGTGAGTTGAAGAAGGATTATACGATCGTCATTGTTACGCATAATATGCAGCAGGCGGCTCGGGTTAGTGATCAGACCGCTTTCTTTAATCTGCGTGGCGCTGGGCAGCCGGGGAATCTGATCGAGATCGATGATACGGAGAAGATCTTCTCCAACCCTGGCCGTAAGGCTACCGAGGACTACATTTCTGGTCGCTTCGGCTGATCGGCGTATGGCTTTGGTTGCTGTCCGCTGATTGGCTTGTCCGGATGCTTTGGGCTTCTGCATCACCCCGATACTTTATTGTCGTGACGGTTGTTGGGGGTTTGTCAAGGCGGGAAAGAGTACCTTGACAAACCCCCAACAACCGCTTTAAAGATTGCCCGTATCGGGGTGATGCAGAAGGACTGGGCAAACAGCGGAATGCCGCGTGTTTGGGCTGGGTCCATTTGAGGCGAAGACTCGCCTCGGTTGGGAGCCTGCTCTTGTTCGTCCGGCGGGTTCCGTTTAGTGGTGGTTGCTGGCGCCCCGGTTGCGGGCCTGCTCTTGTTCGTCCGGCGGGTCGCCTACGCTCGGGGATCTGTTGCCGGCTGAGTTAGTTGGGGAGGCTCAGCCGGCGGGGCCGCAGGATCAGATGTCGTACTGGTCGGAGCCGGGCATTCTGCCGGTTACCACGAAAACCGTGCGCTTGGCCACCGAGACCGCGTGGTCGGCGAAGCGTTCGTAGAAGCGGCCCAGGAGGGTCACGTCCACCGCGGCTGCGATGCTGTGGGGCCAGTTCTTGTCCATGAGCACGGTGAACAGTTCGCGGTGCAGGTTGTCCATCTCGTCGTCGTCGTCCTCGACCGATTTGGCCAGCTCCACGTCCTGGGTGCGCACCACCTGTTCTGTCTTGCGCGCCAGCGCTACCGCCACCTGGCCCATCTGCTCGAAGTACGGCCGGACCTCTTCGGGCAGCACTGGGGCCGGGTGCCGGCGGCGCGCGGTCTTGGCCACGTGTAGTGCCAGGTCGCCCATCCGCTCCAGGCTTTCCGCCGCGTGGATTACCGCGAGGACCGTGCGCAGGTCGGTCGCCACGGGGGCCTGTAGCGCCAGCAGCGCGTAGGCCTCCTCCTCGTACGCGGTGCGGGCCTTGTCGACCTTCAGGTCGTCGCTGATGACCTGCTCTGCCAGGGCGAGATCGGTCTTCAGCAACGCTGTCGTCGCTCGTTCCATGGCGTCGCTGACCATCGCGCACATGTCGGCTAGGTGGTCGGCCAGTTCGCCGAGTCGGTCATGGTAGGCCTCACGCATGGTCCAACAGTAGTTGTCTTCCGTCTCCAACGCGGCATCTGTTGGTTAACCAGGCATGAATCCAGGGTGACCAGGAGCATGTCGCCGCCGGTCATCAGGCGCAGGAGGTGTCCGCCGCGTTCACATAGGACAGTTGGGCCGGCGCCTCGGAACCGCCGCCGGGGGTCGCGCCGTTGCTGCCGCCCGCCTGCGGCGCCTGCACCTTGCGGTCGAAGCCCGGTCCGATGATCAGCTGGATCGCGCCGAACATGCTCGGGTCGACCTGGAGCGTCGCCGAGGGCACGGCCGACGCCAGCAGCCTGGCCTGGTCCTGTTGCGCGGCCGCGTACTTGATCACGGTCTGCTGCACGTTCGCCGACGTGGCACTGCCCGTCCCGACGATCACGAATCCCCGTTGGCTCAACGCGGTCGCGGTCGTGGCGGCCACGTTCTGGGTGCTGGTGGCGTTGATCACCTGGATCTTGGTGTTCTGCGGCGTTGCCGCGGACGCGTTCGTCGCCGCGTTGGTGTTGGCGGCGGCGCCCGCCGCCTCGCCGGGGAGCGGCGCGTTGTCGATGACCGCGGTGAAGAGCTGCTTGCTGGTGGCCGCGTTGACCGTCTCGGCACCGGACTGGTTCAGCGTGCCCGTTGTCGGCAGCGTGACGAACGTGATCCGGCCCAACGCGAGGCCCTGCAACGAGGTGGCCAGCTTGGACAGCGAGCTGACGCCCATGTTGTCGCCGAACGTCGACGTGGTGAACGCGCCGAGGAAGTTGTTGAGCATGCTCGCGTCCATCAGCAGGTTCTGCTGGCCGATGGACTTGCGCAGCACCGCGGCCAGGAACTTCTGCTGCCGGTCGATCCTGGTGAAGTCGGCGACCCCGGTGCCGCCCATGATCTGGTCGGCCCGCACGAAGTTCAGCGCCTGGTCACCGGACAGCGACACCGGGCCCGCGCGGTTCACGATGGTGCCGAGTGCCGCGTCCTGCAGCGGCGCCTTCACACACATGTCCACGCCGCCGACGCTGTTGGCCAGGTTGCGGAAGCCGTCCAGGTCGATCCCCACGAAGTGGTTGATCCGCAGGCCCGTCAGCTGCTGCACGGTGTCGGTGAGACAGCGGGGGCCGCCGGTCGCGTAGACGGAGTTCAGCTTGACGGCCGGCTTCGCCGCCACCTGGCCGCCGACCTGGTTGGTCTGGTTGCTCCACTGCTGGCACACCGGCCGGTCGACCTGCAGGTTCGGCGGGAACGACACGATCACCGCGCGGCTGCCGTCGACCGGGATGTGCGCCACCATCAGCGTGTTGGTCGACTGGTCGCCGGTGGCCGACGCGCCCGGCCGGGTGGTGGTGCCGACGAGCAGGAAGTTCGAGTCGCCGTACTGCTTCTGGCTCTGCACGATGGCAGACGAGCTCTCGTCGAGCGCCGCGACCTCCTGGATCGGCGACGACGTCACGTGCGTTGCGGCGCGCCAGCCGAAGTAACAGCCCACCAGCACGAGCACCGCGACGCCGAAGACGGCGATCTTGCTGCTGCGCAGGACGCGGCTGCTGCGGCGGAGCAGCTTCTCCTGCAACCGGCTGACATCCGGCGCGGACATCCGCTCATCGACCTCGGCCGGGGGCTCCGACTCGGTGGCGCTGCCAAGCGGCGGCACGGACAAGGCCTCTTCCATGTCCTCGTCCTTGCCGAGCCACGGCATCAGCTTCACCCGCCTGCCGCGCCGGACCCGCTCCTCCTCGGCCATCTCGTCGTGCACCGCGGAGAACCGCGCGAGCGTGGCGTCCACCTTGCGCTTCTGCTGGACGACCTCGCTGATGGCTTCCATCTCGGTGGTCAGGCAGCTCGGGTCGATGTCCTCGCGCCGTTCCGGCGCGGGAGCGGAGGTGACCGGGGTTTCGACGGTGGTTTCGGTGGCCGGCACGGGTTTTCGCACCGGCACGGCGAGCGCGGTGGCGGTCTGGCGCCCCACCGGCACCATGCCGGGCCTGCTGCCGGGGCCGGCCTGCGCGGGTGCCGGCAGCTGGGTCGGCGGCGCCTGCGGCGTGGTCGGCGACGGACTGGCGGCAGGCGCGGGAATGTTGGGCATCGGGTTGCCGCGGGTGGCCGGCGGCGTCACGGTGCGACCACGCGGCACCCGCGTGGCGCCTGCCGGGCGGGGAGTCCGCTGGCTCCGTGCCGGCATCGCGACCCCGGCGCCGCCGAGCGGCCCCGGCGCCGGCAACGGGCCGGAACGTTCCGGCCGACCCTGCTGGCCGTCCCACTGCGCGCCGACCGGCCGCTGCTGGCCGCTGTTCTGGCCGGGTGCCTGTTGCCGGGCGGCCGGCTGCTGCTGGGCTGCCGGCTGCTGTGTTGTCGACTGTTGGGGGATGCGTTGCGGACCGCTGGGCTGGCCGCCCTGCTGACCGTTGCCGCGCCGTGGTGCGGCGGCACGGGACGACGAGGTCGCACGGGGTGTAGCGGCACGCTGACCGCCGGCGACCGGCCGCGGCATCTGCTGCGACTGGCCGGCGTCGGCGGCGGGTGCGGTGGGCTGACCTGGTGCTGTGTCGTTACCCGACCGCGTCCGTCCGGTGCCCTGCGGCTGCATACCGTAGGAGGGTGACGCGGAGCGGGGGGCGATACGGGGCTGGCTCGGCTCGTCCGGCCGCGCACGCCGGTGGCTACCGGTGGCCCCGGCGGGTGGCGGGGACGCGGTCAGCCGATGACTGCCGGACGGCTGGTCGACATGTGGCGGGGGGGCGACCGGCTTGAGGTCGGAACGCGACGAGCCGTGCTTGGCGACCAGGTCGGACACGCTCAGCCCGCCGGAGTCCTCCATCGAGCGACGTCGACGGCGGGTGGGTCGGTCCTGGGAGTCCTGACCGGGTGCCGAAGAGGAGGTGCCGTGCCGGCCGACATCGCCATGGCGGGGCTCGTCAGGCACTCGTGCTCCTTCCCAGCATCAAGTCCGCGTTCGGGTGGTGGGGTGTGCCGCGGTCACCGGCCCCGCCCGGTTTCGCGAGTCACCCTGCGCTGGCGATAGTACGGTCGGCCGCCGGTTCTGACGACAGCGCAAGTAAATACTTTCACTATAAGTACGCGATTGTGGCTACCAGGCTACGCCGGATGGCCTAAGAATCATCAGTTGGGCGTAACCGCCGTTCGCGGTTCGGCAATCCTGCGTCCGTCCGTCACCCCTCCGGTGAACAGAACCTGGCCCGCGTGCCGGTACGCCACGGCGTTGCGGCCCGACTGCTTCGCGGCGTAAAGCAGACCGTCCGCGCGCAGCAGCTGTTGCTCGGCACTGGTCGGCGGGCGGCCCGCGACCGTGCCGGTACCCGGTTGGTGGGACACCCCGACACTCACCGTCACCCGCAGCCCCGGCACCAGCTGTGACCAGTCATGCCGGGCCACCCTGGCGCGGGCCGCCTCGGCCACCGCCACCGCGGTCGCCGCGTCGATGCCCGGGACCACCAGCACGAACTCCTCGCCGCCGTAGCGGGCGCAGAACGCGCCGTCTGGCAGGCCGTCGGACAGCAGCTCGACCACCCGTTGCAGCACCCGGTCCCCGAGCAGGTGGCCGAACGTGTCGTTGACCTGCTTGAACCAGTCGAGGTCGACCAGGGCGACGGCCAGTCCGCCGCGTCCGTCGGCGCCCGTCGTGTCGGCGAGCAGGGTGGTGAGCCGCTGGTCGAGATAGCGCCGGTTGTAGCTGGCCGTGAGGCTGTCCCGGATGCTCTGCTCGCGGGCCTCGGCGCGCTCGCGGCGCAGCCGGTCCACTTCGCGGCGCAGTTGCTCGGGTACCGGGCTGCCCTGTTCGGTCCGGTCGGTGTAGACGAGGGCCAGCGCGGACTGCAGGTGCTGGTAGGCCTGCCGCCACTCGCCGCGGGACGCCAGCAGCGCGGCGATCGACTCGTGCAGCCGGATGAGCTTGGAGCTGTCGGTCAGACCGGCGTCCGCCGGGCCGGTGAGCGGTGGCGCGGCGAACCCAGCCTGGTCCAGACCATCCGCCTCGGCCAGCGTGATCGGTTTCACAGGCGACTCGTGGTGTTGGCCGTTCGCGGTCAGCGGGTTGGGGCCGGCGGGCCGTGTCGGCGCGTCGTAGCCGGTCCAGCCGGGACCGTCCTGGATCGGCTCCGGTTCCACGGTGTCGGGTCGCAACACGGTCACGCGCTTCACCTCCCTACGCCTGTGTGTCGACCTGAATGACCGTCGGCTTGAGATGGCGGGACGCGCCAGTGTCGGATTTCGCTCGACTGGCTGAAGGGGTGTTGCTCCAAACCGGTGGTGTGGCGTGATCTGTGTCTCTATTAGCCCGGTTGCTGATGACATTCGTTGTCGGCCAAGGGGTTTTGTCACCCACCCGAGTGCGGCAGCTCTGCTCCGGCGGGCACGCTCGGGTCATCAGGATCGGCCAGCCAGTTGTCCGGCAGCGCGACCCGCGCCGGTGAGCCCTGCCGCCCGCGCGGCCCGTCCGCCTCGGCCGGGTACGGCGTGTCGAAGCCGGGGCCATCGGGTCCGTCCAGCGCGCCGAGGAGGTCGTCCAGTTCGGCCAGTCCGTCGACCATCGCGAAGCGCTGCCGCAGCGGCGCGCCGACCGGGAAGCCGCGCAGGTACCACGCCATGTGCTTGCGGAGATCGCGAATGCCCTTCGCCTGGCCGTAGTGATCGGCCAGCAGGCGCGCGTGCCGGCGCAGCACCCCGGCCACCTCGCCCAGCGCAGGCCCGGCCGGCACCGGCTCGCCGGCGAAGGCGGCCTGCAGGTCCCGGAAGAGCCACGGCCTGCCAAGACACCCACGGCCGACCACAACGCCAGCGCACCCGGTCCGCGCGACCATGTCCAGCGCGTCCTGCGCGGCGAAGATGTCCCCGTTGCCCAGCACCGGAATCGTGGTCACGGCCTCGACGAGCCTGCTGATCATCGACCAGTCGGCCTGCCCCGAATAACGCTGTGCGGCGGTCCTGGCGTGCAGCGCGACCGCGACGGCACCCTCGGCCTCGGCGATCCGCCCGGCGTCCAGGTAGGTCCGGTGGTCGTCGTCGATGCCGATCCGGAACTTCACGGTCACCGGAATCCCGGCCGGCTCGGCGGCCCGTACGGCCGCCGACACGATGTCGCCGAAGAGCCGCCGCTTGAACGGCAGCGCAGCGCCACCGCCCCTGCGGGTCACCTTCGGCATCGGGCAGCCGAAGTTCATGTCGATGTGGTCGGCCAGGTTCTCGTCCACGATCATGCGGACGGCGCGGCGCATGGTCTCCGGGTCGACGCCGTAGAGCTGCATGGACCGGGGCCGCTCACCCGGATCGAACGTGATCATGTGCATCGTGGTGCTGTCGCGCTCGACCAGCGCCCGGCTGGTGATCATCTCGCAGACGTACAGCCCGGCCCCGTACTCCCGGCACAGCTGCCGAAAGGCCACGTTGGTGATCCCCGCCATCGGCGCGAGCACCACCGGCGGATCGACCTCGAACGGCCCGACCCGCAACGCGCTCCTGGACTGCACGGCGGTCACGTCACCCATTGTGCGCGATGACGGCCGGTCAGCCCGACCGGATACCGGCATGGCCGCGAGCCTGGTACCGGTGGCCGTCGTGTTGCCGCGATCCCGGTGGCCGCGTGGCCCCCGCCGCGCCCGACTTGTGCGGCGGCAACGCGATGGCCGTCGGCTTCCCCGGCCCGGCCGGCCGCGCCGCGTGGCCGCCCGGCGACGGGCCGAACGCCTGATCGGCGAAGGCCAGCAGATACGGCAGTGCCGCCCGCGCCGCGCGCCACGTGTGCGTCAGGCCCGGTTCCAGGTGCACCGCCACGTACTGGCCGCGGGCGGCAAGGGCGTTGGCCACCCGGTAGGTCGTGGTCACGTCGGTCGGCGCGTTCTTGCCGGTGGCGATCATCACCGAGACGGGGTATCGGAACGGCATCGTCGGCAGGTAGGTCTGCGGCGTGTTCGGCGCAAGCAGCTCCGGATGCCCGGCCAGGATGCCGGCCGAGTCGCCGAGGCTGTCGTAGGGCAACGTGATCAGCAGCGACCCGAACCGCGCCAGGTGCTTGAGGCCGATGTTGAGCGCGCAGTAGCCGCCGCCCGACATGCCGCCCAACGCCCGGTGCCGCCGGTCGCCCACGGTGCGGAACCGTTGGTCGATCGCGGGCACGACCGTGTCGACGAGGTAGTTCTCCAGTTGTGGCCCGCCGGGCACGTTCAGGCACTCCCAGTCGGTGGCAGGTTGTTCGGCCGTCATGTCCGGCGCGACCACGATCATCGGCTGCACGAGCCGGTCGGCCAGCAGGTTCTGCATGGTGTGCAGCGCGTCGCCCGCGGTGAACCAGTCGTCCGAGCTGCCGGCCGGGTAGCCGTGGATCAGGTAGACCACCGGGTAGCGGCGGTGCGCGTTGGTCGGGTCGTCGTAGCCGGGCGGCAGCAGCACGTTGGCCGGTCCCGCCGGCACGCCCCGGCCCGGATCGGGCAGCGACACGCGCACGACGTGCAGGGCGCCGCCGGTGTCGCGGGCGCCGTTCAGCTGGCTGCGCGCGTGCTCGATGTAGTCGTCGTCCGGCGCGGTGATGTCGGCAAGGCCCCGACCGGCGCCGACGGTCCACCCGGTGCCACGCTGCATCAGGATCGCCAGGTCGTGTGGTGTGCGGACGTAGCCGACGTAGTCGTTGAGCCAGAACACCCCCGCCGTGCCCAGCAACGTGGCGATGATCACCAGCCGACTGGCCACCGACGGCCGCGGCGTGACCTGCCCCCCGCGCGGCCGGAACAGCACGTAGACCGAGATGGCCGTCGCCAGCAGCAACAGTTGCCAGATGGCCGGCGTTTCCAGCAGGCCCCTGTCCAACGTCTGCTGCGTCACATCCGATGGCAGGCTCGGACCAGGACCGACCGGCATGACACCCCCCGAACCTCGCTGAACAGCCCTATCGGGCAAGAACACCGCAGTCGTACAGACGCACGGCCGGCGACTTCCGTTGTGCGAAGACATTCTTTTGTATCTTCACAATTTTGTGAAGATCACGGCCGTGTCGGGGCTGCTGTTACCGCGACCGGATCGCCGCGCGCCGGTCAGCCCGGCCGATCGGCTTGCGAGAGGTTCAGTGACAGGTCCCTGAGATCCCGGCGGATGCTGGACCGGACGTAGAACCGCACCACGGGGTCGGTGAGCCGGTAGAAGCGCCCGGTGTCGCCCCTGATGCGGATGCTGGCCAACGTGCCATCCGGATGGCAGTCGAACCGGTACGTCACGTGCATCGGAAACGGCCCCGAAACCGACTTCATCTCCAGCAACGCGGGCGGCTCATGCGCGACCACTCGCAACACGTAGTCGATCCGACGGCCAAGGAAGTACGCGGTCCGCGTCACCTCGGCCCCCGTGCCGAAGCCGCCACCATCGGCAGGCGCGGTCAGCTGAGCCGTCCGAATGCCCTGCGTCCACTCGGCGTCGTGCCGCCAGTCCATGGCATAGGCAGCCACCCGCTCCGGCGGCAGGGCGATCACCCGCTGCGCCAGCACATCCATCGACACCCGCTCACCACCGCCGCAGCCGCACCCCCGACCCCGAACCAACGATGAGTAGTCTCACCCTTCAACCCGCGAACCGCACCTCCGACATACCGGACGCCCCCACACAGTCGGCGCCTTCGCCTCGCCCTGGCGAGCCCCGGTCCTGGCCACGACACGGCGCCCACACCGGAGGACACGAGGCGACGAACGCTACGATGAGCACGCAGGGGCGTTAGCTCAATTGGTAGAGCTGCGGACTTTTAATCCGTAGGTTCCGGGTTCGAGCCCCGGGCGCCCCACCAAAGTGACCAAGTTCGAACCCTCGACCCCCAACAGGTCGGGGGTTTCTCATGACGGCCTTCTTCAAGTACCCGTTTAGTGGCTTGCACAGCTCGCTGAGCTGCCCGACCTGCCGCAGGTAGGTCGGGCCTTCCTGTCCGTCGTCCGAGTCCACTGCTCTGCGTCTCGGCCGCTGCACGTGGCATCGGCACGTCGACCATCTGCCCGGTAAAGCTGGCCTGTCGAGCCTGCTCCTGGATGGCCCGGAACTCGGCGGTCAACTCCACCGTGTGGATGCGTTCGTCCCAGATCCAGAACCGGACTGCTACGGCCTGGTTGAGCATCCGTTTCGTTGGCTCATCAGCGCACAGGTACAAGGCGTACGGATCGTCACACAGCGTCAGCAAGTCTTCCAGGAGTTCGTAGGCCCGGTCGCTGCTGTTGTCGTGGTTCTGGATGACTTGCTGAGCCTGGGCGATCTCCCGCGTGATCCGACCTTGCTCCTCCTTCAGCAGCTCAGCCGGGATGGCTTCGGCGTAGAAGGCTTGCAGCAGCTTCTTGCGTTCCCGTTCCAGCTTGGCGATCCGCCGTTGTTGGCTCGGTACCTGCTTCGACGCCCCGCCTAGCTCGGCATCGATCTTGGCCGTCAGGTCAGCCCGCAGGGCATCAAGGTCCAGGCTCGGGAAGTGCACCGTCTTCCAGAACGCCTCCACCTGCTGTTCGATCTTCCCACCGCCACGTAGCGCTGCTCGCAGGTGCTGCGTTTCTGCCGGTTCAGACAGTAGAAATATTCGTAGTCGGTGCCGTGCCGGTTGGTCGGCGTGGTGATCCCAAACCTCCCGCCACACCGGGCGCAGGCCAACATGCTCTTCAGGAAGTGCACGTGGTGCTGTGGCTTCTCCCCGGTCAGGAACCGTGAGTGCAGGATGGCTTGCACCTTGTCGAACATGGCCTGGTCAGTGAGCGCCGGATGGTTGCCCTTGTACTCGACTCCCTTGAAAGTCCACGTACCCGAGGTAGTAGCGGTTGGTCAAGATGCGATGCACTTGGGAGTCGTGGATGGGGTGGGCCGGCCGTTTGGCGGTCTCCCGTCGTGGCCAGGCCACGGCTCCGAACTTCATCGCTGATCGTCCGCAGTGTCCACTCTCCCGTGGTGAACGCCTCGAACATCCACCGGATGATCGGCCCGCGTTCGGGGTCTTCGGCGACGCTCGCGACACTGCGATGTCCAACCTGCTCCCGGACGTTGAGGTAGCCCAGCCGTGCCGCGCCTGGCGTGCCGCCGTTCTTGACCTTCTGTCGCAGGCCCTTTAACACCTCATGGCCGAGGTTGGCCGAGTAGTAGTCGGCGAACACCGCCAGGAAGCCGTGCAACGCCCGGTCACCGGGGGTGTCGCCGTTGATGTTCTCGGTGGCCGAGATGAACTTGGCGCCGCCTTTGCGGAGTTCCAGTTGCAGCAAGGCTTCGTCAAAGCGGTCCCGGCTGAAGCGGTCGAGCTTGTGGACGATGACGTAGTCGACGTCCTTGAGTTCCTTGACGCGGGCCATCATGCGCATCAGTTCGGGTCGGTCGGCCACGCGGGCGGTCTCGGCCTCGTCGATGTAGACCTCGATGATCTCCGCGTCGAGCTGGGCAGCCTTGGCCTCGCAGACTTCCTGCTGCTCGGTGATCGAGAAGCCCTTCTCGCCGCCGAAGCCACTGTCCGCCTGCCGCTGGGTGGAGACTCGCAGGTAGATGACCGCTCGTTTGAGCCGCCCATCGGGCGGTTGGGCTGCCGCGCCGACCCGGCTGTTCAGGCTTTTCCTAGACATCGATTAGGCCCTCCGGTATCCGGCCGGACAGGGTGCCGCAGCGCACCTCGTGGTAGCCATCGGGCGCAATCAGCAGCTCGGCACCCGCGGCTTCTAGTTCCAGGTCCAGGTGTGCCCAGTCGTCAGTCCGACGGGCCAGCCGGTCGTGGCTGGTGACGATCACGTAGTCGACGTCGCGCAGGGCACGCAGTTCATCGAGCAGCAGTCGCAGGACCGGGCGCTTGTCGATGCGTCCGGCACCGCCGTGTTCGGCGTACTCGCGCACGACCTCGGCGTCCTGTTCGGCGGCCATCATCAGGCAGCGGTCACGCTGGTCCTCGATCGAGCGGTTCTCGGCCGCCTCATCATGTCCGGTCACGCCCAGGTGCCGGGCGCGCATGAAGATGACGGCCCGCTTCTGATAGTGTTGGTGTGCATAGTTCCTCCTTCCTTTGGTTATCTACGCTGCGTCGCAGCAGTTCAGGGTTTCCAATTCCGGCACCAGGCCGACGCGCCGCAAGAACGTCTCGGCGGGTTGGTCCTCGGTGTCCAGGAAGCCTTCTTGTTCCAGGCGGATGCGCATGGTGTCTTCGGACACGGTGAACAGGTCGGCCAAAGCGCTCGGGCTTTGCAGGCCGGTGCTCCAGGCTTGTTTGAGCAGGCTGTCCGGTACCAGGAAGTGTGCGGCGAAGTGGTCGGCGATCCGTTCTCGCTGCTTGTGGTTGCGTTCGGCATCGCCGTGGCCGAGTCGGTCGTAGATGGTGTGGACGTACGGGTAGTCGAGCAGGTGCTTGATCTCGTGGGCTGCGGTGAAGCGTCGGTGGGTGTGCGCGGCCTGCCGGGTGATGGCGATGAAGTAGTCGCCGTTCTTGAGTCGCTTGGTGATGCCGCTGGCTTCCGCGCCGCGTGCCAGTTCCCGGATCTCGTGCTTGGGCAGCACCTTGAACACCACCCGTGGCAGGCGCGTGATCCAGGTCAGATCGGCGTGCGGCCCGTCCAGGCCGAGCAGCGTCCGCAGCCGTAAGGCTTGCAGCCGGGCGACGGTCAGCGCCTCGGCGTAGGTCAAGGCCCGTTTGGGCAGCATGTCCCGTAGCAGTGCGATCAGGTTGCTGGGTATCTCAACGGTTTGTCGTTGTGTCATGTATCCTCCATTTGTTGTTATGGTTCGTTGTCAGGTTGGCGTTTCTTTTCCTTGCCGTAACGCTGCTCGATTAGTTCGGCAGCTTCTTTAGCCTCAGCCTCGCTGAGGCCGTACTTGCTGCGAAAGAACACGTCGGCCGCCGGCAGCACACTGGACGGCTTGATCCCGATGAAGGCCAGCAGTTCACTGGCATCCAGTTCCAGCACATCGGCGATCCGTTGCAGCTTGTCGGCGCTGGGGTTGTCGTGGTCGTTGGTTTCCAGCTTGCGCAAGTAGCCGAAGCTGATCCCGGTCAGCCGCTCCATCTCCCGTAGGGAGAGGTGGGCCTCCGTTCGAGCAGCCCGTAGGTGCTCGCCTAATGTTTCGTGTCGTTTGTCCATGGGTCCTCCGCTTAATACCTATGACTATACCATGTCTGTGTCGTGCGCGACACAGTAGAATTGACAACATCCTGGAGTGATAGCTGTTCGTGCTCAACCGGCTCCATAGTCGAAACGTGCTGGCGGTTCCAACGCAGCGACCATCCGCCCAACTGCTTCGTCCTGCACCGCAACCACGAACAACTCGTCCGCAGGCGACGGCAAGCCGGCCACCAGTCGTGCCACCGCCGTCCGCCGGGCTTCGGATGGCACGCTGACCAGCACGCGCGGTATGCCGTCCCTCGGTCCAATCCCTCCCCGGTTCACGAAGTCGAGGTACGCCCGCAGCTTGCGCGCAATCGTCGGCAAGCTCTCGGTGGCTCTGTCGACCTCAATCCACCACAACTGGTCGACTTGGCCATTGCTGGTGACCGCAAATGCGTCTGGTTTCAGCCAACCACCCCGCCCGTTCGGCCACCATGCGCTCGGTTCAGTGGTAAACTGACGGAGTATCAATCGACCGACCCGCTGCGCTTCCACGAGTTGCACGTACAACTCGCTGACTGCCACGATATGCGCCACAAATCGCTCGCTCGGCACGTTTGCCCGCCGCACGAACGGAGGCTTCTCAGCACCATTTCGCGCTGGATCAGCAACCGCTGACCGGCTGACCCAAGCGCATAGACGGCAACGCTCGACCCGCGCATCGCGCCACCAACACGACGTGGCAGCCGACGCAGAACCCGCCAACTTGTCAACCGAGAAAGAGAACGGGAACGGGTGACAATGCGGGACCGACCTGAGAGATCAGGGAAAAACAGGCGCTCACACTGCCAGCCAGTGACAAGGTGAAGGCTGTTCATGGCGCCCAGCCATCGACTGGGTCGAGCGGCATCTCGACCTGATCGAGCGTCTTCAGAAGTCGCAGGCGAAGGGGCGCAAGGATGCGGCGGATACCGATGCTGAGGAAGGCGATGAGGTCTGACAGGCCCGTGGACCGGGTACGTCGCCTCGCCGGCCTGGCTTAGTGGTGGGTTTTGGAAGTTGTTCGGGGGTGATCACGCGGCGTACGGCAACACGTCGATCGCCTCCTGCTGCTCGTGCTGGTCGATCCGCCTGAGCAGGTCACGCAGCTCGGTGCGAGTGAACGTCCACCGGAACGGTTTCGCGGTCGCGTTGTAGCGCCACTCGAACGCGGCAAGCCGTTGCTCGACCTCGGCCAGATCCGTGAAATCGTTGGGAGACACGACCTTGCGTTGCACCACGGAGAAGAAGATCTCCACCTGATTCAACCAGGAAGCATGCACCGGGGTATGCACCATCACCGCGTTCGGAAACCGGGCGGCCAGCCGATCGATCGCCGCCTGACCCCGATGCGACGACCCGTTGTCCACAATCCAGAACACCCGCCTGGCCGACGCATACGGCTCAGTCGTCATGACCTCCTCGACCAACGCCATGAACGGCACGATCCCCGTCAAGGGCGCGCAGCGGCCGAACACCCGAGCCCGATGTACGTCATAGGCCGCCAGATAGGCCAACGCCCCACCCCGCTCGTACTCATGATTGACCCGCATCATCCGCGCCCGCCCCGGCGGCAAGCTCGGATGACAACGGCACCGAGCCTGGATCGAAGTCTTCTCATCACTGGAGATCACATACTCGCCCGGCCCCAACCGGCGACCGCCCCACCAGCGCTCATACAAGTCCAGCACCCGCTGCGCCTTCGCCGCGAACTCCGGATCCCGCGGAAACACCCACGACCGGAACTGCCACGGCTTGATCGCATCCTGAGCCAGCCACCGGCGCACAGTGGCCGCCGAGATGGTCTCAACGATGTCCTGGGCGATCGCTTCGCGAGCCAGTTCCGGACACGACCACCGCGCCAACGGCGCCCCCACAGCGGCCGGTAACTGGCAGGCCAGAGCCTTGACCTGCGCAACCTGCACCGCGCTGAACCGTGGCGGACGGCCAGAGCGGGCACGATCGACCAACCCCGCCATGCCCTGAACGGCGAACCGGCCCCGCCACGTCCGCACCGTGTCCACACTGACCCGCACCTCCTGCGCGATCGCCGCGTTCGGCCATCGACGGGCCGCCAGCAGCACGATCCGTGCCCGGACCTTGTCCCGGTACGGGGTTTTCTGGCCCTGGGCGCGTCGGGTCAGCACCCGCCGGATCGCTGCGGTCACGATCACCGGGCATGCGTGCAGCACTGGCATGGCCGCACCGTTTCATGATCGTCGGCCAGGGCAGCGGCCAGGATGCCGGTCGGGCACGATAGCGGTCATGGCTACCCCACCGGAGTCGACCAAGATCTCTGTCGGCCAGCGACTACGCAGCCATGCCGCCACGCACTGGCCGCAGGCAGGCGAACTGGAATTCCGCTACCGGGGAGCGTTCGTCTACGTCGAAGCACACCTGCCCGACGGGACGGTCCAGCCCCTGATCCGGCTGCGCTATGGCGGCTCGGCTCGGCACTGGGGCTTCGGCCTGTATCTGGCCAGCAGCGATCGGTTCGAGACCAGATCCTGCCCTCCGGGTTTCCCAGCGGCAGTCCCGAGGAAGCGCTGGACTGCGCCTGCCGCCTCTACCTGGACAACCCCTACTGACCGATCACGACGACCCCGACCCCGAAGAACTTCCAAAACCGACCACTTAGACACCGTGCCAGCAGCGCTTTGGGCATCTGGCTTGCTGTGTCTGATCTCGAACTTCACTCGCTGCCCCGATGGATGAGTCGGGTCAGGAACGATCGACGGGACGACGTACGCATCCTTGCCCTTTTTCTTACCCAGCCACCAAGACCGCACGAGCGGCATCTCGATGGCGCAGGCAGGGTTAGGGCAGGTGACGGTGCGGGCCCAGATCCAGGCGATGACGGTAGCCTTGGAGCCGTCGGGAAGTGTGGCCCTCGGATAGAGGTGACCGATCCGCTTAGCGGCCTCCTCACGCATCCACGCACCGTAAGCGCGCACGTCGGCGGCTGGGCCCTCGACGCCCTTCCACTGACGGATCTCGGAGTCGGCCAGGCCCGGGAAGACAGGAGGTTGGTCACGGAACTTCGGCGGGATCTCGATGAGAGCCTTGTTAATGAGGACGGCGACCGGGTTCAGGTCGGACGCGCGTGCCTCCAGACCGAGCCGCTGCGCCTCAAGCGGGATAGTGCCGCCACCGGCGAACGGGTCGAGGATCGGCGGGGGATTGCCGTCAGTTGACTTGAGAATCTCAGCGTGCGCCTCTGCGAGCAGTTTCTCGTCGCGGACATTTTCCCAAACGACGAGCCGCTCAATCAAGTTGTGCAGCCGCTCACGCTCCTTGCGCTGAAGATCCTCGGTCGGAAACTCGTCAGGCCGTGATGACGGGTCGTCGACGAGTTGCGCGAACAGCACCGCCCTGGCCGCTGCAAGAGGTCGCTGCGCCCACCATTTGTGCACTGAGGAAGGGTTGCCCCGGTAGATGTAGTTCTCCCGCGCCGATTCGCGGTTGATCGCCTCCAGCGGCAGGGCCACCTCAATCAACTTGCGCTTGTACATCTACCTTCTCGACCCTCTGAGTCTTGGGATTGGCTCGACCAATTGGCGTCTCGTCACCGCGACTTGCCTGTTCAAACCTAGCGGCCGGCCACGCGTAATCAACGCGAACCGGGACGAGACTTTCTCGCAGAGCCTCTGGGAACGGCACGTTAGGGTGTGCTCGGTAGGTCCATCGTTGCCACCGGGACGGATGTCTCGGCCCGTCGCCAACCTGCCAGGTCGGCAGGTCTTCGGCGGCGATTCGGTGGTGAAGCCACTCGACCTGCTGGCGGAACTGAACTCGCGCCTCGCCAGAGGGTGAGGTGGCTCCGTACGCGAGTAGGACGCCGTCGCCAGCCCCGAGGCAGGTCTGCAGCGAAGCTCTCGCCGTCAGCCATCCGTCCGCGTCGATCCCAAGTTCAGTGATGGCACCGGTCCGGTGCGAGGGCACCGAGAAGAGATTCGCCACCACGACGTCGTCGAAGCCGAGCAACTCGGCCGCCAACGCCACCCGATGCAGGGTCCGCTTGCCATCGGTCAGGGGCGGATTGGCCAGAACCGCGACGAGCGTTCCCCGGGAAGTCGTCGGCATCAGGAAGGCACCGTTCCCTTAGCCCACATCTTGGCCCAGTCGCCACGAATTCCGGTGGCCTCAAAATTGCCGAGATCGGTGGTTGCGAACGGAGTCGTCGAGGTAGCGGACCTCGTCGTGCTGCGGAGCCGCGCGGGTCGACTCTGACGAGCGCGAGGCGGTAGCGGGGCGCGGCGTTCTTGCCGGTCATCACCTCGTTGTGGGTGACGAAGAAGTCCTTGGCGCCCGTCCAGGCGGGCCTTGACCTCGATCCGGATACGTGTCTCGCCGTCGCGTCTGTGGACAGGATGTCGAAGCCCGGGTTGTTGAACGCCTGCTCGACCGGGTTGCGGCCGAGCGCGCGCTCGCGGGCCAGCACGAGTTCGACGCCGCGCGCTCGACGTCCTTCGTCTCCACCGCGTGCATAGGGGCGTCGGCTGGGATCTCGGCCTCCACGGCCGCCAGCGGCAGCACCAGCGCCGCGGTGACGACCCGCGGAGGTTTCGCCTGCATCTGGAGCTGGCGGTCGAGCAGCGCGAGCCGCGCGGCGCGCCGGCCCTCGAGCTCGAGCGGCCTTGAGCATGAGGCTCGTCTGAGCTCTCCCTGGGCTTCTTGCCCGCCTGCTCCTGTCTCCGGGCGACCATCGACCTCGAGGAGCAGGCGGTTGTTCTCCTGATCGAGGCCGACTTGGCCGACCTGGTCGCGTACGCGGTGCAGCTCGGCCTCGCGGCGGAGCTGGACCTCGGTCAGGTACGCCGGGAGCTGGTTGGCGATGATCCAGCTCGCCGCCTTGTCCTCGGCCTCCGCCAGCCAGGGCAGCGCACGGGCCGCGATGACCTCGACGTCAGCGGGGCCGCGACACAGTCAAGATACGGCGCCGGGCCGGCGGCCTCGACGGTGCCGTGCTCGTCGATGAACGCGTAGCCGAAACGCCGCGCGACCGAGGTGCTCGGTGGCGTCGGCGATCTCCTCGATGACGCCGACGAGCAGGCGCGGCTCCTCGAACGGTCGGGAGACGAGCACGGTGCCCGTCGAGCGTCCGGCGCCACTGGTCGACGGTCTGGTCCGTGACGGCGTCGTGCAGCGGGTGGCCGGGGGCGAGCAGCTCGGCGCGGACGCGGTCGCCGTCGAGCACATGCGCGAGGTCGAAGGTGACGCGGTCGTAGCGGGTGGCGATCGGCCCGCGCCTGCTGGTGCGCAGCTGCGCCGGGACGTGGGTGATCTCGAAGCGGCCGTGCTCGCGTCGGCGGATCTGCCGCCAAGCCGCGTGAACGCTGCTCTGAAGGCGCCCTCGATGTAGTGCGGCTGCAGGCGGCGGGCGCGCGCCTCGTCCATCAGCGCGCGCAGCGGCGCGAGGTCGGCCTGCTGCAAGGTCGTCGCTCGCCAGAGCGCGCGCTCGGCGAGCAGCTCCTCGATGCCGTCGGGCGACGCTGGCGTCGATGACCTTCTCCATGTTCGCCTTCGTCTCGGGGAGCTCGCCGTAGCGGATCGCGTCGATCAGCAGCGTGCGCAGCGGCGTCTCGCTGAACGCCGTGCCGAGCACGTCGAAGACCTTGCCGCCGTAGGCCTTGCGCTGCTCCTCGATCTTCCACAGCAGCCGCTTGAACACATCGCCCTCGCGCGTGTTGTCGGCGACGAGGTTCCACAGGCGGCAGACCTCGCGCTGGCCGATGCGGTGGATCCGGCCGAAGCGCTGCTCGATGCGGTTCGGGTTCCACGGCAGGTCGTAGTTGACCATCAGGTGCGCGACCTGGAGGTTCAGGCCCTCGCCCGGCCGCGTCGGTGGCGAGCAGGATCTGGACAGTCCGGGTTGTGGGTGAACTCCTCGGTGATCTGCCGCCGCTCGGCGCGGCGGACGCCGCCGTGGATCGCCTTCGACCGCCTCGGGCCGGCCGAGCAGCGAGCCGATCCGGCGTGAGAGGTAGTCGAGCGTGTCGCGGTGCTCGGTGAAGACGATCAGCTTGCGCCGCTCGTCGCCGGCGCCGGTGGTCGCGAGCGTGTTGTCCTCGAGGATCGTCCGCAGCTCCGACCACTTCCGGTCGGTGTCCGACGCCCGGACGCGCGGGGCGGCCTTGATCAGATCCGCGAGCTCGAGTAGCTCGGCGTCGAGCTCCTCGACCGTGCGCGCGGCGGTCGCGGCGTCGACGAGCTCCTCCTCGAACTCCTCCATCTCTTCGGCCGAGAACTCGTCATCATCGAACTCGTCGAGGTCGCCCATGGCGTCCGCCGCCTTCGGCTCCGCGCTGCTGCCGGCGAGGACCTCCTGCTTGCGGCGCTCGAGCCGTTCGGCGCGGCGCTCCAGCGAGCGGTAGATCGCCTCCGGGCTTGACGCCAGCCGGCGCTGCAGGACGGTGAGCGCGAAGCCGACCGTGTTGCGGCGCTTGCCGTCGAGCTTGGCCGCCCGGTTCATCCCCTCGCGGACGTAGGTCGTGACCTGGTCGTAGAGATCCTGCTCGAGCTCGGTCAGCTCGTACGGGACGGTCTCGGCGATCCGCTCAGGGAACAGCGGCTTGCCGTCGAACGTGAGCAGGTCCTCCTTGACCATGCGCCGCATCACGCCCGAGTGTCGGCGCTGTGACCTTGGCCTGGTACTTGCCCTCGAACCGGTCGCGGTCAAGCAGCGTGAGAAAGAGCTGGAAGTCCTCCTCCTTGCCGCTGTGCGGGGTCGCGGTCATCAGCAGGAGGTGGCGGGCGACGTCGCCGAGCAGCTCGCCGAGCTGGAAACGCTTGGTCTTCTCGAGCTTGCCGCCGAAATAGTGCGCGCCCATGCGGTGGGCCTCGTCGACGATGACGAGATCCCACTCAGACTTCGCCAGCTCGGCCTGGAGCTCTCGTTGCGGGCGAGCTGATCCATCCGGGCGATCAGCAGCGGGTGCTGCTCGAACGCCGAGCGCCGAACACCGTCTCGACCGAACTGCGGGTCAGGATCTCGAACGCGAGCCCGAACTTGGAACAGCTCGTCCTGCCACTGGTCGACCAGGCCTCCAGGTGCGACGACCAGGCAGCGCTTGACATCCTCTCGGAGGATCAGCTCCTTGATGTAGAGGCCGGCCATGATCGTCTTCCCGGCCCCCGGGTCGTCGGCCAGCAGGAACCGCAGCGGCGTCCGTGGCAGCAGCTCGCCGTAGACCGCCCGCAACTGGTGAGGTAGCGGCTGGATATCGACGGTCGTGACCGCCAGCATCGGGTCTGAGAGACCGGCGAGCTTGATCCGCTGGCACTCGGCGACGAGCTTGAAGTCGGCGGCGGAGCGTCGAAGGGGCGGCTCCCGGACGTCGCGACGGCCAGGGAGTCCTCGTCCTTCCGGAACATCACCTGTTGCCCTAGCCCACCTCCGGTGGTCTTGTAGGTCAGTTCCAGAGCGTCGGCACCGTGCCTCTGCACGGCGACGACGGTGATGACCTCGGCCGGAATGAGCCCATTGAGCCGCAACCCCGGCTTGACCTCCTCAAGCTGCACCTAGTTGACCTCCTCGCCAACAGCCCGCCTGCGTTCGATCGAGAGGCCCGGCCTTCGCGTTACGACCCTCAGCAGCGTGGTTCGCCGGTCTTCCCAGCACAGCGACGGACCTTGAGGGTAATGGACCAGGACGGACGGCCGCAGTTCCGGACGGTCGCGGGCCGGTTGCTCGCAGTGGACACCACTGCACTTGGTGCGTCATGCCTGGTCAGCGGTCAGCGGGCAGAGACGAGCACCTTGACCGTGAAGATCGACGCAACTCCTCAAGCAGACGCGCCGAACTGCGGGCCACGCTGGACCCTGCTACCAGCCTGGTGGTTCGGGCGATGCGGTGTGTCGGCACGTCAAACGCGACCTATACCGGGCCACGGTCCAACAAATCCGACACCTCGGCTTGACTTGACCGTTGTTGCCGATGAGGCCCTCATGATCGCTACGAGGAGCCTGGAGCGGGCGGCACCGATGCGGAGCTTTCTGCGCAGTGTGTCTGCGAAGATCGGTCGGCGATGCTCGTCCCAATGACGCGCGTCGGCCGCCCTTGCCCGCTCCAGCAGATCGTCGTCAACCATGGTGGAAGTAGCGGGGCTGCTCTGCCCCTCGGCCGGAGCGCGATCGGGTTTCGTGTCCTCGCCGGACGACTCATGCGCCGTCCGCTCGACGGCGGTGGGTTAGTCGGCGAAGGCGCTTGCACGGGTTTCGCGTCGTCGGGCGTTGCTTCGGCCGGTCGACGTATGGTGGTCAGCGCCCTGAGCAGATCCGGGCCGACTTCGGCCCATCCGATCAGCAGCACGGACCGACAGCGTCGAAGGCAGCCTGCCGTAGTCGCCTGCGACGAGTGGGTCGGCGACGTTCAGTGCCAGGGTGACTGCGCTGGCGAAGTTCAGGAGGCGGCGGGCTGGCCGCAGTTGTGCCGGTGTCGTCGCGGCCAGGGCCAGTTGCCGGATGCCGAGTAGGAGTCCGAGGATCGAGAGGTCGACTGCCGGTGCGACGAGGGGAGCGACCCAGGCGGGTGCGCCAAGGCGGAGGGCGAGGTTGAGGACGTTGCCGAACCGAACAGGAAGGCGAGGCCGACGACGATGCCCATGATCACGGTGACCGCCTGAGCGATGGTGGTCTGACCGGCGGTGGAAGTGAGGGAGGGGAATTCGGCAGGAGCTGGTCATTGAGACGCACCACCTGCTTCGGTGTGCGGGGCGTCCTTGGTGTCGTTCGGAGTGAGGGATGCGCCGCGTGTTCGCGGAGCATTTGTTCAGCAGCGAGTGGTGTGAGTGGTGGCGTCAAGCGTTCGCCGACTCGGGCGAGTGACCAGCCGAGGTTGTAGAGGTGGATGGCGTGGTCGACCTGGTCTGGGCGAGAGGCCGGCGCGGCGCATCGGCACGCCGTGGCGGCGGAAGGTGCTGACGGTGTCCGTTCGATCCCGAACTGGGAGCCCAGCTCGTAGACCGTGGAGCCGGACTGGTAGCCGGCAATCAGCTCCTGGATCTGTCCGCGGGCGAGGTGCCGGACGGGCGGGCGGTCGTTTGGCGGTCACGTCGGGAGGAGCGTGTCTGTGAGGCTGGGGAGCTTCTCGCGGAGCTGTTCCAGGGCTTTGACCTGGTCTTTCGGGTTATAATAAGCTTCCCTAACCTCCACCAACGTATTTTGGACACGCGACGCCGGATTGAGTCGGTTTCGTTATATAGAACGGGTCGACCGTGCCTGAGCAGGGATCCTGTTGCACAGGACGTGCTGCAGTCCCCGTGACCGACACACCTCCCGTCGTCACTCACATCGCCTGGCCCGCGCACAGCCGATCCCTCGCTCTCGCCGGGCTGATCCGCACGGCAACACAGCTGTGACAGGCACTGCGCGACCCGGTGAACACCCGGCCCCTCTTGCCAGGTTCCCACGTCGGACCGCCTTGGTGAGATCGGCGGACCGGCTCGGTGTGGCGGATCATGCTTCCCCTGCACTCAGCGCAGCGGAAGATGATCCGCCACCCACTCCGGGAGGGTTCGCGAGACTCGGCCAGCCTCCAGGGTGGTGCACCCTCCCTCCGGAGGCCTGCCATGGTCAGATTGCGGTGCGGCCGCCGTCGACGTTGAGGATCGCGCCCGTGATGTAGCTGGCCTTGTCCGTGGTCAGGAACACGATGGCGTTGGCGATCTCGTCGGCGTCAGCCACATAGCCCAGCGGTGCCTGCTTGCCGAGCTCGTCGAGCCCGTCGCCCATGATGCCGACGACCTTCTGGGTGCGGGTAGTTCCCGGGCTGACGGCGTTGACTCGGACCCCGGCCGGGCCGAACTCCGCAGCCCAGGATTTGGTGAGCAGGTTCAGTCCGGCCTTGGTCGCGCCGTAGACCGCCATGCCCGCGGCGGCGAACTGGCCAACCATCGTCGAGGTGTTGACGATCACGCCCTTGCCGCGCGCGGCCATCTTCGGCGCGAGCTCCCCGACGAGGAAGAAGTGACCCTTGAGGTTCGTGTTGAACGTCGTGTCCCAGTTCTCCTCCAGCGTCTCCGCCGTCGGGCCGAACACCGCCGTCCCCGCATTGTTGACCAGGATGTCCACCTGGCCTCCGGAAATCTCCAGTGCTCGTTGGGCCAACTCGCGTGCCGACGCCGCGTCGCCGAGTTCGGCGCGCACGTAATCGGCCTTGCCGCCGGCCGCGCGGATCGCGGCGACGACACCGTCTCCGAGATCCCGGCGACGGCCGACCACGATCACGTGCGCTCCGTGCTCAGCGAGTTGCTTCGCCGTAGCCTCGCCGATCCCGCTGGTCGAACCGGTCACGAGTGCGGTGCGCCCCGCGAGGTCCTGTTCTGCCATTGCTTCTCCTTGTTGATGCTGGTGGCGGTGGGTGTGCTGGTGATGACCAAGTTCGATGAGCTGGAGTGTCAGTTCCAGCCGCCGTCGGCTTCGATGGTGGTGCCGGTGATGTAGGACGCGTCCGCGGAGAGCAGAAACGCGACCGTGGCGGCGATTTCCTCAGGTTGGCCGAGCCGGCCGAGTGCGCTCATCGAACGGAGGAGGGCGGGGAACGGGACGTCGGTGAGCGCAGGGTGGACGTAGTGGGGGGCGTAGCTGGCCATGCGGGTGGCAGTGGCGCCGGGGGCGATCGCGTTGATGGCGATGTTCCGCTCGGCCAGTTCGGGAGCCAGATTGCGCACCACGGCCGGGATGGCGGCTTTGCTCGCCGCGTAGAGGGCGTGGTGGCGCACGGCCAGGCGTGTGCTGACTGAGGAGCTGAGCACGATCCGGCCGCCGTCGGCCATCGCAGCGACCGCAGCCTGGGTGACGAACAGCTGTCCGGCCACATTGGTCCGGAAGAGGTGATCGAAGTCGGCCTGGGTGATGGTTTCCAGCGCGCCGAAGTGCTCGACCCCGGCGTTGCTGACCAGCAGGTCCAGGCCGCCGAACTCGGCTACCACCGCGCCGACAAGCTCGTGGGCCTGCGCCGCGTCACTGACGTCGGCCGGGAAAGCCGATGCGGCACACCCGTTGTCGCGCAGTTCGCCGACGAGCGCGTCAGCGGCGGCCCGATCGGATCGATAGTTGACCGCGACGGTCGCTCCCAGGGAGGCGAGCCGCCGCACGATCGCGGCGCCGATTCCGCTGCTGCCTCCGGTGACCAGGACCCGCTTGCCCGCCAGGCTTGATGTCGATGTCATCGCGCTACCCACGTTCTCTCTGTCTTTCGCTGGATATGACTCTGGATGTGACGCTGGATGCGCACTGTCCCCGCTGCCCGTCCCCCATCGGAGCCCCACACAAGCTAGTCAGGTATATTTACTACAGTAGTCATACAGCGGCACCGATGACAACAGCAACAGGTACGACCTCGCCGAGGGACAGGCAGCACGCGGGGCACAGTGAGCGCCGCCACGTACGCGCCACCAAGACCGGATCCGCGGCGATCCGGCTCGGCGGCGTTGACATAGGGTGTGAATCTCGCGGGATCAGGTGGGCGATGGAACTGGACGGAACCGGGCGACATGGACGCGGGATGGATGACGAGCAGCGGGTTGATCTAGGGGTGTCGTTGTTCATCCCGTACCGGTACATGGAGGACCGGATTTTCCGGACCCTCCAGGATGCCGGGTTCGACGACTGGACCCTCGCCCAGTGTCGAGTGTTTCAACGCGTCAACCCGGACGGTTCGCGCCTCACGGACCTCGCTGACCAGGCACAAATGAGCAAGCAGAGCGCCGGCGTGCTGGTCGATGAACTGCAGCGCCTTGGCTATGTGCGCCGGGTACCCGACCCCACGGACGGCCGCGCCCGGTTGATCGTGATCGAGCAACGTGGCCGGCGGGCGGTCGAGGTGGCCATGGCGACGCGGGACGCGATCCTCGCGGAGTGGCAGGCATACCTGGGCACCCGCAACTTCGCGTTGTTGCACCAGATCCTGGAGCAGCTCCGCGAGATCACCGACCCCTACGCGCGCTAAAACCCGCCCCCAGCCGTCCGCGCCCCGGGCCGCCGGGTCAGCAGAGCGCTAGACTTCGACTTCGCCTTGACATCGTCAGGATCATTGACTAGGTTCATCAATGATCCTGACGAACGTCAGGCAATGGTCGAGTGGTAGCCACGGTGTCCAGACGAGTTGGACCCGCCACCGCACCGCCCGCGGACCCGCGCTGCCACCGCATCAGAGCCGCATCCCCTACCGAAGGGACACACCATGTCCACTGTCGTCACCGGAGCATCAGGCCACCTCGGCCGGCTCGTCGTCGACCAGCTCCTCGCCGCCGGAACACCGCCCGCGCAGATCGTGGCCACCGGCCGGGACGTCGGCAAACTCGCCGACCTCGTACAGACCGGGGTCACGGTGCGGCGCGCGGACTTCACCGACCCGGCCACTCTCGACGAGGCATTCGCGGGCGCCGAAGCCATGGTGCTGGTCTCGACGACGACGGTCGGGGAGCGGTTCGACAACGCACGCAACGCCATCGACGCGGCGGCCCGGGCGGGTGTGTCCCGGATCGTGTACACCAGCCTCGTCAACGCCTCGACCGCGCAGATGACGCTCGCCGACGAACATCGCCGCACCGAGGACTACCTACGCGCGAGCGGCACCGCGTTCGTCATCCTGCGCAACGGATGGTATCTGGAGAACTACACCGACCAGCTCCCGATGATCACCCAGTACCACGCGCTGCTGGGCAGCGCGCACGACGGACGGGTCAGCGCGGTCAGCCGGGCTGACCTGGCCGCGGCCGCAGTCGCGGTGCTGACGCAGGACGGGCACCTCGGAGCGACCTACGAACTCGGCGGAACACCGTTCACCCTGACCGAACTCGCCGCCACGATCAGCGACGTCCTGGGCACCCCCATCGCCTACCAGGACATGCCGGTCGCCGACTACACCGCGACCTTGACGGGCGCCGGGCTGCCTCCGGAGATGGCTGCCGCCGTCGCCGATGCCGATGCCGGTCTGGCTCGCGGAGAACTGTTCACTGCCAGTGAAGACCTGGTGAAGCTCATCGGCCGGCCGGCGACCACCGCACACGAAGCCGTCCGGAACGCCGTGGCCGCCGGGGAGTCGCGGTGAGCACCGCCGGACCCGGCGTCGACACCCACGAGATGGTGCTGATGCACCGCGTCCTGCGGCGCGAGTTCGGTCAGCTCCCCCGGCTGTTCCGCGCTGCGGCCAACAACCGTGCGCGATCCAAGGTCATCGGCGCGCATGCCCGGGAGATGCTGGACTTCCTCCACACGCACCACGCCGGCGAGGACGAGCTGCTCTTTCCCTTGCTGCGCGAGCGGGCCACGCTCGACCCGGAACTGATGGACCGGATGGATGCGCAGCACGCGCAGGTCGACCACGCCGTCGTGGCCCTCGGTAAGGACCTGCCGGCCTGGACAGCCACCGCGGACGCAGCCACCGGCGAGCGAATGGCCGCCCTGATCGACGCCACGATGCCGGCACTGATCGATCATTTGACTGAGGAGGAGGAGAAACTGCTCCCGATCGTCTCGGTCACGCTGACTCAGAAGGAATGGGACGCGCTCGGCAAGCACGGCATGAGCGCGATTCCGCTCACGCGGCGGCTGGTCATCCTCGGCCATATCACCGAGGAAACCGATGAAGCGGAACGCCAGCGGTTCTTGCAGGTCGTGCCTGCCCCAGCTCGGTTGGCCTACAAGCTGATCGGCCACCGTCAGTTCACCCGCGAAACCGCCGCGATCCGCGGCTGACCCCCAGCGACCCGACCCATAGCTTTGAGGAGGCCTGATGAGTTTCGACACACGCGCGGGCACGCGCGGCGGCAAGGTTCCCGCGGGGCGGTTCGTCCGCGCGTTCAACAAACTGGCCGAGCGATGGCTGCGCCGTAAGGGCGGCAGTTTTATGGGCTTCAGAGCGCTGGTGCTGACGACCACCGGCGCCAAGACCGGTGCCGAGCGCACAACGCCGGTCGGCTGCTTCCCCGACGGGGATGGAGGCTGGCTGATCGTGGCCTCCGCGAATGGCGCGGCGGGCAATCCGAGCTGGTATTACAACATCGGCGCGCACCCGGACAAGGCCCGGGCGCAGGTCGATGGCCGCACGGTCGCCGTCGTACCCCAGCAGTTGCGCGGGTCTGAGCGCGAGGCGGCGTGGAAGCGGATCACCGCGGCAGCGCCCCGGTTCGCTCAGTACCAGGAGAAGACGGATCGTGAACTGCCGGTCATTCGCCTGACGCCGCGGTAGTGACCTCGCTCGCGATCTGTTCGCGTGCGGTCGGTGCCAAATCCGTCTGGCTCCTCGGCGCCGACCGCGTCCGTCCCGCACCCGGCAATGACGCCACCGGGTAGCCGCCGTCCACATGCGGCACGGGACCTGAAACACGCTGCGGAAACAAGGAAGAACAGGGAGGTTCACCATGGCCGAACCGCGGGGTCCTGCAGGAAAGAACGTTGTCGTGGAGGGCGTCCACGCGCTCCCCCCAGCCGAGATGCTGGACGCGACGGTCAAGGCCGTCGAGGAGCGCGGTGTGCGTTTCCACCAAGCCCTGCGAATCGCCGCATGAGCGCCGCCGACGTCCCAGTCGACCTGCGTGGCCGTATCGCCCTGGTCACCGGAGGTACCGGAGGGATGGGGCCGGGTCATCACGACCGAATTGGCCCGGGCCGGCGCTCACGTCGTCACCACCAGCCGGGAACACGAGCGAGGAGAAGCGCTGCGCCGCCGAATCGCGGCCGATGTGGGTGCAGACCGGGTAGAGGTGCTGACCGGAGATCTCGCGTCCCGCACCGACCTGCGCCGGCTCGCCGCCGAGTTCGCGGCGCGACACGATGCCCTGCACATACTCATCAACAATGCCGGTGCGCATTACCGGCACCGATGGCTGACCGTCGACGGCGTCGAAGCGCATCTGGCGGTCAACCACCTCGCCGGGTTCAGCCTTACCTACCTCCTGCGTGACCGCATCCGCGCAGACCCTCCGGCCCGTGTGGTCAACGTCGTCTCGGCGGCGATGTCCAACATCCGCCCGCCGCTGTTCGGCCGCCCGCGTCCGGTTCCGCTCGACCTCAACGGCGTCGCCGACGTACGCGAACTCAATCCGGCCACAGGGTTTGCCCCGTTCGCCGCCTACGCCAGAGCCAAACTGCTGACCACCATCTGCGGCTACGAATTCGCCCACCGGTGGCGAGACGAAGGCGTGACCGTGAACGCCGTGCACCCGGGAATCGTGAGCACCGGCATCGTCGACGACATCCTGCCCACCGGGCTCGCACCGTTCCGCTCGCTGATCCACCGACGGCTGCTGACCCCCGAGCAGGGCGCCTCAGCAGCGCTGCGACTGGCCACCGACCCGGGCCTCGCCACCGCGTCCGGCCGCTACTACGTGCGTGACCAGGAGACGCGTACCCCCAGCATCTCCTACGACCCCGCCACCCGCGCCACAGCTTGGCAACTCAGCCTCAAATGGATCACAGCACCAGACTGATCGACCCGACCAGTTCCAGAACTCCCGAAGCTGTGCCCAGACGCAAAGCAGATCGTTACTACTGGTCAGGCGCACCGCGGGTTGTCACGCGAGGTCCGGTGTCGGCGCCCTTCGAGGTCCGTCGTCCGCCGGAGTATGTAGTCACATTGGTGTCCGTTGTGGACACAAGATGCCATCTGGATAATTTGGGTGAGGGACTCAGGCGCGACTTCCCGAGGATCCCATCGGGAGAAATGAGAGCTGACGTGACGGACGACAAGCCTGCACAGACATTCGTTCTGGTTCCCGGAGCATGGCTAGGAGGCTGGAGTTGGCAGCCCGTAGCCCGGCTGCTCGCCGACCGCGGCTACCAGGTCATCACGCCTACTCTCCCTGGGCTGTCCTATGACGGGTCTCCCGCTGGGCTCAGACTTGCTGACGCCATCGACTACCTAGTCAGCGAAGTCGAGCGGCGCGATCTCACCGATGTCGTCCTCGCATGCCATAGCTGGGGAGGCTACCCCGCCACCGCCGCTGCCCACCGCCTGGCCAGCCGCGTAACGAAGGTGATCTACCACAGTGCGGTGGTCCCCGAGCAGGGCAAGTCGATGGCTGACGAGAACGGGCAGTACGGCGAGATCATCCGGCAGGCCGTCGCGGCCAGCCCCGATTCGACCATCTCGATCGGTCTCGACGCCGTCCAGGGCGGCCTGATGGCAGGAGACCCCGCTCCACTCCAGGAACTCGTCAGCCGGATGCTGGTGCCGCAGCCAGGCGGATACATGCTCGACAGCCTGGATCTTCCCCCGGTCACGAAGATAGGGCTCAACGCAGCGTATGTGCTGTGCGCTGACGACTTTGCCCTGGCCCGGCCCGGAGCCGAGTTCGCGGCACGGCTCGGCGTCGATCCGGTGGTCGTGCCGGGCAATCACATGACACTGCTGACCCGGCCGGAGATCGTGGCCGACGCGCTGATCTCCGTGCTCTGAAGCCGTGCGTATGCCGACGTCCAGTTGACGAGGTGTAGCAGGTCGAACTACGGACTGAAAGCTCAGGCCCGGTCGACTGCTGCGGGAACCAACACACGAGTGGCGATGATCGCCGGTCAGGTCGGCTACTCGACAGCATTCGCGTTCGACGCTGCCTTCCGCCGCGAGCACGGAATACCACCAGGCGTTGAGCAATCTCGACATCAAGCCAGGCAAGACAGAATCGCGTCCGACATCGCCGACGCCACCGTGATCGAGTAACGGGCTCACGTTGAAATACCGGCCGCCATCATCAGCGGTGAAACGATCGTTCATGTTAGGGAGACACCAATGACAGTGCATCCACCGACCGACGACCGGCGCTGGGGCGGGCGGTTACCGCTCGCGGAAGCGGGCACGCTGGACCAGGAACAGCGAGCGGTTGCCGCGCAGTTGCACCTGTTCGCGGTGCCCTGGGCAGAGCAGGCGGGCTTCACGCCGACCACCGATGACGGGTATTTGATCGGGCCGTGGAACGTCTTGGTCCACCGGCCGCAACCAGCCAGGGGTTTCAACGAGTGGGTCAAGGCCGACCAGGTCGGATCATCGCTGCCGGCCACCGTACGCGAGGTCGTGATCCTGACGGTCGGAGTGGCCTGGCAGGCAGCCTACGAACTCTACGCCCACACGGCAGTCGCTCGGCATGTCGGCACTGCCGAGCCGGTGATCGACGGTGTGCTCAACCATGCGCCGAACGACGACTTCTCGGCGGCCGAACTCGCAGCGCATCGCTTCACCGACGAACTGGTGCGTGCGCGGATGGTCACCGACGAAACGTACGGGCGGACACTGGAGGTGTTCGGACAGCGGGGCGTCATCGACATGGTGCACCTCATCGGGATTTACCTGGCGACGTCCGCGCTCCTCAATGCGTTCGAGATCCCGACGCCCGACGCCTGCTGACTGT
>CAVPCF010000140.1:0-5144 GCA_963702275.1 Candidatus Melainabacteria bacterium
TGGTGTCCGTGCTGCTGGGCGTGTTCTTCCTGCACGAGCCGCTGAACGTGCGGATCGTGGCCGGCATGGTGGTCGTGCTGGTCGGCGTGGCCCTGTCCCGCCGCAGGCCGCCAGTCCCGGTGACGTTGGTCGCTCAGACGAGCCTGCGGTCGGTCGCCCAGCGGGAGAGTTCGTAGCGGTTGGACAGCTGGGTCTTGCGCAGGACGCTGGACACGTGGGTCTCGACCGTCTTCACCGAGATGAACAGTTCGGCCGCGATCTCCTTGTAGGCGTAGCCACGCGCCAGCAGGCGCAGCACGTCGCGTTCGCGCGGTGTCAGCAGGTCGAGGTCCGGGTCGCTGATCGGCGCGGCACCTGGGCGGTCGGCGAACGCGTCCAGCACGAAACCGGCAAGGCGCGGTGAGAACACCGCGTCGCCGACGGCCACCCGCGCGATCGCGGTGACCAGTTCGCGGCTGGAGATCGTCTTCGTCACGTAGCCCCTTGCGCCGGCCCGGATCACGGCGATGACGTCCTCGGCCGCGTCGGACACCGACAGGGCGAGGAACACCACGTCCGGCAGGTCCGGCCGGAGGCAGCGCAGCACCTCGGCACCGCCGCCGTCGGGCATGTGCACGTCGAGCAGGACCACGTCCGGCGCGGTGTGGCCGATGCCGACGACCGCCTCGGCGACCGAGCCCGCCTCGCCGACCACCTCGACGTCGTCGGTCAGGGCGTCCAGTTCGGCGCGCACGCCGGCCCGGAACAGGGCGTGGTCGTCCACCAGGTAGACCCGCACCGGCTTGTTGTCGGCCATCAGTTCCCGCTCCTCGCGCCCACTGCCGTCCTCGGCATCGTCAACTGCACCTCGGTGCCCTCGCCGATCGTCGTACGCAGGAGCACCGTGCCGCCGTGCCGGTCCATCCTCCCCCGGATCGAGTCGGCGAGCCCGTGCCGGTCCGGTGACACCTCGTCCTCGTCGAAGCCCTTGCCCCGGTCGCGCACGAAGACGGTCACGTTCTCCGACTCGACCTCGGCGTAGACGCTGATCTCGGCGGCACCGGAGTGCTTGGCCGCGTTGACCGCCGCTTCACGGGTGGCCTGCACGAGTGCCGCCAGGTCCTTGTCCATCGGGCTGTCGCCGACCACGACCGGCCGGACCACGATGGCGAACCGGTCCTCGATCTCGCCGCAGATCTCGGCGATCGCCTGGGACAGGGCCGTCGGGCCGGGCATGCCGTCCTTGGCGCCGTAGCCGTCCGGGCCGTAGAGCCAGCCGCGCAGCTGGCGTTCCTGGCCCCGCGCCAGGCGCAGGACCTCGCGGGACACGTCCGGCTGCTTCTGAATCAGCGCAAGCGTTTGCAGGACCGAGTCGTGCAGGTGGGCGGCGATCTCGGCCCGTTCCTCGGTGCGGATCCTGGCCCGCCGCTCGTCGCCGAGGTCGCGGACCAGGCGCAGCCACCACGGCACGGTCAGCACCGCGACGCCGATCAGTGTCGCGACCACCGCCGCCAGCGCGAGCTGGAGCTGGCCCAAGGTCCCGGTGCGCAGCAACACGACCGCGATGCCGGCGGCGACCAGCAGCGCGCCGGTCAGCACCCGCAGGATCGCCGAACGCCCGCCACCGCCCAGAAGCGCGCCCGACATACCGGACCGGGCGCCGTCCATCCAGCGGCGGCGTTGCGCCGCGTCCGCCTCGCGCCAGACCACGGCCGTGCCGACCACGGCCGCCCCGACCGGCACCGCGGCCCAGGTGCTCACCGCGCCGGACAGCGTGCCCAGCGCCACCGCGAGACTGATGCCCACCGCGATCAGGCCGAACGCCTGCTGCCGCTCCTTGGGCGACGGCCGGTGCTCCTGCGCGCTCAACGACTCCTGCGGCACGAACACCCACAGCATCGCGTACGCCAGCAACCCGGCCCCGGCACACGCCGCGAGCAGGGCGAACGCGGCCCGCACCCACAGCACGTTCGCGCCGAGATGATCGGCGAGGCCGCTGGCCACGCCGCCGACCACCCGACCGCCACGATGCCGCCGCAGCGCGGGCGTACCGTCCGGCCGCGCGCGCAGCCCGTTCCTGCGCCGCTTGCGGCCCACTGTCCCGACGTCACTCACCTCTACAGGGTCACACGCCATGGCGTCGGTTTCATCCGGGATCGCCCGGACGAAACCAGGGGACTCTCCGGGGCGTCCCGGATGCCCGTGGGGTCCGATCCGGGCGATGCTCTGCGATGTGAGTACGACACAGCAGACGTCCTCGATCAATGTCGAGGAGACGGTGAAGGATTTCTGGGCCTCCCGGCCGCGCCGGCCACGCCAGGGCCGGATGGTCGCCGGGGTGGCCGCCGGGATCGGGCGGCGATACGGCATCGACCCGATCATCGTGCGGATCGCGCTGGTGGTCAGCGCCGTCTACGGCGGGTCCGGCGTGCTCTTCTACCTGCTCGGCTGGCTGTTCCTGGCAGGCGAGGGCGACGAGGTCTCGGCGTTCGAGGGGCTGATCCACCGCGGCCGCAGCTCCGTCTCCAGCGGCTTCACCGTCCTGCTGTGCATCCTCGTGTTCCCAGCCGTGATCGCCAATCTGGCGCTCGGCGGCTACAGCCTGCTGGCGGGCTCACTGCTGCTGTTCGGCGGCCTGTTCCTGTTGCACCGCTACCGCGGCGACATGGGCCCGACGGACGCGGTGACCCCCGGCGCCACCGGACCGGAGGCCGGATCGATGACCGACAACCCGCCCACCCTTGATCCCGAGTCGGGCCTCCTCACCGACCGGGTGCCGCCTGCCTGGGATCCGCTCGGTGCCGCGCCGTTCGCGTGGGACCTGCCAGAACCCGGCCCTGCACAGCCAGAACCCGCACCCGTGTCACTGCAGGAGCCCCGGCGCCGGTCCCGGATCGGCCTCGCCACGTTCGGCATCGCCCTGATCGTGGGCGCGGTGCTGGGAGTCATCGCGCCCGGCGGCGGCTGGCTGAATCTGCCGCACATCGTCGGCATCCTGGGCGCCGTGGTCGGCGTCGGGCTGGTCGCCGGGTCGTTCGTGCGGGGCGGCCGTGGGCTGATCCCGTTGGCGGTGCTGCTGTCCGGCGCCGGTTTCGTCCTCACGTCGGGCCACATCGACGGCTGGCACGGCGCCGGCAACGCGCAGTTCGCGCCGACCAGCCTGTCCGACGTGCAGCCCGTCTACCAGCGCACGGCCGGCAGCCTGCGGCTGGACCTGAGCCAACTGCCGAAGACGGGCACCGTGCACACCACGGTCAAGCTGGGCGCCGGCAACGCCACGGTCCTGGTGCCGCCGGACGCCGACGTCACGGCCACCTGCTCCGCGAGCGTCGGCAACGTGGACTGCCTCGGCCAGCGCGAGACCGGTCCGGGCAATCCCAGCGTCACCGCCAGCCAGAACCACGACGGCACCGACCGGCTGCACATCGTCCTGAACGTCCAGGACGGCCCCGGCTCCGTGCGGGTGACCAACGACGACCTCTCGGTCGGTCCGGTCCCCGTGCCGCCCGCAGCCCCCACGAAGTGAGTGAGCGACGATGAACGACTGGAACGAAGAGACGACCACGATGACCACGGAACGCCGACGGTTCCCCGATCCGTTCGCGATGATCGTCGGCCTTGTGACCCTGGTGGTGTCGGCCTACGTGCTCAGCGACGGCGCGTTCGACCTGCCGGCGATCGACCCTCGGTGGCTGATCGGCGGGGGCGCGCTGTTCGTCGGGCTGATGCTGCTTGGCGCGTCGCTGCGGCCGAACCGGCGCCGCTGATCATTCCCATTCGATGGTGCCGGGTGGCTTGCTGGTGACGTCCAGCACCACCCGGTTCACCTCTGCCACCTCGTTGGTGATCCGGGTGGAGATCCGCTCCAGCACGTCGTAGGGCAGGCGCGTCCAGTCGGCCGTCATGGCGTCCTCGCTGGACACCGGGCGCAGCACGACCGGGTGGCCGTAGGTGCGGCCGTCGCCCTGGACGCCGACGCTGCGCACGTCGGCCAGCAGGACCACCGGGCACTGCCAGATGTCGCGGTCGAGGCCCGCCGCGGTCAGTTCCTCCCTGGCGATGCCGTCGGCGGCACGCAGGATCTCCAGGCGTGGCGCGGTGACCTCGCCGATGATGCGGATGCCGAGGCCGGGCCCTGGGAACGGCTGGCGGTGCACGATCGTCTCCGGCAGGCCCAGTTCGGTGCCGACCCGGCGGACCTCGTCCTTGAACAGCGACCGCAGCGGCTCGACCAGGGTGAACTTCAGGTCGTCCGGCAGGCCGCCGACGTTGTGGTGGCTCTTGATGTTCGCCGCGCCCGCGCCGCCGCCGGACTCCACCACGTCCGGGTAGAGCGTGCCCTGCACCAGGAAGTCGTCGCCCGCCTCGTCCCGCAGGTCGCGGGCTGCCTGCTCGAAGCCCCGGATGAACTCGCGGCCGATGACCTTGCGCTTGGCCTCCGGGTCGGTGACGCCGGCCAGCGCGTCCAGGAAGGTCCGCTGCGCGTCGACGGTCACCAGCCGGACACCGGTCGCCGCGACGAAATCGCGCTCCACCTGGGCCCGCTCCCCGGCACGCAGCAGCCCGTGGTCGACGAACACACAGGTGAGCCGGTCGCCGATGGCGCGCTGGACGAGCGCCGCGGCGACCGCAGAGCAGTCGCTGCGCGCCACCCGGGTCCGGCAGCGGCTGCCCGGGCTGCAGGCCCGGACGCTCGCCCGGCGGGCCATCCCCATCCCGGCCACGCTGCCGCTGGCCGAGGCCATCCGGCGGGCCGACGCGGCCGGGGCCCGCGGATTGGTCATCGTCGATCACGAGGATAAGCCGATCGCGATCGTGAACGAGAGCGCGGTGATGGCCACGCCGCCGCAGCGCCTGGCGGTGGATCGACGCCGGATCGCTGGCCCGGACCATCGACCCCGGCATGATCCTGCCCGCCGACCTGTCCGGGATGGCCCTGCTCGACGCGGTCCGCCGGTCCCCGGCCACGGAGTACCTGCTGGTCGAGCCGTCCGGCCAGGTCTACGGCGTGCTCGCGTCCAGCGATTTGGACCATGCGTTCGCTGGGGTGTGAGGCAACCGCGCGGCACGGCGTGCCGCGTGCTCAGTCATCCTGGACCACGCGTTCGCTGGCGTGTGACGATGCCCCTCGCGGCCAGCAATACGTAATGGCGCGCCAACAGTAC
>CAVPCF010000141.1:0-60650 GCA_963702275.1 Candidatus Melainabacteria bacterium
GAGGGCGATCCGGACCGCCTCGTCCGCACACGACACCACAGCGGAGTCCTGGTCATCGGTCGAGTACACGGCGACCACCGCGACGCCGAGCTCACGGCAGGCCCGCGCCACGCGCAGCGCGATCTCGCCCCGGTTGGCGATCAACACCTTCTCGAACATGATCCACCTCCGCTCAGGCAGCGTCGACTTCGGTGCAGGAGAACACTTTCTCGCCGAACTCGACAGGCTCGCCGTTGTCCTTGAGCACCTCGACGACCCGGCAGGAACACTCGGCCTCGAACGGGATCATCAGTTTCATCGCCTCGATGATCGCCACCTGCTGGCCCGTCGTGACCGCGTCCCCGACGTGCACGAACGGCTCGGCACCGGGCTCCGGCGCCAGGTAGAACACGCCGACCGCCGGTGCGGTCAGATACCGCACGTCCGGATCGTCGGCCGGCGCCTGCTCCGCGGGCGGCGGCGCGGCCCCGGTCGAGCCGGGTTCCGCCGTGCCGGCGGCGGCCTGTGCTGCCTGCCAGTCGACCTCGATGGACACGTCGCCCGCCCGCACCTGGATCGCCTGCGGCGGCGTGTCCAGGTCGGCGGCGAGTTGCGCGGTGTTCCGGAACGCCTGGTCCAGCAGCTCGTTGAGTTCTCCGGATTCCTTGTCGTCCGTCATCGCTGCCTCTCCTTGTCGCGATTGGACTCATCGGCGGTGCCGAACGACCGGAAGCGGGCCCGCCGTCCCGCGACCAGGTCGGCACCGGCCGTGCCGGACAGTCGCCGCAGCGCGCCGACCAGTGCGGCCCGGACTCGTCGCGCCGCCAGCAGCGGATCGGCCTGGCTGCCCCCTGCCGGCTCAGGCACGACGCCGTCCACGACGCCGAGGCGGAGCAGGGCCCGTGCGTCGACCCGCAGTGCCGCGGCGGCCGCGGGAGCCTTCTCCGGGTCGTGCCACAGGATCGCCGCACAGCCCTCCGGGCTGATCACCGAATAGGCCCCGTTGGAGCAGATCAGGACCTCGTTGGCCACCGCGAGCGCCAACGCGCCGCCGCTGCCGCCCTCGCCCGTCACCAGGGTGATCACCGGTACCGGCAGGCCGGCCATCAACCGCAGGTTCTCGGCGATGGCGACCGACTGTCCCTGCTCCTCCGCCTCGATCCCCGGATACGCACCAGGGGTGTCGACGAAGGTGATCACCGGCAGGCCCAGCTTGGCCGCCGTCCGCAGCAGCCTCGCCGCCTTGCGATAGCCGTCCGGGGTGGCCATGCCGTAGTTGCGGACGGCCAGTTCGGCGGCTGAGTGGCCCTTCTGGTGGCCGATCACCATCACCCCGACGCCTGCCAGCCTCGCCATGCCGCCGACGATGGCGGCGCAGTCGCCGCCGAGCCGGTCACCGTGCAGTTCATCGAAGTCGTCGAACGCCCGGCCGATGTAGTCCACTGTGGTCGGTCGGTCGAGGTGGCGGGCCGTTTGCACCGCCTGCCACGCGTCGACATCGGCGAGCTGGTCGTGGTCGCGGACCACGGCACCTGTCTCGTCGTGATCGTCAGGTGGCACGGTCGCTGTGCGCCGGCCACCGATCGACAGCATCCTGGCCAGCGTCGGCCGCAGTGCGGTGCGCGGCCGGATGGCGTCGACGAGTCCGTGGGCCAACAGGAACTCCGCGGTCTGGAAGCCGTCCGGCAGACTCTGTTTGATGGTCTGCTGGATCACCCTCGGTCCGGCGAATCCCATCCGTGCCCCCGGCTCGGCGATGATGATGTCGGCCAGGTTCGCGAAGGACGCCGCGACGCCGCCGTAGGTCGGATCGGTGATGATCGAGATGGTCAGCACGCCCGCCTCGTCGAGTTGACCGATGGCCTGGCTCGTCCTTGCCATCTGCATCAGCGACAGCACGCCCTCCTGCATCCGGGCGCCACCGGACGAGCTGACCAGCAGCAGCGGAGTGCGCTCGGCCAGTGCGAGCTCCGCCGCCGCCGTGATCAGGTCACCGACCACGCTGCCGAGGCTGCCGCCCAGGAACCGGAAGTCCAGCACGGCCAGCACGACGGGGTTGCCCTCGACGGCACCCCGCGCCAGCACGGCGGCCTCGGTCAACCCGGTCTGGCCGCGCACGGCGGCGAGGCGATCCACATACGGCAACGTGTCGACGAACTCCAGCGGATCGACATCGCGGCACTCGGGTGTCAGCAGCTCGATCGTGCCGTCGTCGAGCAGTTGCGCGATCCGCTCGTGCGCGGAGATCCGTTGATGGGCGCCACATTCCGGGCAGACCCACAGATTGCGGATCAGCCGCTTTCCGTAGATCAGCGCACGGCAGTCCGCGCACAGGGTCCACTCACGTGCCGCGGTCTCGGTGGGCGACATCAGCTCGGTCACGGCCCCGACCCGTTGTTCAGGGTGTCGTTCACGAGGGAGAGAAACCTCCGGGGGGTCTTGGCCGACGTCACGCTCTCGTCGTCCAGCGATACGCCGCGCTCCCGTTCGATGCAGCCGCCAGTCTCCAGCAGCGCGATCGAGTCGTAGCCGAGTTCGGCGAACCCGACGTCGATGATGTCGCCGTCCAGGTTGACCCCCTCCTCCTCACCGGCGGATTCCCGCAGGATTCGTCGTAGGTCGTCGATGGTCATCTCTTGGTTGTCAGCCATTGCCTTCCTTTGCTGTTCACGTGGCACTGCCGTTCAGGTCGCACGGAGCAGGACGGCGGAGTTGAAGCCGCCATGGCCGCGGGCGAGCACCAGAGCCGTGTGCACCGGTGCGTTCCTCGGTGTGCCGGCCACCAGGTCGATCTCGTATCTGGGTGCAGGCACGACGTTCACGGTCGGCGGGATGATGTCGTCCCGAATGGACAGCAGCGCCGCGGCAAGATCCAGTGACGCCCCACCGCCGTACAGCCGCCCTGTCATCGTCTTCGGCGCGGTCACCGGTACCGCGCCGGGACCGAACACCTCGGCGAGCGCGGTCGCCTCGACCAGATCCAGGTCCGGATCGCCTGCCGCGTCGGCGAAGACCACGTCGACATCGCAGGGCGACACGCGTGCCTCGGCGAGCGCGGTCTCGATCGCCCTGGGCAGCCCGGGTTCCCGGTCCGAACCGGGTCGCGGGTCGAACGTGGCCGCGTAACCGGCGACCTCGCCGTAGGAGCCCGGCGCGCCTCGCCTGCGTGCGCTCTCCTCGTCCTCGACCACCAGGATCGCGCCGCCCTCACCGGGCACGTGCCCGGCAGCGGCCGGGTCGAACGGCTGGTAGGCGCGGTCGGGGTCCGAACTCGCGGTGAGCCTGCCGCCCGTCCACTGGGAGACCAGGCTCCACGAGCAGAACGGGCCGTCGACACCGCCGGACACGATCAGGTCGGAGCCCTTGCGGATCTGCCGCCGCGCCTGCGCGACCGCGTCAAGGCCGCCTGCCTGTTCACTGACCAGGACACCACTCGGCCCACGCATGCCGTGCCGGATCGAGATCTGGCCGGTGTTCACCGCATAGAACCACGCGATGGACTGGTAGGCGCTGACGTGCTCGTTGCCCTGGGACCACATCTTCTCCAGCTGCTGCTGGCCGAACTCGAAGCCACCGGCGCTGGCGGCCGTGGTGACCCCCATACCGAACTCGGCCAACTCCGCAGGCTCGACCGCCGCGTCCGCCAACGCCCATGCGGTGGCGGTCAGCGCGAGCTGGGTGGTGCGGTCGGTCTGCGGGATGAGCCTGTTGGGCAGATGTTCCCGCACGTCGAAACCCGGCACCTCGCCGGCAAGCTGGACCGGGTAGCCGCTGGGATCGAAGTGGGCGAGCCGATCGATACCGCTCTCCCCGCGCAGCGTCGCCGCCCAGTACGCCTCGGTGCCCAGCCCGTTGGGTGCGGTCACGCCGACACCCGTCACGACAGCGGTGGCGTTCATCTGCGCCCCCTGTCACTCGCGGCGAGCACCATCGCGCTCTGGAAGCCGCCGAAACCGCTGCCGACGGTGAGTGCGACATCCGAGCGCTGTTCCCTGGCCACCCGGGGGACGTAGTCGAGATCGCACTCGGGGTCGGGTTCACTCAGATTCGCCGTCGGTGGCACGACATCCTGTTCGATGGCCAGCACGGACGCGGCGATCTCGATGGAGCCGATCGCGCCGAGCGAGTGGCCGACCATGGACTTGATCGAGCTCACCGGAACGCGGTAGGCGTGGTCACCGAGGCTCTTCTTGAACGCGGCGGTCTCGTGCCGGTCGTTCTGCTTCGTCCCTGAGCCGTGCGCGTTGATGTACCCGACGTGCTCGCCCGGCATCCGTGCCTCCGCCAGTGCCACCCGGATGGCCTCCGCCATCTCCCGGCCGTCGGGCCGGAGCCCGGTCATGTGGAACGCGTTGCAGCGGGAGGCGTAGCCGGTGATCTCGGCGTGGATGGGGACACCGCGGGACCGCGCGTGGTCCATGTCCTCCAGTACGAACATCGCGGCGCCCTCACCGAGGACGAATCCGTTGCGCCTCGCGTCGAACGGCCGCGAAGCGTGCTCCGGGTCGTCATTGCGCGGCGTGGTCGCCTTGATCGCGTCGAACGCGGCCAAGGAGATCGGCGAGATCGGCGCGTCGGTGGCGCCCGTGATCATCACGTCGGCCGAGCCCTCGCGGATCAGGTCACAGGCGTAGCCGACCGAGTCGATACCGGAGGTACAGCCGGTGGACACCAGGGTCGTCGGCCCCTCGGCGCCCACGGCCCAGCCGATCTCCGCCGCGAACGAACTCGGGATGAAGTAGTCGAACAGCTGTGGCACCGCGTACCGGTGATCGACCATGGAGAGCCTGCCGTCGTCACTGAGGACGCGGTACTCCTCCTCCAGCCCGGTGGTGGCGCCCAGCGCACTGCCGAGGCACACCCCCGTCCGGTGCGGATTCCCGTCGGTGACGTCGAAACCGCTGTCCGCCAACGCTTCCCGCGTTGCGACAACCGCCATCTGGATGGCGCGGTCCATACGCCGGACCTCCTGCTGCCGCAGCCCGTGCGCCGCTGGGTCGAAATCGACCTCGGCGGCGATCTGGGAGCGGAACCGGGAGGGATCGAAGAACGTGATCCGCCTCGTCGCTGTGCGGCCCTCGGTCAGGAGGCTCCAGAACTCCTTGACGCCGACGCCACCCGGCGCCATCACACCGATTCCGGTGACAGCCACCCGACGGTCGGCCGTACCCGTCACGACGGCCCTTGCCACGAGTAGAAACGCTCGGCCATCGCGTCCGCCGGGCGCTGCCAGTCCGGGTCGTACGGCTCGATGTACGGCTTGAGGTCATTGCTGATGTTGACGAACAGCGGATGCCGCCGGGCTTCCTCGATGGCGGCACCGCCCTCCGCCCTGTCGTCGTCGAAGTCCTGTAGGTGGAAGTAGAGACCGCGATAGCGGAACAACTGCCGGCGCCGCGTGCCCATGAGTCCTGGCATTTCCGTCTCGTCGAACTCACCGAACAGTTTGGCCACGTCATCGCAGGAGTCGGGCCGCATCTTGGCCACGATCAGCGTGCTGTTCATGGCGGAACACCTTTCCGTGTACGAAGTTCTGCGGGTTCATCGCCGGGTGCCGGCGCCGACCGGTTGTGGCGCGCGGTCTTCCAGTGACGAGCCGAACCACTGGTTCAGCGCGTCGAACAACCCGCTGTGGCTACCCGGTGCCAGCCAGGCGACGTGCCCGTCCGGCCGGAGCAGGACCGCGTCGGTGAACGCCAGCGGACCGCCGGGTCCCGACCGCGTCGACGCGGTCACCGTGTCCACCCGATCCGCCCATCCGGACGAGATGTGGCGCAGCACGGCGTCGTCGTTGAGGTCCAGCAGCACTCCCCGGCCGCTGCGCAGCAGTTCGGTGGTGCTGGTCCGCGCCCCGTCGGCGATCAGGTCCTCGTTCGGCATCCGCTTGCCGAGCAGCGGGTGGTCGCCGGGTCCCATGTCGTAGCGGATCTCCAGGCCGGTCACCATGCCGCCCAGGTGCCTGCTGACGTCCTCGAACTCGATCAGCTCGGTCATGACGTCGCGCAGCGGCTGGACTTCCGCACCGCTGAGGAAGAGCAGTCCCTGCGCCTGCGTGTTCATCAGCAGCCGGGCGCCGACCGGATGGCGCTCGCTGTGGTAGGTGTCCAGCAGGCGCTCCGGTGCCCAGCCGTTGACCACCGCGGCCAGCTTCCAGCCGAGGTTCACCGAGTCCTGGATGCTGACGTTCATGCCCTGACCACCGGCCGGGAGATGGATGTGCGCGGCGTCGCCCGCGAGGATGACGCGGCCCTTGCGGTACTCGGTGACCTGCCGGGTGGCATCGCCGAAGGAGGTGATCCACTCGCCGGTGCCGCTGTGGATGTCCTCGCCGGTCAACCGCTGCCACGCGTCGGCGACCTCGCCGAACTCGGGTGCCTCGGTGCGCTTCTTCGGCGGGTTGCCCTGCTCGCACACGACGATGCGGTGCACGCCGCCGTCGAGTTCGGCACCCATTGCCATGCCGCCGGGCACCGTCTCGCCGATGACCCGGGGCCGGATGTCGACGCCCTTCACGTCGGCGATGAACATCTCACGGGTCGCCGCCGTGCCGGGAAAGTCGAAATGGCCCGCCTTCCGCACGACGCTGCGGCCACCGTCGCACCCCACCAGGTACGACGCACGCAACCGGTGCTCGGCACCGTCGGGTTGCCGGACGTCGACGTCGACGCCGTCCCCGGTGTCGACCATTCCCAGGAATTCGTGGCCACGCCGAATGTCGGCACCCAGTTCGGTGGCCCACTCGGCGATCACGGCCTCGGTACGCGCCTGCGGCACGAGCTTCGCCGCGTAGTGCGCGCCGTCCTGCAGACTGAAGTCGACCGGCAGCCCACCGAAATGTCCGTACGAACTGGTTTCGATCTCGCCGAATCTGGGTAGCATTCCGCGCTGGTCGAACACCTCCATTGTCCTGGCGGTGAACCCGAGGCCGCGCGACTCTCCGGTCGGCTGCGCGAGGCGCTCCAGAACGATGACCTCGGTGCCTGCCAGCCGCAGTTCACCGGCCAGCATCAATCCCGCCGGGCCGGCACCCACGATGATCACGGGAGTGTTCATGGACGTCTCTCACCTCGCTGATGTCAAAGGATTTCCCCTGAATCCAGGGTGTGCCCAGTGGCGGCGAACTTCAAGGAACAGCGCGTCAACCTTGCGCAAAGCTACTTCAATTCGAGGTAAAGTCCCTATTCAGCGGGCGACTCGCCTCGATACTTCACCTGATGCATTCTCCGAGGGAGATTTGCATACAGTGACTCGATTCACACCTGGCCGAGTTGGAATCCGACACCGCGGACCGTGGTGATCGACGCACTGTCGCCGAGCTTGTTGCGCAACGTATTGATATGGGTGTCCAGCGTTCGGCTGGACTTCACGCGATTCTCATGCCAGATCTCGGACATGATCCGCTTACGCGGGACGACGATCTCGCGCTGGGACGCCAGCAGCTGGAGGAGCTGAAACTCCTTGAGCGTCAGGTCAACGGGTCGACCGTCGACACGGACCTCGCGGGTGGCGGAATCCATCCGCAGTGATCCACAGCAGATCGTCTGGTCGAGAGTCCGGTGTGGACGGACGCGCCGGATGACCGCCTCCATGCGAGCCAGGAGTTCACGGAGCCCGTAGGGGCGGACCACGTAGTCGTCCAGGCCCGCCTGGAGGCCGAGCACGCGGTCCAACTCGGTGCAGGGCGGGGTGACGGCGATGATGCCGGTGTCCCCGGCGCTCCTGATGCAGCGACAGACCTCGAGGCCATCAAGGTCCGACAGGCCGAAACCGAGCAGCACGAGGTCGACCCGGTGGCAGACCCGCAGTGCTTCGGACCCCGTGTTGACGCTCTTGGCGACATGTCCGTGTCGCTGTAGGCCGCTGGTCAGGCTTTCGGCGATGACAGGGTCACCGTCAACCACGAGGACGCGCACGACTGTTCCCTTCCGGTTCGATCATGGCTGATGTCGGCACCGCTCCCGTCCACCGAGCGGCGAAGAGCGAGCCAACGCAAATGCGCAGAGCCATGTCGACCCGGCTGGTCCGTCGGTAGTCCAGGGCGCCGGAACCCACGCTACCCCCGAACCCCGGCAACGGCATGTCGAGGCGCAGCCGGTGAAGGTGTTCGAGAATCACGAATGACCGATTGCGGAACAAGTCGCAGGCGGCGCACGCGAATGGCGCCAACGTACCCGCCAAATGTCGGTGCGGGACGCACTCCGAACGACGGCGAACCGGATCTGGACGCATTCCAGTCGCCGCCCTCGGTCAATTGTTCAGCCGTGCCATCGGCCGCTTCTGACCAACTTGCCCTGGTGTCGCCCCGGTAGCAGACACAACGGCCCCATGGGCCGGTCATCCGCTCGGACCGTGCACGACGCCCGTGTCCTTCATGGACTCGGCGGTCGCGGCGTTGGCGTAGCGGTGGGCCAGGTGCGCGAAAGCGGCCTTGAGTTCGGTCGGTCCGACAACCTCGATGTCGGTGTCGAACCTGCCGATACCGGCGGCCAGGCCCGGCCATGACCAGGAGCCCAGGATGAGTCGGCAGCGGTCCGGGCCGAGTTCCTCGACTACCCCGTCGCGGGTGTACGGCGACACCGCGGCGGCTGGGAGGTCGAGGATCACCTCGCCGCGACACGGCCAGTCGCCGGAGCTGTCGGAGCCGGAGAACCTGCTGGTAATGAAGGCGGCCACGTCGCCTCCGGGCAGCTCACGCGGGGTGAAGCGAGGCCCCGTCGGGGTGCGCGGGGTGATCCGGTCGGCACGGAAGGTGCGCCAGTCGTCGCGGTCGAGGTCCCAGGCGACGAGGTACCAGCGTCCGCCCCAGGTGACGAGGTGATGGGGCTGTACCCGGCGTGGCGGGGGTGGCACGCCGGTGTCGTCCATCGCAGGCGTGGACGCGGCGGGGTAGTCGAAGCGCAGCATGTCGCGGGCGTGGACAGCGGCGCTCAGCGTCACGAGCACGTGCGGGTCGACCTGTGGGTCCGGTTGGGTCGCGGGCCGCTGGAGGGCGGTGACCTGGAGGGTGTCGATGCGGTTGCGCAGCCGCGCCGGCATGACCTGCCGGACGGTGTTCAGCGCGCGTGCCGCGGCCTCCTCGATACCGGCGCCGGTGGTGGCGGCGACCTGGAGTGCGACGGCCAGCGCGACGGCCTGCTCGTCGTCGAACAGCAACGGCGGCAGTTGGCTACCGGCACCGAGCCGGTAGCCACCGTCCGGGCCCTTGCTGGCCACGATGGGATAGCCCAACTCGCGCAGCCGGTCGACATCCCGGCGCACGGTGCGCGGGCTGACGTCCAGCCGCTGGGCCAGCAGCAACCCCGGCCAGTCCCGGCGCGCCTGCAGCAGCGAGAGCAGCGCCAGCAGTCGCGCTGAGGTTGTCGGCATGGCTGCCATGTTGCCCGAAGAAGCGGACACATCCTGACCGCTTCCCCTGTGACTGTTGTCCCGTGCCCAGAAAACGGCGGTCCGGGAACCTGGACCCCCGGGCGCAACCCATTCGAAGGTAAGGAGCCGATCTTGTCCGTCAAGACCACGACACACCTGAACTTCCGCGGCGACGCGCGCGCGGCGCTGGAGTTCTATCGGTCCGTGTTCGGTGGCGACCTCGCCGCCCTCACGTACAAGGACGCCGGGAACGTCCAGGACGAGTCAGAGGCCGACCAGGTGATGTGGGGCCAGGTGCTCGCCGAGAACGGTTTCCACGTCATGGCCTACGACGTGCCATCGCGGATGGCCTACGACCAGGGTGCGAACTCCTTCTTCGTCTCCGTGCGCGGCACGACCGTCGAGGAGGTCACCGGCTACTGGGAGAAGCTCTCCGACGGGGCGACGATCGTGATCCCGATGGGCCCAGCGGGCTGGGCGCCCGCCTACGGGATGCTCAAGGACCGCTTCGGCGTCGTCTGGGTCGTCGACGTCGCGAGCGAATACAACGGGTAGCACCCGCACGGATGGGCGGGAGACGCGCACACCGTCCGCGCTCCCTCCCCTCCGCGCCACACACCGATCCACTGTGGACATGACTTCTACGTCAGAGATCCAGCGGGACCCGGTGATCCACGCCGTTCGGGTCAAGGGTGTAGTGCTGGGAGACCGTGGCCCGGTACAGCCGGTGCGACGCGGGCGCTTCGACGTCCTGCCTGTCCAACTGCGAAACTCCCCGCGCGCCCGCGGGGCCGTTGTAGATCTGGACTCCCGCGTCCAACTCCGCTCCGGAAAGCTGCTCACCGACCGCCCGGAGGTACACCGCCCGGCCCTGGTACACGGGCACGCCAGAATCGAAGATCACGATGCTCAGCTCGGGACGCACCGCCAGGTTGCGCGAGTGCACCGCCTCCGTGGTCGAAGCCCAGTAGAACTCCCGATACCCGGCCGCCACGAAATAAACGGGCGACACCCAGGGCAAGCCCGTCTCGTCCGCCGTGCCGAGGGTCATGTACAAGCTCTTGTCGACGACCGCCCGCGCGATGGCGGACAGTTCCTCGGCACGATCCACGTGTGCTCCCTCCGTCGTCGTCATGCACGAGGAACAGCGCGCCCAGCAGTAGCCAGCCCGCCACGCCCCAGCCGCTGAGCAACGCGGTCAGCAGGCCAGGTGCGAGCATCATCGCAGCTCCCTCGCCGGTGCCGAACATGCCCTGGTACTCGCCGTGGGCCTCCTCCTTGGTCAGCAGCACCGAGAGGCCGTACCCGCTGCCGAGATAGAGCGGACGAGACGCAGGCCGTTGTGTCGCATGCGGACCATCGGGATGGCGGAGTGCGCCCGATACACCACTGGCCCCGGCACACACACCCGGTGCACCTGCTGTCAGCTGTGCCGACGGCACTCTCACCTACCGCGAGCTCGACGAGCGGGCCAACCGACCCGCTGCCGCCACCGCACTGGTTGGGTGGACAGCGGCCGTCATCGGCCGCGCCACGGACCCACCGAAGAAGCGGCGACCAGGCTGGCGGAGAAGTGCCCGGCCGCGCGGGCGTCGACCGGGACGACCGACGAGGACAGCAGCCTCCACCAGTGGGCGGCGTCGTCAGCGAGTACCTGTGCTGCCCCGACGCCGGCCCTACCGCGGAGGGCCGCTGCGGGGCTAGCCGCTGCTGGTGCCCGGCGAACACGACGGCATCCACACACGGAATGGTTGCCCGGCATGCGGTTATGGGGTGGGTACGAGGGCGAAGGCGGAGCCGGAGCCGCCGGTGATGGTCCTGGGGTTGGTCAGGCCGGTGATTTGCACGGGTGTGTCGGCCTCCTGGAGTCCGCCGTTGCCGAGTTCGCTTTCCTGGCCTCGTCCCCATGACCAGTTCGTGCCGTCGGATCTGGTGGCGTAGCCGTTGTTCTGTCCGGTGCCGATCGAGGTGGCGTCGGTGGGGCCGGTCACCTGGGTGGGGGTGAACGACCAGGCGGCGGGGCTGGTGGCGTTGAGGGTGTTGGTGCCGTTGCCGAGTTGGTTGCTGCCGAATCCCCATACGGTGCCGTCGGATTCGAGTACCAGGGCGAAGCTGTTGGCGTCGTCGCCTGCGCGGGGTCCGGTTGGAAGAGGCCGGCGGACGCGCTGGCGATCGCGGTCACGCCGGCCAGCTCTGTACCTGAAGGATGCCGAACTGATCGCGATCGAGCCCGGTGTCGGTGGTCGCTTCTTCGAGCGCAACGCCGCGGGCGACGAAGGTATTCACGGTGTGATCACGGAGTGGGAGCCACCGCACCGGTTCGTGATGACCTGGCGGGTCGGCGAGAACTGGCAGCCGGTCTTCGATGACGAGAAGGCCAGTTTCATCATCCTGACGTTCGCCGAGGCCGCGCCGGGCAGCACCACCGCCGACGGACGGGCGGCTGCCGGCGTGCGAATCACGCCGGCAGCCGCCGTCGACGGTCGGTCAGAAAACGGTGACCGTGTTCGAACTGGCCTGAATGTTGGCCGGTGGAAATGCCGTGCCGACGCTGGAGACGAACGCGACCACGTGTTCGGCCGGGAACAGCGGCACGATGGCGGTGCACGTGCTGCCGGAGCCGCAGTCGGTCACGAACCGGCCGTCCGTGGTGAACAGTTCGATGTAGTACGGCGTTGGACCGACGTCCTGGTTGGCCGTGGCGACAACCTGCTCGTCGTTGGACTCCTCGCCGCCCACGGTCTGCAACGACAGTTGGAAACCGCTGTTGGACCACGTGACCCAGACCGGTGCGGACGTGGCCTGGACGCCTGGCGGCACGGGTGGGCCGTTGCTGAAGTCGGACACGTAGGCGATGAACTGGTCGGTCTTCGCCGTGACCTCGCCGAGCGTGACACCGCACGTCGTGCCGGTGGCGCAGTCGAGCAGGAAGCTGTTCGCGGTCAGGTCGTAGATCTCGATGTAGAACGGTGACGGGCCGACGTCCCGGTCCGTGGTCGCGGTCAACGTGACCGGATGCGCGACCGAGGCGGTGTCGGTGCTCGCCGTGAGGTTCACGGCGACGCTGACCCAGTACTCGATCAGCGCCGCGTTCGCGATTTCACCGGGCGGCGGGAAGGCGCTCGGATAGGACGAGAGGTACGCGGTGAAGATCCGTCCCTCCGCCACCGAGTCGGTGACCGACGCCGAGCAGGTCGTGCCGCTGCCACAGCTGGCGACGTACGTGTTCGAGGTCGCGTCGTAGATGCTCAGCCAGTACGGAGTCGGGCCGACGTCGGCGTCGGCCGTCGCGGTGAGTGTCGCGTACTGCGTCGGCCAGATGTCGTTCGCGCTGGTCGACAGGGTGACGGTCGTCGGGCTGGCCGCCGGCTGGACCTGCGCGGACGCCGTCGGCTTGGCCGTGACGCGCGGCTTGGCGCCCGGGTGCCACGCGTTGATCGGCGGCGCGGGCGTCGGCTTGACGATGTGGTGGTGCGCGGTGGGTGCCGCCGGATGACCGGCCGCGACCGCCGGCCCGGCGAACGCCATGGCGGCGCCCGCGGCGAGCAGGGTTGCCAGCGCGTATTGCCTGAGACTCATTCGATTCCCCCCTGGAATTCGGGAATGATTCCGTGGGCAGCGTAGCAGTTAAATCGCTTACGTCCGGTTGACCACCGTACAGCACTTATGGGCGATACATTCGGCCCCGGCGGGCACAGTCCATGGGCCTCCGGGCATTGTGAAAATAAATTGTATGCCCGAACTGCCCGACCAACGACAAAGAGGACGTGCCGAGATACGACAAAGGCGCCATCGCGAGCGAGCAGGGCACGACTGGAACCACACGTCCCCCTGAACGTCTTGTGGGGTGAGGACTCCAGGGCCTGCCACGGGTTACCAGCAGCACAATCATGATCCGCGACGTCGTCCGTTTCTCGTTCTCCGTGCCCGGCAACGTCTTGCCGGGATTTGATCGAAGGAGACGTCGCCATGCCGACGCTAAAAGTAATCCCCCTTGTCGCACTGGCCCTACTGCTGCCGCTCTTCACCGGTGGCGCCGCCGATGCCACCCAACATGACCTTCCCGCACCCACGAACACCAGCCCGATATCGGTTGCCCACCAACAACAGATACCCCCGCAGCCCGTCGTCAGCGGGATCCGCCTCGGGCGCCACGCCACCTACGACCGACTCATATTCGACATCTCCGGTGCCATGCCCGACTACTCCGTGCGCTACGTCCCCGCGGTCTACGCCGAGAGCGGTGCGAAGGTGCCGGTGCGCGGGACCGCCGTGCTCGCGGTGTCCCTGCACTCGGTCGACGTCGAGCACGTACCCGCCGTCCCGGCACGGACCGGCCTGCCGACCATCCGCGACATCAAGGTGTTCGACCAGTTCGAAGGCTACCTCGGGTACGGCATCGGGATCAGCGACCGCAACGGCTTCAGAGTCCTCGAACTGCAGAACCCGACCCGGCTCGTCATCGACGTCGCACACGACCTGCCGGCCCCCACCTCCACCGCACTGGAGTTCTCGCCGCTGGGAGACAGCAGCAACGCCAATCTCACCGCGATCCGCACAGCGGCACACCCGACCTACGACCGGGTGGTATTCCAGTTCCAGGGACCCGACTCCGGGCTGCGCTACGTCGTGAGCTACCAGGGTGCCCTGCTACGAGTCGACCTGGAACACGGCACCGTACGCACCGCGGCGGGTGCGCCGACCTACACCGGTCCCTGGACCCTCCACCCCGGACTGACCCAGCTGACAGCACTCCGGCTCGCCACTGCATCGGCCGATGGCACAACCGTCCTGCTCACCCTGCGCCACACTGCCGGATTCCGAGTCCTACAGTTGCGGTCCCCGGACCGAATCGTCGTCGACGTGGCCCACTAGACGACACCGAACCAACGCGCGACGCACCGCGGAACCTTGTCCCGCGGTGCGTCGCGCCACGCCCAACCAAAGGCTCGGACACCGTGAACTGTCAGGCGGTCACCGTGAGCGGCAGGGTCGGCGTGCTCATCCGGTCACCGTTGATCGCGATGGGCGCCCACACCGCCCACTGACCGGCGGGGACGGCGTAGCCAAGGCTGGCGTCGACACTGTCCGTGCCGACGAGCAACGGGATCGGGTGCGTGGCCCCGGGGGCGATGCCGAAGGACACGAGCGCCATGGTTTGGGCGCCCGCGAACCCGCCGACGACCCGACGGCTGACCGGATCGACGACGACAGCGGTCAACTGGCCGTTCGAGCTGATCGTCAGGACCGATTCCGTCCGATTGGTCAACAGCAACTCCAACCCGCGGGTGTGCCCGGTGCGTACCGACAGCGGCTCGCGCACGTCGACCCCGAGCCGAGCCGGGTCGACGACGGGTGGGTCGACGACACCGCGTGCGGGCACCTGGCGATCGCTGTTCGGCGGGTAGGGCAGCGCCCCGACCATCAGCGTGACATCGCTGCCGAAGCGGTCGTGCAGTTCGCGGGCGGCGCCCGTGGCCCACGCGGCCAGTCCGATGCTGAACGGCGGCCGTCGGCCCTGGTCGATGCGCGGGTCCGGGTAGCTCGTCAGTGCTCGCGGCTGCTCGTCGAGCAACCGGACGATGGTGATCTTGAAGGAGTCCCACACGCTCACCGTGGCAATCTAGCGCCGTCACCAGACTCCGGATACCGGCTCACCCACCGGCACGGCTCAGATCAGTGCCGACACCAGCATGACGAACCCGAACCCGACCACCGAGACCGCCGTTTCCATCACCGACCAACTGCGGAAGGTCTGGCCGACCGTCAGCCCGAACAGTTCCTTGACCAGCCAGAAACCCGCGTCGTTCACGTGCGACAGGAACAGCGATCCGGTGCCGATCGCGAGGGCGAGCAACGCGGTGTGGGTGGGGCTCAGCGTGCCGGCCAGCGGCGCGACGATGCCGGCGGCGGTGATCGTGGCGACGGTCGCCGATCCGGTCGCCAGCCGCAGCGCGACCGCGACGAGATAACCGAGCACGAGCACGGACAGGTGGCTGCCGGTGGCGAACTTGGCGACCGAGTCCCCGACACCGGCCCCGATGAGCGTCTGCTTGAACCCGCCGCCCGCGCCGACGATGAGCATGACCGCGGCGATCGGGCCAACGCTGGCACCGATCCTGGCGCCGATCCGGGTGCCGGTAAACCCCACGGCGTAGCCGAACGTCACCATCGCCAGCAACACCGCGAGCGTCATCGCGACCAGCGGTTCACCGATGAAGTCGAACACGGTGCGCACCAGCGGCGGATGCTTCGCGTCGGTCCAGACGATGTCGGCAAGTGCCTTGCCCAGCATGAGCAGCACCGGGAAGAGGATCGTCAGAGGGTCGCCGGGAACGAGGCGGCCGTCGGACGTCCGTGCTGCGCGCGGTCGCCGTGGTGGTGTCGACGCCGCCGGCCGGCCCGGCGCGCCCACCGGCACCCACCGGGCGATGACGGATCGACAGCAATGGCCCACAGATCACCACCGTCGGGAGGCCGACGAGCGAGGCCGAGCGCCAGCGTCGTGCCGAGTTGGGCGTGCACCGCGCTGATCGCGATCAGCGGCCCAGGGTGCGGCGGGATGAGACCGTGCAGCACGGACAGGCCGGCCAGCGCGGGAATCGCGACCCGCATCAGTCGCAGCCCGGAGCGCTGCGTGACCAGCACGATCACCGGCAGCAGCAGCACGAGACCGATCTCGAAGAACATCGGCAGACCGATGATCACCGCCACCAGCGCCATCGCCCACGGCACGGCCGCGCCCGAAGTACGTGCCAGCAGCGTGTCGATCACCCGATCGGCGCCACCGGAGTCGGCGAGGAGCTTGCCGAGCATCGCGCCGAGCGCGATCAGCAGGCCGACCTCCATCAGCGTGCTGCCCACACCTGTCTCGAAGTTCGTGATGATCTTCGCCGACGGCACGCCTGCCGCGATGCCCACGAACGCCGACCCGACCAGCAGCGACAGGAACGGATGCATCCTGGCCAGCACGATCAGCAGCACGATGATCGCGATACCGACGAGTGCCACGACGACAAGCCGGGTATCGTGCGCAGACCACGGTGCCGCGGCCGCACTGCCGAGGGACAGGTCCATCGATGCTCCCGATGAGGTCGAGGACGACAACGGCCGCCAAGTTAGGCGATCGGTGGGTCGAAATCAAATACGCAATGGCATTGCGGCGGTTCGCCGTACCGCGCCGGTCGCCCCGGCCACGTTCCGTCGACGCCCAGCCCAGCTCGTTATGTAAGGTCTGGCCATCACTGGAAATCAGGGTTTCGGGGAAGTACTGCGCGGTCACCGGCGCGCGGCGCGGCTGACGCTGGAGCAGTTGGCCGAGGTGTCGGGGGTCAGCGCAAGGACCTTGTCGGACATGGAGCGCGGGCGAAGCAAGGGGCCTCAGCACCGGACTGTCACCGCCGTGGCGGACGCGCTTGCCCTGGAAGGGGATGCCCACCAGCAGCTTGTCGAGCTGGCGCGCGATGGCAGGCTGCGGGATCACTGGGCGCGCCCGGTCGGCCTGTGTGAACTGCCCCGACTGGTTGACGACTTCACCGGCCGTGCCGCAGACCTGGCCTGGATGAGCGAGCTGGCATACGGCGAGAGTGCATCGGGTAGGGCTCGTCACCGGCTCGGGGGGCATGGGGAAGACCACGCTTGCCGTCCGGGCGGCCCACGTCCTGCGGCCGAGCTTCCCCGGCGGGGTGTTCTTCCTCGACCTGTTGGGCATGTCCCCGCAGCCCGCGGCCGCCGCCGACGCGTTGCGGCTGCTGCTTCGCGCGCTCGGTGTCGCGGACGAGCAGATCCCGGAGGATGTCCCGGCGCGTGCTTCGGTGTACCGGTCGCTGCTGCGGGACAGGCATGCGCTGGTCGTCCTGGACAATGCCGGTTCGGAGGAGCAGGTGCGCCCGCTGCTGCCGGGAGCCGGCGCGAGCCGGGCGCTGATCACGGCCAGGCGGCTGCTGGCCGGCCTGGAGGGCGTACGCAGGCTTCCCCTCGGACCCCTCTCGTTGCAGGAGGCCACGGAGCTGCTGACCGGGATTCTGGGCCGGCGCGCCGCCCGCGACGAGGAATCGGCACTCGACCAGCTTGCCCAGTTGTGCGATGGCATGCCGCTGGCGCTGCGGATCATCGGCAACCGGCTGGTCAGCCGACTCGGCTGGGATGCCGCCGAACTGGCGGCCCGGCTGGCGGACGATGAGCACCGTCTGGATCAGTTCAAGGCCGGTGATCTGAAGATCGCGACCGCGTTCGGGATGTCGTACGAGCAGCTCGCAGACGCCGCCCAGCGGGTATTTCGGCGGCTGGCCGTGGTACCGGGCCGCGACTTCGATGCGGCCCTGGCCGGGGTCGTTGGCGAGGTGCCGGTGGAGGTCGCCTGGGATGCGCTGGACGAGCTCGTCGACCTCGGCCTGCTGCTGGACGGCCCTGCCGGACGATACCGATTCCACGACCTGGTCCGCCTGTTCGCTCGCACGCGGCTGGAGGAGGAGGAATCCCCGGCCGAACGTGAGGCATTGACAGCGAGGATGACGTCATGGCTGCTACGGATGGCCACGATGGCCGGGCGGTGATTCGAACCCGGCCACAGTCACCCCGGTCTGCCTGACCCGGACCTTCTAATTTTGTCCTGCGCGGAAGATGCCGAGAGCTGGTTGCGCGCGAACGTGGACAACTGGCTGGGTGCGTTGCGGTCCGCGGCGGACCGCACTGGCGTTCGGTCTTCACGCTCGGCGCCGCCGCCGCTCTGGATGACCTGCCGCAGCAGGCGGCTCAGTTCAGCGATCTCGCGTGGCACCACAGGATCCACCGAGCGACCCGCAGGCCACGCGGCGCTCGCCCTGATCGATGACGCGGCGCCGAGGCGAGCAGCTGTGCCTGCGCCCCCGTCGGACCCCACAGAGTCCTTGCGCAGGTACTTCTGCGTGCTGTTCTGCGTGGCGCCGCCGATCCCCAGCCAGTTGACTTGAAGGCACCGGAACCGGCGTCCGCTTGTCCCGCCAAGGTCGCAAGCGCCATGGCAATCAATCCCCGCCGATGGCCGGCGGAACCCCGGGAGTCCGTGGACGGGAAGGAAATTCGCCAGGTGCGACCTAGCCCCACGGCCTGTTCCGCCGGAGCGACGTTCATTGTCGCCGAACAAGATGTAACTCGACGAGAAGGAAACCCGAACCCATGCCGGACAAGCCGACCAAGATCAGCTTCGTCTATTCCAACCCCACCAACCCAACCGCCTTCGAAGCCGCTTACCCCGATCAGCTTGCGCTGGCACGGAAACTCCCCGGCCTGATCAGGCTCCAGGCGTCGAAGGTCTGGCCAAAGGAAGACGGCGGCCCAACCCCGGCGTACCGGCTGCTGGACCTCTACTTTGCCGACTACGCAGCGGCCAGCGCCGCCGCATCGGAGGCAGGCAGCTTGGTCGGCGCCACCCTCGAACACTCCACCGGAGGCGTAGTGATCGCATTCGCAGAGGTAGTCGACGACACCCCGATGTAGTTAGCGATCACGTTGTTCCCCTGAGGTAAGCCATCCGGTGCTCCTTGGGAGGCTGGCAGGTGTTCAAGCCTGCCAGCCTCCCAAGGAGGACGCCGGACGAAGTTGCACCGTAACGCCAAGCTCAGCGTCGGAGGTGGAGACCTGCGATGCGCGACGCGGGTGATTACCCGATGGTCTCGTCGGCTCGCGCACTGGCCCTGCGGTGAAGACGTTGCCGTCGGTCATCTACCGATTCGCGTTGGACCGGTACGGAATCACCCTCGGCGCGCCGAGGGTGACCGGCGCGATCAAGACGCCGGTGACTGGTCGAGCAGGCCGTCTGCCCATGGCTGTTACGGCTGGAGCTCGCCGCCGTCTGACATCTTCGCCGCCAACTCCGCCAGCTTCGGCAGCGCCAGGAACTCGCCGTCCAGGCGACGGATTACATCGAGCAACTCGGCAATGCCCCCCGGATAGGCGCGACAGGCGTCCAGCAGGTTTATCGCATGGGTCCGGCGTCGTGCGCTGTAGCGCACCATACTCCCGATGGCTGGTCGCAGCTTGTTGATCAAGATTGCACGGTCGTGCTCGTTGTTCAGGCTGGGCACTGTCTCCAGCACATCCACCATTGCGAAAAATGTGTCCTGCGAGGGCGGCAGCACGCCGCCGGACGGCTTGTGCAGCCGCGCGACCGCGGCGACGAGGCGGTCCAGGTCGTCACCCAACCGGCGCTGGCTGATCTCGACCGCCTGGAGGGTGGCCAGCGGCCGGATGTCCGCAGGTAGTTCGTCCATCGTCGGCATGGTCGCGTTGTCCGGGGTGTCCTTCAACAGGACCGGAAGCACCGGAATACCACTGCTGAACGCCACCGCCAACTCGGTGCGCACCCAATCGGTGTCCCGATCGATCAACCGCACGGCGTCCCCGTCGGCCAACGTGAGCCACCTCGGGCCGATCACCGCGACCAGCACCGCCGAGTTCTCCAGCGCGCTGCGAATGGCGGACGGATAGTGCGCCCCGGGCGTCAGCGACACACAGTCCCGAAACACGTTGTCCGGCCCGAAACGCGACGCGAGCCGGTCATGAATGAGCGCGGCCCCGAGCGGATCATCGACAGTCCGGTAGTTGATGAACACGCCGCTCATACCGCCATGGTGCAGCCCACGTGAACGGCGGTCAACTGTGGTGCTGGCTGTGTGCCTGGCAGATCGGGCATGATGGAGCTCTGATGTCGTCGCACCCGACGACACAGATCTGGGAGGAGGGCGCATCATGAGTCTGTCCGCCGATCTGGATACCTGGTTGGTCGATGTCACCGATCTGCCGTTGTCGAAACTGCGCACACTGCGCGACCCGCTGCTACTCGACGTCATGCGCAATCTCGTGGCAAAGGTCCCGTTGTCCGACCACGACGAGATTCAGCAGCAGAACGCATGAAGGGACATCGGATGACATTTTCTTGACAGATTCATGCCAACGGAGGCCAGTCTGTTCGTGTCCGAACACCAGTTACCCCGACATTCGTTGCCCCGCGCCGCCTTCCGTGAGATCTGTGCCGGTGTCACCAGCCGGGAAACGATGGCGATCCTGATGGACGCGGAGTACAGCCGTCGGCGACTACTGTTGCGAGCCTTGGTGGACACCGCGGCTGCCGCGGCCGTGCGGCCGAATCCCGAGCCTGCGTGGGATCTGCTGGTCGCCGTCGAACGTCGCGCGCCGGACGTGGTCCGCGAACTCATCCTGTATCCGCCATTCGGCGTCTGGTTGCGGCGGGCGATCATCCGGTTGTATGGCCCGGACGACTCCGACCGCGACGGCCACTTCGGCTACCTGAACACGGTCGCCGCCGCCGCGGCGATCCGGGCATCCGTACCCTGCACGCTGTCCCTGCCGGTGCGGCACGGTGCGGTCGTGCTGCCGACGGTCGGCCTGCTGCGGTTGCCGACCAGCTTTCCGGTGGGCACGGCCCAATTACACCACTCCGGCACGCGGACCGAGGTCACCGCCATAGGTGGTCGGGTGTCTGTCAGTCTGGACCCTTGGCGCGCGGACGAGCACTTCCGGCCTGCCCCGGCGCACACCGTCCGCGCGGCCGGTGTCGAACTGACTGTCTGGATCGACGACAGCGATCCCTACCGGGAGTTCGCGCAACCGACGGCACCGCACGAGACCGATCCGACCGAACTGCTGGAATGGCGCAAACTGCTCGATGAGGCCTGGGGGCTGTTGGCGCGCCAGCGTCCCCGTTGGGTGGATGAGCTCGCGGCCTGCGTTCGCACCATCACGCCGGTCGACAAGCACCAGTTCACCGCCGGATTCTCCTCCGCCGCGGCGATCGGCGCGATCGCGGTGCCCACCGGCCTGTCAACGACCGCCATGGCAGAGACCCTCGTGCACGAACACCAGCACTCGAAGCTGAACGCGTTGGCGCACCTGGTGGACCTGACCGACGCCGACGCCACGGGCGTCTACTACGCGCCATGGCGGAACGACCCACGGCCGGCCAGCGGAATGCTGCACGGCCTCTACGCGTTCATCGCGGTCGCCGAATTCTGGCTCGCGCGCCATGACGAAACCGACCAGCATACCGCAATGCGTGGATTCGAACTCGCGTACCGCCGGCAACAGCTGAGGTGGGCGCTGGACTCCCTGGCCGCGCCGGCCGACGGGCTCACCGATCTCGGGACGGCACTGGTCGGTGGGATCCGCGATCGGCTTGCCATGTGCGAGCGGGAACCGGTCGCGGCGGAGTTGGCCGCCGTCGCGCAACGGCTGATCTTGGACCACTACGCCGGCTGGCGGTTGCGGAACATCCGACCGGACAACGACTCCGTGACGGCACTCGTCAGCGCGTGGCGGCGCGGCCTACCGGCTGCGCCGCCACAGCCGGGAACATTTACGAGCCGACCCGGCCGATGGTCCACCCGGCGCGTCGAACTGCTGCGCGCGCGGGTCGTCCATCCGAACGCCTTCGCCGCGTCCGTGCGTGCCGCACGACGCTCATCGGAACCCGCGTCGCACGCCGACGTCGCGTACACGCGGGACGACTACGACAACGCACTCGCCGCCTACCTGGCCACCGGCGACCGCAGCGACGACACGCTGGTCGGCATCGGGCTCTGCCTGCGTGCCCACGGCGACACCAGCGCGGCACGGGCACTGCTGACCCGGCCGGAGATCGTGGCCGCGATCTCCGCACGTCTGGACGCGGACGCCGATCCGGTCGCGGTCGCGAGCTGGCTGGGCCGGGCGCTGGGCGCCATCCGAGTGGGCGCCCCTGATCAGCGCCCACCCCAGGCGTCACAACTGCATCGTGTCGGTGTCGCAGTTCGCCCGGACTTTCTGCGCGGCGGCGATGGTGGCGGGATGATCGTCGCCGAGCTTCCGCTGGAACCCTTCCAGCACCTCGGCATGCATCTCTGCCGCCGCCGCGGCTCGGCCGAGGCTGGTCAGGTCCAGTGACAGGTTCAGCTTGACGGCCAGCGTCGCCGGGTGATCTTCGCCGAGGATTCGTGACGATCGTTCGAGCGTGTCGACGTCCATCTCGTGCGCACCGGTCTTGTCGCCCAGCGCGGCCAGGTCGCTCGCCAGGTTGGTGGCCATCACCAGCGCGGACGGATGATCAGGACCGAACGCGGACCGGTAGAAGCCCAGTGCGGCCTCGTTCAGCACACGCGCGCCATCGGCGTCACCGAGCAGTCGCAGCGTCGTGGAGAGGTTGGTGCCCGCGATGTGCACATACGGATGATCCGGCCCATAGATCTGGATGTACTGCTGCCGGCTGCGCTCGCCGTGCTCCCGTGACTTGGGCAGGTCACCGGTCTGGCGCAGGTCCACGGCCAAACCCATCAGCGCTGTGACGGTGTCCAGGTGCAGTTCGCCCTGCCGCCTGCCGTACCGCTCGTAGCATTCGATGGCCAACTCCAACGCCTCGGCTACGCGGCCTGCCTTGCGTCGCGCGATGGCGAGGTTGCGTAGCGCGCCGATGGTGCGCAGATGGTCGTCGCCGAGCACCTCCCTGGTCTTGACCAGTGTCTGTTCCTCCATCTCGCACGCTTCGACGTACAGTCCGCACTCTCGCAGGTCCATGGCGAGCGCGTCGAGCGAGAGGAACGTGCGTTGGTGGTTCGGACCGAGCGCGGTCACCCGCCTTCGGTAGACCTGCTCGTCCAGGTCGCGCGCCTGGAAATACCCGCCGATCAGCCGTAGGCAGCCCGCGAGGGCGATCCCGTAACTCAGCGTCGCCGGGTCGTCCGTGCCGAGAATGGTGCACGCGGTGTCGTATGTCTTCTGTCGCATGGCAAATTCGTCGGAGAACTTGCCCTGGGCACGCAGGTCGTTGGCAACGGCGTCAGCCACGCTGAGCACAGCCTCGTGGTCCTCGCCGAACGCGGCGACCATCAGGCCGTAAGTCTGCATGTTGAGTTCCCGCGCTTTTTCGAGATCCTGTCTGCGGCTCAGGATGACTCCATAGTGGCGAGCCATCGTCAGGGTTTGCAGATCGCTTTCCCCGATCTCGACGCGCCAGATCTCCCACGCCTGCCTCGCCAGTTCCTGGCCACCGTCGTAGTCGTTGATGTTCATCAAGTACCGTACGAGGTTGATCAGCAGTGCGCGTACCCATCTCTGCGTGCACCGCACCGCTGCCGATGTGATGGCGTGCGGTAGGAGTTCGGCATATCTCGGCCAGTTCGTGGCATTGTCCGGATCATTCGGATCACCGTTGACCAGCAGCACGTGCGCGATGTGCTGCATGTCGTCGCGACTGTCCGCCGGCACCTGGTTCTTGAGGACCGCCTGGACGAGTCGGTGCAGTTGCAGCGTGTTGTTCCGATGATCGATCTTCGCCAGGCTGTATCTGCTGATCTCCCGGATGGCACTGTTCAGCTTGATCGGGTCACTGAGTGCCTCCCGCAACGCATCCGACACCGGGGCATCAGGTACTCCGCTGAACAGCCGCCGGGAGATTGGTTCTGGGCCGAAGAACGCGCAGATCTCCAGCATGGCGATCGCCTCGGGATGGTCCGTACGCAGCTTGTTCAGCGGCACATTCCATGCCGCCGCGACCGACGACTGGTAGGCGCCGGTACCCATCTGGAGCAGCTCGGTCCGGTTGTCCTGCAGCAGGCCGAGGTATTCCGGCACCGGCATACCGGTCTGCGCCCGCCAGGTCGCGGCCTGCTCGATCGCCAACGGCAGGTCACCCAGTGCCTCGGCCAGTCGGTCCGCGTCGACGTCACTGATCTCGCCACCGCGGCGGCGGAGCAGGTCGGTGCTCTCCGCCCGGGTGAACAGATCGACCTCGACGGTGCGCGCGATGCCGGCCCACTGCGAGTTCCGGGAGGTCACCACGATGTGGCCGGTGCCCCTTGGCAGGAAGTCCATGATGTCGTCGGGGCGATCCGCGTTGTCGAACACCAGAATCCACCGGGAGTAGGGGTCGCCCTGGCGCAGTGCTTCCAGCACGGCCTTGGTCGTCTCCGTGCTGCCGGTCGTGGTCAGTCCGAGTTTCTCGGCCAGATCGCTGAGACTGTTCCTGATCTGGGTGGGATGCTCTGCCGCGACCCACCATACGACGTCATAGTTGGCGGCATTTCGATAGATGTATTCGGCGACCGTCTGGGACTTGCCGACACCACCAAGACCGTGCAGCGCTTCGGGCAGGACCGCCGTGGCGCCCGGTTCGGCCAGCCGTTGTTGCAGTTGTGCGAGCAATTGCTCACGGCCCACGAAATCCGGGTTGCGCAATGGCATCAGGTCGCCCCAGATTCGCGGCTGGTTCACCACCGGACGACCGACGTCCAATGGGCGGGTACGACCTGGCGCGGTCATGTCGGTTCCTCCTGGCAGGATCGCCACATCCACTGGTGATGGCGGTGCTTCGGCTTCGGCAGTCACGGTTTCCTCGGGTCGACTGGCGGTCTGAATCGATCCAGGGGAACCCAGATCACCGCCATTGTGGACGGACGATCCGCGAGTCCGATCTTGGGGTGCCTCTTGCGCGGCAAGAAGCTCAGCCAGCAGATGTCCGCGATGACCGTAAGGGCCGGAGAGGGACCGGAGCACGACCGACTGAAGTCGGAGGTGGTGTCGTTCGGTCGGATTCATGTCTGGCAAGCTGGTTCCGTTCGGGTCGTCCAGTGCCGCGTAGAAATTCCGCAACGCACTATTGCCGGCGCCGAGTTGCCCGACGACGAGCCGCGCGGCGCGGACCGTGTCCGTCCTGAACAAGCCTTGCAGCAGCTCTTCGCGAACGCCTTCGTGGAAATCGAAAGAAGCGCTGGTGGGATCGGCCCCCGTTGGCCCGGCGGGCAATCGCTCCAACAGGCCGCCGAGCAATACCTCGGCCTGGGTGTCCAGCCCGGCACCTGGCAACAGCACGCGTTGTACGAGACTGATCGTCGCCAGGTTCAACGGCGCCGCCGCCAGCAGCCCGGCCAGGTGGAACGCGTCGGCCGACGCGAACGCCCGAAACCGTCGCACCCGCTCCCACGCGGTGTCCGGCGGACTCTCATATCTCGCCAGGTCGGCAGCCTTGTCGGTGTCGCTGTCCAACTCGCCTCGACCGTTGGCGAACACCGCGGTCAGGTTCACCCAGCCGGCGCCCGCGACGGCGAACAGCCTCGCCCAGTTGGCGAGCCATCTGTTGTCCAGCGCCAGTACGGGAATCACCACATCGGTGTCACTTGGTCGTGGTACGGGCCCGAGTTCGGGCTCGGCCGGCCCGACGCGCAGCCGACCGTTCGGCACGCCCGGTTCGTCGGCCGACAGACGCATCCGGCGTGGCGCCAGGCCACCCCAGTGCCAGAGCCGCTGGCCCATGGTCTGCACCACAACGACCGGCATCGACCGTCCCCAGCCGGCCAACAGGCGACCGGCCACGCCGCTGTGCCATGCCGCGCCCACCGTGTCGGTCATGACTATGACCAGGCGACGGCCGGTGGGGTCGAGCAGGTCTCGCCAACCTCTGGCCGCGCCGCCTTCGGTGCGCAACACCAGTTTCTGCGCCGGCAGCGAGAAGTCCAGCGAGTACGTCCGGACATCGCGGAACGCGCCCTGCCTGCGCAGCACGTCCCGGAACTCCCGGACGGTGGGTTGCCAGATCTCCATGGACAGCGACGTGTCCGCCACGAGCACGACCTCATGACGACGCCACGGCGCCGCCCGCCACCGGGGTAGCCACTGCCCTGTTTCCGCGGCCCAGGACGCTGTTGCCTCGTCGTCAAGCTCCTGCCGCCACGGCGAGTCCACGGTGACGGCCAGCGGACGCAGCGCGCGGGCGATCAGTCGGGCATTGGGTAGCGCTGGTGCGGTCGGCCACACCAGGGGCGCCGTCACCACGGGCAGGTCCGGCTCGACGGTCGTCGGGTGTACCCCTCGGTGACCGCCCAACTGCCAATCCTCCCACGGGCCTACCGGCGCCTGCTCCGGTGGAGGATCAGCATGCGGCCGCGATGTCTCCCGCTCAACTTCACTTGTGCCGTCGGTGCTCGACTGGGTGACCGTCGGTGGTGTGTCTTCGACGGGTTCGGCCGGCGACGTGGCCGCGCGATCCGGGCGGTCGGCGCGGGCGAGCGCCGTGGCCAGCCACAGCGTGTCGGCGATCTCCGTGGCCGACAGGTCGGCGGTGCCGCGCCGTGGCACGGCGGGTTGATCCGGTTCGACATACTGCAGGATGACCGACTCGGCCGCATGACCGGTCGGCGAAGCCTGCCCGTCCGACGAGGTACCGGTCATTCGAACTCCGCTGTGGACAGTGGATGCCAGATGGCCCGCAGGAGCTCGTTCCACTCGTCATCCGGCTGGTACGTACCCGATGTGGCCAGTTGGGTAGCCAGATGTACCGCGTTGAGGAGCTGGTCGGAAGCCAGGCCACCGACCTCGCCACTGCGTTGCAGGAACTCCCTGATCAGCCGTGTCACGTCGATACCGTCGGTGGTGCCGAAATGGGCGGCCACCATGGCGCCGAGCTGGTCGGAATTCGGCTGCTCGACCCGGAGCCGTAGGCAGCGACGCAGAAAAGCGGGTGGAAATTCTCTTTCCGCATTGCTGGTGACGACGACAATCGGGAACTCTCGGCACCGGACCCGACCATGCCGCACCACAGCACCGCCGTCCGGATCGTCCGGATCATGCGTCAGGACGGCTACCTCGGGTTGCGACTTCGCGAGGCGCACCAGCTCAGGTATCCGGTACTCGCCCTCCTCGAAAATGTCTAACAGGTCGTTCGGTAGATCGATATCACTCTTGTCGAGTTCATCTATCAACAATACCCGCGGCAGGTCGTAGGGCAGCAGTGCGGTACCAAGTGGTCCGAGATGAACGTAATTCCCGATGTCCACCGGTCCGGCACCACCGATGGACGCCTGGGCGCGGCCGATCGCGTCGTACAGGTACAGGCCGTCCCGCAGCCGGGTGTGGCTGGTGATCGCCCAGCGCAGCACCGGACCGAGTCCCAACTCGCGGGCGATCAGCTGGGCCAGGCTCGACTTTCCGGTACCCGGCCTGCCGGTCACCAGCAGCGGGCGCCGGAGATAGATCGCCGCGTTCACCATGGCGACCTCCTGGGGAGAGGGCCGCCGGGGCTGGTTGAGCCGCCCGCCTATCCTGCGCCTGGACTCGTCAGGATCATCCGCCGGACGTGTCGTGGTGCCGGTCCCGGTGAACCTACGCCACGGTGGCGGCGGGGGCAGTGCCGTTGTCGGTGTTGCCGCACTGTGCCCCGTGCCGTGGTAGACACGCCAGTCGGCGTCGACAGGTCCGTTACCGGTCACGATATCGCCATCCGCGTCGGCGCACCCGGCTGATCGGGCGTCACTCTCCGTCCCGGATCGTCCCATAGCAGCGTCAGGCGGTTACCCACGTGCGCTGTATCGCGACCGGCCGCGAAACCGTTAATCCGGATGAGCCTGACTCGCTCCAGGACATCGTGTGGATCATCGCCATGCAGCAGATCCGTAACGGCGGAAACAAAATCTGCCGACAGGCAGTTCTCGCGGTGCCACACCATCACCGGTACGCCTGTCCGAAATCCGGCAGCCACCTCATCCGCGCCGATCGTCCTGGCGTGCGGTGGCGCGGATGGCACGAGCGCTACCAGCGCGGGCTCCTGCTCGAACGCGGACACGATCGCCCGGGACGCGTCCTCGGTTCGCGCGTTGCTCCAGTAGCCCGAACCAGGCGCGATGGCACCGTCGTTGACCAGTTGGCTGCGCAGCCGCTCCCACCGCTGGTACCACGTCCGGTGCCATTTCTGCGTAGCCATCCGAGCCAGGCTGCGGATCACCACCCGAAAATGGCAGCCGATCGGCTCCGGCATTCGCGGATCGTTGTCCCAGGCCCACTGGTCGACATCGAGATTCAGCAGCTCATCCGGCAGCACGAATTCCACGAAGACATCCGGCTGGTACTGCGCCCAGTCCACCTCGAGTTTCTCCGCCAGCCGCACCACCTCCTGCCGCACCCCGGCCAGATCGCCCTGGTAGTCCGCGCCGCGGTCCGGTTCCCAACTCCGTGTCGCGTCCAACTGACGCCAGTAGCTGAGCCGGTAGGCGTCGCCGTCGACGCCCTCCTGCTGCACCTGCAGGATCAGGTAGGCAGGGACATTCGGGACAGGCTTCGTCGGTAGGCTCGCGCGGCCGTCGGCCAGTGGCGAGCGCCCGCGCGCCGCATTCAACTCGTCGGTCACGCCGATCAGCGCCGCCTGCCGGTCCGACCAACCACGCAACTGCTGGGCCAGGTCGGGACGCACCAGATTCGCCAGCAACTCCACGAAGATGACTGCCAACGGCACCCCGTCCGGTCCGGCGCTCAGCGTTTCCAGGAGGGCGAACGCGTCCTGATATGTCGCCCGTGGCCATAATCGGGGTGCCCATTGCCCGCCGGCCACGCCGTAAAGCTCAGCCACATCCGCGACGGCGACACCGCCGAGCAGCGCGAAAAGCCGTTCTCGTTCGCCGTCCGGCCACATTTCCAGCACCATCATCGGGTCGACCACCCGGTGCACGTCCGCCACGTGGGTCGCTCCCGGGTCGATCCGGTCGAGGACCTCCAGCAGCATGGCCAGACCGTGCGGTCGACATCGGCAGGCGTCGACCAGGCTGAACAAGTGCTCGACCGGCCGGGGATGCTCGCGGACCGGCAACGGAGCACCCAACGTGTCGACAAGCATTCGGACCAGGAGATTGCGCCCGTCCAGCTCGTTGAGCCAGGGCACCCGCATCAGTACCTCGACAACGCGCCAGACGGGCCCACCACTGCGGTCCATATGTCCCCCAACACTGCCGCCGTTTGCCTGCCGAATCTCGAACCCATGATAGCGACAACAATGAAGCGATCTCGTGAGCCGGCGGCAGAAGGTTGACCGTGTAGATGGGTTGATCTTCTGTTGTCAGCCCGTCGTCGCATGCCGGTGGGTACGGTCCGGGGGTCGACTGGCGGTTCGGAGGAAACTGCGGGATCGAAGCCCAGCGTCAAAAGCCCTGATGGGGAAGCGGCTGAGCGGTCCGTTTCTGCGTGCTATGTGTCGCTGATCATGGTGGCGACTGGGAGGCGTTCACCGTGCGGTTGTTCGACCCCTCGTCTCTCGCGTTGATCGCGGTTCTGGGTCAGAACCCGACCAACTGGTCGATGACCTCCAGCACCACGTCGTCGTCCTGTTCCCGGTCCTGGCTGAGCAGCTCGAGGTGGAACGCGTTGAGCCAGACCGGCAACAGCGCCGGGTCCGCGCCTGCGGCGATCAGGCGGGCCGCCTCGTCGGACACGGCGCGGAACTGGTCATCCGACGTGAGGGCCTGCTCGAACTCGTCCGTCCACTCCGGATACCGCAGGTAGGTGGCCAGCGTGTCCCGCATCGACTCGCGTACCTCGGTGGTGTTTCCGGCGCGGGCCACGAAATCGGACGCGAGCGCGGCGAGCGGCGCCGACAGCCGTCCGGACGCCAGCAGTTCGTCCAACGTCATGGCTCCACCTTTTCCCAGAGGCCCTTCGTGGACGCGATCAGGGCCTGGTACTCGTCGAACGGCATGGTACGGCCGGGCGCGATCGTGACGTGCGTCGGACTGTCCCGGACACCGACGAGGCCGTCCGGCAGCTTGTCCGGGTCCAGTGACCACACCGGGTCCTTGCCGGTGCCGACGCCGCCCTTGCCGGTACCCAGCTCCGGCGGCCTGCGGTGGGCCGGCAGGTTCCCCGGCTTTTCCGGCGCGGTGGACATGCCCTCCGCATCCGCGGGGCTCGCCGGCGGATGCACCATGCCGTTCTCGTCCGGTTTGATGTCGCCGCCCGGTCGCGCGCCAAGGCCACGCGCGGTCGGCTCGATCTTCGGCGCGCCGTTGTCGTCCTTCATGCCACGGTAGATCTTGTACGGCGCCAGGCCGAGCGGGTCGATCAGCCCGGCCGGGTTGGGCACGTACGCGTGCGGATTCGGCGCCGGGTTCAGGCCGAGCGGGTCGGCGCTGGTGTACCGGCCGGTCTCCGCGTCGTAGTACCGCTGGTAGTTGTAGTTGAGTTCCGACTCCTGGTCGAAGTACTGGCCGGGGAACCGCAACGGGGTGGCGACGCCGCCGTTGGCCCCGCCCAGCGGCGCGCCCCACAGGCTGGTGTGGTTGCGCCACACCAGGTGTCCGTCCGGGCTGACCATTTCCGTCGGCGTGCCGACGACATCGGTCACGATCGCGTAGAACCGCTCGTCGATCACGCCTTGCGGCGCGTGCTGCAACGGCACCCGCTCCCGCTGGCTGACCGGTCGAAAGTGCCCTGGCGCCCAGTCCCACATGGTCACCCGCTGGTCGGGCGTTGCCTGCTCGGCCAGCCGCGCGCCGTCCCACGCGAAGACCACCGCATCCACTGTGGACTCGTCCGGCCCGACGAGCTGCTTGGCGATCCGGCGGCCGAGCGGGTCGTAGCGGTACCGCCACCGCAGGCCGTCCGGCGTGGTCACCCCGACCAGCCTGTCATCGGAATCCCAGGTGTAGCGCCAGGTCAGCGGCCGGCCGGACAGCCGCTTCTTCTGCCGCAGCGTGATCCGGCCCTGCGCGTCGTGCTCGTAGCGCACGTTGCCGGCCCTGCGGATCAGCGTGCCGTGGTACTCGCGCGGACCGGCCGCGTCCGTGCCGGGCCAGTCGGCGCTGGTCACGTTCCCTGCGGCGTCGTAGGCGTACTGCTCGGTCCACCCGGTGCCGGTGACGCCGACGACCTGGCCGACCCGGTCCAGGTCGAACCGCCGTGGACCGGCGAGCTGGTCGACGATCGCGGTCAGGAAGCCGTCGGGCCGGTAGCTGTAGGAGCGCCGCTGCAGCAGCGGGCTGTTGCCGGCCAGTGCCGGTCCGCGAACGATGGCCTGGGTGTGCAGTCGATGGTTGGCGTCCCAGGTCTGGGTGAGCACGGCCCCGCCGCCCAGGTCCCGCTCGGTCTCCCGACCGGCGTCGTCGTACCAGAACCGCAGCATGACGTGGCCCGATGCCGCCAACGACATGGGCAGGTCACGGGCGTCGTACGACCAGTCACTATCCATACCGGACGGTGTCACCCTGCGCACCCGGCGGCCGATGGCGTCGAAGACACTGCGCACGGTCCTGCCGTTGCACGTCTCGGCCAGCACCCGGCCGAGCGGATCGCGCTCGAAGACCAGTTCCGCGTCCGCGTTCACCGCCCGCCGCAGCCGCCCCGCCGGGTCGTACTCGAACGTGGTCACCGCCGTGTCGGACCCGCGTTCGACCAGGTTGCCCAGTTCGTCGCGCCGGAACGACGTGCGGGCGCCGGCGCCGTCGACCCGCTGCACGAGCTGACCGAACGCGTCGTGCTGGTAGGCCAGCACCCGGCCGTTGAAGTCGGTCTCCCGCACCAGGTTCCCTGCCGCGTCGTACTCGTAGCGCCACACCACGCCCTGCGGATTGGTGACGGCGGCGAGCCGCAGTTCGGTGTCGAACCGGAACTCCAGCCGCGCGCCGTCCGGCCCGGTCCGGCTGGTCGGCAGGTCGAAGTGCGCGATCTCGGTGTGCGTGCGCTGGCCGAGCGCGTCGATGTGGTCGACCACGTTGGTCTCGCCGTCGCGGTGCCACCGCTCGACGGTGCCGTCCGGCTCGGTGCGCGACAGCAACTGCCCGCCGACCGTCCAGGTGAACCGGGTGCTGCCACCGACCGGGTCGACGATCTCCACCACACGGCCGCAGAAATCGCGCCGGTACCGGCAGGTTCGGCCGGTGGCGTCGGTGAACGCGCGCGGGAGCCCGGCCGGGTCGGTCGCGATGCGGACGACGTTGCCCAGCGCGTCCCGCACTGCGGCCAGCCCGCCGTGCTCGTCGTAGTCGTAGGCAGTGGTGGCGCCGGCCGGATCGGTGACCGCGACCAGGTTCCCCCGCTCGTCGTAGGCCTGTCGCCACGTCACACCGCCCGGCTCGACCACGGTGGTCGGCCGGCCGAGCGCGTCGTACTCGGCGGTCGACTCGACACCGTCGGGCCGGGTGGACCGCACGAGCTTGCCGCGCTCGTCGTAGCCGTACCGGGTGGTGCGGCCCAACGCGTCGGTCTGCGCCAGCAGCCGGTGGTGACGGTCCCACTCGAACGTGCGCGCGTTGCCGAGCGGATCGACCTCGCGGATCACCTGGAGCAGGTCGTTGAGGTGGTAGGTCGTGGCATTGCCGAGTGAGTCGGTGGCCGTGGTGACCAGGTTGTCCCTGTCGTACTCGACGGTGGCGGCGAGGTAGCCGTCCCGGCCGTCGGCGCGCACGCAGCGGCCGTCGGCGTCGTAGTCGTAGCGGTACCACATGCCGTTGGTGTCTTCCCAGCGCGTGAGCCTGCCGTCCGCGTCGTACTCGAACAGCGTCGGCCGCTCGCTCGGCCCGGCCACCTCGGTGAGCTGCCGCAGGGAGTTGTATCGGTACCGCCGGACCACCACGTCCGCGCCTGCCGGGTTCTCGAGGCGCAGCCCGGTGATCAGCCCCTCATCGGTGTCGACCGCGACCCGGTAGCCGCCGGAGTGGCGGATGTCGGTGAGCACGCCGTGCTCGTCGTGGTCGAAGTCGATCCGGTTGCCGTTGCGGTCGCTGATCGCGGTGATCGGCGCGCGATCGCCGGCCACGGCGGCGAAGTGCAGCGTCTGCCCTGAGCCGGGATCGAGGATCGTGTAGCCGCCGTCCTCGGTGCGGCGCAACGGCCACGGCACGCCCAGCACCGGCAGCACCGGCGCGCCGATGACGGGCACCGGGTACTTCAGCAGCATGCCGTCGGCCGCCGCGAAGTGCACCGCGTCCTGCGCCACCTCGATCCGTTGGTCCATTGTGGAGGACCAGGTCCGGCCGAACCAACGGCCGATCCGCAGCGTGGACCGGTGGCAGCGGGTCAGCCGCAGCGGCAGCGTCCCCGGCAGTTCCAGGTCCACCTGGTCGAGCAGCACGCGGCCGGTGGTGAAGTCGATCGGGTCCTTGCTTTTCGGTACCGACTCCGTCGGCTGCGCGTTCTCCGCCGGCACCGGGTTGTTGTCCCCGATACCGTCCGGCCCTTTCGGCTCACGGAACGGCGTGGTCGGGCCGCCGGGTTCCGCAGCACTGGCTGGGGTGGCCGACCGGGGTGACACCGTCGGCTCCGGCACCCGCGCGTCGCCTTCCGCGATGTCGGTGAACGCCTTGGCGTTGCGCGCCTCGGAGTCGAGCGTGCGGGCGAGGTTGGCCTCCTCGTTCTCGGCCGTCCGTTCGCCGATCTTCGCCACCGACCCGGCGATGTTGCCCGCGGCCTTGTCCGCGTCCTCGGCCAGGCCCTTGAACACCGCGGACAGCTCACCGCCTGCCATCAGAAGTTCAGCCCCTGCACGCCCTGCTGAAAGTTCGTGCCGTGCTGGCGCATGGTCGCCGCGTGCTGGCGCAGCGCAGCGGTCTGCGTGCGCACCGCGGCCGGGTCGACCGAGAAACCGTCGCCCGCCGCGCCGCCGCTGCCGGACTTCGACCAGTCCAGCCCCGCCATGGCGGCCTCCACCTTCGCGAACAGCGGCTTGGCGGCCGCCTCGATGACCTTGCCGACGATGTACTGCTGCAGGTCCATCACCAGCGACTTGACCAGCCGTTCCGCGCCTTCGATGATCAGCGGGACCGCCGTCTCCGCCAACCCGAACGTCGCGACGGCCGCGGCCTGGTCCGCGACGAACGCGATGGCCATCCCGATCAGCGTGGCGAGTGCCTCGAGCTTCTGCGCCACGATGTAGGCGGCGGCCACATCCAGCCCGTCCGCCAGGATGCCGCAGCCGGTGACCAACTCGTCGACGTGCTGTTGGGACATCTGCGCCCACCCGGAATTCATCGCCGCCGTGGACGCGCCCTGGTGTGCCGTGGCGATCCCGGCGACGGCCTGCGTGGCGTCCTGGTGCGTGGTCTGGACCGCCTGCCCGAATTCGCGGGCCAGCGACGCGAACTGCGTCACCTGGTCCTCGTTGACATACGGCCATGGCACGCCGATGACGTTGAGCAGGTTCACCACCGGTCCCGGCAGATCGTCAACCGCCACCGTGAGCCCCAACCGAGATCCGTACCGTCCGATCGGCGGCCATGCTACCGGTGAAAGCCCGCCTGTTCTGGCGCTTTGTAGAGTGGTCGGCGTGACGACGCCAGGAGAAGAACGGGCCCGCCTGGACGCCCGCAGCGCCCAACTGCGCACCCGGGTCGACGACCTGCTGGGCCAGTTCACCGAGCGGACGGCGCAACTGCGCGCCGCACAACAGGCCGCCGCGGCACTCACCGCCACGCTGACGTCACCGGACGAACTCGTCCGGGTCACCGTCGACGCCACCGGCATGCTGACCGACCTGCACATCGACCGGTCGGCCTTCGAGGGCACCACACCGGACAAGCTCGCCCGCACCATCAGCGACGTGGTCCGCCGCGCCACCACCGACGTCCGCCGCCGGTCGGCTGACCTGCTGCGCCCGCTCACCGAGGGCCTGCCGGACCTGGCCGACCTGGCGGATGGCGCACCGTCCCTGGCGGACATGCTGCCGAAGATCCCGGACCACCCGGCGCCGGAGCCGCCCACGGACGACGACATGCCAGCCAACTGGCTGACCGACGGCGAGTAGGTCCGCCTTCCCCCCGAGCCGGCGGATACCGACTCGGGGCAGGGCGTGCGAATCAGATCATCCGCAGCGCACGCCGAAAGCGTCCCAACCGCTGTTCTCGAAACCGCCGCCCCAGTCGATGCACTGGTGCAACCCCCTGCTTGGTGGCGTCAGGCATGGGGTGCGACTCAGCCCACTCTGGTCAGCGGCGGGCGCCGGGGGCACTATGTGGCTTGCAATATCACAACCCACAAACTGGGGGCTTCACGTCATGTCGCATCACTGGATGCGCCGATTACTCGTCGGCGCACTCGTCACCCTGTTCGGACTCGGCGGTCTGTCCGTCACACCGGCATCCGCCGGCCAGCCGGATGTGCAGGTCACGGTCGCCTACGGCCAGACAACCTACAAGTCGAACGACACGTTCACGGTCACGCTTACCGTCACGAACAACACCGACCAGGAATTCCTCGGCCTGGACGCGTTCATGCAGAACGGGAACTGCGTCGGCGAGACGTTCGGCTGGTCCAAGCTCGGCAACTTCGTCCTTCCGGCACATGGCACGATCAGCGACACCGAGACCGGACCCAACCCGATCCTCGGCGGCCTCGGCGGCACCCTGACCTGCGCCGGCACCGTGTTCGGCGATGGCATGAACATCCCGTACAGCACCACGGTGACCGTGATCCAGGTCTACGGCGACTACACCGGCGTCCTTTATCGCGACCGTAACCACGACGGCACGGTCGAGGCCGGTGAGGGTGTCGGCGGGATCAAGGTGCAACTCGGTCTGTCCGGTAGCCCGAACGACCTCACGTTCACGACCACGTCCGGCCCGGACGGCAGCTTCGCGTTCCACCACATCCCGGTCGGCCAATACTTCGCCAATGTCAGTTCGCGGCGCAACTGGGTCGTCGACGATCCACGGTTCCTGGGCAACGGCGCCGAGGTCATGGTGACCGAGGCTGCCCAGCCGCCGATCGTCCTGCGGGTGCTGCCACCGTTGTCCGACCGGCTCAAGGCGGCGTTCTCGTTCGACCAGACGTCGTATCAGCCAACCGACACGGTGCACGTGACCGTGACGCTGACCAACACCAGCATGAAGGCGATCACCGGTGTCATCGCTGACTGCAACCGGATCGGCGACGACAACAACCTGTCCTCGTTCGAGGGTTGGGGCGACCTGAGCGCCGACGGTCCGGGCGCCACCATTCCGGCCGGCACGACGGTGACGTTCCACATCGACCTGCCGATGCCGGCCGGCGCGGCGACGTCCGGGTTCGTCGGGGCGCCGTGCGTGTTCGGGCCGGAGCCGCCGCCGGACCAGTTGCCGCAGGTCGGCTTCCCAGGTGGCGATCCAAAGGTCGAGGTAGTGGGGCTGATCAGCGACACGGTGTTGCAGTTCGTCCGGTCGGACGACACGACGGTCCCGGTGGCGGGCATGAAGGTGCGGATCGTCGACGAGATCGTCAAGCACGTCGTGACCGTCGCGACCACCGACGCGAACGGCGAGATCCACCTGCCGACGCTGCCCGCAGGCCTGTACACGCTGCATCCGCTAGGCGGTTTCATGATCCCGGTGGGCCAGTCGAACGAGCTGCCGGCGCGCAGCCCCGGCCGGACGGATCCGCCGATGTCGTACGAGGTGACCCCACCGACGCGCTGATCATCGATCGAACGAGCGAACGACGGGCCCGGCGACACACGTGGGCCCGTCGTCCGCTCGGCGTCGGGCCAGGCCGTTGATCATCAGGGCGAGGGTGAGGTCGTCCGCCTACGCGACAGACCGCCACCGCGTCTGGACAATCAGGATCCGAACGCTCGTCCACGGGCGCTGCCGCCGCAGATGAGCCAGTAGGGTCGGCTCGTTGGGGTGAATCGGCGGGGACCAGAGGGTTACCGGTTCAACGAGGACTACCTGGGGAGATCGCGGTCAAACAGCTACACGTCGGCTGCGCGATGTGGACGCACGCCGCTTGGCAGGGCCGCCAACTGCCGCATCCGCTGGTGGCAAAGGACCGGCTGCGGGCCTACGCGAGTTGGTGCAATGCGGTGGAGGGGAACACCACCTTCTACGCCATCCCCCCAGTGGAGACGGTCCGATCCTGGGCCGCACAGACCTCGCCCGACTTCCGTTTCCTGCTCAAGCTGCCCAAGGTGATCACCCACGAACGCCGGCTCGGCGATGTCGCGGAGCCACAGCGTGCTTTCCTGGCCGCGGTCGAACCGCTCGGGCCGCGTGTACATGCGCTGTGGGCGCAACTGCCGCCGACTTTCGGCCCCACCGATCTCGGTGCGCTGGCGACGTTCCTGCGCCGCCTGCCACCGGAGTATCGCTACGCCGTCGAGGTCCGGCACAGAGCGTTCTTCGAGGAGAACCGGTACGCGCGGCAACTCGAGCGGGTACTCGGCGACGTGGGCGCGGAGTGGTTGAGTTTCGATACCACGGTGCTGTTCACCGGTTCGCCGACCAGCGACGCGGAACGGGAGGCATGGCAGCGCAAGCCGCGCCTGCCGCGTCGAACCACGGCGCTCACCGATCAGCCGATCGTCCGCTACCTCGGACGCGATGATGTGGCGCGTACCGTCGAGGGCTGGCAGCCGTGGCTGGACGTGGTCGTGGACTGGCTACACGAGGGCCGTTCGCCAACGGTGCTGTTGCACACTCCCGACAACGTCGACGCGCTCTGGCTAGCCCGTCGTTTCCACGACGCCGTGCGCGCCCGTGTTCCCGAGGTCGAGCCACTGCCCGAACCGCTGCCCACCGAGCCGCTCGCCCTGTTCTGAAGGCCACCAGCCAGAGTCGGGCGGGCGGACGCGCGTCATTTCCGGGGTGCCACGCACCGAGCGGACAGCGGCGGCCGCCGGCCGTCCTGGCCGCCCCGGCGCCCCGGTCGCCCGACGACGACCCCGGCCCGCCCCCGGCCGGCGTCGTCCCGCCGGGCTGTTTGAGCGAGCTGGGACCGGGTTTGTCGGGTCGGTCGCAGGTTCCGGCGACCGACCCGACAACTCGGGACGCGGACGACCAGTCGGTCCCGCAGCGCTGCGCTACCGACTAACGATCATGCGATCATGTCCGTGAGTGGCTGTCCGGCCAGGCGGACCAGAATGCTCCTGACGTGGACCGGCTACCCAACGGAAACGCTGCCTGCTGCCTGGAGATGCTGCTCGAGGCACGAAAGAACTGGCTGGACCGTCCCGACCCGACGTTGTGGAAGACCGGTGACGCGCATCGTCTGCTCATCGACACCGCCGCGCCCCGGCTGACCGATGCGTACCAGTTGACCGAGCGTGGCCCGACCGTGTTGCGGGTCCTCATCGACTTCCTGGCCGACACCGACCGGTTCCACCCGGCCAGCATGCGCATCGCCTCCCTGCGCAGGGAGTTGGACAGAGTCACGGCGAAGTATGCCGCAGCGATGGCGGATGAGTCGGTGTGGCGGCTGGCCAAACGAATCTTCACCGCGATACGTGCCGACGGGATCGACCCTGCCGACGACGCCACGGTCGATGCGTGGGCCGCCGCGTTCAGTACGGCACCGACCGGACGGCGGCGTGCGGTCCTCGGTGTGCTGCTCGACCGGCAACCCGAGTTCTTGACGTGCCAGTTCGTTATCCAAGACAGTCAGGTCGCCGCGATCGTGCCAGGCGTGCCCATCCCGCCGCAGTTTCGTCGACACGACCCGGACACCTGCCCGGACTGCTCGGCGACGCCGCCCAATCCGCCGGTTGCCCTGCCTCCGATCACGGAACTGGCCGATGCCGCGCGAGAATCAGTACTGATGCGCAAGATGGTTGCGTGTGGACGGTGGGTCGGGACTGGCCGGGAAGCGACCAGGCAGGACTTCCCCTCGGCGGCCGACACCCGATCGCTGGGCGCGGCCCTGGGCGTGGAGGTCGGTGGTGCTGTCCGTGATCCTCGTGATCAACTCGGGCTGATCCGTCGCTGGCGGCTGGCACTGGACGTCGAAGTCCTGCGCCTGCACCGCACTGCGGTGGTCGCCGGGCCTGGGTTTACGGCCCTGGAATCAGCTATGGCTGATGACACCGATCCGGAGCACACCCTACGAGTGTGGAAGGACATCGTCGACATCGCCGTGACTGGTCCGGTCCCACTGGCCGTCGGCGACACTCCGCTACCGAAACTGGACGAGTTCAGCCGGCCCTGGGGACCCAGGGCGCTGGGCGAGTTGTATCGAAGCACCGAGCCGACACAGCTTGACGACCTGATCAACAGGCTGATCACGGACTACCACGGAGCGGATGCCGAGGAGATGCTGGCCGCGCTGATCGATCCGGCGGTGCGTACCGGCCTGCTCGCCGCGGCCGAGGCCGGCGCGATCGCCGTCATCCACGACGAGATCGCCCCGTTGACTCGCCGTTCTGACATCATGCTGGGCGAACCTACCTGGGCGGTGGCTTCCCTCCCGGGTGCCCGAGTCGAACTCACGCCGCTCGGCCGGTATCTGGGGCGGCTGAACCTGCTGGCGGAGGACAGCCACGCACCACTTCTCGAACCGGCGACCTGACCTGGCCTCACCGTGCGTGATCCGCACGCTGGTGTCAGAACGCGGGTCAGGTAGGCGCACTGGTTGAGGATCTTGGCCAGACGAGTGTTCGCTGTGTGGCGTCTATTTCGGGCGAAGAGATCGGGGTGTCATCGAGTGAATGCCGTTTCCGGCACGGTCAACGGTTGGCCGGAATGGGATCTCCGCTTCTGCCTGCTGTGTGTCGCTGATCATGGCGGCGACTGGGAGGCGTTCACCGAGCGGTTGTTCGACCCCTCGGCCTATGGGTGGTCGGGCAGCGCCAGCAACGGCGAGGCGTTCTGGACTCACGTCCTCGACCTGCGCCGTCGGCTTGATCAGGCCGCTCTCGACGCGGCGGCGGTGGCCGGTGAACTCGTCACCACCACGGGCGTGGCGGCGCAGGCCCGCCGCACGGTGTTCAAACGGGCGCTGGCCAACAACGACCCCAGCACACCGATGATCAAAACCCCAAGAGTACGGCTGGCGCAGCGAGCCGCGACCGGCCATTGGAATGGTTTTCCCGTATCGCCGCAGCCATCCTACGATCGCTTGATTCGTTTTAGCGGGATCGACCGTTGGACCTTCAACGAGGCCGGGACTACGACACTCGCCGTCGACTTTCAGGCCGGTGTCGGTAATCCCGGGGCAGGCCCTACAGTCGCGACCGAAACACCACCGCAGGCCAACATCACGGGAGGTATGGCCATGTCCAGCACACGCCCTGGACGCGATCGACAAGTTGGGGATCGACCGGGCGTTGGCCGATCGCCAGCTCGCCATTCTGTCCATTGAGGATGGTTTCGCGGCGGCCCGTGACATCGCTGGTGCACTGACACGGTACGAGCTGCGAGCGACCCGATGACCGAACACCCCGACCTGGAACTGAACAAGGCAAGTGCGCTGCCGGGCTCTCCCCGGCAGCGCGGGAGATACACCGGTGGGTGCTGGCGGCCTTCGCCGAGACCGGCTGGGCACCGCCGCGAACCGACGTGGACGGGGCAATCGCGGACCGCGGATTGGAGGTCGGGTCGGTGCTGTCCGAACTGGCCGAGTGTGACGTCCTTGCCCTCGACGAGCAGGGCGAGATCCGCGCGGCCTACCCGTTCTCGCCCGTCCAGACCCGCCACCGGGTCACCCGGGCGGGCGGCCCGACGATGTACGCGATGTGCGCCATCGACGCCCTGGGCATGTCGGCCATGCTCGGTGGGCCGGTCACGATCACCAGTACCGAACCGGGCACCGGCCGCACCGTGACTGTCCAGGTCGACCACGACGCGGCGCGCTGGCAGCCCGATACCGCGGCGGTGTTCGCCGGCCACACCGGCAGCGACCCCACGTGCTGCCCGTCGGTGGATCGCAGCTGCGGTCACATCAACTTCTTCACCACTCTCGACGCCGCCCACGACTGGGCCGCGAGAAATCCCGGAGTCACCGGGGTGGTGTTGGACCAGTGCCAGGCGCTGGCACGCGGCATCGCCCACCTCGGCGCTCTGCTGCGATCTGCCGATCAGGAGCCGGGGAGATGAGTCACTTGATCAAGTTGACGAAATTCGATCAAGCGCGGCTGGATGAGATCACCGGGGTGGGCCGCGCGACCGCACGCGTGATCATCGCTGAGATCGGGCCGGGCATGGCACGGTTTCCCACTCCGGCGCACTTGTGCTCCTGGGCGCGGTTCGCCCCTGGAGTATCCGAACCGCAGTGGTGGAGCGACGCGTCGACAGTGTTCGTCACCGGTTGGACCGGCTCGACTATGCCACACCCGCGTTACCGTCTGCCGACGTGTCAAGTCGCTGCCGGAGAATCAGTCGACCGGCAGGTGACATGCTCCCCACCAGGGCGTCACGCACGAGGTCGTAACGGAACCTGAATCGGACGCCGTCGAGGCAGATGATCCGGCGCTGGCAGAGGCGTTCCAGTTCCTCGGTCAGCTCGACGACGTCGACCCGCAGGAGAGCCGCGAGGGGCGCCGGGTCGAACGGCTGCTCCAGCATGGCGGCACCGAGGAGCACACGATAGGACGCGGTGCCCTCGGACTGGCAACGCGCCACCAGCGTCTCCGCGAGCGTGGCGTGAAGTTCTCCGGGACTCCCGAGGGCCACCGTCTCGGCTATGAAGCGCGGATTCCCGCCTGTCAACTCGTGCAGGTCAGGTAGGGCCAGGGGCGCCAACTCAGTCCTGGTCAGGGGCTTGAGGCGCACTACCGTGTCGGGCCGTAGACGGCGGACGACGTGGTCGGGCGACGCGTCCTCAGTGCGTAGCGTGGTCACGAGTGCGACCGGGATCGCAACACCCCGGCGCTGTAGATAGCTGAGGGCGGTGACCGTCGCCCGGTCGGCCCACTGCAGGTCATCGAGGATGAGTACCAGCGGGGCGTGCTTGACGAGCATGGCGACAAGCGCCTCGAGCACGTCGATCTCCGCGAACTCCGTCACGGGATCAGCGGGCGTGAGTTCGGGCACGACCCTCCGCAGCGCCGCCCGGTATTGCTCGGTGAGCTCGGCCGGCGTCAGCGCATCACGAAGTGCGGAGGCCAGCGGAACGTAGGGAAGGTGGCGTTCCAACTCGGAGCAACTGGCCCGCCCGACCCGCACACCGACGAAGCTCGTCGCCAACTCGTCCAGCAGCCGCGTCTTCCCCAGGCCTGCCTCCGCCTCGACCATCAGCAGCGCGACCGATCCACCGAGCGCCTGCTGGGCGGCGCGTTCCAGCGTGCCGAGTTCGGTTCGCCGGCCCAGTAGGCGCAGGGAGCGTTCGTCCCCGTCCGGGCGGGGCCGCTCAACTGGGCACGATATGAGCGTGCGAACGTCCTCCTGACGAACGATTGCTGAGTGGAGCGCGCGGGTCTGCGTGCTGGGCTCGAGCCCGAGCTCGTCGTGGAGCCGGGCGCAGAATCTACGATATTCTTGCAGACCCTCATGTTGCCGGCCGAGCGCATACCGGGCGAGCAACGCCGTACGCTGTGCCCGTTCGTTGAAGTGATCGAACGCGGCGGCGTCGTTGGCATGAACGAGGGCGTGTGCGTAGTCAAGCTCAGCCAGTGCGGCATCCGCGGCATCGAGATGCGCGCCCACCAGTCGCTCCTGGTAGGTGCCGCGCAGATCTTGAGCCCACAGGGCGTACGGCTCGTCTTCGAGCAGCTCGCCCCGTACCAGCCCGAGGGCCTTCTCCAGGTGCCGACGGGCCATGCGAGTCGGCTCGCGCGCCGAGCGCTCGACGAGACCGTCGAAACAGTCAAGGTCGAACTTGACGAGGTCGGTCGAGAACCGGTAAGCCTCCGCCTCGGTCACCACGAGTTGACGCGCCCACGCACGATCGTGCGTGAGATGACGGCGTAGGGTCGAGACGAACGTCTGCAGCGAACCTGCAGGATGCCGCGGTCGCCGCCGCGGCCAGAGCAGTTCCGCCAGGCGCTCGGTTGCCACGCGATGGCCGCGCGCGGCCAATAAGATCTCAAGTACCTGTTTGGGCCGAGCACCCCCCAGATCGCCGGCACCAAGGGTGCGAGCGCCCTCTTCGATGGCCAACGGCCCGAACAGCCTGATCACCAGGCCGTTCCCATGATCTTTCTCGGCATACATGAGCGCGACATATCCCCTTGGGTAATCAAGCTTCCGGCATCTGTGAGCAGTAGTCACGGCCCAGCAGGCTCCGTCTCGGTTCGGGCGCATCGGCTACACACCCCGTCTGTGTCCGCACCGAGGGATGCCTTACGTCCCAGCCCGGCCGGAGCACATGACGGATGTCTTACGTCACCCGGGGAGCGTGATCGACGCCGCTCACCGCATGACCGTCCGGCCCGACACAACAGGCAACCGGGCCTGAGACGTGAGCCGGGCCCGGGCGCTCAGGCCGCACTCAGCAGACGCTGAGCTTCTGCCATCCACGGGCCATCAACACCGGTTGCCGACTCGCCCGTGTCCCAGTGGTGCCCAAGGACGGCTCAGCAAGGGCTCAGGCGACACTCAGTCCCGTTCACATACTGGTTGAGGCCGGTCATGCCACAGCGGCGTGACCGGCAGAACCTCGCAGTCCTGTGGGCGACAGGCGTCCACAGAAAGGCATCAACATGAGGAGATACCAGGGTATGGGATCGTTATCGTCGCGTGCGAAGATCGTTCGCAAGGTTACCGCCAGCGCTTTCGCGCTCGCCGCTGCGGTAAGTGTCGCAGCCGGCGCGGGCGCATTGCCCGCGAACGCAACGACCACGACTCAACTGCCATTCATGTGCTTCAACACGTCGGACACGTTCCACCAGATCTTCGGGCCGAACAGCTTCTTCCTCAACGAGAACCAACAAGGGCTGACAAGCTTCGCGGAAAGCTCGCCGAATGCCCATCCAGTCGCGACACTACCGCTGCACACGGGAACCGCGGCAGGCCACAAGGTGTACTACGTCATCACCGACGCCTCTGACCGGTCCGTTGCCACCCGCCTTGGCGTGAACTACGTGCCCAAGCTCGCCAACGCCGCGAACACCCCGGCGGCGCAATTGTCCTCGTCGAACGATCCGAAGGCGATCAACGTCCCGGCGGGCGTCGATTTCTCCCCGAACCACGTTCTGGTAGCCGGCCCGACCGGATTCCCGCCCGCATCCGCCGCGGCGGGCGCGGTCGGCAACCCCGGATACAGTCCCCTGGTACAGCTACCGAATGGCGTCGTACTGAACGCCGAGCAGATCGGCGATGGAACCACCACCAACGGCTCGAACAAGGCGCACTGGGCCGACAAGGTCGAAATCGTGAATTCGGTGTACCACACCGTCACCTACGACATCACCAACGGCTGCTACGAGAACCAGAGCGTCCACTACATGTCGTTCGACTCGTCCAACCCCACCGCCGCGGCGATCGAGGACGTCACCCTTGCCACGCCTCTGAACAAGGTGCCCTCTCCCGACTGCGGCACCAACGATCTCAACGCCACTCCGCCGTTCATCAACCCTGGGTGCGCCCGAGAAGACCTGATCGCCTTCATCAACGGCCAAACCGGCACCGACAATCCGCAGCGGCAGGGTGAGAACGCCGCCATCCTCGACCACGAATCGCCACTCAACATCCTGGAGGATGTGCCGAACAGTGGCGGTCAGTTCAACTACAGTCCGATGTGGGACATCCACTTCCTCCAGTGGGACGCTTCGGTGCCGGTGGCCAACCGGCTACGGCAGACCGACTTCAAGACGGCGGAGTCGCTCGTGGGCACCCAGGCCCAGAGCATCACGCCGACCGGCACAGCCAGCGACACCTTCCAGAGCACCGGGTTCGTCGTGAACTGCCCGCTGGTCAGCATCTTCGCGACCAACTAGCACGCCGCGAACGGTCCGGCCAGGATTCGGACCAACGCTGAATACTCAATCGTCCAATGAGGGGACGCTCGCGCACTCGGTCGTCCCCTCATTGGACGGGCCACCTCACCCTGAATGGCCCGCCCTCCAACGCGGCATCGACTATCGCGTCTACACCGCGCCGATGCCCAAGTCCGCTGGCTCGCTGATCCGGGTCGCCCGACCGCTCGACCGACCAGGTGGCCACGTTCGCGGGGTTTGGGCACGCTGCTGGTCATTCGATCTTCGTCGGTGTGTGCGAGCTGGAGCCTAGCTCGCCTTAGGGTTTGCGGCCTGCCAGGTGCAGTAGGCGATCTTGAGGCGTTGCCGTGCTCGGGAGGGTGTCCTGCGGGAGCGCGAAGAACGCCTGGGTGGCCGGCCTTTGGATCAGCCGTTCCAACAGTGGGTAGGTCAGCATGGCGAGGCGCTCGTCGATTCGATCATCGAAACCGATTGCGCGTGAGACGTCCCAGGTGTGCACGGCGGCTTCGAAGACGCGGACGAGTAGTACGTCTCGGGCGGGCAGCGGGAGAAGGAAGCTGATCGTCGTGTCGAGGCCGCCCAGCCCGGCTATTGCCTCATCGAGAAGAGCCACGCCCCTGGGCCAGGAGCCGTGCGGATCGTCGCCGAGGAAGTCGTCGTCGCGGGAGGCCACGTAGTACTCGGAGTTGTTTGTCGCGAGGTTGTCGGCGTAGCGGTACTCATGGCTGACGATGTGGTTGACCAACTGGCGGACATTCCACTCCGCGCACGGTGTCGGCCGACCCCAGTCGTCGTCACTGATGGCGGTTAGCCTGCGCTCGAACTCCGCCCTGGCGATAGCCAGCGCGTCGATGATCCCCTCCCTCATGTGCGAAGCCTGGCATGCGACGAGACAGCCTGCGAGCGGGGCCCGCCCGGAGGTATGTCCGAGTGACCCGACAGCCCTCTGTCGTTCGCACGGGCGGCGAAGGCCACGGGTGTCTGGTAGCCGAGCGAACTGTGCCGTCGGCGGTGGTGGTAGTCCTCCTTCCAGTCGGTGATCACGACACGGGCCTGGGCCAGGCTCCAGAAGATGTTGATGTTCAGGCACTCGTCGCGGATCCGGGAGTTGAACGACTCGACGTAGCCGTCGCGCCACGGCTCGCCGGGCGGGATGAAAGTACAGGCCGACTCGTTCGCGGGCCTAGTCGGCCATCGCGACGCACGCGAGCTCGGGGCCGTTGTCGCAGCGCAGCACGGCCGGGTAGCCACGCACGGCCGCGACGCGGTCGAGTTCGTTGATGAGGTCGTCGCCGGTGGTGGTGCGTTCGACGAGTCCGCCGAGGCATTCGCGGGTGTGTTCGTCGACGATCGATGCGATCTTGATCGGGCGGCCGTCAGTCGTGGCGTCGAACTGGAAGTCGACGGCCCAGACCGTGTTCGGGTGTCGGCGACCGGCAGGTTCGGTGTCGTGGACGTGCCGAGGCGCTTGCGTCGGCGCTTCTGCGGGACCCGCAGGCCTTCCTCGCGCCTCAGGCGCTGGATCTTCTTGTGGTTCACGTGCCAGCCCTCGCCGCGGGCGTCGTGGTAGGCGTTGCGGAACCCCGGCGCCGTGGATGGATCCTCGCCCACGCGCGCAACCAGCCGCGTAGCGCGGCGTCCGGATCCTCTGTCGTGCTCGCCGTCGGCGGGCGTCGTTGTGTGGTGCGGTTCTGCCCGGTGACCCGGCAGGCGAACGCTCGCTCACGCCCATCACGCGGATGAGGTGCGCGACGGCCGCCCGCCGTCGTTCCGGGCTTAGATGCCTTCCTGCCCACATCGTGGGCGGCAGGACTCTCACTCGACCTGGACAACCAACCGGGGTCAGGCCACACCGGCAGCGACGAGATCGGGCGGCTCGGGCGTTCGTTCGCCACCATGATTTCGCCACCATGATGACCGCGCTCGACGAGTCAGTGCACACCCAACGCCAACTGATCTCCGACGCGTCACACGAACTGCGCGCGCCGTTGACCAGCCTGACCACCAATCTCGAACTGCTCGCCGACGGCCGTGGCCTGCGCGATCCCGACGCGCCGACGCTGGTGCGGGAGGCCATCGACCAGGCGGATGAGCTGCGGTCCACGCTGCCGGTGGCCCGGACTGAGACCGTTTCGCGGGCATCGATTCGTTGCGGCGGCGACACTTCGAGGTCAGTGTGAAATTGCGACCGCCTACTGAAGGGCTGGTGCGGCGGCGGAAGGTCAGGCGGCCGCGTGGTCCTGGAGGTATCGGATCAAGCCGATGACGTCCTCGGGGACCAGTCGGCCGATGGCCCCGCTGGAGTAGACGCTGAGGACGACACGGCCGGCCGGGTCGAGTATGAAGCCGGTGGACTGGAGGTACAGGGGTTCCTCGTTGACGAAGGCACCGGTGGCGGTGGCGACCGCGCGGGCGTCGGCGCTGTGACCGACGGGGAAGGTGAGGTTGAGCTTGTCGACCAACGCCCGGGCGGCGGCTTCGTCGTCGACCGACAGGGCGATGGTCTTGACGTCGACCGCGGCGAGGTTGGGTCGGGCCTGTTGGAACGCGCGTAGTTGGGCGTTGCAGTAGGGGCACCAGGAACCCCGGTACAGGAGTACGACGCCGAAGTGGCCGGACAACTCGTCCAGTACGTCGAGGGTGGTGCCCTCGGTGGTGGTGATGGTGAGTGCGGGGAAGGCATCGCCGGGTGCGAGCAGCGCCATCATGGGTCTCCGTTCGAGGTTGCCGATGGTGGGTCGTGTTACCTGATTGGGTTGTTTCTGGAGCGTTGGTGTCGCCCGGTCGGGCTGTTCTTACCTTCCGTCCGCGTCGGAGGTTGGTACGGTCGTGTCATGGGGCCAGCGGATCCGACTGCGGCGCAAGGTGTGTCGCTGGCCACCGCCGATGCCGAGTCGGTGGCGTGGGTTCGGGCTCTTGGCGCCGGTGGAGGGGAGCGGGAGTGGGCCGCGACCCGATTGCACGAGGTGTTGCTGCGCGTCGCGCGGGCGGAGGTGCGCCGCCGGTCGGGTCGGTTCGGTATTGCCGGGCCGGAGGCGGATGACCTGGCCCATCAGGCCGCGGCCGACGCGGTGGTGGCGATCATCGGCAAGATCGGTCAGTTCCGGGGTGAGTCCCGGTTCACGACGTGGGCGTACAAGTTCGTGATCTTCGAGGTCTCCAGCAAGATCGGCCGGCACGTCTGGCGTCTGGCGCCGGTGTCGTGGGCGGCCGAGGAGTGGGATCGGTTGCCCGACCGGTTCGGCTTCGACCCGGCCGAGCAGGCGCAGTGGCAGGATCTGCTCGTGGCGCTGCGCCGGGCGGTCGAGCAGGAGTTGACCGCACGGCAGCGGCGGGTGTTCGTGGCGATCGTGCTCAACGCGGTCCCGCTGGATGCGCTGGTCATCGAGTTGGACTCCAATCGTAACGCGATCTACAAGGCATTGTTCGACGCCCGACGTAAGTTGCGCGCCAGCCTCGCCGCTAACGGCTATCTGGACCACGACACACCGAGGCGTGCATGAACGGCCGGCCGGCGCTGGAGCGCTTCCTGGACACCGATCCACAGGACGCGGGCTGCGCTGAGGCGATGGAGATGCTGCACGTCTACGCCGACCTGCTGGCCACCGACGCGGACGCTGCGAGCCTGTATCCGCGGGTGGCCGCCCACCTGGACGCGTGCGGGCCGTGTGCGGAGGACCTGACCGGTCTGCTGGCCGTGGTACGCGAGAACCTGCGCTGAGATCCGCGTCACACGCAAGGTTGGGTAAGAATCCACCGTCGGCGGATGCCAACATGCCGTGGGACGTCCGCGCGCGCCGCACGACGTAACGACGTCGTGCGGCGGGGTTCTCGCATGTCCGACCTCAGTGGACTGTTTGGTGCCGTTATGAATGTCACCGAGGTTGTGAATTGCTTACCGATCCGTCATCCATGCTGCCGACTTGCTGGGCGGAACTTACGGTCGGACCGTGGAGGCACATCAGGTGCCGTCCGTGCGGGGACCAAATAGGAGTCTGTCTGATGTCGACGACCATGTCACCGGCCGGCGAATCACCGCAGCCGGACCCGATCGCGGCGGATCGCGCGGAAACATCGGCCGAGCAGCCGTCCTATGGCTTTCCGGCCGGGCTGTGGCGCTGGATCGAACGCCACCGGCCACCCGGTGTCGGTCGGCTTTCCGTGTGGCGCAGCCCGTTGCGCGGTCCGTGGCTGACCTCGATGTTCGGCGTGGTGCTGCTGGCGTCGCTGCCGCTGGTCATCCTGACCGGACTGCTGGACTACATCGCCTACGGGCCGCAGTTCGGCCAGGCCTTTCCCGGCAATGTCGGGTGGCTGCACCTGCCTTTCTTCGATTGGCCGACCCGGCCCGCCTGGTTGTTCCGGCTGACCGAGGGCCTGCACGTCGGTCTTGGTCTGGTGCTGGTACCGGTGGTGCTGGCCAAACTGTGGTCGGTCGTGCCCAAACTGTTCAGCTGGCCGCCGGCACGGTCGGTCGCGCAGGTGCTGGAACGGGTTTCCCTGCTGTTGCTGGTCGGCGGCATCCTGTTCGAGATCGCCACCGGCGTGCTCAACATCCAGTACGATTATATCTTCGGTTTCAGTTTCTACACCGCGCACTACTACGGCGCGTTCGTGTTCATCGGCGCTTTTCTCGTGCATGTGGGTCTCAAACTGCCCACCATGATTCGGGCGCTGCGGTCTCGTTCCCTGCGTGCCGAACTGCGCACGTCCCGCGCCGACACCCGCCCCGAACCCGCGGACACCGGTGGGCTGGTGTCCACCCATCCGGCGCCCGCGACGTTGAGCCGTCGTGGCGCGCTGGCCCTGGTGGGTGGGGGTTCACTGCTGGTCGCCGTGCTCACCGCGGGCCAGACCATCGGTGACGTTACCCGGTACGCCGCGGTGCTCATCCCACGTGGACGGTCCTACGGCAACGGCCCCAACGCCTTCCAGATCAACCGGACCGCCGCCGCGGCCCGCATCACCACCCACGCCACCGGCGTCGCGTGGCGCCTGACCCTGCACGGCGGACCCCACGCGGTCCAACTGGACCGTACGCGGCTGCTCGCGATGCGCCAGCACACCGCCGTACTCCCGATCGCCTGCGTGGAGGGCTGGTCGACCACCGAGACGTGGACCGGTGTGCCGTTGCGCGATCTCGCCGCGCTCGCCGGGGTACCCGCCCCGCATTCGGCGGTCGTCCAGTCGCTGGAACGGGGTGGGGCGTTCGGTCAGGCCGTCCTGCAGGGCAGCCAGGTCCTGGATCCCGACGCGCTGCTGGCGTTGCGCGTCAACGGCGCGGACCTGTCGGCCGACCACGGCTATCCGGCGCGGATCATCGTGCCGGCACTGCCCGGGGTGCACTGCACGAAATGGGTGGGCACCATCGAATTCCGGAGCGAGGGCCATGTTTAGGCGACTCACCCGCGCCTACGGCGCCAACCCGCTGCATCTGCTGGCCCTGCTGGCGTGTTTCGCGTTGGCCGGGATCGTCGCGACGCACCTGGCCGGTGATCCGCTCGTGGTGCGGATGCTGGTCTGGTTCCTCGCCGCGGTCATCGGGCACGACCTGGTGCTGTTTCCGTTGTACGCCTTGGCCGACCGGTCCCTCGCGGGCGTGCTGCGGGTGCTGCCCACCCTGCGGCGCAACCGGACGGCCGTAGTGGCGCCGCTGAACTATTTGCGCATCCCGGCGTTGGGTGCTGGCCTGCTGTTGCTGCTGTTCCTGCCCGGCATCATCCAGCAGGGACAGCAGACCTACCTCAGCGCGACCGGCCAGACCCAACAGCCCTACCTCGATCGTTGGCTGCTGTTGACCGCCGCGCTGTTCGCGGCCAGCGCCGTCGTCTACGCCGTGCGGTCGGGTCAGGCCGCCGCCCCGTTCCGTGCCGCCGTGCGGCAGTTGCGACCATTGATCGAACGCGACGAGCGAGTCCTCACGATCGCTTACCAGGCAGGGAATCGGGCCGCCGCGCTGTGCACCACCCATGCCCTCTACCTCCTCGACGGCGATACGTGGCGTCGCATCGGCTGGGCGGACCTCGCCGACGTCCGGTGGCAGCCCGACACCCTTGCCGTCGCGGGCCTGCCAGGGGCGCCCGTCGACCACGCCGTGGTTCACCTCGCCGACCCGGGCAACCTGGTCGACGTGGCGCACGCCCTGATCAACACCGCCACCGTCGTGACCATCACCGCAGATCTGGGCGGCCCGGCACACCGGGGCGTCGTCACCGTCCGACGACGGCACCCCACCGATCAACTGGTCTGGCGCGTGCGGCTGGCGGAGGGCGTCAACCCGGCCGACGCCGAGGTGCGCACGCGGATCGACACCGCGCTCGCCGCGATCAGCGAGGACCTCGGCCTGCCGCCTGCGATATTGCTCGGGTCGGGCCGGCGTCAAGCGTCCTGAGTCAGTCGAACCGAGGAAACCTTTGGTACCACACGCGTTGTTGTCCATGTCGGTGTGGGATACTGCGGAACTGGACAGAGTTGTGAACATCCGCCTCCGCGGCCCCACCGCGGCGTGTGCACCCCCAGACGCCGGGTCAACTGGACACCGCGGCACTGATCGTGGACGAAGCCGAGGCGTTACGTCCTTGTTGTGATCACGGTCACTGCGGTCCGGGAGACTTGTCCGGCGGTGCAGTTGTGTGCTCGTGGGCTGGGAGGGATGGGTGGCGGCCGTACCCGAGGACGTGCGTGGGCCTAGCGACGCCGAGTTGGCCGACGCGGTGCGGGCTGGGCGGATCGCCGCCTACGGCACGTTGTACGAGCGGCACGTGGCGGCGGCGCGCAATCTCGCCGGTCAGGTGTCGCAGTCGGCGGACGAGGCCGACGACCTGGTCGCGGAGGCGTTCGCGCGGGTGCTGGCCGTGTTGCGGGCTGGGCGTGGACCGGAATCGGCGTTTCGCGCGTACCTGCTCACCGCGCTGCGGCACATCGCCTATGACCGGACCCGAGACGAGCGCCGGTTCGAGTGGGCGGACGACGTCACCGAGGTCACCGGGGTGGATCTCGACGCGCTGTCCGAACCCTTCCATGACCCAGCCGTGGCCGAGTTGGAACGGGGCCTGGCCGCGCGGGCGTTCGCCCAGTTGCCCGAGCGATGGCAGGCCGCGCTGTGGTACCTGGAGATCGAGGGCCAGTCGCTGGTGCAGGTCGCGCCGCTGTTCGGGCTGACCCGCAATGCCATGGCGGCGCTGGCCTTCCGGGCGCGGGAGGGCCTGCGGCAGGCGTATCTGCAGGCACACCTGGCCGATCCGGCCATCACCGGCCGCTGCCGGGCCACGGCCGAGCGACTCGGTGCGTGGACCCGGGACGGACTGTCTCGGCGGGACCGGGTCCAGGTGCAGGCGCACCTGGACCACTGCGTGCGCTGCCGCGAACTGGCAGCCGACCTGGCCGACGTGAACAGCGGTCTACGGGTGGTCGCGATCCTGGTCCTCGGTACCGCGGCCAGCGGCTACCTGGGCGCCGCCCGACCGGTGGCTGTCCATACAGCCGGCACCTCCGCGTCGGTCGGGCTGGGACACCAGATGGCCGGTGTCGGCCTGTCCGTGGCGGCCTTGACCACGGCCGTGGTGGTGGCACTGCTGCCCGGCCAGGCCAGCCCGCCGAGCGCGGCCGGGGCACCGCCGGTGACAACCACCACGGTCCCCGCCACGGGATCCTCTTTCGGTTCCGGCATCACATCCGGACCCATCACATCTCGAATCGAGGGACCGAACCCCACCGCCGCGACCACGACCCCACAGCAGGCACAGCCGGCCGCGACACCGGACGGACCAGCAGTGGCAGGTGCGCCGCGGCAGCCGCCCGTCATGGGTGCGACGCCCGCGTGTCGCCCCGGAGTCAGGGTGAACTTCCGTTGGCACTACCAGGCTTCCGGCAGCGCCGGCGGTTGGAGCGCCACCCAGACAGCGCCGTGTCCCGGCACATTGCGCATCGGACCCCAGGCGATGGAGGGCAACCTGACCGTCACACCGGGCACGCCGCTGCGGGTCGGTTACGATTTCACGTTGCCTGGCAACAAGACCGCGCTGACCGTGACGGTCGATCAGCCGCGGGTGGTGTTCACGGTTCTCTGCGTTTCCGGCGCCACGCCAACGAACGCCACGATCGTCGTGCCCATGCCGACCCAGTCCTATCCGCTGGCGGACGACCAGTGGCATCCCAGCGGCGACCAGAACTCCCCGCTGGCCTACCAGGGCACGGTCACGGTGCCCGATCTGTGCGGCGGCGGCCCATTGCGGCTGAGCCAGGGCGGCACGTTCACCATGACCCTGACCTGACTGGGCAGGCAACGGCATCGCCGGCCAGCTGCGCCGCGGCAACCCCAGTCTCCTGCGGTGCCGCGGCGCAGCGCGCGCCCTGGAACTACGAGTGGGCGAAGGCGATCGTGCCCATCACCCAGGGGACGCCGGGTAGGTCGAACACCGACAACTCGCCATCGGTGACCGACGTGGCCGTGATGGTTGCCTTCGCGTTGTAGGTGCCCGACGAGGTCGCCACCTGGTCCTCGGTCAGGAACTCGGCTACCTGGTTGTTCTGCACCTTCACCCGCGAGGCATAGCCATCACTCGTGTCGGCGCCCACATTGACCGACCAACCCGAGTCGGCCTCGAACCCGAGGACGAGATCACCAGCATTCGCGGCCGCGCCGACACCGGACGTCACGGTCGTCGTGGTTCCGTTTGTCCCGCTGGCGAATCCGGACGAGCTGCTGGAACCATCGATCGCACCGGAGAGCCCCGCGTATTCCATGACGGCGATGCCCATATCGGCATTGTCGGACGCCGTCGCGGTGATGGTGTTGCCCGGGGTCGCCCCACAGGGGACCAGGAGCGTCCAGATGGTCGTCTCCGAGTTGTCCGGAGACGGGGCGGTGACGGTCTTCTGCAGCGTGAAGCTGAGGTTCCCGTCGGTGACGCTCGTCGTCGTAGCGCCGCCCTCCGCTATCTGGACGTCCGCGATCAGCAAGTCCCCGTCAGTCGGCGCATGCGCCAGCGTCGTCGAGATCGAGGTCACACCATGACCGGTGTTGGACGACGCCTGACGGAAGCCACTGCCACTGGTACAGGTGGGGGGCTTCTCGACGTAGAAGATCCCGACTCCTGCTCCGCCGGACGGCACCACCACGGTCTGGGTGTTGCTGGTGGTCCCGCAGTCGCCGGCCAACCGATAGCCGGACGGGTTGGCCTCGGTCATCGTGTAGGTGCCCGCCGCCACCGAAACAGGCCCGAGTGGGTTGGGCTGGGTCGGCACGGTCTGCGGCCCGGTGGCGCCCAGCGTCCCGCCGGGCACCTCGGTGGTCGTCTGCACGCCGTTGTCGCACAGGTAGATGTGCCCGGAGATGGTGTTGGACGGCGGCGTGACCGTGATGCCCGTGCAGAAACCCATCCCGTCGGCCGGGTTGAACGCGTTGGTCTGGATGGAGTTGTCGCTGTCCTTGACCGGGTTGAAGTCGGTCGCGTTGCCGCTGATCTTGCCCTCGCTGCCGTGCTCGTCGTACATGATCACGCAGATCTGCGGTGGGACCACGTTTGCCGCCGGGTAGGTCGCGGAAGCCGACCACGCTCCCGTCGAGCCCGTCGGCTTCGCGGCGGTATCGGTGCACGTCGACGCGGAGTTCACGTCCTCACCGGCGTAGAACGCCGGCACGTGGAAGAACGTGTTGGGCGGCGGCGGCTGTCCAGGAGCGGCCTTGGGATGTATCGGGATCGAGCCGGCCGGCGAGATGGTCCCGGTCGTGGTCGTGCCGGGCGGATTGACCTCGGTGGCGTTGGTCAGGCTGAAGCTGGGGTTCGGCGTCGGGCTGGTGCTGATGCCCCACCAGTCGACCGCCCAGCCCTCGCCGTAGCGCCCTTCGCAGTTCTGCCCCGGCCAGGACCATGTCCCGTTCACGCTCACCGTCACGGTCCCGTCGGAGTTCTGGGTGGCGGTTCCGGTGATATCGGGATTGGGATTGGCCGCGTTCGCGAGCGCCGTACCGGCACCCACGAACGCAGCGAGCGCGACCGCGGTCGCCAGTACCACTCCCGCGCGCGGACCGGCGCGCCTCGTCATGGTTCTCAGTGAATTCCGCATAAATATCCTCTCGCTCCCATCTGACATAAATATCCTCTCGCTCCCATCTGACATATTTGAGCCGCTTCACCCGCACCTGCCGCGCGCGACAAGACAAGAGCAATCGCTACAAACGATCCGTGCGGTTGGTCGCGGCTCGTCGTGATAGCAGGCGACGGAATGAGTACGGCCCTGCTATCACGCGCTGTCGGTGAGTCTGCTCGGTACGTTACGGATTTCAAGTGGATTCAACCGAGTGGCCGAACCTGTGGAGTGCGAGACAAGCGGATGCCCTGCCATGTAGACGGCGCTCACGCCGGGCGATTACGCGAGCGAATGGGTGAAATTTCCGCACCGTGGCTGCACCGATCGCGCCCTTTCTCGTCGATCTTGGGCAATTTGCGGTATACGGATCATGAGGCATCGGTGAGCCAGCCAACGAACGGCATTAGTTGTTTGTGCAACTTCGGTGGATCGCTGGCTATGGAGAGCATTCAATTCCCCGAATGGGCGTAGCCGGAAGCGAGTCTCTGGCGGACACTGGAACACCATCGGCGGTGTCCCGACGTGAGGAGCACGTGATGCGCGACGACCAGTCCACCCACCGGATGCCCCGCCACATGATCGCCCTGTGCGTCGGCCTGCTGCTCGGCGCGGCCACCGCAGCCGTAGGTACCCCTGTTGCGCACGCCGCCACACTGCTGAGCTGCGTGGGCACGGAGACCGTGACCTTCGCGCCGCCGCTGACCAACACGCCCACACTGACCCATGTGCACTTCGCCATCGATCTCGACCTCTGCCTGACGGGCGGCGTCACCACGGGGGACAGTGAAGGCGACTTCCAGGTGACGGCCAACTGCACGACCGTGGATCTCCTACCACCCGCGTTCACCGACACCTACCAGTGGAACACAACAGCATCGAGCACCGTGACCTACACCGCACCGGTGGAAACCGTGGTGAACGGCTCCCTCGTCGTCACCGACACGGGCAATGTCACCAGCGGCTTCGACCACGGCGCCCTAGCGAACGAGACCACGACCCTGCCCGAACCCAGTCTCACGGCGTGCGCGACAACCGGCGTCCCCCAACTGAATGGGCCCTACACACTCACCTTCGCCTGAAACCCGAACCGCCCACGTTGCCTGCGACCTGCTGCTCCCAGGGATCGCCGCCAGTCGTGCACCACGTGCGGATGCCCCGCCGTGGCGCGCGCCCGGCGCGCGTCGGCCTAGGACTCAGCCAAGGGTTGCGGTGAAGGTGCCCCCCTGGTCCAGCCGCACCGCACCACCACCGCACAGGTCCGGGACCACGGTCGAACCCTGGTACACCAGGGAACTGTGCTGGTCCCCGCTGGGAGTCCACTGATCGTTGGTGACCGGGTAGGACTCTCCCAACATGACCACGGTGATCGTACTCGCCGACGGCGCGGCACCGGAGACGCACCGCACCACGAACACCACCCGCGGGGCACCGACGGTCAGCGTCAGCGGAGTCTTGTTGCCCGGCAACGTAAAATCGTAACCAGCCCGCAGTGTCGCGCCCGGCGTGACCCGCAGATCACCCTCCATCGTCTGTGGCCCCATGCTCAGCGAGCCGGGACAGGGCACGCTGCGGGTGGCACTCCATCCGCCCGCGCTGCCGTTCGCGCTGTAGTGCCAACGGAAGTTGGCGTGGATGCCACTCGGACACGGCGCCGCGCACCCCGACTGTGGGGTGCAGGCAACAGGCCCCGCAAGTGGTGTGGCGCCTGCCGGTCCCGCCGGCCCCGGGACATCCGGTGCGGCGCCGGGTGAACTGGACGGCGTGGTCGGGCTGGCCGATCTCGTCGAGTCGTCCGGTGGTGGCACCACGGACGCGGTCAGGGAGCCGGTCAACGAACCGGACAGCAACGGCACCGCCGGTGCTGTGGGAGAACCGGGCATCGCGGTGGCCGGGATCGACTGGCCGCCCGAACCGATCACCGCGATCACGACCGCGGCGGCCAACGCGGCGACCGACGCACCAACCCCGGTGAACTGGTGCGACAGCGACCCAACCGCCACCCCCGACGAGCCGCCCGTGCCCACCACGGCCGCCGTGCCGCCGGCCGTCTTCGCCGTGGCAGCCAGGTAACCGGTGGCACCGGCACCGAGCACCAGGACCGCGACCACCCGCAGGCCGGCGTTCACGTCGGCCAGTTCCGCGGCCAACGCGCGGCACCGCGCACAGTGATCCAGATGCGTCTCGACCTGGACAGCGGCCCGCCGGCTCAGACCACCGCGTGTCCACGCCCCGAGCAACTCGGCCGTGGCCCGGCACCGCCCGGCCGTGGTGTCCGCGAGGTGCACCTGGAGATACGCCTCCCGCAGGCCCTCCCGAGCACGGCCGGCCAGCGCCGACACGGCGTTGCGGGTCATGCCCACCAGCTGACCGACCTCGGCCGGTGACTGGCCCTCGATCTCGAGATGCCACAACACCATCTGCCAGCGCTCCGGCAACCGGGCGAACGCCCGAGCCGCCAGGCACCGCTCCAGGCCGGCCAGGGCCGGATCGTGAAACGGCTGGCTGAACGTCGCGATGTTCAGGCCGGCGACCGTGCTCACGTCGTCGGTCAGTTCCAGCTTGCGGTCGCTCCGGGTCTTGTCGTAGGCGATATGCCGCAACGTGGTCAACAGGTACGCGCGAAACGCCACATCGGGCCCCCGGCCGGCGCGTAACACGTCCAGGACCCGCGCGAACGCCTCGGACACCAGATCATCCGCCTCGGCGATCGACCGCGACATCTGGCGGGCCAGGTTGTGGGCGCACGACACATGACGCTCGTACAGAGTGCCGTACGCGGCGATACGCCCGCCGCGCACCGCCTCGATCAGATCGGCGTCGCTGGGGCCTTGCATGTCCGCGGGTACGGCCGCCACGTAACTCCTCCGGCCTCACACCTGATTCGCCGCCAGCCAGTGTGTCGGACCGCCACCACGGCTGTACAGCGAACCCAGACAATGAAATCCCATGGATATCGTGAGGTGGCTATTGCTGCGGGGTGAGCACCAGGAAGGACTGCATTCGATTGCTGCGCGATCACACCTTCACAGACGCAGCCGGTGAGCCCGACATGGCGACTTGATCACGGTTGCTCAACGGCCGGTCCTGCGCCGGCCAGCAGTCGAGGACGACCTATGGTGTCGTTGTCGCAGCGTTGTCCGTGCACATCGTGGCCTGCGGGGACCCGAGTAGAACGGCGATCGCGTCGGCGCTCTCTTGCGCCTGCTGTGCGCAACACAGCGCCTCGCAACGGTGGTCGCGGTCTCGTTCGGCCACCGCCGCATACAGCGCGGCGCCGTACTGGTGGTAGGCCAGCCACGCCGACAATGCGGCATCCCGTCCTGGCCACATCCGAGTCAATGCCTCGTGCGCCGCCGATAGTGTTACCACCCTCAAGCGCTGCCCCTGCAAGCCGTTGGTCACAACAACGCACCCCTTGCGATATCCATCGCCATGCCGCACCCGTGCCAGCACAGTCCGACAATGTGGACCAGTCCGGCGAAGCCCCTGATAGTAATCGCCCGATCAGTCCTACGGCAGTCCCCCGACTGGGCGAATCGCTGAGGCCAGAGTCGGGCACACGCCCGCGCCGTGCGCGCATCTCGGTTCGTGGCGGCCACGCGCGACCACACGCCCCCGTGGCGCCGGCAGCCAGGTGGCCTTCGGTCCCGGCAGCAAACCAACATTGCTGCCGGGCCAACGCCGGTCCGTGCACTCCTCCGCGTTCGCGCCCGACGATCACGATCGTGGCCGTTGCTCTGTCAATCGCCACCGCGTCATCGAAGCTACGGGTCTCCACCACGGTTTGCGCCTCGATACGGTCGATGTCCGCCGCGAGAGCGATCTGCTCGACGTCCGCTGCGGCGTCAGCATCCGGGTCGAACTCGGGGATATCGTGACCGGGATTGCGCAGGTCGTGGCTGTGCTGCCTGATCGTTTCTCGAGGTAGCCGGCCAGACCATGCCGGAGGTGCCAGCGGCCAGCGACTTGCTGGGCCGGGGGTGCGCCATCCGCCACCTGTTTGGAACGCACCAGGACCAAGAACTCATATCAAAACAGGTCTGATCAAACTGTGGTCCTGGCCAGGCGGCGGAAGCAGACGATCGCGCAGCCCAGCGTGAGGAAAGCCTCGTGGATGTCGTCGCGGACCTCCCAGCGGATGCGCAGTCGGCGGAACCAGTGCAGCAGCGCGAACGCCTGCTCGGCCACCACCGATACACCCCAACCCCGAACCGTGGGACTGGCCCCGGCGAGCGATCACCGGGGTGATGCCCTTCTCGCGCACCAACCGGCGGTACTTGTCATGGTCATACCCGCGGTCGGCACAGATCACATCCGGCCGGCGGCGGGGCCGCCCGCGGACCGGCGGGACCGCCTCGATCAGCGGCATCAGTTGGGTGACATCGTTGCGGTTGCCGCCGGTCAACGACACCGCCAACGGGATCCCGTGTCCTTCCACCAGCACGTGGTGCTTCGATCCGGTGCGGCCACGATCGACCGGGCTGGTGCCGGTCTTCGGACGGCCTTTCATCGCCCGTAGGTGCGAGCCATCCGCTGCGGCCGCGACCAGTCCAGCACACTCGCGGCGTTCAACTCCGCCAGCAGGGTCCCGTGCAGGCCCTGCCACACGCCAGCCTGGTTCCAATCCCACAGCCGCCGCCAACAGCTCATCCCCGACCCAAAGCCCAGTTCTTTCGGCAGGAACTCCCACCGGATGCCGTCGTACAGCACGTACACGATGCCGCACAGGACTTTACGCTGGTCCAGACGCCGCCGGCCGGGGTGATCGGCACGCCGGGCTACTACCGGCAGCAACGGCTCGATCTTCGCCCACAGCTGGTCAGACGCCATCCACGGGAACTGTTCGCCCTTCCTCACGCATGTGATCAACAGCTTGGAGATCAACTTATTCCATGATCCATTTTGTTACCAGTTCTTAGGCCGAAAAGGTCAGTCCTGGCCGTGTCGCAAATGGTCGATCCAGTGTTCTTTCGGACTGTTCGATCCAGAACGCCGTGCCGTCGTGGCTCAGGTGGTTGGTGCGGGTCGTCGAGCCGGGGCATTGATGTAGATTTCAGGGCCACGAAGGATCCTGAACAAAGGAACCGATGATGGCGAGTATTCCGTTCGCGTACGAGTGCAGCACAGCGGCCGGGTTCCTGCCGGACCCGAACAAGTCGCAGCGCGTGGGCTATGTGACCGCGTTGACGATCGGCACAACCAAGTATGCGAAGGACCTACAGGTGTTTGTCCCCGTGGTCGAGCCTGTTGGCTTCACGGGGCTTGGTCCCATCGCGCCGACAGCCGCGAATGCGGGCCTCGGCCGGATCAACGTCGTCGGCGTGCTGGAGAAGTTCGAATGGGACGGCGGGGTGGGCCAGCCACTGAAGCTGGAGTTCTACCTCTCGCAGCACAACGCCCTGCAGATCAAGGCGGCCCAGGCGAGCACGCTGTCGACGAAGATCGACACCGTGGCCTGGTGGATCGCCGACTACGACGTTGCGACCAAGAAGTGGTACGAGCAGTCCTTCCCGATCAGTGCGGTCAGCGGGGTCGTCGGGGGTACCTCGGGCCAACCCGGGCTGGACGTGGATCTGACCGGGGTCCAGGCGAAGGACGGCATCGACGTCAACGTGTACAAGGTCGCGGTCAGTGTCGCGCCTGCGGCGAACAGTCAGTACGCGTTGTACTTCGCGAACTCGCCCCGGGCGGGGGCGACCAAGTCCTGGGGTCTTGTGGTCGGTAAACCAGCCTGACACGTTCGGGGCCCGGATCCCTGGTCGACGCAAGGGATCCGGGCCGTGTGGCGCGGTTCAGACGAGCAGGTCGAACTCCTCCGCGGTTCCGGTTGGCGATCAACGGTTGCACGCCAGCGGTCACGATCTGGCCGTTGGCGTGCGCG
>CAVPCF010000142.1:0-5112 GCA_963702275.1 Candidatus Melainabacteria bacterium
GGACGCGCTGTTGGGCGAGGAGGCGGACTGGACGAATCAGGCGGCCATGTACGACCCGGCAGCCTCCATCGGCGGCTCCGACCGCGTTCGCGCCCTGCGCGTCGTCGCCGACGACCTCGCCAGCACGCTGCGCCGCGCGGCCCCCCACCTACGCCCCGCCGACCCGGTCGGCTACGACCACACCGTCGCGCACGCGCGCACCGCCCAGGGCCTGCTGCGCTATCACGCGGCCATGGCCAGCCCCGCGCCCGATCGCATCGCCATCCTGGTCAGCCTGCGCACCGAGATGATGGCCGACAACCTGCTCGCGATCGTCGCGCGGGAGCAGCGACGTGGGCCGAGCCTGGTGTTCGCCCACAACGCGCACCTCCAGCGTGCCCATCCGCCGCTCGACGCGGACGACGTGAGCTGGCCGAGCGCGGGCGCGCTCGTCGGGCTCACCCTCGGCGAGCGCTACGTGTTCCTGGCAACCGACGGCAGCCCGCACAGCGATCCGGGCACCCTCCAGGGCGTGTTGGCCGAGGCGACCACCCGCCGCGCCCTGTTCCCTGCACCGGCCCTGCGTGCCGCGCTTCCGCCGTCGATCGGCACGGGTCAACCGATCGTGCGCGGCCACCTCCCGCTGATACCGGCAGAATTGGACGGCGCCGACGCGGTGATCTTCATCGCCGACACCGACGGAAAGCAGTATCGGTACTGGTAGCGATTGGCACCCCACCAGGTCTGGTGGGGTGCCAATCTCGGTGGGGCCTTACGATATTACTTCGATGCCGTTGACTTGGGCGTTGTCCTTGACCGTGACGAATTGCAGGGTGATCTTGCCGGTGTTGTCCGCGGTTGTGGTGAATTGTTCGACTACTGCTTTGTTGGCCGCGCCCGCGGTGGCGAGCATGTCGAAGTTGGTGAGTACTTGTTGTCCGTTGATGATGACGTTGAAGGTGCGTTGGCCTGCCGCTGTCCAGAATGTTTCCGCGAAGTGCAGGCGAACTGTGTAGGTGGCGCCCGCGTTCAGGCCGGGCACGGCATAGCTGAAGGTGCCGAAGCGGTTGGTCAGGTACACCGACTGGGGTGCGGGGTTGGTCACGCCGGTGGTGTCGACGGTTTTGGTGGTGGTCACCGTGGTGCCGCCGGTGAAGTCGGCGTCGGCGGCGAACGGTGCGGCCGCGGTGCCACCGGAGTTGAGTTGGACGGCTGCGGGGGGTGGGGGTGGTGTCGTCGCGGTCGGCAGTATCTCGATGCCGTTGACCTGGGCGTTGTCCTTCACGGTGTTGAATTGCAGGGTGATCCTGCCGTTGGCGTCCGCTGGTATGGTGAATTGCTCGACTACTGCTTTGTTGGCCGCGCCCGCGGTGGCGAGCATGTCGAAGTTGGTGAGTACTTGTTGTCCGTTGATGATGACGTTGAAGGTGCGTTGGCCTGCCGCTGTCCAGAATGTTTCCGCGAAGTGCAGGCGGACGGTATAGGTCGCGCCCGCGTTCAGGCCGGGTTCCGAGTAGCTGAAGGTGCCGAAGCGGTTGCTCTGGTACACCGATTGGGGTGCCGGGTTGGTTACGCCGGTGGTGTCGACGGTTTTGGTGGTGGTCACCGTGGTGCCGCCGGTGAAGTCGGTGTCGGCGGCGAACGGTGCGGCCGCGGTGCCACCGGAGTTGATGCGCAGGCCGCCCGGTGGCGGCGGAGGTGGTGGTGGCGGTGGGGTCGACGAGAGTTCGCCGAAGACCGAGAGGCCGGCCGCGGTTCCGACGAATACCTTGCCGTTCGCCACGGCGGCGGTGCTGAACTTCACGTAACCGGTCAGGCCGTCGCGACCGGTGTTCTGGCTGCTGTCGTACAACTCGATCGCCAGGTTGCTGGCGTCGTAGGCCCGCAGCGTGGCGCCCGAGTCGATATTCCAGAGAATACCGGTGCCGGCCGTCGTCCCGTTGCTTGACACGACCGCGTTTCCGCCGGTGAAACCGAAGGAGGTGGTCGTCATCGAGGTGGGCGCGGTGGACAGCCGTCCGTTGATCCAGGAAAATGCCTTGGTCGGACCGTTCACCTGCGAGAAGTAGACGAACTGGCCGTTGGGGCCGTTCCAGAAGGCCGGCGTACTGAAGATCGCGTTGACGGTGCCCGGCGGCAGTTCCTGCTGGATTTTGTCCACATTGGTGCGGTTCTCCTCGACGCTGCCGTTGCAGGTGAGATTGGGATCCGCGGTGAACTGGCCCATGTTCGTCGTGCTGACCACATAGGGCCTGCCTTCCTTGCCCGCGCCGATCAGCGCGTTCGCGCCGGGCACCAACAGCGGGCCGCCCGCGCCGACATCCTGGTCGCCGTTGGACAGACAGCTCTGATTGAACGGCGTGAAGTAGTCCTGCCGCTGCAACTGGGCATTCAGGCGCACGAAGCTGTCGCCGACATCGCTGCCGCCGGTGTTGGCATCGAACGTCCCGTTTCCGGTTATCGTGTAGAGATTCCCGGCGTTGTCGGCCACCAAGGGGTCGTCGGCACCCCAGATCCCGCCCTGCGATCCGTTGGCCGTGTCGTTGTAGGCATTGGTCTGCAAAAACGACGTGCCGTTGTAGGTGTAGCCGAGGATCCAACCGTGGTAGGCCCCGACATCACAGAACGAGGAGAATGCGATGTAGATCTTGCCGTTCGCCAGCAGCAGGCTGGCGCGCTGCCGCTCCACGTTCGGCATTGAAGGTGACGGTGCCCCCGGCGCCCGGTACCGATGCCTGAATGACGACCGGAGCGCTCCGGTCCTGACCGGTTGTCACGTCGAGGGCGTGCAGGCGGTATACCTGGGTGCCGTTCTCCTGCGAATAGGCGACGACGAACATGGTGTTGGTGCTGGGATCGATGACCGGCGTGCTCGTGATGCCGATGATGGGTTGCAGATCGCCACAGGGCTGGAAGCTGGACTGCACCGGCGTCGCTCCGCCGGGCAACAAACTGGTCTTCCAGAGCGGTGCCACGGTACTGGTCTGGTCGGCGTCGAACGCGTAGACACTGTCGTTCTCCGTCGCCGCGAACACGACGTCGTGTGCGCCGCCGCCGACCGACAGATTCGGGAGATAGAGCGGCTGTGCGTACACCTGCCCGTCAACCGGATAGGACACTCGCTTGCCGAACTGGGTCGCGTTCACGTTCGCCGTGGTCAGGGTCGTCTCGTTCGGATACTGACCGGTGCCGGCATTGTCGTTTCGTTGGGTGGTCACCGCCAGATTGGTCGGGGCCGCATGGGCAACCTGTTGCGTGAATGCCGTCGCGAACAGCGTCAGCAACGTGAATGACAGCAGAGCGAGAACTGATCTCCTCGTTCTCCTGGGTCGGGTGTGCATCATTGCATCTCCCTTGACGCAATTACGAGCCGTGGACCTGGAACTCCCAGAGTGAGTAGCCGTACTGCGTCGCCCGCTGGGTGCCGTTCATTCGGATGAAGCGCCCGGAGCCGGTGACGTTCAGGGTCTCGGTGCCGCCGGGGCCCGCTGTGGTGGCATAGATGGTGGTCCAGTTGACGCCATCCGGGGAAACCTGGATCTGGTAGGCCTTTGCGAAGGCGTTCTCCCACATCAGGACGACCTGGGTGATCGTGTGGGTCGCGCCGAGATCGACCTGCAGCCACTGCGGATCGCTGAACGCGCTGGACCAGCGGGTCGCGGTGTTGCCGTCGGTCGCGTTCGCCGCGGGAGTCCCGGCGTTCTCGATCGACGACGCCGTCGTCACCTGGCCCTGCGCGAGATTCGTCCCGCCGCCACCCACGCTGCCCGGCGCGGGGGTGGTGACGACCTCGTTGGAGTCGGGGGACACGCCGACGCTGTTGTTCGCGGCGACGTTGTAGAAGTACTTCGTCCCGTTGTGCAGACCGGCGTCGGTGAACGTGGTGGTCGTGCCGCTCACGGTGCCGACAGCCGCGTTGGCCTCGCCGTCGGACTGGGTGCCGCGGTAGATCGTGTACGAGGTCGGACTGCCGGTGGCGGCGGCGGTCCAGGACAGCGTCGCGGCCGTGTTGCCCTGCGTCGCGGTGAGGTTCGTCGGCCCGCTCGGCACGGATGCGGTCGCCGGGGTGACGGTCAACTGGTCGACGCGGGAGACGCCGTGATCCGTGACGGCGAACATGGCGACGGAGTTGACCCCCGCGTTCAGGTGCGCCTGCAGGAAGGTGTGCTGGTAGGTGTCGAAGCTGCCGGTGATCGGGAAGCGCTGGGTGCTGGTGATCACGGTGCCGTCGACCATCAGCCCCATCTGCCGGTTGTTGACCCCGGGGAAGAGCCCGCCCTGGAAGGCGTAGCGCCAGTCGATCGTGTAAAGGCCGCTGGTGGGCACGACGACGTTGTTGAACGTCAGGGTGCCCACGGTCGAGTAGGCCATGTCCACGACCTGCTGACCGGGACTGGCCGAGCCGGACGAGCCGAGGTCCTGGGGGAACCAGCCGCTCAGCGTCTGGAACCAGTCGAATCCACCGAGTAGGGCGTCCTTGGCGTAGTAGACCTCGCCGTTGCCGGCGGGCACCCCGGCGACGTTGCCGCCGGTGCCGATCGGTGGCGGGGTCTTGGACGCGTCTTCCGGTGTCCGGGCGGATTCGCCCGCCGAGTTGACCGCGGTGATCTGGTAGAAGTACACGGGCGTGCTGCTCAGGTTCGAGTCGGTGTAGGTCGTGCCGGTGGTCGACGCGATCGGGGTGTTGCCCTCGCCGCCCGACGTGGTGCCGCGGATGATGCCCCGTCCGCGTCCGCGACCGCCGTGAGCTCGGTGTAGAGCGGGTGCCGTCCCGCCCCGTTCACATCGATCTTCTCGAAGAGCGGGAACGTGACGCCGTAGGTGGTCGAGCAGAACTCCTCGATCTCCTCGGCCGATCCGGGCTCCTGGCCGCCGAACTGATTGCACGGGAAGCCCACCACGGAGAACCCGCGGTCAGCGTAGGTCCGCTGCAACTCCTCCAGCTTCTCGTACTGCGGGGTCAGGCCGCACTTGGACGCCACATTGACGACCAGCAGTGTGTGGCCGGCCAGGTCGCCGAGCGACGCCGGGTCCCCGAACAGGGTGTGCAGCGGTATGTCGTGAACGTTCATGTCCTCATCTCTCAGGTTGGCCAGCAGCCGTGCCGTGGGCGCGGCGGTCCCGCAGCAGGTC
>CAVPCF010000143.1:0-11214 GCA_963702275.1 Candidatus Melainabacteria bacterium
TACGTCCACGGCACAATCCTGCGGCCCATGACGGCCGCCCACCACCTGAGTCGGTCCCGCACGAACAGGACCTAGGTCCTGTTCTATGACAGGGCTGCTCCTACGACAGGGCGGCGGTCAGGTCGGCGGCGGCCCGGACCACGCGCGGGCCGATCACCGAGTCGTCCAGCTTCGCCAGCGAGATGACGCCGACGCTGGCCCGCAGCTCCGGCACGCCGCGCACCGGGGCGGACACGCCGTAGGCGCCGGACTGCAGCTCGCCGGACGTGCAGACCCAGCTCGGGCCGTGCAGTGGCAGCGTGATCGCCCGGCCGGCCGCGCCGCGCTGCACCGGGTGCCGGGCACCCACCCGGTAGGCCACGTGGTACGCCGTCCAGGACGGTTCCACCACGGCCACCGCCTGGGCCGCGTCGCCGTCGGCCACGGTCAGGTGCGCGGTGGCGCCGACCTCCTCGGCCAGCGAGCGCAACACCGGCATGGCCACCATCCGCAGCTGCGGCAGCACCCGCGCGGCGAGCCGGAGCATGCCGAGGCCAAGGCGGACCCGGGAGCCCTCCCGACGCACGAGGCCACGCTCCACCAGCGGCACGAGCAGCCGGTAGACGGCGGCCCTGCTGGCCCCGATGGCCACCGCGAGATCGCTGATCGTGGGCGCCTCGGACTCCCAGTCGGCCACCGCCTGGAGCACGGCGAGGCCACGCTCCAGGGTCAGCGAGCTCTCCTTGCCGGCCCGGGACGCTGCCGTGCTCGGCCGGGCGACCTGACCCAGCCGCGCGGCGCCGACCGGGCCGGCCGCCGCAGCGAGGCGTCACCACCGCGCTCGTCCCGCCCGACGGCCGGCCGGCACCGGGTTAGCCTCGGCCCGGCGCGTCTGCGGGCAGGACCATGCCGGCGACCTCGGCGAGGCCGACCCGGGACCCGTCCGGGCCGGGCGCGCTGCCGGTGATCGCCATCGGTGTCCCCGTCCCGCAGGAATGTTCGCTTCGATCCCGTCGCCCAGCGGTCAGCGGTTCGGTGCCGCCCCAACTGAGTTCCAGGAAGCTACCCCGTTGGCCCACCTGTGGGCCAGACACCGTGCCGGAGGCGAACAGGTCACCGGGCCGCACGGTGGCGCCGTTGACGGTGATGTGCGCGAGCTGCTGCGCGCAGGACCAGCTCATCCCGGCGAACGGCGGGCGGGACACCACGGTGTCGTTCCAGCGCACCTCGATGTCGATGTCCAGGCCCCACGGGCGGTCCTCGACCAGGTAGCGCTGTAACGGGTGCGGCGCGGGCGGCACCGCGATCCGTGCCGCCGCGAGCGCGTCCAGCGGCGTGATCCAGGCCGCGATCGAGGTGGCGAACGACTTGCCGAGGAACGGGCCGAGCGGCTGGTACTCCCACGCCTGGATGTCCCGTGCGGACCAGTCGTTGACCAGCACGACGCCGAACACGTGCTCGGCCACCGCCGACGTGCGCACCCGGGACGCGACCGGCCCGCCGCACACGAAGCCGACCTCGGCCTCGATGTCCAGCCGGGTGCTCTGGCCGAACTCCACCGCGCTGCCGGTCCAGCGCTGGCCGTTGGGGCGCTCCACATCGGTGCCGGACACCACGACGGTGCCTGCCCTGCCGTGGTAGCCGACCGGCAGGTGGGTCCAGTTGGGCAGCAGCGGGTCGCCGTCTGGCCGGAAGATCCGGCCGACGTTCTCCGCGTGGTGGCGCGATGAGTAGAAGTCCACGTAGTCGCCGACGGCGAAGGGCAGCCTGCTGGTCAGCCGGGCCAGCGGCACGCATTCCGCGCCGCGCGGCCGGGACGGCCGGGTGAGGAGTTCGGACAGCCGGTCACGCAGTTCGCGCCAGGTGGACCTGGAGGTGGCCAGCAGCGGGTCCAGCGAGTCGGCGGCGACCAGTTCGGCAAGGCGGGGGCCCAGGGTATCGGCCAGCGCGCGCAGCGGCAGCGCGTGGTCGCCGACCCGGACCGCGACGTTCGGGCCGTCGCCGGTGTCGATCACGCCGTAGGGCAGCGTCTGCGGCCCGAACGGATAGTCCACCGCGAACCGGTCGTCCTCGATCCAACTCATGAACCGTCCGTCCCTCGGGTTTGCCACAGGCTCCTTGGTTTTACAGCAGGCCGAGTGCTTCCAGGTCCGCCACCGGCTCGGCAAGTGAACAGGAACCGTACGACGCGAACACGCCCCGCACGGCCCTTGCCGCGTCGTCCGACAGCGCGGCGGCCTCCGCGGCAAGTGCCGCGCCGTCCTCGCTGCCCAGTGCCGCGCGCACGTCATCGCCGGACAGCGCGCGGCCGGTGGCGACCAGGAGGTTGAGGAAGCCGTGGTGGTGGAAGCCGGTCTTCGGATCGGTGTGCCGGACCGCGTTGTGCAGGCCGGCGGTCGCCTTGAAGGACGTGCCGGAGCCGGCCAGCACGGCAAGGAAGTCGGCGATGTGGTCGACGGTGGGGAACGTCTCGACGGCCTGGCCGCCGCAGCGCAGCTTGGGCCAGTAGCCGCGGTCGGCCACCCGGCGCACGCCGGCCAGCCAGTCCGGCCCGCCCCGGCGCGGCTCGATCACGCGGATGGCCTCCTCCGGCACGAACTCGTCCACCCGCTCCAGCCACACGTCGTCCACGTCCGACGGCGCCGGCATCTCGACCATCCGCAGCGCGAGCAGCTCCCCCCGCGACTCAACGATGGACACGGCCTTGGGCAGCCCGCCCAACCCGGTGTCCACCACCAGCGAAAGGCCGATCGGCTTGGCCGGTCTCGCCTTGATCAGCTCGGTGATCAGCTCCGGCAGCCGGGACGCGGTACACAGGAACAGACCGAGCACGCCGGCCCGCTCCCCGGCACGTCCGGCGAGGTGGCCACGGACGGCGTCCGGCATCGCCGCGTTGCCTGGCGGGAACAACGCCGCGTCGTCCACCAGCCGCGCCAACAGGGGCGGAGTACCGAAGGAACCCGACGCACGGAGCTCGGCAGCGCTTGACACGAGTGACACGCTAATGGTGTCAGACAATCGAACAAAATTGTTCGCCCACCGAACGCGCGAGGACGCCATGCCGTACTACCGCAGCGTCGGGGAGATACCCCGAAAGCGCCACACCCAGTTCCGCGATCCGGCCGGCCACCTCTACGCGGAAGAGCTCATGGGCGTCGAGGGCTTCTCGTCCGACTCGGCCCTGCTCTACCACCGCCACCTGCCGACGGCGATCGTCGACGCGGTCGCGGTACACGACGCCGACCTGGGCGAACGGGCCACCGTGGCCAACCATCCGTTGAAGCCCCGGCACTTCAGGACGCCCGAGCTGAAGTGGGAATCGCCGTCGGACGTGGACGCGGTGCGCGGCAGGCGCCTGCTGTTCGCCAACGCCGATGTGGCGATCTGCTACGTCGCCGCGACCACCCCGAGCCCGCTCTACCGCAACGCCGCCGGGGACGAACTGCTGTACGTGCAGGGCGGCGCCGGTGTCCTGGAGACGGTCTACGGCGCGCTGACGATCGGCGACGGCGACTACGTGGTCCTCCCCACGTCGTGCACCTACCGGGTGGTGCCAACGGGCGACGACCCACTGCGGCTGCTGTTGCTGGAGGCGACAGGGCACATCGCCCCGCCGCGCCGCTACCTGGCGACCAAGGGCCAGTTCCTTGAGCACTCCCCGTACTGCGAACGCGATCAGCGCGGCCCCACGTCACCGCTGACGGTCGAGGAGACGGACGTCGACGTGTACGTGCGGCACCGGGCGGGTGTGACCCGCTACACGTACGCCAACCACCCGTTCGACGTGGTCGGCTGGGACGGCTGCCTGTATCCGTGGGCGTTCAACATCCGTGACTTCGAGCCGATCACCGGCCGGGTACACCAGCCGCCGCCGGTGCACCAGACGTTCGAGGGACCCAACTTCGTGGTGTGCTCGTTCTGCCCGCGCAAGGTGGACTACCACCCGCTGGCCGTGCCCGTGCCGTACAACCACGCCAACGTGGACTCCGACGAGCTGCTGTTCTACGTCGGCGGGAACTACGAGGCGCGCAAGGGCTCCGGCATCGGACTGGGTTCGCTGTCACTACACCCGTCGGGGTTCACCCACGGCCCACAGCCGGGCGCGGTGGAGGCGGCCATCGGCGTGGACTACTTCGACGAGACCGCCGTCATGGTCGACACGTTCCGCCCACTCGCACTGGGCGAGGCGGCATCGGCCTGCGAAGACCCGCGCTACGCCTGGAGTTGGGCGAAACGCGGCCCGGACTGGCCAGGTCGGGCGCCCGGCGACAAGGCACGACCGTAACGGTGGCTCTCTGCCGGCGATCGGCTGAATCTCGGGCTTGGTAGGCCCTTCGGCGCAGTGCCGACTTTCGCGACGGGCCGTTCCAAGTTAGGCTTGCCTAAGTGGAGGTGTGCGCCGTGGCCAAGAGCACTCGCCGGCCGCCCTGTCCCGGGCCGGCCGATCGAGCCCGCACCATCGCCGTGCGCGGTGGGCGGGCGACGTTGCTGCGCTCCGACCGGATGGACCGGTCCACTGCCGACCGGATCGAGCCGCGCCTGCACCACGTGCACCCGGACGGCTCGGCCATCGTGCTGCTCGGCGACGACCACCCGCTGGTCCGACTGGTCGCCAGGACACCACGCGGCGAACTGGCCGCGATGCTGGAACTGGCCGACCGGGCGCCGGTGCAGCTGCGGGAGCCGGTGCGCGGCCTGCTGTGGATCACCGGCTGGCTGCGCGCGCTGCGCGGCACGGACGCCCGCCGGGAGATCCTGACGGTGGCCGAAGCGCGACCGGACAGCCGCCTGCTGGACGTCGGGCACGGCGTGACGGCCCTGCGGCTGACGCCGGCTTCCCTGGTGCTGGCCGACGGCGAGGGCACCGGCTCACTGCGGCCTGCCGAGTTCGCGTCGGCGACACCGGACCCGTTCTGCGGCTACGAGGACCACTGGCTGCGGCACCTGGAACTGGCACACCGGGACGTGGTCGGCATGCTGACCCGGCTGGTACCCGACCACCTGCGCGGCGGCCACGTCCGACCACTCGGCCTGGACCGCCTCGGCCTGCGCCTACGAGTCGAGGCACCAGACGCCGACCACGACGTGCGGCTGGCCTTCTCAGAGCCGGTGGAAACACCCGGAGAACTCGGCGCCCAACTACGGCGACTGGTGGGCTGCCCGTTCCTCAGCGCAGTCCGCTGACCAGCTCCAACGGCCCCACACCAACTTCGCGAACGCTGCCGAACCAACAACTTCGCGAACGCTGCCGAACCACTGGGCAGACCCCCGCCCAACCTCGGGGGCTACGGCCCTTTTCAACCCTATGCTTGTCAAGCCCCAAATGGGTGGCTTGCCGGCAATCTGTGGATAAGCACCGAACCTGTGGACAGGTGGCTTGACAGCTGAACGCTCAGTCGAGTACGTCGGCCAGTTCGGGTGGGAAGCCGCCGGTCGCGATCGGTCCCCAGCGTTCGATGGTGACACGGACCAGTGACTTGCCCTGGCGGACCATGGCCGCGCGGTAGTCGTCCCAGTCGGGGTGTTCGCCGGAGATGGAGCGGTAGTACTCGACCAGCGGCTCGACCGAGTCGGGCAGGTCGATCACCTCGGCGGTGCCGTCCACCTGGACCCACGCGCCGTCCCAGGAGTCGGAGAGCACACAGGCCGACGCGCGTGGGTCGCGGCGCAGGTTGCGCGCCTTGGCCCGCCGCGGATACGTGGACACCACGATCCGGCCTGCCGCGTCGACGCCGTAGCTCACCGGGGAGAGCTGCGGGCCGCCGTCCGACCTGTGGGTGACCAGGATGGCGTTGTGCCTGGGCCGCAGGAACTCCAGCAGCGCGTCCCGGCCGACCTGATCGTTGCTCGCATACCGTGGCGACATGTCCGCAACCCTACGATGATCAGGTGAACGACCGTGTGCGGGCTTGGCTGGCGCCCGAGCCACCGGCCGGCATCCGATATGTCTCGGAGCCGGAGTACCCGGCTGTGCGCGTCGAACTGTTGATCGTGTTCGCCGTGACGCTGGGGCTGTCCGGGGTGCGCAGCCTGATCTCGCTGCTGGACTCGCTGCTGCGGCCGGTGCCGTTGAACCAGCAGCACGTGGCCATCGACGTGCCGCTGGCCAGGGCCAACTTCCTTGATCTGCTCGCCCAACTGGCCCTCGTGGTGCAGTACCTGGCGTGGGGCGCGTTGGGCATGTACCTGCTGTGGCGGGCCGGGATCAAGCTGGCAGAGGTAGGGCTGCGGCGCTACCGGCTCAGCGACCTGGCCGGCGGCGCCGCACTGGCCGCCGTGATCGGGATTCCTGGGCTCGGACTGTATCTGCTGGCCAGGGCGCTGGGCGTCAACCTGACCGTGCTGCCCTCCACGCTGACCGACACGTGGTGGCGCATCCCCGTGCTCGTGCTGTCCGCGGCGGCCAACGCCTGGACCGAAGAGGCGCTGGTGGTCGGCTATCTGCTCAGCCGGCTGCGGCAGCTGAGCTGGCGGGAGAACTCGTCGGTGGTGGTGTCGGCCCTGCTGCGCGGGTCCTACCACCTGTACCAGGGATTCGGCGGGTTCGTCGGCAACGTCGTGCTGGGGCTGGTGTTCGGGCGACTCTGGCAGCGCACGAGTCGACTCTGGGTGCTGGTGACTGCGCACACGCTGCTGGACGTGGTGTCGTTCGTGGGCTACGCCCTGCTGTCCGGTCACCTGACCTTCCTGCGGTGACACGACGGTTACGCTGGCGCCCGTGACCGAGCACATCACCGCGGTACACCGCGTGGACAGCGAGGTGGGCCCGCTGGGCACCGTGCTGCTGCACCGGCCGGGGCCCGAGCTCAAGCGGCTCACACCGCGCAACAACGACCAACTGCTGTTCGACGGCATCCCGTGGGTGGACCGGGCGCAGGCCGAACACGACGGGTTCGCCGAGCTGATGACCGGGCGCGGGGTCGAGGTGCTGCTGCTGGCCGACCTGCTGGTCACGGCGCTGCGGGACGCACGGGCCCACACGGCCGGCGTGCGCACCGCGGTCGACGAACTGCGGCTGGGCATGGACCTGGCGGACGCGCTGCGCTCGTACCTGTCCGGTGTGTCGGCCGAAGCGCTGGCGATGGTGCTGATGGCCGGGATGACGTTCGAGGAACTACCGGTGGCCGAGGGCGCGTCGCTGGTGCGGCAGATGCACCAGCCGCACGACTTCGCCATCGACCCGCTGCCCAACCTGCTGTTCACCCGGGACTCGTCGGTTTGGATCGGCAACCGGGTCGCGGTGGCATCGCTGGTCATGCCGGCACGCCGACGCGAGTCGGCGATCACGGACCTGATCTACGCCTACCACCCCCGGTTCCGGCAGACCGCGCGTGCCTACGGCGCCCACTCGGCCCCGGTGGAGGGCGGCGACGTGCTAGCGCTGGCGCGCGGCGTGCTTGCGGTCGGCGTCGGCGAACGTACGTCGGCGGCCGGCGCGGAAGCCCTCGCCCGCTCGGCGTTCGCGGACGGTTTGGCGCACACCGTGCTGGCCGTGCCGATCGCGCAGCAGCGAGCCACCATGCACCTGGACACGGTGTGCACAATGGTCGACAGGGACGCCTTCGTGATGTACCCGGCGATCCGCGACTCACTGGCCGCGTACCCACTGCGGCCGGACGACAACGGCGGCGTGCGGGTGGACGGCCCCGAACCGTTCCTCACCGCCGCCGCCAAGGCCATGAGCATCGACAGGTTGCGGGTGATCGACACCGGCCTCGACCCGGTCACCGCGGAACGCGAACAGTGGGACGACGGCAACAACACGCTCGCGCTCGCACCCGGGATCGTCATCGCGTACGAGCGCAACGTGGAGACCAACGCACGACTGGAAGCGGCCGGCATCGAGGTGCTACGCATCTCGGGCTCGGAACTCGGCTCCGGCCGCGGCGGCCCGCGCTGCATGTCGTGCCCCGTCAACCGAGCGCCCCTGACGGACTGACCATCGTGGACAGTGCCGTCGGCGCGGCAATGGTCCTGGCCTTGAGCACCGGCTCGCGTTTCGGGCCCGCGTTGGGGTTCTGACGACCGTTCGACCAGGCCGCTCCCCGCTGGGCGGGGACAAATCGCGAGATCGCCGAACCCACAGGCAGACCACCGCCCAACCCTGGGATGCTGTCCCCGAAGTCGCCTGGTGGGCTGGGTGGTCGGCGTCTTGCTGTCCGCTATTGGGCTCGGTCCTCACGTTGTGGCTTCTGCATCACCCCGATACAGAAGGACTGGGTAAAAGAAGGAATGCCGCGTTGTTAGGCTAGGTCCCGGAAACGGAAAGAGCCGCCTCGGTTTGGGGGCCTGCTCGTGTTCGCCCGGCGGGTCCCGGTCTGATCGTGGTCGCGGCGCCCCGGTGGGGAGGCCACTCATGTTCGTCCGGCGGGTCCCATCTCGGTGGTGGTCTCGGGCAGTGGTCACGGGTGCTGGTCCCCAGAGGCCAGACCAGCCACCGACTCACCTGGCGAACGCGACCCGCCGGACGAACACGAGCAGGCTCCCCACCTGGGCGCCAGCGACCACCCACAGACCGGGACCCGCCGGACGAACACGAGCGGGCCCCCAAACCGAGGCGGCTCTTTCGCCTTCCCAGGACAGACCCCAATCACGCGGCATTCCTTCCGTTACCCAGTCCTTCTGCATCACCCCGATACGGGCCCTCTGTTAAAGCGGTTGGTGGGGTTTGTCAAGGTACTCTTTCCCGCCTTGACAAACCCCACCAACCGTCACGACAATCGAGTATCGGGGTGATGCAGAAGCCACAACGTGAGGACCAAGCCCAATAGCGGACAGCGAGAGGTCGTGGCGCAGGTCAGCCACCACGGACGAGCACCCCGTCGGGCCCACAGCATGTTGGCACACCCCGCAGGACAAGGCCGTCCCCGAATTCGCCAACAGTATCCCCTGGGAGCTACGGCCCTTTTCAACCCTATGCCTGCCAAGCCCCGAATGGGGTACTTGTCGGGAAGTTGTGCACAATTCGCTGTGCGGGTTGACTTCTGGCCAATGGTGCGAGTTCGGGGCTTGGGTTACTTGGCCAGGCGGGGCAGCAGGGCCGAGGATACCGTGACCATGAACGCGGCCGCGACGATCAGCACCAGGAAGTCCGTTGCGAACGCGGCCGGAGTGCCGATCAGTAGGCCCCGCAACGCATCCACCTCGTAGCCGAGTGGATTGACGCGGTTGATCACCTGGAGCCAGCCGGGCATCAGGCTCACCGGGTACAGGGCGTTCGAGCCGAAGAACAGCGGCATGGTGATGGCCTGACCGATGCCCATCAGCCGGTCGCGGGTCAGCACCAGGCCTGCGATGGTGATGGACAGGCAACAGAAGAACGCCGAGCCGAGGATCACCACGACGCACATTGCCAGCAGCCGCAACGGGTTCGCGGTCAGGCCGACACCTAGCACGGCCGCGAGTACCAGCACCACCAATGCCTGCACCAAGGCCCGCACGCCGGCGGCGAACGCCTTGCCGGTGACCAGCGCGATCCGGGGTGTTGGCGTGACCAACAGCTTGGCCAGCACGCCCGCGTCGCGTTCCCAGATGATCTGGATGCCGTAGAAGATCGAGATGAACAGGGCCGACTGGGCCAGGATGCCGGGTGCCAGATAGTCCAGGTAGGGCACCTTGCCGGTCGGGATCGCGCGCAGGCGGGTGAACGTCTCGCCGAAGATCAGCAGCCACAGGGCGGGCTGGATCGCCCTGGTGATCAGCTCCGTCCGGTCGTGCCGCAGCTTCTGCAGTTCTACCAGGCACATCGTGCCGGTTCGTGCGACGACGAGGCCGGCGAAGCCGAATCGGCGTGGGCGGGTCGCGGGGCCTTCAGCTGAGGCGGCGAGCGGTACGTCGAGCGGAGCGGACATCGCGCATCCTTTCCCCGGAGCCTGCGCCCAGGTCGTCGCCGGTGGTGGCGCGGAAGACGTCGTCGAGCGTTGCGTCGTCGCCGACCATGGCCTTGAGTTCGGTTGGGGTGCCTTCGGCGCGGATTCGGCCGCGGTGCATCAATGCGATCCGGTCGCACTGTTGGTCGGCCTCGTCCATGTAGTGCGTTGTGACCAGCACTGTCATGCCGGTGTCGGCGCGGACCTGGTTGATTCGTTCCCACACGCTGGCCCTGCCGATCGGGTCGAGGCCGATGGTCGGCTCGTCCAGCACCAGCAGTCTGGGCGCGCTGACCAAGGCCTGCGCCAGTTCCAGCCTGCGGATCATGCCGCCGGAGTACGTGCTGGCGGTGCGATCGGCCACATCGGACAGTGCGACCGACGCCAGTGCGTCGGCGACCGCGGCCTTGCGCGCCGAGCGCGGCACGTCGAACAGCCGCGCGAACAGGGACACGTTCTCCCGGCCGGTGAGCGCGCCGTCGGCGGACAACTGTTGCGGCACATAGCCGATCAGCCGCCGCACGTCCAGCTTGTGCCGGGCGACGTCCACACCGAACACCCCGATGGCGCCCGGCGGCGCCGGCAGCAGCGTGGTGATCATGCGGATGGTGGTGGTCTTCCCGGCGCCGTTGGGGCCCAGCAGGCCGAACACCGAGCCTGCCGCGACATCGAGGTCCACGTCGTCCACCGCGATGGTCTCGCCGAACGCGTGGTGCAGGCCGACGCAGTGCACGGCAAGTCGCTCAGCCATCGACAGGGTCCCTTCGGTCCAAATCGGACAGCAGTGCGCGCAGTGCCGGCAGCGCGGCGGCGATGGCCGCGCGATCGGCCGGGGACAGGCCCGCGATGCCGTTGCCGACCAGTTCGGCCCGCGCGGTGCGCCATTCGGCCAGCCGCACTGGGCGACCACTGAGCTACGGGCAACTTCGATACTCCTCATCAAAGCGTGCAATACCTTCTCGGTCCAACCGGAAGAAGAAAAAGGAACTAGTTCGAAAACAACTCCAGACCTTTTTTCCACCTCTGAGCAATGTCGTCCCATAGAGATCACCTGCTCGGTCGAAGATTAGGCTGGAAGTTGGGTTCCGCCCGTCGCGGCCCCCGGCGAAGGTATGAATTACTTTCTGTTTGCGAGTGGTAGGAGTAAACTAAAAGACAATGCTGCAGTACTCCAGGTTATGGGCATTCGCGCCCCCGTAGGTTGTTTGGATGTATATATCTCTGGGATTGTCAAAAGATCAACCCAGCTTCAGGACTTCCACCGTCGCTGCCGCCGGGAAAAGGCGTAGAGTGTAGCGCCGCCTGCCATAATAGCGCTGGACTCACCAGCAATACGTAATGAATGAGTTAGCCACAAAAAAATGTC
>CAVPCF010000144.1:0-4482 GCA_963702275.1 Candidatus Melainabacteria bacterium
CCGCGCCGGCGAGCATTTCGTAGGGGAGCGTGCCCAGTTCGAACCGCTCGGGCACGGCGTTGCTGGCGGGCAGCAACTTGTCGGGCTGGAGCGACTCCAGCAACGACGGCGCGGCGGCGAGCACGCCAAGGTGCGGCCCGAGGAACTTGTAGGGCGAGCAGGCGTAGCAGTCGACGCCGAGCGCGGCGAGGTCCACCGGGAAGTGCGGGGTCAGGTGCACGCCGTCCAGGTACACCAGCGCGCCCGCCCGGTGCGCCCGTTCGGTGATCGCGGCCACGTCCGGCCGGCTGCCCAGCAGGTTCGACGCGCCGGTGAACGCGACCAGTCGGGTCCGGTCGGACAGCAGCTCGGCCACCGCGGCCACGCCCAGTTCGCCGGTCGCCCGGTCGAACCGCGCCCAGCGCACCGTGACGCCGGCCCGCTCCGCCGCCTGCACCCACGGCCGGATGTTGGCGTCGTGGTCGAGGTTGGTCACGACGACCTCGTCGCCGGGCCGCCAGGTCCTGGCCATGGTGCGGGACAGGTCGTAGGTCAGGGCGGTCATGCTGCGGCCGAACACGATGCCGCCCGGATCGCCGCCCAGCAGGTCCGCCATGGCCTGCCGGGCGTCGGTGACCACCTGCTCCGCGCGGCGGTCCGCGGCGGTCAGGGTCGCGGCCACGGCGGCGCCGACCACGTCCGGTACCTGCGAGCCGCCCGGCCCGTCGAAGTGCGCGGTGCCCTCGGCAAGGGCCGGGAAGTGGGCTCGTACTTCGGCAACGGAGTAGGGCACGTCAACCACTCAACTATCTGTCCGCAGGCTTTGTCCAGCGATCGGTGCTGGTTCAGACCATGGAGCAGAGCGTGACCAAGTGGGCCAAGGGTTCACACACGGCGTCACCGTGAACGACGGATACTTGACGACTTATTTCAAGTCGCGATATCAAGAGCTGTGCGACGTGTGTGAGGGCTGTCACTGTCCGGTGGCGCTGTAGGTGGTCGAGGAGGGAGTTCCTCTCGTGTCTGTAGTCAGCTCCACCCCCGGTGGCCGACGCCGCCGGTCAGCCAGACTGGTTCGAATACTGGCCCTGCCGGCCGCCTGCGCGCTGGCGCTGGGCACGGCGGCGGCGCTGCTGCCGGCCACCGCGAACGCGGCCAACGAGTCGGTGAACGTCTGGCTGACCAGCACGAACGACTCGGCGGGCCGCAACGTGACCCGCGGCCTGCAACAGCAGGCGCCGATCAGCTTCTCGGCCGGCAACGCCAGCAACGGCCAGAACATCACGGTCAACGAGAACACCAAGTTCCAGCAGTTCGTCGGCGCGGGCGCGTCGATGACCGACACGTCGGCCTTCCTGCTCGGCAGCAGCGGCGCGCTGTCCGCGGCCACCAGGAGCGCCACGATGACCAAGCTGTTCGACCCGAACAACGGCATCGGCGTCGACTTCCTGCGCAACCCGATGGGCGCGTCCGACCTGGCCCGTTTCAACTACTCCTACGACGACATGCCGGCCGGCCAGACCGACCCGAACCTCACGCACTTCTCCATCGGCTTCGACCAGACCGACATCCTGCCGCTGACCAAACAGGCGGAACAGATGAACCCGGGCCTCAAGCTGATGATGAACCCGTGGAGCGCGCCCGGCTGGATGAAGTCCGACGGCAACTTCGACAACCACAGCTTCCTGCAGTCGCAGTTCTACGCGGCCTACGCCCAGTACTACGTCAAGACCATCCAGGCCTACCAGGCGCAGGGCGTGCACGTGGACTACACGTCGGCCCAGAACGAGCCGGGCTGCTGCGACGGCGCGACCTACCCCACGATGAACTGGAACGGCAACGGCCTCGACTTCTTCACCGCGACCAACCTGCTGCCGGCGTTCCACGCGGCCGGCCTGAACACCAAGGTGCTCGCGCTGGACTGGAACTGGAGCCAGTACAACAGTTTCGCATCGCAGGAAGTGAACGACACCGCGGTTCGCAACGACCCGCTGTTCGGCGGCGTCGCGTGGCACGGCTACGACGAGGGCAGCGCGGCCGAGCAGACCACCGTGCACAACCAGTTCCCGAACATCGGCCAGTTCGACACCGAGCACTCCGGCGGCACCTGGATCGCCAACCAGCAGAACGAGGACATGTCGAACATCATCGACTACACCCGTAACTGGGGCCAGAGCATGGTCAAGTGGAGCCTGGCCGTCGACCAGAACATGGGCCCGCACAACAGCGGCTGCGGCACCTGCCAAGGTCTCATCACCATCCACAATGGAGACGCCCGCAGCGGGCAGGTCGACTTCACCATCGAGTACTACGACCTCGGCCAGCTCACCAAGTTCGTGAAGCCGGGCGCGTTCCGCATCGACTCGACCGCGAACAGCACGGTCTCCAACGTCGCGTGGCAGAACCCGGACGGCTCCAAGGCCCTCGTCGCGTACAACGGCACCGGCTCCGCCCAGACGATGACCGTCAACTGGGGCGGCGAGCACTTCACGTACTCGCTGCCGGCAGCGACGTCGGCCACGTTCACGTGGAGCGGCACGCCGAGCACCGGCGGCGGCGCGCCACACACCGGCGCGATCACCGGCTTCGGCGGCAAGTGCGTCGACGTGGCCGGCGCGAACAGTGCCGACGGCACCCAGGTGCAGCTGTTCACGTGCAACGGCTCCTCGGCCCAGTCGTGGACCATGTCCGGTAGCGCGGTGCAGGCGCTGGGCAAGTGCCTTGACGTGGCAGGGGGCGGCACGGCCAACGGCACGAAGGTGCAGTTGTTCACCTGCAACGGCACCGGCGCGCAGTCCTGGACGCACACGTCGTCCAACCAGTTGGTGAACACCGCGTCCGGCAGATGTCTCGATGCGACCGGTGTCAGTTCGGCGGACGGCACACCACTCCAGATCTGGGACTGCTCCGGCGGTGCCAACCAGTCCTGGAACGTGCCGGCCTAGCCGACTCCGCACGGCACCCGGTAGGGCGCACCGGGGGTCGCGGCCCCGGCGATGGACAACCCCATCGTCGGGGCCGTGTCTTTCTTTCCTCACGGCCTCAGAACGTGAAGCCGCCCGGGCGGCCGTTGCGTTCGGCCAACAGACCGGCGAGGGTGGCGATGGCGATCTCGGGCGGCGTGCGGGAGCCGATGTTCAGGCCGACGGGACGGTGCACCCTGGCGACCTCCTGCTCCGGCACGCCAAGGGCAGCGAGCGCGGCGTGATGTGGGCCCGCGTGGTGCCGGTTGCCCATCAGGCCGATCCAGCGGACCGGGCTGGACAACGCGTCGCGCAGCAGCACGCCGAGTTCGTCGCGGTGATGGTCGGTGACGACGACGTCCGTGTCGCCGTCCGGTTTGGCTTGGTTGATGCTGTTCACAACCGTTATGCCCGACAACTCGACAATCCGCGCCGAATCTGGTTCCAGCAGTACCGTTCGGTAGCCCAGGTCAGGGCCGTAGCGCAGCAGGTACTCGGCGACCGGCGACGCGAACACGGCGACCAGTGTGCGCTGCCGCGTTGCCGAGTCGGACGCGTCGCCATGGGCGACCGCGCAGGCGGCGGGCTCAGGAGTGGCCATGCGCCCATTCTGGCCCGATCGAAGGACACCCGAACAGACTATGCAGAATGACCGGGCACACTGCCGTGTACCAGTTGGGGAGGTAGTACGTGACGCAGCAAACGGGGAACGAACCGGGGGAGCCCGAACGCGTGCCGAGGCACGCGGCACCGGAGGGCGCCCTGCGCCACCCACTCATCGACATGTCCCGCGATCCCACGCCCGGCGTGGCCGACCACGCCGCGCCCAACACCGAGGACGACGAAGAGGAAGCCGAGTAGCCGGAGGCCGCAACCGGCCAAACGGATGAGGCTGCGCAACGACGAGCCAGAGCACCGACGAGCCCAGCGGGGCGCCATGGCAGGCGGTTCAGCTGGGCTCGCTGGTGCACGCACTGTTCCGGCGGCGGGAATGTCCGGTCATGGTCGCTGTGGACGGCCGCAGTGCCAGCGGAAAGACCACGCTCAGCGGTCGCGTTGTCTCGCTGGTCCCGAACAGCGCAGTCGTGCACATGGACGACGTGGCATGGTCGCACTCCATCTTCCGGTGGGGGCTCAGTGGTGCACGCACTGCTCCGGCGGCGGGACTGTCCGGTCGTGGTCGCTGTGGACGGCGGCGGTGCCAGCGGGAAGACCACGCTCAGTCATCGTATCGTCTCGCTGGTTCCGAACAGCGCCGTCGTGCGCACGGACGACGTGGTGTGGTCGCACTCCATCTTCGGCTGGGCGGACCTGCTGCGCGACGGGATCCTGAAACCGGCCCACCGGGGCGCCGCCGTCACCTACCGGCCACCGGCATGGGAGGCGAAAGGACGTACCGGCAGCGTTGAGGTAGCCCGCCGGTGTCGACCTGCTCGTGGTGGAAGGCGTCGGCGTGGCCCGCGCCGAGCTGGCGCCCCTGTTCGACGTCGTGGTGTGGGTCCAGCTCAGCAATACGTAACTGAGCCAGGCGCCACAGAAC
>CAVPCF010000145.1:0-73977 GCA_963702275.1 Candidatus Melainabacteria bacterium
CTCGCTGCGCTGGCACGACGGGATGCGCAGCGGTGAGCTGGTGTCCCGGCTGACCACGGACGTCGGACGGCTGCTGGACGGCATCGTCGCGGTCACCACGACCGTGCTACCCGACACCGTGATGGTGGCGACGGCGCTGGCGGCGCTCACCGCGGTCGACCCGGAACTGGCGCTCGTCGGGCTGGCCGTCGTGCCGGTTTCGCGCTGCTGGCCGTCCGGCAGCGCCGCCAGGTGCGGGACGCCCAGCGGGACGCGCGGTCGGAATCCGGGCGGCTGGCCGCGATCACCAACGACCTGATTCGCAACGTCCGCGCGGTGCAGGCCTTCGGCCGGACCGGGCGGGCCGGTTCGATCTTCGGTGCCCGCAACCGGGAGCTGCTGCGGGTCGACCTGCGGACGGTCGACGTCGAGGCGCGCTGGAGCCCGATGGCGGACCTGGTGCTGGCCTGCGGATCCGGCCTGGTGCTGGTGGTCGGCGGCGCGCACGTGCTCGCCGGCACGCTGACCACGGGCAGCCTGCTCGTGGTGCTGGCCTACCTCCAGGATCTCTACTCGCCAGTGCGTGGCCTGGCGAAACTGTCCGGGTCGCTGGCCAAGGCAGGCGCCAGCGCGGCGCGGGTGCACGAGGTGTTCGCCGCCACCGACGCCGTGACCGACTTGCGGCACGCCAGAACAGCGCCATTGCTGGAGCGGGTGTCCACTTCGAGAACGTGTGTTTCGCCTATCAACCAGGTGTTCCCGTGTTGATCGACTTCACACTCGATCTGCCTGTTGGCGAGACGGTTGCCTGTTCGGCCCGAGCGGCGCCGCAAGAGCACCGTGCTGCACCTGCTGCTGCGGCTCTACGACGTGGACGCGGGCCGGGTGCTCATCGACGGCGTCGACGTGCGGGCCTGCGACCGGCACAGCCTGCGCAGCCGGATGGCGTTCGTGCCGCAGGAACCGGGCTGCTGGACGCCACGATCGCGGAGAGCATCGCGTTCGGCTCGCGCCACGCCACCGCGCCGACGTGTTCGCCACCGGCCGACGCATCATGGACGAGTTCGCGCTCGACCTGCCGCGGGCTACGACACACCGGTCGGCGAGGCGGCGTGCTGTTCCGGCGGCCAGCGCGCCGCGTCGCCCTGGCCCGTGCCGGGTGTCCCCGGCGCCGCTCGTGCTGCTCGACCAGCCGGTCGCGTCGTCGACCCGGACTCCGCGGCGACGGTGTCCGCGCCATCGGGGCTCGACCGCGTCCCGCATCCTGCTCATCACCCACGACCGGTCGCGTCCATCGCCGACCGCACGGTCGAACTCGATCGGGTGACCATTGCTGTCCCGGTACCGAGCCGGGCGTAACAGAAAGGAGCTGGACACGGTGATCGAGATCAAGGGACCGATGTCGCACCGCGGCGAGCGTCGCCGGGACCGCGGGAACGACGACAACGCCAACGCCGTACCCGTTCACGTCGTTGATGTCCGCCGGCGGATCACCGCGCCCGTGGTGAACCGCCGGACAGCCCCACGGAGGCCAGCATGATGCCCATCCACAAACACGACCTGGACGAAGACGGCGAGGCCGTCTGGCGGTACCAGGAGGACAGTCGTGCCCGGCGGCGCACTGGCCGTCGACCGGTTGGGTGTCGGCACACGATGCGGACCTGGCTGGCCTGGTCGACCGACCTGTGGTGCCCGGTGATCGTGAAGCTCGCCCGCCCGCACCAGGTCACCAACCAGCGGGCGATCCGGTCGCTGCGCCGCGAGGTCACCGCGCTGAGCGGCGCGACCCACCCGGCCCTGCCGCGCCTGATCGCCGACGGCACTGCGGACGCAACGCCCCACCTGCTGATGGAGTACATCGACGGCCCGGCGCTCGACGAGGAACTCGAATGCGTCGGACCGATACCGGTCACCGACGCGGCGCTGCTCGGCGTGCAGATCCTGGCCGCCGTCGCCGACCTGCACCGGCGCGGCCTGGTGCACCTTGACCTGAAGCCCGCCAACATAGTCCTGCGTGACGGCCGCCCTGTCGTGGTCGACTTCGGTTCGACGCGCCGGATCGGCACCCCGCAGCCGACCGGCCACCCCGTCGGCACCGCGGGCTACGCGGCACCGGAACAGGAGGAGTGTCGCCCGATATCGCCCACAATGGACTGCTACGGCGTCGGGTCGATCCTGTACAAGGCGCTGATCGACGACATCAACGGCTTCCCGACGTTGCCGCTGGAACTGTCCCCGATCGTGATCGGTCTACTGGCGACCGAGCCGGAGCACCGGCTGACCGTGCCGCAGGCCATGCTGGCGCTGGCCAGGAAGATCTCCGCCGACCGCCGTCCGTGGCCGAAGTGGGCCGACCGGCACCTGCCGACCCACAAGTCGCGGCCGGGGCGTCGGGGTGGGCTCACGACAAGCCCGGATCCTCATGAATCACTTGAGCGAGCACCGATGCGTGGCTGACCGAGAGCATCTTGGTCGCCGTCAGGAGGGTGATCGTCCGACGGCGACTGAGGTCCCGCAGGGCGGCCAGTGCGGCCGCCCGCTCCGGGTCGGCCAGTTCGGCCCGGTACCGGTTGACGAACTGGCCGAACAGGTCCGGATCGTGGCCGTACCAGCGGCGCAGCTCGTCGGACGGCGCGACGAGCCGGCACCACTCGTCCAGCGCGGCGGTGGCCTTGGCAAGGCCACGCGGCCACAGCCGGTCCACCAGCACCCGGGCGCCGTCCTCCGGCCCCGGTACGTCGTACGCCCGCGCCACCCGTACCTCGAAGCCAGCCACCACGCCAGTCTCCGGCACCCGGCGTGACGCTGCCACTCAGCCCGGGACCGGTCCCGGGCGGGCGCGCTAGGTTCGTCCCACCGAGGGAAGGGGGTGGGCGATGGCACGGGTCGGACACGTGACGTTGACCGTGGTCGCCGGGCTGCTGCTGCTCGCGGCCTGCGGCTGCAACCCACCGGCCCCGAAGGCGGCGCCGTTGCACCCGCGGCCCGCGCCCACCTCCAGCCAGACGCGACCCCGACCCCGACGCTGTACCCCAGGTGGCGGACGCCTTCAAGGCCGCGGCGGCCGCGAACCCGCACGTGAACTTCGACCTGTGCACCACCGCGACACCGCTCACCGACAGGACCTGCGGCACCGTGTTCACGGCGGCGTCGAACGTCGCCACCGCCACCGAGCAGAAGCTCAACGCGCTGAACCCGGCGACCTACGCCCCGGTGACCGACACGGCCGACAAGTTCGTGACCAGCCTCAACCAGCTGGAACTGCCGATCCCGTGCTACGGCCTCGGATCCGCGGCGTCGCCACCGCCGCAGCTCGTCGCCCAGGCGCAGAGCATCTGCGCCGAGGCCGCCGGCATCGCCGAGACGGAATGGCGCATCTTCCTGTCGCAGATCGACGTTCTCAGCGGCTACCAACCGTCGTGACTACTTCTCGACACCCTCGTTGCCGCCGCGCACGAAGTGCCGTTGGAACAGGACGAACACGACCGCGACCGGGATGGTGGCCAGCAGGGCGGCGGACAGCTTCAGCGGGTACTGGGTACCGGCACCGAGTGACCCGCTGACCAGGTCGGCCAGCCCGCGCGGCAGCGTGTAGAGGCTCGGGTTCTGCACGGCGACCAGCACGTTGGTGAACTCGTTCCACGAGCCCTGGAAGCTCAGGATGGTCAGCGTGATCAGCGCCGGCTTGGCCATCGGCAGCACCACCGACCAGTACATCCGGAACGGGCCCGCCCCGTCGATCCGGGCCGCCTCCTCGACGCTGACCGGGATGGACTCGAAGAACTGCCGCATGATGAAGATGCCGGCCGCGTCCGCGAGCAGCGGCAGGATCATCGCGCTGTACGTGTCGTAGATGCCGATCTGGTTCAACACAAGGAACTTCGGGATCAACAGCACCACCGGCGGCACCGCCATCACCGCGATCACGCCCGCGAACAGCAGCTTGCGGCCGGGAAACCGCAGCCGAGCCAGCGCGTAGCCGGCCAGCGAGTCCAGCAGCACCCGGCCGCCGGTCACGAACAGCGTCACGACCAGCGAGTTGAACGTCCACAGTGGAAAATCGGTTGTCCCGTTGAACAGCTTGGCAAAACTGCTCGCGACGGTGGCCGGATGCGGAATCGGGGACAGCGGATTCGCAGCCGCGTCGGACTCGGACTTGAACGACGACGCGATCTGGATCACGAACGGATACAGGAAGATCAGCGCGCCAACGAGGAGCAGGCCACCGCCGATGAGCGCGCCGACCCGGCGCCGGGACCTCATGCCCGCGCCCCGCGCCGCGCGGCCCTGCGCTCGCGTGCCGCGTCCCGGTCGCGCAGCAGCCAGCGCTGGCCGACCGTCATCAGCACGATGATCGCGAACAGCACGAACGACATAGCGGCGCCTGCCGGGAAGTTCTGGTCCTGGAACCCGGTCGCGTACGACACGTAGGCGGGACTGAGCGTCGTCTTGCCGGGCCGCCCTGGCTCATGATGTAGATCTGGTCGAACACCTGCCACGACCCGATCAGCCCCAGCGTGACGACCAGGAACATGGTCGGCCGCAGCATCGGCAGGGTCACGTAACGCAACTGCTGCCAGCGGTTCACGCCGTCCAGGAGGCTGGCCTCCTCGACCTCGACCGGGATGTCCTGCAACGCGGCGAGGAACATCAGCATGAACGTGCCGCTGGTGGTCCACACCACCAGCGCGATGATCGCGCACATCGCCACGCTCGGCCCGGAAAGCCAGTCCCACCACGACAGCCCCAACAAGCCGTGGTTGACCAGCACCCCGGGCGGCGAGCCGCCGAGACGGGACACGATCAGGTGGATGATGCCGTCCGCGTCACTGAACCAGGCAGGCCCTCGGATGCCGAACACGGACAGCACCGCGTTGATCGCGCCGCCACCGGTGAACATGAAAAGGAACACGATGCTGATCGCGACCGAACTGGTCACCGAAGGGAAGTAGAACGCGGTGCGGAAGAACGACTTGCCCTTCAGGCGTCGTCGGTTGACGACCAGCGCCATGCCCAGCGCCAGCGCGGTCTGCAACGGCACCACCAGCAGCACGTAGTACAAAATGTTGCGCACGCTGGTCATGAAGTCCTGGCGCTCAAGGCCGTTGCGCGCGAACAGGTCCGCGTAGTTCGTGCCGCCCGCGAACGGCACCCCGCCGGTGAACGGGCTGCCCTGCCCCGTCCACCTCGTCAGGCTCACCCAGAACGCCATCAGGATCGGGACCAGCATGAACAGCAGCAGCATCAGGATCGCGGGCGACACGAACAGCAGGCCGGCCGCGGACTCCCGCCGATGCCGCCGTCCCGGCCGGCGCGTGCCGGTCGGGACGGCGGCGGGTTTGGCGAGTGTCGGGGCGACCATCAGCTACCCAGCGCGGCGGACAGGTTGCTCTGCAGCCTCGTCAGGATCGACTTCGGGTCGGTCGTGGCCAACTGGGTCAGCTGCGTGTCGTAGTCGGACAGCACGGTGGCCACCTTCGGCGCGTTCACCGGCCCGACGCCGTGCGGCGCGCCGGCCAGGAACGCCTTGTCCGTCGGGAAGTCCTTGACGTAGGTGGCTTCCGCGGACTGGCGGGACGGGATGACGCCGAACGCCTTCGCGAACGTGAGCTGCTGCTGCGGGTTGGTCATCGCGTTGACGAAGGCCAGTGCCTGGTCGTGGTGCTGGCTCTTGGCGCTGATGCCCCAGCACTGGGTGAACTCCAGCGTCGCCGCGCCCTTCGGGCCCGCCGGCAGCGGCACGATCTTGTACTGCACGCTCGGGTAGTCGGACTTCAGGGCGCCCTCGATCCAGTTGCCCTCGATCGTCATCACGGCCTTGCCCTTGCCGAAGGCCTCGCCGCCCCAGCCGGTGTCCAGAGTGGACGAGTAGGCCAGCAGGCCGCTCTTGAGCAGGCCCTGGACATACTGCAGGCCCTGGAGGTTCTGCGTCGAGTCGGCGACCGGCTTGCCGCCCGAGTTCACGATCTGCCCGCCCGCCTGGGCCAGGAAGGCGTCCACCCGGTCGTGCGTCGGGCTGATCGCCAGCGGCAGCATGCCCTTCGCCTTGATCTTCTGCGCGACGCTCTGCAGCTGGTCCCAGGTGGTCGGCACGTCGGCGTTGGTCAGGCCGGCCTGGCTCCACATGGCCGTGTTGATCTCAAGGCCGAGCGTGGAGAAGTCCTTGGGGGCGCAGTAGAAGGTGCCCTTGTAGGTGAACGCGGTGCGCAGCGCCGGGTAGAAGTCGTTCGCGTCGCTGAGCTGGCTGCCATACGCCCAGAGTGCGCCGACGCTGGCGTAGTCGGCGACCTTGGCCGCGTCCAGGTAGAACACGTCCGGCGGCTTGGACCCGGCGAACGCCTGGCCGAGCTGCTGGTCGATGTTCTGCGCCGGCACCACGGTCGCCTTGTTGCCGCTGCTGCTGGCCCAGCCTGCCGCGGCCTGCTTGACCGCCGCGGTCTCCGCGTCGCCGGACGACGCGATCATGACCTGGATGCTGGCCGGGCCCGCCTTCTGGGTGGATTGGGTGGTACCACCGGAGAATCCGCTGCCGCATGCCGCGGTCAGCAGGAGCGCGCCGCCCAGCACGGCGGCGCCCACCAGTGGTCGGATGTCACGGGACATGATCGACTCCTTCGTGGGGGAATGGGGAGGCGGGTGTCACCCGGAATCTCGGATCACCAGGTGCGGTGCGAGCAGGACGTGGTGGTCGGTGGCGCTTTCGCCGTCTTCCAGGAACGCGGTCAGCAGCCGCACGCAGGTCGCCGCCGCCTCGCGCAGCGGCTGGGCGATGGTGGTCAGGCCCATCGCGGCGGCGCCGGGGGAGTCGTCGAAGCCGATCACCGGCAGCGCCGTGCCGCCCCGGCTGACCCGGTCGCGGATCATGGCCAGCGCGCCCAGGGCCAGCGTGTCGCTCACGCACACCAGCGCCTCGGCGCCGTGGCGGGTGACCAGTTCGGTGGCGCACCGGTAGCCCTCGGCCACGGTGTTCTCACCCGTGACCACCAGGCCGGCCGGCTCGACACCGGCCGCGCGCAACGAATGCTCCCAGCCGGACCGCCGGTCGTCGCCGACGCCGGAACCGACCGGCCAGCCGACGAAGCCGATCCGGCGGTGCCCGGCGTCCAGCAGGCGTTCGGTCGCGATGCCGGTGCCGGCCTTGCCGTCGACGTCCACCCACCAGTGCTTGGCACGGACACCCCACGGCCGGCCGAACGTGACGAACGGGACGCCCTGCTTGCGCAGCCAACTCGTGCGGCGGTCGCGGTGGTGCGTGCCGGTGAGCACGAATGCGTCCAGTTCGTAGGAATTGAGCAGGTCCTGGTAGTTGTTGATCTCGTCGCCGTCGTCGGTCGCGGTGAACACCAGTGTGCGGAAGCCGAACCGCTCGCCGGACTCGGTGACCGCGTGCACGAACCGATCCAGCACGGAACCGGCGTCGTCCTCGCTGAACGGGGCCATGCGCATGGCGATCAGGTTGGACCGGTGGGTGCGCAACTGGCGGGCGGCGCGATGCGGCCGATAGCCGAGTTCCGCGATGGCCGCGCGAACCCGTTGCTGTGTCTCGGGTTGCACCCGATGCGGTGCGTTGAGCACATTGGACACGGTCTGTCGCGACACCCTGGCGCGCTCGGCCACCGTGGTGATGGTCGGCCGGTCGTTGGCCATGAGCGCTTCCATTCTCCACACCCTGCTGGTGTCGGAAATTTGATCGTTCAAATCGTTGCGGTACAGTCTTAACTCGTCTTCGGTGTTCGTGTCAACCCGCGTCGATCCGAGGAGGGATCTTGGCTCACCGGCAACCGGCACTGCACGCGCTCGACCTGTGCGTCCTGGCCCCGACGGCCGTACTCAGTGACCACAGTGGACAGATCGACGGCCCGGGTCACGGCGTGCTGCACGCCGACGTGCGGGTGCTGTCCCGCGCGGTTCTCAGCCTGGACGGCACGTCGCTGACCGCGGTCCGAACCGTTTCAGACGGGACGGGGCGCAGCCGGTTCGTCCTGTTGGCGCGTGAGCTGGGCGATGCCGGGCCCGATCCGACCGTGCGGGTCGAGCGGCACCGGCAGGCCACCGTGGACGGCGTGGTGGAGCGGATCGTGCTCAGCTCGACCGCGCGGGAGCCGGTGCGTGCGACCGTACGGTTGGCGTTGGCCGCCGACCTGATCGACATGGCGCTGGTCAAGGCAGGTCGGGACGGGGTCGCGGTGCCGATGCGGACCGCACCCGGCGGCCTGACCTGGGGTCGGGACGGTGTCGCGGTCACCGTGACGGCTGCCGACGCCGATGTCACTCATGGCGAACTGAGCTGGCCGGTCGAGCTGAAACCGCGCACCAGCGTCGAAGTGGGCTGGCGGCTGCGGGTCACCGACCCGGCCGCCGTGGTCACCGGCGTGTCGACCCCGGTCGAATGGTCGCGGCCGACGGTGACCGCGGACGACCGGCGGCTCGTGGCGTTGCTGGACCGGTCACTGGACGATCTGGCCGCGCTGCGCCTGGCCACCGTCGACCAGCAGGGGGAGACCTTCCTGGCGGCAGGCGCGCCGTGGTTCTTCACGCTGTTCGGCCGGGACAGCCTGTGGGCGGCGCGATTGTTGTTGCCACTGGGCACCGAACTGGCCGGCTCGACGCTGCGCGCGCTGGCCGGCCGGCAGGGTTCCGTGCGGGACCACACGAGGGCCGAAGCGCCGGGCAAGATCCTGCACGAGTTGCGGCGCAACAGTTTGCAGCTCCCGTCGGTGTACTACGGCTCGATCGACGCGACCCCGCTGTGGGTGTGCCTGCTGCACGACGCATGGCGCTGGGGCCTGCCCGCCGCCCAGGTCGAGGCACTCGTGCCACACCTGGAGATGGCCCTGGCCTGGCTCGCCGATGACGCAGATCCGGACGGCGACGGCTTTCTGGAATATTGGGACAAAACCGGACACGGCCTGGCCAACCAGGGCTGGAAGGACTCAGGCGACTCGATCCGCTTCGCCGACGGCCGGCTGGCCGCGCCACCGATCGCCCTGTGCGAGGTCCAGGGCTACGCCCACGAGGCCGCCACCAAGGGCGCCGCGCTCCTGACCGCGTTCGGCCGCCCCGGCGCGGACCGCTGGCTGTCCTACGCCGATCGGCTCGCCACGCGATTTCGGGCCCGGTTCTGGGTCCAGGACTCGATCGGCCCGTACCCGGCCATCGCGCTGGACGCCGACAAACGCCCGGTCGACGCGCTGACCAGCAACATCGGCCACCTGGTCGGCAGCGGCATGCTGACCGAGACCGAGATCGCCGCGATCGCGGCCCGCCTTGTCGCGCCCGACATGTCCACCGGTTTCGGGCTGCGCACCATGTCCGGTTCGGCGGGCGGCTTCTCGCCGTCGTCCTACCACTGCGGCGCGGTCTGGCCGCACGACACGGTGATCGTGGCGCAGGCCCTGGCCGCGGCCGGCCATGGTTCGGCCGCAGCCGAGTTGGTGTGCGGCCTACTGCGTGCCGCGCCCGGGTTCGGCTACCGCCTGCCCGAGCTCTACGGCGGCGACGCCCGGTCCGATCTGCCACAACCGGCCGCCTACCCGGCCGCGTGCCACCCGCAGGCGTGGGCGGCGGCGGCCGGTGTCGGCATCCTGGCCGTGCTCACCGGAGTGCGGCCGGACGTGCCGCGCGGTGTCGTGCACGTCGCGCCGCCGACGCCCGGCCCGGTGGGGGCGCTGGCCGTGCGCGGGCTGCGCGTCGGCGGGTCCGTTCTGGGACTGGACATCGGGGTTGACGGGCAGGCGGTCGTCGTGCAGGCACCGGGAAGCCTGACGGTGACGGACCGGCCGCCAAGTTGGTGAGCCACAAGGCGTGGTGTGGGCGCCAGCAGGGTAACCCCGGGACATGAGCATGGCTCGGCGAGCGCCGATGACACGCACGTCTCATCCGGCTGGCGGCATGGCACGCCGCATGGAGCGCAACAAGGCGGTGCAGTGGCTCGGCCGGTTCGGCGACGTCTGTTACGGCGTCGTGCACATCGTGGTGGCCGTTCTGGCGCTGCGCCTTGCCTTCGGCGGCTCCGGTGGTGCACTGGACCAGAAGGGCGCGATCAGCACGATCGCCGCCCAGCCGTTCGGGACGGCGCTGCTGTGGCTGATCGCGATCGGGCTCTTCGCGTTCGGCCTGTGGCAACTGCTCGCCGCCGCGGTCGGCTTTGGCTGGGTACACAACCGGTCCAGGCGCGCTCGCCGGCGGCTCGGCGCTGCCGGCCGCGCCGTCACGGTGGTGGTGATCGCCTCGTTCACGCTGAGACTGCTGCTGTCCGACCCGACGTCGTCGTCCAACACCAGCCAGCGCGAGTGGACCGCGCGGCTGCTGGCCGTGCCCGGCGGGCGGGTGCTGGTCGGTGCGGTCGGCGTCGGCGTGATCGTGGTCGCGGGCACGATGGCCTACCGGGGCGTCAAGCGCCGGTTCCTGGAGGACTGGGACACCAACCGGCTGCCAGTCCGCACCCGCAGGTTCGCCGAGACGATGGGGGTGATCGGCCTGCCGGCCAAGGGCGTGTCCTTCGCGGTGGTGGGCATCCTGTTGCTGACGGCCGCGATCAAGCTGGACCCGAACAGGGCGGGCGGCCTCGACGCGGCGCTGCGTACGCTGGCCGCGCAACCGTTCGGCGTGTTCCTCCTGGTGGTCGTCGCGCTGGGCTTGGCAGCGTACGGCGGCTTCTGCCTCGCAGAGGCACGCTGTCGCCGAGCATGACGGACTGCTCGCCGTGGCAGGTGCACCGACATGGCCGTCGAACGCGGTGATCGTGCCAGACTGTGCGGCATGGTCAACGCCTCGATCCAGCCGTACACGGCCGTCGGGCTCATTCCGGCGGTCCGTGGTATTCGCACTCGGGCCGACATCGGCCGCAATCTGGAGCACATCTCGCACCTGTTCAAGGCGGCGTCCTGGCTCTCCAGCCTCGACCTGCCGGTACGGCTGGTCGCCATTCCGGAGGGCGGACTCCAGGCGTTCAACGACGAGGTGCTCGACCTGGACCACGCGACGTTCGCCCGCGAATGCGCGATCGATATCCCCGGCCCGGAGACGCGGTATCTCGGTGATCTGGCGCGGGAGTACGACACGTACGTCATGGCGCAGGCCAAGGCGACCCACCCCGAATTCCCGGACCGCTTCTTCAACGTCGGCTTCGCGCTGGACCCACAGGGCGAGATCGTGCTCAAGCACTACAAACTGTCCACGCTCTACCCGGTGGAACACTCGGTCACCCCGCACGACGTGTGGGACAAATGGATCGAGCTGTACGGCATGAACCTGGACGCGTTCTTCCCGGTCGCCGACACCGAGATCGGCCGCCTCGGCGTGCTCATGGCCAACGAGGGTTCCTACCCGGAGAACGCGCGGGGCCTCGCGCTGAACGGCGCCGAGATCCTCTACCGGGCGTCCTATCCGCATCCGCACACCGGCAACGAGTTCTTCGAGATCCAGAGCCGGGCACGCGCGCTGGACAACAACGTCTACGTCATGGCGCCGAACCTGGCGACCTATTACCTGACCCCGGAATCCACCGACCCGATCGACACGTTCGGCGGCCGCTCGATGGTCATCGACTACAAAGGACGGATCGTCGGCCAGCACCTCTACGGCGCCGGTTCGTCCTATGTGGCCGGTACGATCGACATCCGCGCGCTACGCCATTTCCGCACCCACGCGCAATGGGACAACTGGGCGAAGGACCTGCGCACCGAGATCTTCCAACTGATCTACCAGCAGCCGATCTACCCGAAGAACCTCTACGCCGACCGGGCGCCGTTCAACCACGAGGAATTCCGCGAACAGGTCATCGAACCACAGATCCAACTGATGATCGACCGGGACGTCTACCGAACGGAATGACCCAGCAGCGGGAGCAGCGCCGCCGGATCTTCGACGTGCGCGTTGTGGCCCAGACCGGGCAGTGTCACGGCGTCCGCACGCAGCGCCCGTAGTTGTTCGGGCCTGCTCATCGGGTCGTGTTCGCCCGCGGCCAGGGTGACCGGGCAGCGGGCCGCGGCGAGCAGGCCCGGCATGTCCGGCGCGCCGACCGCGAACGCGTACGGGTCCAGCGTGAGCCGCCAGCCATCGGCGGTGGCGGTGATGCCGGCCGGGTCGGCGTCGTCGGCCAGGCCTGCTGTTTTGAGGTAGGCCCGTTCGGCCTCGGCTCGCGTCGGGTAGATCCGGACCGGGCGCGCGGCGATCGTGGCCGCCCTGGCCAGGTCCTCGTCGCTCCACTCGACCTTGACACCAACGGCGACCACACCGACGACGTCGATCCCGAACCAGCCGCTCGCCAGCGCCAGCGCGACAACCCCGCCAAGCGAATGCCCCACCACGACGTAGGGCCCGGCGTCGGGCAGTCCGTTGGCGACGGCCGTGGCCAGCCCGCCGAACGAGTACCTGGGCAGCCGCGCCGAACCGCCGTGCCCTGGCAGGTCGGGTGCGAGCCATGGCCGGTCGAGCAGCCCGGTCAGGCCGTCCCACACCGCGCCGGTGGCGCCGAGGCCGTGCAGCAACAGCAGCGTGTCCACCGGAGGGATCTTTCCGTAGGCCGGTGTCGTCGGGCTAGGGTCGGGTGCGTGTCGGCCACCGCGATCGTCGATCCGGACACCTATCTGACAGGTGTGCCGTACGAACTGCTCGCCGAGCTGCGCCGTGACTCGCCGGTGGTGCGTGTCGGTGATTTCTGGGCGGTCCTGCGGCACGCCGACGTGCGGCAGGTGCTGCGCGATCCGCGGCTGTTCTCCTCCCGCCTCGGCGGCACGCAGATCCGCGATCCGGCGACACCCGCGGACCTCGCCTACGTGCGCGCGATGATGCTCAACAGCGATCCGCCCGACCATGCCCGCCTGCGCAACCTGCTGACCAGGGCCTTCACCCCGCGTGCCGTGGCCAGGCTGGAAGCACGGATCCAGGAGTGGGCGCGGGACCTGGTCGCCGCCGTCGCCGACCGGGGCGAGTGCGACTTCGCCACCGAGGTCGCCGCCGACCTGCCGCTGCGCACGCTGGCCGAGGTGTTCGGCGTGCCAGAACAGGACCGCGGCCTGATGTACGACTGGAGCAATCGCGTGATCGGCTACCAGGACGCCGAGTACGCGGTGAGTGCCACCGTGCGCGCCGCCGACCTGACCGACCTCGCCCAGGGCGTGCTGGGCCTGCGGCCGACACCCGGCCCGAACGGCGAGATGCCCGATCCGCGCAGCCGCAACGGAATGCCGGATCTCTACGCGTACGCCAACGCCCTGGGCGATGACAAGCGGCACCACCCCGGCGACGACGTGATGAGCACGCTCATGGGCCACGTGGACGACAACGGCGGCCGGGTGTCGCTGGCCGAGTTCGAGAACCTGTTCTGGCTGTTCTCCGTGGCCGGCAACGAAACCCTGCGCAACGGCCTGCCCGGCGGCCTACTCGCGCTGCTCGAACATCCCGCGCAGTACCGCAGGCTGCGCGCCGACCGGTCGCTGCTGCCCGGCGCGGTCGAGGAGATGCTGCGCTGGTGGACACCGGTGATGCACTTCCGCCGCACCGCGACCGCGGCCACCCGGCTCGGCGGCGTCGACATCCGGGCAGGCGACAAGGTGGTGGTCTGGTTCTCCTCGGCCAACCGGGACGAGTCCGTGTTCGCCGACGCGGACACCTTCGACATCGGCCGCACGCCGAACGACCACCTCACGTTCGGCCACGGCCCGCACTTCTGCCTCGGCGCGCCGTTGGCCCGCATCCAGATGCGGGCGATGTTCGACGCCGTCCTCGACCAACTGGGCGAGGTCGAACTCGCCGGCGAACCGGTCCGGCTGCGGTCGAACTTCCAGCACGGCGTCAAGCATCTGCCGATTCGCTGGCGGTCCGCTTAGGACACGAAGCGGTGCCGCAGTTCGCCGATGCCCTCGATGTACGTGGTGAGCTCGTCGCCGGGCGCCAGCCACCGCTGCGGGGTGCGGGCCATGCCGACACCCTGCGGCGTGCCGGTGAAGATGAGGTCGCCGGGCAACAGCGGGGTCACCGCGGAGAGCCGCGTGATGAGTTCGGCCACGTCGAAGATCAGGTCGCTGGTGCGGCTCTTCTGCATCTGCTCGCCGTTGAGCAGGCAGCCAAGCGCCAGGTCGTTCGGGTCGTCGAACTCGTCCGGCGTGACCAGCCACGGACCGACCGGGCCGAAGCCGGGATACGACTTGCCCATGCTGAACTGCGGCGGCGTGGACGCCACCTGCAGGATGCGTTCGGAGATGTCCTGGCCGACGGACAGCCCCGCGATGTGGTCCCACGCCGACGCGGCCGGCACGGCGTGCGCCGTCGTGCCCATGATCACGACGAGCTCGACCTCCCAGTCGGTGTGGCCGCCGGCCGGGAGCCTGATGTCGCCGTGCGGCCCGGTGATGCACGACGGGAACTTCGTGAACACCAGCGGGCTCTCCTGCCGCGCCATCCCGGTCTCGGCGGCGTGCGCGCCGTAGTTCAGCCCGATGCCGAACACCTGCCGCGGTGTCGGCGACGGCGAGCCGAGCGACTCCGGCGCGAACGGCACCGACTCCGGCAGATCCGCGGCACGGGCCCAGTCGATGAACGCCGGCCAGGCCGCGTAGACCGAGGCGGCGTCCGGTCCGAACAGCGCGCCGCTGGCCTCGTGGACGTCCACGGCGCCACCGTCCCGGATCAGGCAGACACGCTGGTTGACGGTGGCGACGCGCATGGAAGTCCTCCGGGTCGGGTTCGATTCGGCGCTTACTCGGCCACCGCTGACGGTACCGCGACCGCCGGCTCCGCCAACTCGGGCGCGGCAGGAGCTGCGGCGGCCGGGCCACCACGCAGCGGGACCGCCCGGATGAACCAGGACACCAGGAACGCGAGCAACGCCATCACGGCCCCACCGATCAGCACCCCGTGCAGGCCGCTGACGACACCGGACTGGAACACCTCGCGGATCGCCGTCGGCAGGCGCAGCACCACGGACGGCGGCAGCGAGCCGCCGCCCGAGATCAGCTTCCCGCCCGCCGCGCCGAGGTGGCTGGTCAGCGTATGGGTGAGCTGGCTGACGTAGATCGAACCGAGCAGCGCGACACCCAGCGAGCCACCCACGGTCCGGAACAGGGTGACCGAACCGCTCGCGGCGCCCATGTCCCGCAGCTCGACGCTGTTCTGCGTGATCAGCATGGTGTTCTGCATGACGAAGCCCATGCCGATGCCGAGCACCAGGGTCAGGGCCGACGCGACCACCGTGGTGGTGTTGACGCCCAGGAACAGCAGCAGCAACATGCCCACCACCATCAGGGCGCTGCCGATGATCGGGAACTCCCGGTAACGCCCGGTGCGGCTGGTGATCTGGCCGGTGCCCAGCATCACGATCAGCATGCCGAACATCAGCGGCAACAGCAGCAGGCCGCTCGCGGTGGCCGACGCGCCCAGCACGTTCTGCATGTACTGCGGTAGGAAGTTCACCGCGCCGAACATGCCGGCGCCGACCAGGAAGCTGAGGATCTGGGCGACCGAGAAATTGCGGTTGGCGAACAGCCGCAGCGGCAGGATCGGTTCGGCCACCCGGGTTTCCGCGTAGACGAACGCGGCAAGGAACACCGCGCTGGTCGCGAACAGCGAGATGATCTGCCAGGAGCCCCACGGGTACTGGCTGCCGCCCCAACTGGCCGCAAGCGTGAGGGACACGACGCCGACGGTGAGCAGAACGGCGCCGACGTAGTCGATCCGCGCCTTGATGCGCTGCTTCGGCAGGTGCATGAAAAGGCCGGTGACGACCAGCGCGGCGATGCCGAGCGGGATGTTGATGTAGAACACCCAGCGCCAGCTGAGGTGGTCGGTGAGCAGGCCGCCGACCAGCGGGCCGCCGACGAACGCGATCGGCATCATGCCGCCGATCAGTGCCTGGTAGCGGCCGCGGTCCCGGGGCGGGATCAGGTCGCCGATGATCGCCATGGCGCCGACGATCAGTCCGCCCGCGCCGAGTCCCTGCAGGGCGCGGAACCCGATGAGCTCGTTCATGTTCTGGGAGATCCCGGACAGCGCGGAGCCGATCAGGAAGATCACGATCGACCACATGTACATGCCGCGCCTGCCGTACAGGTCGCCGAGCTTGCCCCAGATCGGCGTCGACGCTGCCGTGGCCAGCGCGTAGCCGGTGACGACCCAGCTCAGGTGCGCGAGGCCGCCGAGGTCGCCGACGATGGTGGGTAAGGCCGTGCTGACGATCAGGTTGTCGAGCATCGCCAGCAGCATGCCGAGCATCAGCCCGGTCATGGCGACGTAGATCGCCCGCTTGCTCCCGCTGGTCGTGGTCTCCGTCATGCTCAGCTCCCCAGTCGGTCCGGCTGTCGTACTTACTTGCCGTACGGTAAGCTGCCAGCTAGCCGGGCGTCAAGTAAGTCGGGAGGCGGAATGACCGAGACCGGCCGCAGGAGCGGCACCAGGGAGAAGATCCAGGAGATCGCGCTGGAGCTGTTCGCGGAGCAGGGCTACGAGAAGACCTCGCTCCGGGAGATCGCCGAGCGCCTCGGCGTGACGAAAGCCGCGCTGTACTACCACTTCCGCACGAAGGACGACATCGTCGCCAGCCTCTTCGACGACTTCCTGGAGCGGGTCGACTCGATCATCGCCTGGGCGAAGGACAAGCCGGTGGACGACGCGCTTCGGCGCGACATCGTGCGCCGCTACTCCGACGTGCTCACCAGCTCACGGCCGGCCGCGATGATGCAGTTCGTCCAGGGCAACCAGTCCGCGATACGGGACCTGAAACACAGCGGCAAGCTGTTCGACCGGTTCCGGTTGCTGAGTCGGCTGCTCACCGATCCGCACGCCCCGCTGACCACCCAGATCAAGTCCAGCATGGCGCTGGGCATGCTGCACATCGGCACCTTCGGCCCGATCGACATCGACGCCACCCAGGAACAGCGCCAGGCGGCCGCCCTCGAGGTCGCCCTCGAACTGATCGCGAGCCCGTCCGACACGTGATCTTCTCGGCGCGACCTCATATGCGCATTCATGCACGTCACAGAACCGGAACGGTTTTCATTATCGTGGCGACGGTCACTTGAAATGACAATCACTTCCATCTAGCGTCCGGTCCATTCGAGAAGCCCCCCGGTGCGGCCCTGTTCGCACTTGGCATGAGGAGATCGATGACCGTTCAGCGCTTCGCCCGGGTGGCCGGACTCGTGTTGGCCGCCACCGTTCTGGCGGCCGGCTGCGCGACCTCGCCACCTGCTACCGGCTCGTCGGGCGGCTCGGGTAAGACGATCGCGGTGGTGGCCGCGGAGAACTTCTGGGGCAGCATCGCCAAACAGCTCGGCGGCAGCCACGTCAACGTGACCAGCATCATCAGCAACCCGGACACCGATCCGCACGCCTACGAGGTGACCCCGGCGGACGCGAGCACGATCGCGTCGGCACAGTTCATGATCATCAACGGGATCGGCTACGACCCGTGGGCGACCAAGCTCGTCGCGGCGAACCCGGTCCCCGGCCGGACCGTGCTGACCGTCGGCGACCTGGTCGGCATCAAGGTGGGTGGCAACCCGCACCGCTGGTACTCGCCGACGAACGTGCACCAGGTGATCGAGCAGATCACCGCCGACTACCGGAAGATCGACCCGGCCGACGCGGCCTACTTCGACCAGCAGAAGCAGAGTTTCGAAACGCAGGGTTTGGCCCAGTACAACCAGTTGATCGCTGATATCAAGAGCAAGTACGCCGGTACCCCGATCGGTGCGTCGGAGTCGATCGTGTCCCCGCTGGCCGACGGGCTCGGGCTGACGATGTTGACGCCCGCGACGTTCCTGTCCGCGATCAGCGAGGGCAGCGAGCCGACCGCGGCGGACAAGACGACCATCGACAACCAGATCAAGAACAAGCTGATCAAGGTGTACGTGTTCAACAGCCAGAACGCGACGCCGGACGTGCAGGCGCAGGTCAACGCGGCGAAGGCGGCGGGCATCCCGGTGACCATCGTGACGGAGACGCTGGACCCGGCCACCGCGACCTTCCAGCAGTGGCAGGTCAAGCAGCTGCAGGGCATCGAGGCGGCGCTGGCCAAGGCGACCGGGAAGTCGTGAACACCGCGGTCGGCGTGGCAAGTTCCGGTGTGGTTGGCTGACGGTGTGGTTGGGCCGAGTTGGAACGTCGTCGACGACGTCCGGGAGCTGTGGTCGTTTCCGTTCATGGTGAACGCCTTCCGTGCCGGCACGATCATCGCGGTGGCCTCGGCGGTGATGGGCTGGTTCATGGTGCTGCGGCGGCAGGCGTTCGCCGGGCACACCCTCGCGCTGGTCGGTTTTCCCGGCGCGGCGGGCGCGACGCTGATCGGGGTGAGCGCGACCTACGGCTACTTCGCGTTCTGCGTCGGCGCGGCGCTCGTCATCGCGGCTATTCCCCGGGCAGGCGCCGGCAGTTACGGGCACGAGTCCGCGGTGACGGGCACCGTGCAGGCGTTCGCGCTCGCGTGCGGGTTCCTGTTCATCGCGCTGTACAAGGGTTTCCTCAACGGCATCAACGCGCTGCTGTTCGGCATGTTCCTGGGCATCACGGACAGCCAGGTGGTGCTGCTGCTGGTCGTCACCGTCGTCGTGCTCGCGGTGCTCGCGGTCATCGGCAGGCCGCTGCTGTTCGTGAGCACCGACCCGGTGGCCGCTGAGGCGCGGGGTATCCCGATGCGCCTGGTGTCCACGGCGTTCCTGGTCCTGCTGGGTGCCGCGGTCGCGGAGGCCAGCCAGATCACCGGCACCTGCTGGTGTTCGCGCTGCTGGTCATGCCGGCCGCCACCGCACAGGCGCTGACCGCCCGTCCGGTGGTCAGCCTGGTGCTGACCGTGGTGATCGCGCTGCTGGTGACCTGGATCGGGCTGAGCGCGGCCTACTACTCGGTGTATCCGATCGGGTTCTTCGTCAGTTCGCTGGCGTTCGCGGTGTATGTGGTGACGCGGGTGACCCGTGGTGTGGGTGCGCGGGTGGCGGCCGCGTCGTGAACCTCATCGTCCACACCGGACTGATCGGCGGTCCGTTCGCCCATCCGTTCTTCGTCAACGCGGTCATCACGGGGACTGCCGTCGCGGTGGCCTGCGGACTGGTCGGCCACTTCCTGGTGCTGCGCGCCCAGGTGTTCACCGGCGACGCGCTGTCGCACGTGGCGTTCACCGGCGCGTTGGCCGCGCTCGCGTTCGGCATCGACCTGCGGATCGGCCTGTTCGCGCTGACCATCGCCATCGCCCTGCTGATGGGCGCGGTCGGGCGGCGCGGGCAGGCCGACGACGTGGTCATCGGCAGCATCTTCGCCTGGGTGCTCGGGCTCGGCGTCTTCTTCCTCACCCTCTACACGACCAGTCGCAGCACCAGCAACGGTTCCGCCGGGGTCAACGTCCTGTTCGGTTCGATCTTCGGCATCAGTGGTGCCGACACCAGGCTGGCCACCATCGTCGCCGTGGTCGTCTGCCTGCTGTTGGTGCTGATCGCCCGGCCGCTGCTCTTCGCCACGCTGGACCCCGCGGTGGCCGCCGCGCGTGGCGTGCCGGTGCGGTTCCTGGGGTTCGCGTTCCTGGTCCTGGTCGGCGCCGCCACCGCGGAAGCCACCCAGGCCGTTGGCGCGCTGTTGCTGCTCGGCCTGCTGGCCACCCCGGCCGGCACCGCGCAACGGCTGACCGCGCGGCCCTATCTGGCGTTGGGCCTGTCGGTGGTCATCGCGGTGCTCGACGTGTGGCTGGGTCTCGGGCTGAGCTACGCGGTGCCGGTGCTGCCACCCAGCTTCGCGATCCTCGCGGTCGCCACCGGGACCTTCGCGATCGTGCTGGCGGTACCCATGGTGCGGCGCCGACTCCCTCGGCTCACCGTGTCATGACCGGTGTCAGCCGGCGCGCATGCCGGTCCACAACAGGTCGGTGAGACTCTCCGTCTGGGCCTGCCAGTCGCTGCCGGGGTTGAGGTGCAGCAGGCCGCCCAAGGCGCGCAGCACGGTCGACGGATCGAGATCGGCTCGGATCGAGCCGGCCAGGACGTTGGCCTCCAGCAGGGTGGACACCGCGCCGAGCATGGCTTCGTAGGCCTTCGCGAACAGTTCTTCCTGGGACGTCGTCGCGGTGCGCAGGGCGTTGGCCAGGCCTCGCTTGGTCATCATGTAGCGCGCCAGGTGACCGGTCCACGCGCGGAACGCCTGTTCCGGCGTGTTCGCTTCGAGCAAGGTCGGCACGATGTCGACGATGTGCTCCACCTCGCGCCGGTAGACGGCCAGTACCAGCGCCTCCGGTGTGGGGAAATGGCGGTACACGGTGCCGACCCCCACTTCGGCCTTCTTCGCGATGGCGTTGAACGAGACCTCGCCCGACGCGGTCAGCGACTCCAGCGCCGCCGCGAGGATGCGCTCGTGGTTGCGGCGCGTGTCCGCGCGTCTGGCGTTGACCGATCCCGACGTCATGGTCCCTCCCGCTGACCTGGTGCGGCTCCAGGATTGCGAAGCGGATAAGAATCCGATAGCGTGCAGCAGCATACTACGGATAGATATCCGGTCCGCTCGTGGTCCGCGGGAAAGAGATTTGGTGGACATCTCCCTCGAAGTCAATGGCAAGACCGATCAGCTCAGTGTCGATCCCGGCGTGACCCTGTTGGACGCGCTGCGGGAACGCCTCGACATCACCGGCCCGAAGAAGGGCTGCGACCGTGGCCAGTGCGGCGCCTGCACCGTGCATGTCGACGGCAGACCCGTGCTCTCGTGCCTCACGCTCGCCGCGACCGTGCGAGGCCCGGTGCGCACCGTCGAAGGACTGTCCGACGGGGAACGGTTGCATCCGGTCCAGCGGGCGTTCGTCGACCAGGACGCCCTCCAGTGCGGGTTCTGCACGTCCGGCCAGATCATGTCCGCGGTCGCGGCGATCGAGCAGGACGTCGACGATGTCCGGGAGTTCATGTCCGGCAACATCTGCCGGTGCTCGGCCTATCCGAACATCGTCGCCGCCGTCGACCAGGCGAGGAGGGCCGATGCGACCCTTTGACCTCACCGCGCCCGCGACCGTCGAAGCGGCGCTCGCGTCGCCGGGGACGTTCCTGGCCGGCGGTACCACGCTCGTCGACCTGATGAAGCTCAATGTGCTGACCCCGCAACACGTCCTGGACATCAACGCGCTGCCGTTGCGCGGCATCGACACCAGTGACGGCCTGCGGATCGGCGCGCTGGAGCGGATGAGCGACATCGCCCGGCATCCCGGCGTCTACCCGGCCATCTCGCGCGCCCTGCTGCTGAGCGCGTCCCAACAGCTGCGCAACATGGCCAGTATCGGCGGCAACCTGTTGCAGCGCACCCGTTGCGGCTACTTCCGCGACGTCAACACGCCCTGCAACAAGCGCACACCCGGCAGCGGCTGCCCGGCCATCGCCGGGACCAACCGGATGCACGCCGTTCTCGGCACGAGCGACTCGTGCGTGGCGACGCACGCCAGCGACGTCGCGGTCGCCCTCGTCGCCCTGGACGCGGAGCTCCTGCTGGCCGGCACCGATGGCACCCGTACCGTCCGGCTGGCCGACTTCTACCGCCTGCCGGGTGACACCCCGGAGGTGGAGAACGACCTTCGGCCGGGCGAGCTGATCACCGAGGTCGTGGTGCCGAGGCTGGACTGGGCTCAGAGGTCCACCTACGTCAAGGTGCGGGACCGGGAGTCCTACGAGTTCGCGCTGTGTTCCGCGGCGGTCGCCCTGGATATCCGGGACGCGCGGATCGTCGAGGCCAGGGTCGCCGTCGGTGGCGTGGCGACCATGCCGTGGCGACTGGCCGAGGTCGAGGCGGCCCTGCGCGGCGCGCCCGCGACCGAGGCGGCGTTCGAGGACGCGGCGTCCGTGGCGGCCGACGGGGCAAAGCCGTTGTCCGGCAACGGTTTCAAGGTGTCCTTGCTGAAGCGGACGGTTGTTCGCGCACTGATCGAGGGGAGTCGTTGATGGCCAGCCGGGTGGACGGTCCCCTGAAGGTCACCGGCCGGGCCAAGTACGGCGCGGACAACAACTTTCCCGGCATGGCGTACGGCTACGTCGTGGTCAGCACGATCGCCAACGGCGAGCTCGAGGCCATGGACGTGACGGCGGCCAAGAGCGCGCCGGGAGTGCTCGGCGTGTACTCGCCGTTCGATCCGCTCGACCTGCGGACGGCGAGCACGCCGATCTTCGGTGACACGTGGGTTCCCTTGCAGACCAAGGAAGTCGCCTACTACGGCCAGCCGATCGGCTTCGTGGTGGCGGAGACCTACGAGCAGGCGAGGGACGCGGCGATGACCGTCGCGGTCGCCTACCACCAGCGTCCGGCCCTGACCTCGCTGACCGACGGCCTCGCGTCCGCAGAGGACGCGCCACCGGCCCGGGACGGTGCACCGCCGACCCTCGAGGTCCTCGCGCCCGGTGTCACGTCCATCGACGACGTCCTGGCCGAGAGCCCCGTGGTGGTCGAGGCAACGTACACCACCGCGACCCAGAACCATGCCGCGATGGAGCCGCATTCGGCGGTCGCCGTGTGGGATGCCGAAGGCCTGACGGTCTACAGCGGGAACCAGGGGACCAACCTCCAGGCGATGGAGCTGTCCATCGCGCTGGACACGGATCCGGCATTGGTGCGGTCCATCAACCCGTTCGTGGGCGGCGCGTTCGGTGGCAAGGCCCGCACGTCCGTCGCGGCGTTCCTCGCGGCGGCCGCGGCCAAGACCCTGAACCGGCCGGTCAAAGTGGTGCTGAGCCGGGAACAGGTCTTCACCGCGACCGCGAACCGCGCCGCGACCGTGCAGAAGATCACCCTGGGCGCGGCCGAGGACGGCGAACTGCTCGCGGTGCGACACGACTCGTGGTGCAGCACGCCCATCGACCGGTCGTTCGTCGAACCGACGTCGCACGGCACCTCACGCGAGTGGTACGCCACCCAGAACCTGGCCATCAGCCAGAAGATGGTGCCGCTGAACATTCCGCCGACCACGTTCATGCGCGCGCCGGGGGAGGCGCCTGGTTCGTTCGCGCTGGAGAGCGCGATGGACGAACTGGCCGTCGCGCTGAACATGGACCCGATCGAGCTGCGCCTGCGGAACAACTCGACCGCGCCGCCCGGCAAGGACCTGCTCTGGTCGAGCAAGCACCTCGACGAGTGCTACCGCGTCGGCGCGGCCCGGTTCGGCTGGGCGCACCGCACGCCGAATGGTCGAACCGACGGCGACTGGCTGGTCGGCCTCGGCATGGCGGGCGCCATGTTTCCCGCCATCCGCTTCCCGGCGTCGATCGCGATCACGTTGCGCGACGACGACACGGCCGTGGTCGCGACGAGCGGCGCGGACCCGGGCACCGGCCTGTTGACGGTGCTTTCCATGGTGGGCGCCGAATCGCTCGACATCACGCCGGACAAGGTGACACCGCGGCTGGGTGACTCGGCATTTCCACCCGGCGGCATGTCCGGCGGTTCGAGCGGCACCGCCAGCGCGGGGTCGGCGATCATGATCGCCGCGGCCGCGGTCATCGACGAGCTGCTGGCCGTGGCGTCGTTCGCCGACGCGCCGTTCGCCGGCATGGAGGTGTCGTACGCGGCCGGTCGCGTGCTGGCGGGCGGCCGGTCGATGACGTTCGGCGAGCTGCTGAGGGCCGTCGGTCGCGAGTCGATCTCGGTGACCGGCTCGTCGGCGCCCGGCGAGGAGCTGACGAAGCACTCGTTCAGTTCGTTCGGCGCCCAGTTCTGCGAGGTCCGGGTGCACAAGTGGACGCGCGAGGCCCGCGTGTCCCGGATGCTCGGCGTCTTCGACGCCGGCCGGATCATCAACGACAAGGCGGCGCGCAGCCAGATCGTCGGCGGCATGATCTGGGGCGTGTCCGCGGCCCTGCACGAGGGCCTTGAGGTCGAGGAGAACGGCAGGCTGGCCAACGGTGACCTGGCCAGCTACCTGCTGCCGGTCAACGCGGACATCCCCGACGTCGACGTCCATTTCGTGCAGTACCCGGACACCCTGCACAACGCCGTCGGCGCCAAGGGAATCGGCGAGATCGGCACGGTCGGCATGGCGGCGGCGGTCACCAACGCCATCTACAACGCCACCGGCATCCGGGTCCGGCACATCCCCGTCCTGATCGAGGACCTCCTGGACTAGGTCGCGGCGGGGATCAGGTTCGCCCTGATCCCCGCCCGCGTTGACCGCTCCCACAGCGTCCTTTAAGATCCGAAAAGGGCAATTCCGTGCCACGGAATGACATTTGCCTCGCGGATGGGAGCGGTGTCGATGGTCAGCGTCCCCGGTGTCGAGATCACCGGTCCGTCCGGTGATCGCTACGACCAGATCCTGACGAACGAGGCGGTGGCGTTCCTCGCCGACCTGCACCGGACGTTCGACGGCCGCAGGCGCGAGTTGCTCGCCGCGCGAGACCGCCGTTACGCGGCGCTGGCCAACGGCGGCACGCTCGATTTCCTCGACGAGACACGGGACATCCGAGACGGCGACTGGCAGGTCGCCCCGGCAGGGCCCGGCCTGGTCGACCGGCGGGTCGAGATCACCGGCCCGACCGACAAGAAGATGACCGTCAACGCGCTGAACTCGGGCGCCAAGGTGTGGCTGGCCGACTTCGAGGACGCCAACACACCGTTGTGGCAGAACATGGTCGAGGGGCAGTTGAACCTGCGGGACGCCGTGCGCCGGCAGATCGACTTCACCAGCCCCGAAGGAAAGTCCTACGCACTGGCCGACGACATCGCCACGATCGTGGTGCGACCGCGTGGCTGGCACCTGCCCGAGAAGCACGCGCTCGTCGACGGCGAGCCCATGTCCGCCAGCCTGTTCGACTTCGGCCTCTACTTCGTCCACTGTGCTCAGTCGCAGATCGACGCCGGCCGGGGGCCCTACTTCTACCTGCCCAAGATGGAGAGCCACCTCGAGGCCCGGCTCTGGAACGACGTCTTCGTGCGGGCCCAGGAGCTGCGCGGCATCCCGGTCGGCACCGTCCGCGCCACGGTGTTGATCGAGACCTACCCGGCGGCGTTCGAGATGGAGGAGATCCTCTACGAGCTGCGCGAGCACTCCGCGGGGTTGAACGCGGGCCGCTGGGACTACATCTTCAGCGTCATCAAGAAGTTCCGCACCAGGGGCCGCGACTTCATGCTGCCCGACCGCGCCCAGGTCACGATGACGGTCCCGTTTATCCGGGCGTACACAGAACTGCTGGTGCGGACGTGCCACCAGCGCGGCGCGCACGCGATCGGCGGCATGGCCGCGTTCATCCCCAGCCGCAAGGACGTCGCCGTCAACGAGAACGCCATGGCCAAGGTCCGCGAGGACAAGACCCGCGAAGCGGGCGACGGCTTCGACGGCTCGTGGGTGGCGCACCCCGACCTGGTGCCGATCTGCCGAGAGGTCTTCGACGGCGTCCTGGGCGACCGGCCCAACCAGTTGGACCGGAAGCGCGAGGACGTGTCGGTGGCCGCGGCACAGTTGCTCGACGTCGCGTCCACTCCGGGTACGGTCACCGAAGCCGGGCTGCGCAACAACATCAGCGTCGGCATCCAGTATCTCGCCGCCTGGCTGCGGGGCAACGGCGCCGTCGGCATCTTCAACCTCATGGAGGACGCCGCGACCGCCGAGATCAGCCGCTCGCAGGTGTGGCAGTGGCTGCACAACGGCGTAGAACTCGACACCGGCGAGAAGGTCACCCGCGAACAAATCGAGAAGATCGCCGACGAGGAGATCGGCAAGCTACCCGGCCCCGCCGACGACTACGCCGAAGCACGCGCCACCTTCATGGAGGTCGCTGTCGCCGACGACTTCGTCGACTTCCTGACGTTGCCCGCCTACGAACGAATGCCCTAGATCAGCCTGGGTCGAGCAAGTAGCGCGGATTCGCCACCGCGAGCCGGTCGGCCACCGCGGCACGGACGGCCGCGAGCAGGGCTGGTCGCCACCAACCACCCACCGAACGGAACCCGCCGGACGAACGAGACCCAAGCTTCCAACCGAGGCGCCACCAACCACCCACCGAACCGGACCCGCCGGACAAACAAGAGCAGGCTCCCAGCCGAGGCGTTGCCTGCGACCACCGAACCGGACCCGCCGGACAAACAAGAGCAGGCTCCCAACCGAGGCGCCCTCTTTCGCCTATCGGGACCTGGCCTAAACACGCGGCATTGCGATGTATGCCCAGTCCTTCTGCATCCCCCCGATCCAGGCTGCTCTAAACGGTTGTTGGGGGTTTGTCAAGGTACTCTTTCCCGCCTTGACAAACCCCCAACAACCGTAACCACGATTACGGATCGGGGGGATGCAGAAGCCCAATCGTGCGCAAGAAAGCCAAACAAGGGACAGCAACTCAGGACGCAGGACAAAGATCCATAGGCAGAACCCCAGCCCCGGAAACAGTAGCAGTGACCGAGTGCACAATAACCGGACCACCGGAAGCAATACGGAAGTCGGCTTGGTTGTTCTCCGCCTCCGCAACAGCCGCATCCGGCAACGACATCGTCGCAGTCAGCCAGGTATTGGTGTTCGTATTCTGCACCGACCCAATAGCCGTGTAAGCACTACCACCCTGCTTGTCATACTGCAAGGACCACGAGTTCGTACCCGAATCGAAGTACGAGAAGGTAACCGTAGCCGCGAAATCACCATTATGCGCGATTCGCGGATCAATCTGGAAGTACATGTTCAGGTCGTTCGCAACCTCCTGAACCGTAGTGCGACCACTCTGACCACCAACAGTCACCGGCGCCGTCGTGCCATCGCCACCCTCGCGCTGCGTGATCCCGTTGGAGACGTTGGTCGCGCCGAGCGTGGTACACACCGTCGCCGTATCACCGGGCCCGATGACCGCCACCGGCTCGGGCAACGTCGGCAACGGCGCAGATGGCGAGCTCAGCACGAAGCCAACCGAACTGAACCCCTGCGGCGCATTCGCGGCCACCTCGAAGGAAACCGCAGCCGTTGCGGTCCCGTTGGTCACCTGAGCGGTGCCCGACGACGGCGTGACGGTGACGCCAGCAGGCGGCTGCGCCGTCCACTGCAACTGCTGGATACCAGCAGCCGCCGCGCCGTACGCGCCGACACCCAGCGTGAAAGTGAGTTGCGCCTGCGTTGTCGAGCCCGCCGTCGCGGTCAGGCTCGCCGGCGCGCTCGTCACGGACGATGGCACGACACCCGTCGGGAACGTGAGCGGCCCGGCCGGATACGACGGCGGCGCGTCCGACGGCCCGGCCGCCCACTGCGTGTCGGGCGTGTTGGAGATTCCAAAGTCCAGACGGGTGGACCGCCCGTCCACCGAAATCCAGTCCTTAGTAGAGGGACGCCCGTTGACGGACAGGCTCGTGACGAAACCCTGGTCGGACGCACCGGGCGCATTCACGACCACCTGACGGCCCGGCAGGTTCAGCCGCACCACGGGAAACAGCGGCGCGCCGAGGGCGAGGACGGGGGCACCGGGAGTCGCCGGGTACATGCCCAGCGCACCCCAGACGTACCACGAGCTCATCGAGCCGAGGTCGTCGTTACCGGGCTCACCGTCCGGGGTGGCCGAGTAGACGTTGTCCAGCAGGCGGTGCACTTCCGCCTGTGTCTTGTACGGTGCGCCCGCGTAGTCGTAGACCCACGGTGCGAGCAGGTCGACCTCGTTGCCGGCCCAGTAGAACGGGGTGTTCGGGCCCACGTTGTCCTGCTGGAAGAACGTGTCCAGCCGGGCCACCGCGGCCGGGCCGCCGCCCATGGCGGTGATCAGGCCGTGCAGGTCCTGCGGCACCATCCACGCGTACTGGGCCGCGTTGCCTTCCTGGAAGCCGGACTGGCCGAAGTTGCTCAGTCCGTCGGTGACCGGGTTGCCGACGGGGAAGTTGCCGTTGCTGGTTCTCGGTTGCAGGAAACCCGAGTCGACGTTGAAGATGTTGGTCCAGTTCTGCGAGCGCCGCAGGAACGCGCCGTAGGTGTCGGTGGCGCCGGTCGCGTGCGCGAACGCGGCGATCGCCGCGTCGTCGGTCGCGTACTCCAGGGTCAGGGACGCGCCGTCGGGCACGGCTGAGCCGTCGGTTGCCGTGTCGTTGGCGGCGTATCCGTTGGCCAGGTACGAGTCCAGGCTCGGTCGTTCCTGGTAGTAGCCCTGGCCCAGGTTGGCGCTGGTCTGCGGCTGCGTCGCGCCCTTGACCATCGCGGCCAGGGCGGCGTGCGTGTCGAAGTCGCGGGCGCCGAAACTGTAGGCCTCCGCGATGATCGCGTCGGCCGAGTCGCCGCCCATCATGCCGGTGTACGCGCCGGCCACCGGCCATTTCGGCAGCCAGCCGCCCTGCTGGGCATCGTTGACCAGCGACTGCATCATCTGGCTCGTCTGCGCCGGCACGAGGGAAGCCAGCAGCGGGACCTCGGAACGGTAGATGTCCCAACCGGAGAACGTGGTGTACTGCGCCTTGCCGGGCGCCACCTGGTGCACTTGGCCGTCCATGCCGAGGTACCGGCCGTCGGCGTCGCTGTAGACGGTCGGGGCCAGCAGCGTGTGGTAGAGCGCCGTGTAGAACTGGACCTGCTGGTCGTGGGTGCCGCCGCCGACCTGCACCTCCGACAGCAACTGCCGCCAGCGTGCCCTGGTCTGCGCGGCCACCGCCGCCACGTTCCAGCCGTGTTCCTCGGCGCTCAGGTTGGCTGCCGCCTGGTCGGTGCTCACGTAGCTGATCGACACCTGCATGCCGACCTGTGCGTTGGCCGTCGTGTCGAAGCCGACCCAGGCGCCGGAGCCCTGGCCGGACGCGCTGACGCGGGCGCCGGGGTTGACCGTGGTGCCCTGCCACGTGCCGAACGCGGTGAACGGCCGGTCGAACTTCGCGACGAAGTACACCGTCGACGAGTTGGGCTTGTCGCAGAACTTGCCATCGGTCATCGAACCGCTGACCTCGTCGGTCCCGACGACGGACACGTTGGCCGCGGTCAGCGTCGCCTGCGAGTCGCCCGCCTTGAACAGCAGGTTGGCCGAAGTCGTTGCCGGATAGGTGAACCGGCCGATGCCGGTCCTGGTGGTCGTGGCCACGTCGACCCCGATGGCTGACGTGCCGGTGCCCAGCGTGGTCGAGTACGAACCGGGCCGCGCCGTCTCCGCGGCATGGGTGAACGGTTCTGTGGTGGCGGTCGGGTTCGTGCCGATGGCGCCGACGGTCGGCAGGATCGGCAGGTCACCGGCGATGCCGCAGCCCGCGCCGGACACGTGCGTCACGCTCAGCCCGATGGTCGACGTGTCCGCGAAGTTGTAGCCGCCGGACGACGGGCGGGACGTGGTGTCCGGGCTCCAGTCCAGCATGCCGAACGGCGCGGCGGCGCCGGGGAACATGTTGACGGGCCCGACGACGGCGCCGCCGTCGCCGGTGCCGATGAACGGGTCCACCAGTGCCGTCGGGTCGCCGACCAGTGCGGGCGCTGTCGCGGCGCCGGCGACCGGCACCGCGACGACCGCCAGCACCGCGGCCAACCCGACACCGAACGCAGTGGCTCTGCACGTGATTCGCACGATGTCCTCACCCTCAAGTTGCTGTGCAGGGACGGGAAGGTCAGCCGATGGCCGCGGCGAAGACGTGCAGCGGCGAGGTCTTGACGTCCGGCAGCGTCACCGAGGCGACGGTCTTGCCTGCCTGGAGCGCGACGGCGTCGTAGAAGACGGTGGCCTTCCACGGCGTCGGGCCGTTGGAGAAGTTGCCGTAGGCGGCGGTCACCGCGATTTCCCCGCCGGGGAACGGTGTCGTGGACGCCCAGTCGCCGAAGCCGACGGTGAACTGCTGCGTGCTGCCGTCGGTGTAGGTGATCGTGCCGGCGCCGGAGGACTGGCCGTTGGCGGCGGTGCCGAGGAAGCCGAGCGTCGCACCGGTTCCGGTGATGGTGAACGCGCGCCCGTCCGCCTCGACGTTGTCCGCCGTGCCGGCGGGCGAGTTCGGCCACGTGAACGTCAGGCCGTTGTGGGTGAGGGTGGCCCCTGGGGTCAGCCCGACGGCCGCGAGCGCCTGTGCCGAGAGGCTGTTGCCGCCGCCGTCGATGTTGCCCGGCGCCCGGTTGGTGTCGTCGGTGATCGACACGTTGTTGAAGCCGTCGGCGAGCGTCGCGTACGGCACCTGGGTCACCGCGGACGAGACGCCCGCCTGCACGCCGCCGACGGTCTCGGTGACACCCACCACCTGCCCACCGGGCTGCTGGCCAGCGGGCGCGGTGACGGTCCACGTGGTGGCGACCTGGCTGCCAGAGCCGACCGTGACGAACGTGTTCGGCGTGGTGTTCGTCGCGGTCCAGCCGCCTGGCAGGTTCAGTGCCAGCGTCACGTCGCCCAGTGCCGTGAGCGACGGGTTGGTCAGCGTGGTCGTCACCGCGCCCGATCCGCCTGCCGCGACCGCGGCGGGCGCCGTGATCGACAGGTTGTCGGACTTGATCGACATCGCGAAGACGTGCAGCGACGGGATGCCGCTCTGCGGCAGCGGATTGCCCTGCGGCATGGTCACCGACTGCACCGTCTTGCTCGGGTCGAGCGTGACCGGGAAGTAGTCGATGGTGGCCTGCCAGCCGGTGCGGTTGCCCGGCTGGTTGCCGTAGGGCGCCCGGATCGCCACGTCACCGCCTGCCGGTGGCGTGCCGTTCGCCCAGTCGCCGAAGGCAACCGTGAACGGCTGGGTGCTGCCGTCGGTGTAGGTGATCGTGCCGTTGCCGCTGCTGGCTCCCCACGCGCTGGTGCCGAGGAAGCCCAGTGTCGAGCCGGAGCCGGTGAAGTCGATCGTCTGGCCCGCGGCCACCACGTTGTCCCGCTGGCCGGGGCCCGCGTTCGGCCAGGTGAACGTCAGTCCGTTGTGGACCAACGGCGCGCCGGGCTGTACGCCGACCGAGGCCAGTGCCTGCGCCGAGTAGCTCGCGCCCGCGCCGTCCAGGTTGGCCGTGCCCCGGTTGTCGTCGCTGGTGACCGCTGAGTTGTTGTAGGCCGCGGTGAACGACGCGTAGGCCACGTTCACCTGGGTGAAGCCGGAACTGTCGTGGGCGCCGCGGACCGTGGCGTCGGCGCTCACGGTGAACGAGCCGGCGGCACCGGTGGGCACCGAGACTGCCCACGTGGTCGTGACCTGCTGGCCCGCGCCTACGGCGGCGAAGGCGGCCGGGGTGGTCGCCGTGGCGGTCCAGCCGGTGGGCAGGTCGAGTGCCATGGCCGCGTCGCGCACGGTGGTGGTGCCGGTGTTGGTGAACGTCGACGTGACGGTCGCGGCCTTGCCGGCCTGCGCCAGCGCCGGTGCACTCACCGACACGGCGTGGCCGACCACGATCGGCGTGCTGCCGCTGACCCCGTCGACGGTCGCGGTGATGGTGGCCGCGCCATCGCCGACCGCCGTGACCAGGCCCTTGCGGCTGACCGTCGCCACCCGCGGGTCGCTGCTGTGGTAGCTGACGCGCGCCTTGGACAGGTCCGCGAAACTGCCGTCGGTGTTGGCGGCCATGACGACGTTGTCCGCGGTGACGCTGAGGTTCCGCTGCTCCAACGCCGGGTTCGTGTCGTCGGCGAGCCATGGGTTCTTGCCGGTCAGGTCCAGGGTCTGGCCGACCTGGAAGTCGACCAGGTCGGGCTGCACCGTGACGGTCTGCACCCTCGGCCGCAGGGCGCCGGTCACCGCCACGTCGGCCGTGCCGCGGATGTCGGCCGAGCTGGCGCCCACGCCGAACGAGTAGGTTCCGTTGTACACGACCGACTTCATCGCGGTGGCGTCCGAAATGGACAAGCTGGGCACTGGGACGGCCAGCGTGATGTGCTGGCTCTGGCCGGGCCGCAGCACACCGGTCTTCTGGAAGCCGACCAGCCGCTGTTGGGGCAGCGTCACGCCGGGCACGGTGAACGGCGTCGCCGCGTACAGTTGCGCGACCGTGCTACCGGCGGTCGTGCCGGTGTTCCTGACGGTCATGCTGACGCGCACGGTGCCGTTGGCGTCCACCGACTTCCGGTCCGCGTGGATGTCGGAGTAGGTGAAGTTCGAGTAGCTCAGGCCGTAGCCGAACGGGTAGGTCGGCGTGCCGGTGAAGTACTGGTACGTCCGGCCGAGGCCGCCGGTCGCGGCGGGGGTCAGGTTGTAGTTGGACATGTCCGGCAGCTGGGAGTCGTTGGCGTACCACGTGAAGTTCAGGTGCCCGTCCGGATTCTGCTTGCCGAACAGCACGTCCGCGAGCGCGGTGCCCTGGCTCTCGCCGTTGAAGCCGCTGAACAGCACGGCGGGGAGCTTGGTCTGGACGTCGTCGATGGTGACCGGGCCGCCGGACTGGATGACCAGCGCCGTGTTCGGGTTGCCCAGCGCGGTGGCCTGGTTGATCATCGAGTCGTAGTTGCCCGGCATGGCGATGGTGGTGCGGTCCTTGCCCTCGTCCGCGACGCCGTGGTCGGTGCCCACGAACAGGATCACCAGGTCGGCGGCCTTGATGTCGGCCTGGGTCTGCGCGCTGAGCACCGCGGGGGTGGTCGCGGTGGTCGAGGTGGCTGCCGCGTCGTAGACGATGGTGGCGTTCGGGTTCGCGGCCTTGATCGCGTTGGTGACGCCCTGCACTGCGCTGACCTGGAGGGTCGGGCCGCCCGAGTAGTTGCCCAGGTTCACGATGTTGGCCTGGTCGCCCAGGATGACCACCTTGTTGAGCTTGGCCGGGTTGGCCGGCAACAGCTTGGTGGTGGTGCCGGTGACGTTGTTGTTCTGCAGCAGGACAAGCGAGTTGTCTGCGACCTTCGTGGCCAGTGCCTGATGGGCCGGGCTCTGGATCTGTGCCTTCGTGATCTTCGTGTAGTCGACCTTCGCCGCCGGGTCGAACTCACCGGTCATCATCCGCAACGTGAAGACCTTCACCAGCGCGTTGTCCACCACACCCTCGGACAGCGCGCCGCCCTTGATCGCGGCCTCGATGTTGGTCAGCGTGTTCTCGCCACCGGGGCAGTTCAGGTTGGTGCCGGCCCGCAGCGCGTAGGCCTGGCCACCTGCCTGTGCCGGGATCGTCGCGCCGGTCGTGGTGTTCGTCCACGTCCCGGTGCCGCCCTTGTGGTCGGTGGTCCAGCCGGGCGGCACCCAGTCGTGGCCGCCGGGGAACAGGTTGTACGTGGTGCCAACCGCACCGCAGTCGGACGTGACGTAGCCGTTGAAGCCGTACGTGCGCTGGGCGAGCTGGTTGAGGGTGTAGGTGTCCGCGACGGACGGCGTGCCGTTGATCGCGTTGTACGAGGTCATGATGCCGGCGACGTGCGCGTTCTCGATCAGGCTGGCGAACTGGGCCGTGTAGTAGTCGCGCAGCGCGGTGTCGGTGACGTCGGACGAGATACCGGTGCGGTTGTTCTCGACGTTGTTCAGCGCGTAGTGCTTGGCCGTGGCCGCGACCTTGAGGTAGCCGGTCTGCGACGCGCCGGACATCGTGTTGCCCTGGTAGCCGTTGACGAACGCGTCCGCGATCTGCGACACCAGGTACGGGTCCTCGCCGAACGCCTCGTCGGTGCGGCCCCAGCGCGGGTCTCGGGCCATGTTCACGGTCGGCGCGAAGAACGTCAGGCTGCCGTAGTCGGCGGCGGACGGGCCGAGGTTGTTCTGCCCGGTGCCGAACAGCGACTTGTCCACGAAGCCGCGGATCTCGTCGGAGATCGCCGTGGTCTCCTGGTACACCAGGTTCGGGTCCCAGGCCATCGAGGACGCGAAGTTCGTGGGGAAGCTGGTCGCCTTGGGCGGGCCGCCGTTGCCGTTGTTGTTCTGGTTGGCGCCCAACGTGTTGACGCCGTGCTGGCCCTCGCTCCAGTACGTGTACTGCTGGACGCCCAGGCGTGGGATGGCGGGCCCGCTGTTCGTGGACAGCTGGGCGACCTTCTCCGGCAGCGTCATCCGGGACACCAGGTCCGCGGCGCGTTCCGCGAAGCTGTAGTGCGTGTTGAGGTAGATCGGCAGTGCGGCGCCGGGTGCCGTGCTGCCGGTCGCCGCCGCTGGTGTGACGACCGCCATGACGGCCAGCCCGGCGGCGATCGCCGCCCCGCGCGATCGCGCGTAACCAGCGGTCCGTCTCGCCGCAGCCGGGGTGCGCCATGTCGCCTCCGTCGTTGGAGGTTGGCACGTGGCATGGCGCCGGCTCCCACCATTCGGCCAGACTATAGACAGAAGTCAAGACTTTGACCGAACTTGGGGCAAACACGTCAACCAAGCGATAGCTTGGAGACCAACAGATAACGTTTTACTTCGCGTACTGCAGCTGGCGAACGTGTTAGGACCAAAGTCGGCATCCGTTCGCTGCTATGGTTTTGCTGTGTCCGCCACGCCAACCAGCTCGCACGGCGGGGCCGACGCGCCCATCAACCTGTGGAATCTCGGCCGGGTGCGCGTCCTGGCGGCGCTGACCGGAGCGCCGCGGCCTCACGCGCGCCGAGCTCGTCCAGCGCACCGGCCTGGCAAGGGCGACCGTGGGTTCGGTCGTCTACGACCTGATCGATGCCGGCATGGTCGCGGAGACCGCCAACACCGGCCCGACCGGCGCCCGCACCGGCAGGCCGCCGCAATGCTGTCCCTGGTGCCGAGGCCGGGTACGCCGTCGGCATGGACATCGGCCATGATCACGTCCGGGCGATTCTGACGGACGTCGTCGGAACCTCGCGCTGGGACGACAACCGGGACCTCGCCGTGGACGGCGACCCGGACCGGACGCTCTGCGTCGCCGTCGACCTGATCGACCGCGCCATCGCGGGGACCGGCGTGCCCGGACAAGATCCTCGGCGTCGGCGTGGGCATCGCGTGCCCGGTCGACGCGCGCGGTGGCGAGCTGTACGCGGCGGGCATCATGCCGGGCTGGGTCGGCGTGCGCCCCGCGGCGGAGTTGGCCCGACCGCACCGGCTTGGCGGCGCGGATCATCAACGACGCGAACGCGGGCGTGCTCGCCGAGCGCCGGTTCGGCGCGGCACGGGACTGCGCCGACGTGATCTACCTGCGCCTGGCCGCCGGCATCGGTGCCGGCGTCGTGTGTGACGGCCGGATGCTCGGTCAGCACGGCCTGGCAGGCGAACTGGGACACGTGCGGGTCGAGCCGCAGGGGCTGCTGTGCCGGTGTGGCAACCGAGGCTGCCTGGAAACGGTCGCCAGCCCGACCGCGATCGCCGACCTGCTGGCCAGGAGCTGGGGTCGACCGGTCAGCGCCGCCGACCTGACGGAACTGCTGCGCACCGGCGACCGCGGCACCCGCCGTGCCGTTCAGGACGCGGGCGACGCCGTCGGCAGGGCGCTCGCGCTCGCCGTGACGCTGGTCAACCCGAGCCTGATCGTGGTCGGCGGCGACCTGGTCACGGCAGGCGACGTGCTGTTCGAACCGCTGCGCCGCGCGCTGGACCGGCAGACGATGAGCTCGCACGCGCACGCGCTGCGGATCGTGCCGAGCGCGCTGGGCGACAGCGCATGCGTCCGCGGCGCCGCGGCCCTCGTCCTGGACAGCGCGCCGGAACGGCTCGGCGGCCGAACGTCTGCGGCATAGCAGCCCGGCCGGTTATTCGTCGGTGGCCCGGTAAGCCGCCCGGTAGCGTTCCGCTTCGTCGGCGTGGGCGGCGTCGTAAGCCTGTTGCCGCACCAGCGATCCGTAGCGCGGCGGATAGCCGTGCCTGGCCAGCCTGCGGTCCACGCTTTCCACCGAATACGGCAACGTACAACGGAAACTCACCAACAGGCCCAGCACGATGGAGCCCGCCGCCAGCGGCAGTGAATGGCCCAACAACAGGAAGCCGACGAACAACGCGGCGGCGACCGGTGCGACCATGACCAGGCCACGCACGAACACGCGCAACAGCCACGTCCGGCAGGTGCCGTCGTGCAGCACCCACTCCCGGTATTCGGCAGGTAGCCGCCCGCTGTACTGGTAGTACACCCACAGCACCGGATTCGGCCGCGCGACCGCCATGCGGCCATGCTACCTGCGCGGCATCGGCTCCCTGTCCACTGCGGACAGCATGCGTTGGCAGATGGCGGCGAGTTGATCGAGCTGGTCGGCGTCCAGGGTGTCGATCACCAGGTCCCGCACCACGTCGACGTGCCGAGGCGCCATCGCGACGATCTCGCGGTAGCCGGCGTCGGTGAGCGACGCCAGGACCACCCGACCGTTGCCGGGGCACGTCGACCGCCGCACCAGGCCGTTCTCCTCCAGTTTGGCCACCACGTGGGACAACCTGGACTGGGACGCGTTGGCGATCTCGGCGAGTTCGCTCATCGGCCTGGTGTGCTCCGCCGAGTCGGACAGGGCGCTGAGCACCAGGTACTCGAAGTGGCTCAGGCCTGTTGTGCGGCGCATGGCCGCGTCAAGGGCGTGCGGCAGCCTGAGCAGGAGGCCGACGAACGGTATCCACGCGTCACGTTCCCGCTGGTTCAGCCAGCGCGGTTGGTCGGTTGGCACACGACAAGGCTAACTGAAGCTTGATACTTCAACCGACCTCGTGCATAGTTGAAGCTTCAAACGTCGAGGAGGCCGCTCATGTCCCGCTTGACCCGCAGGCACGTCCTGACCGGTGGCGCCACCGTGGCGCTGACCGGGCTTGCCGCACTGGCAACACCCAATCTCGGGGTCGGCCGCCACCGAGGACACCGGCCCGAACGCAGAAGTAATCGCACTGGTCACCGCCATCTTCCGGGACAAGACCAACCGGAACCTCGACCGGTTCACGGCCCACTTCTCCCAGCGCGTCGTGACCTACACGGATGCCGTGTTGGGCCTGCAACTCCCCGACTGGGCCACGCTCAGGGCGACCTTCGCGCAGTTGATGCCCACCTGGCCGGCCACCAGTCGGTCGTATCCGACCAGGATCCTCGGCGACACCAACAGTGCCATGGTGTTCTTCACCGATTCGCCGGAACTGTTCGGCCATGAAATCCGCGCCATCGCGCCGCTCGACTTCGCGGACGACAAGGTCATCCGGGAAGTGGACTACTGGGACGGCCGCCACTTCGGAATCGCGGCCACCGAAGCGCTACGGACCCCACCGGCAGGATTCCCCACCGAATTCGGCGAAGGAAAAGTGGGCGAACGATCATCGGCGACCATGCGCGGGGTCGCCTCGGCCCTGGTCGACGCGCTGTCCACCGGCGACACGGCCGCGGCAGCCGCGTTGTTCACCACCGATGCCGCCTTCGACGATCTCACGCTGCACACGTCGATCATCGGCCAGCTCGCCATCCGCGGTTTCCTGGACCGTTCGCACGCACTGCTGCCCTACGGACTCGGCACCACCATTCGCCACACGGTCGGCAGTGCGCGGGGCGGCGGCTACGAATGGCTGAACAAGGGCGCCCAGGTCGACCACGGAGTGGTCGCACTGGAACTGGACGACCAGGCGCGGATAACCCGCCTGACCACCGTCTGGGACGGTTCACTCGTGGACAACGCGACATTCGGCACGTTGCTCGCCACCACTCTTGAACAATGACGTCACAGTTGGATGAGTGTGCCCATCACGACGGTTCGGTTGACCGGCAGTTTGAAGTACATGGCGGGGCTGGCGGCATTGTGGGCAAGTCCCATGAACAGCCGCTTCTGCCATCTGGGCAGGCCGGTCTCGGGTCCCGGTTCGATGGTGATCCGTGACAGGAAGTAGAACGCCGCGTCCGCATCGAAGTCCAGTTCGCTGGTGAGCATCAACGCGTCCCGCAGGGCGGCGGGAATGTCCTGGTCGTCCTGGAAGCCGAAGCGCACGGCGAGGTGCACGATGCCGTCGTGGGAGTGGTCGAGCGAGTCCACGCTGAGGCGCTCGTTGCGTGACACGTGCGGCACGTTCTCCGGGACGATGGAGACGATCACGACGTGTTCGTGCACGACGCCGTTGAACTCGGCGTTGGCCCGCAGCGCCAGTGGCACGGTCTCCTTGTTGGGGTGCGGGAACACCGCGGTGCCGGGCACCCGCAGCGGCGGCCGCTGGTGGATTTCCTCGACGAACTCGGTCACCGTGCCCTCCAGCGCGGTGCGCCGGGCGGTGACCACGCGCCTGCCGCGCTGCCAGGTCAGCATCACCGTGACCACCAGCGCGCCCAGCAGCAGCGGCAACCAGCCGCCGCGGATGACCTTCGTGAGGTTGCCGGCCAGGAACAGCAGTTCCAGACCGCCGAAGACGATCCCGATCAGCACCAGCCGCCACCGCTGCCAGTGCCACACGGAGCCGGCCAGCACCAGGAACAGGGCGGTGGTGAGCAGGAACGTGCCGGTCACCGCGAGGCCGTAGGCGGTGGCCAGGGACTGCGACGAGCCGAAGGTCACCGTCAGGATGAGCACGCCGCCCAACAGGATCCAGTTGATCGATGGCACGTAGATCTGGCCGCTTTCCCGCGCGGACGTGTGGCGCACGGTCAGCTGCGGCAGGAAGCCCAGCTGCATGGCCTGCCGGGACACGGAGAACGCGCCGGAGATGACGGCCTGGGAGGCGATGATGGTGGCCATGGTGGCCAGCACGACCAGTGGGGTCGTCGCCCAGCCGGGTGCCAGCAGGAAGAACGGGTTGGCCACGGCGGTGGGCTGGTGCAGGATCAGCGCGCCCTGGCCGAGATAGTTCAGGGTCAGTGCGGGAAACACGACGGCGAACCAGGCCCTGCTGATCGGCGCCCGGCCGAAGTGCCCCATGTCCGCGTAGAGCGCCTCCGCACCCGTGATGGCCAGCACCACCGCGCCCATCGCGATGAACGCGACGAACGGCCGGTCCACGACGAACGCGAACGCGTAGGTCGGCGACAGACTCCGCAAAACACCCGGATGGGTGACGATCTGCGGCAGGCCGAGCGCGGCCAGGGTCACGAACCACAGCAGCATCACCGGCCCGAACAGCCCGCCCACCCGGTGCGTGCCGAACCGCTGCACGAGGAACAGCACGATCAGGATCGTCACCCCGATGGGCAGCACGACGCCGTGCACGCCGGGGGAGACCACCCCGAGGCCCTCCACCGCGGACAGCACGGAGATGGCGGGCGTGATCACGCTGTCCCCGAAGAACAGCGACGCCCCGATCACGCCAAGCAGCACCGCGACCGCGACCAGCCGCGGCCGCCCGGTGAGCCGCTGGCGGATGAGCGCGGCCAGCGCCATGATGCCGCCCTCGCCGTCGTTGCCGGCGCGCATGACGAACCCGACGTACTTGACGGAGACGATGAGCAGGATCGACCAGAACACGAGCGACAGCACGCCGTAGACGTCCCCGGCCACCGGCCGCACCGCGCCGTTGTCGAGCGAGAAGACCGTCTGCAGGGCGTACAGCGGGCTGGTGCCGATGTCGCCGAACACGACACCCAGCGCGCCCAGCGACAGGGCCAGCAGCCCGCCGCGGTGGACACGGCCGGCCGGCGCGGTCGCCCGCGCTTCGTCATCCTTGAGGGTCACGCGGTCAGTCTGCCGGTCGGCTCCGCCGTCACCCCAGGTGGGCACGCCGTGCCTACGCGTGCCGGGCGGGCAGCCGGCGCAACGAACGGAGTGGGGAGAGGTAGGCGATCGCGGCGCCGGCGAGCATCACCGCACTGCCGACGATCAGGGTGGCCCTGAGGTTGAGCGTCGATCCGAGCAACCCACCCAGCAGCGCGCCTGCCGCGGCCGCGAGGACGATGCCCGCGGGGAACATCCCGGTGATGAAGGCCGGACCTGGGCCGATGCGACGGGTGATCCGCGTCGCCAGCAGCGCGCCGACGACACCACCCGCGCCACCGATCGCGACGACCACACCGACCAGCGCTGCGGAGAGCCCGAGGTCCCGGACCAGGTAGAGCACGAGGACGACGTTCTGCAGCTGACTGGCGAACGCGCCAATGGTGGCCGCGAGCGTCACGACGCGCAGGACCGGGTGGGTGAAGACCGCACGGAGACCGTCAACGATGTCGGCCGGCATGCGTCGCCGACGCGGTGCGAGGTGCGGCAGCAGCGCCACCGCACCGAGTAGGCCCATCTGAACAGGTGAGGCGTGCAGATACACGACCGCCGTGAGCGGCAGTGCCACCGTGGTGACGCTGGATCCCAGCAGCGACAGGGAATTCGCGACGAACAGCCGGCGGAAGTCGGGATACCGCGCCAGCACCGATCGCCCGCTGGCCCTGTCCTCGCCGGTCACCGCCGCACGCTACCGGAGAGACCAACTTGACAACCTTTCCCGTCCGGCCGGTGTCTATCTGTACATGACAACCGAAAGCCCGCGAGCGACGAACCGCCCGGACGAGGACTATCGGGAGTTCGTCAAGAGTCGGGCCGCGCCACTGCACCGCACCGCCTACCTGCTCTGCGGTGACTGGCACCTGGCCGACGACCTGGTCCAGGAGGCACTGGCCAAGGCGTTCCGGCACTGGCGGCGGGTGCGGCGCGCCGACAATCCGGACGCCTACGTCCAGCGCATCCTGATCAACGAGGCCAACCGGCACTGGCGGCGGCGCCGCGATATTGTCGCGCCCGGCGGCGCGGAACCCGAAGCCGCCACTGGGGACTTCTCCGACGACGTCGTCGACCGCGCCGAGTTGCTGCGCGCCCTGTTGTGCCTCCCGGCCCGCCAGCGGGCCACCGTCGTCCTTCGCTACCTGGAGGGGATGAGTGAGCGGGAGACCGCCGCGGTCCTGCGGTGCACCGAGGGCACCGTCAAGAGCCAGACCTTCCGGGCGCTGAACACGCTCAAGACCGTCCTGCGACGAGAGGAACTGCGGCGATGACCCCCCAGACCGAGGACCGACTGAGCGAGGCGCTGCACGACCTGGTCGCCACCCAGCCCTTCGTGCCCGACCCGGCGGCCATCGAGCGCCGCGGCCTGCGGCTGCGGCGACGAGCCACGGCCGCCCGCGCCGCCACCGCCGCGGCAGTGGTCGTGGTGGCAGTGACCGCGATCGGGACGATCCAGCACGAGGGCACCGCGAACCGGCAGACGGCGACCAGGACCACCGCCAAGCACCCCACCGGCCAGCCGGGCGGCGCCGCGGCGAGCGTGACGCTGGTGCGCCTGGCCGACCACCTCCAGGCCACCACCCCCGCGCCGACGGGCGACGCGACGCTGATCATGCGCAGCAACATCAATCCCGGCTCCCCGACGATCACGGTCGCGGACCTGTACGCCGACAACGGCAAGTACTACTTCTCGCAGACGAGGAGCGGCCTGTCGGCACAGGTCAGCGGCGGCCACACGGAGGGCAACGGATTCAACGTACGCGAGGTGCAGGACGCGATCTACGCGACCACCGGTGACCTCGCCGTCGCCCGCGAGCGAATGGCGGACTCCGCACTCCCCGACGGTGTCAAGCCGCCCAAGGTCACGCAGGATGTGACGAACAACTGGATCCTGGACGGTTCGCTCGACGCGCTCATCACGGGCGCCGGCAACGCCCAGGTCCGGGCCGGTGTTCTCCGTATCCTGTCGACGCTGCCGGATATCTCCGTCAGGAACACCACGACGAATGGCAGGCCGACGCTCGCCATCACGGCGGGACCGGCCCTGTTCCCCGCCGATTATCCGGCAAAGTCCAGCAACTTCCGGGAAACGCTGACCATCGACGCGCTCACCGGCATTCCGATCGCGACCATGGTCGGCCATATCGGGGACGTACCTACCACGGAGAGCTACCAGGTCACCCGCGTGACCCTGTCCGATGTCGCTGCCGGGAAGTTCTGACCCCGAGGCAACAAAGAAGGCCGACTCCCGGGCGTCACGGCGGACACCCGGGAGTCGGTGCGCGCGGTCCTCTGTGTACAATGCATCCAGCTCGGCTTCGACGCTGCTCAGCTCGCCGAGCTCCGGGCGACCGCGGCGATCAGCCCCGGACGGCTCGCACCGAAGTCCCGCCGACATTGCCGGCCGCGGTTGCGCTGCCACCTGTTCGCCAGATAGTTTTTCCTTCAACCAAGGTGCTTGGCAGCGACCGGAAGGTGTCCGATGACCGACATGGTGGAGTTCAACAACAACGTGATCGCGGAGTTCCGCGAGAAGGGCGGCAAGGTCGGCGGCATGTTCGAAGGTGCGCCGTTGATCCTGGTCCATCACGTCGGTGCGAAGTCCGGCGTCGAGCGTGTCGCGCCACTGGCCTACCTCGCCGATGGCGACCGGTTGTTCATCTTCGCCAGCAAGGCGGGCGCCGACGAGAATCCGGCCTGGTACCACAACCTCGTCGCCAATCCCAAGACCACCGTCGAGGTCGGCACCGAGACGTTCCCGGTCACCGCGTCGGTATTGACGGGCGCCGAACGCGACGAGATCTTCGCCAAGCAGGTAGCCGCGCAGCCCGGTTTCGGCGAATACGAGAAGAAGACCACCCGAATCATCCCGGTCATCGAACTAACGCGAATCTGACACCCGAATAAAAGCGGTCCGAACCGCCGGTGCCTCCCACAGGAGCCCACCGGCGGTTCGGCTGACCCAGAACAAGGAACAGAACCAGACCAGAATAAAACAGCCAGAACGAGACCAAGAACCCAGACGCGACCCGCCGGACGAACGAGCGCGGCTCCCAACCGAGGCGTTCGAACTCCGAGAACCAGACGCGACCCGCCGGACGAACAAGAGCAAGCTCCCAACCGAGGCGCCTCTTTCGCTTCAACGGGACTCGGCCCAAACACGCGGCACTCCGCTGTTCGCCCAGTCCTTCTGCATCACCCCGATACGGGCCATCTTTGAAAGCGGTTGTTGGTGGTTTGTCAAGGTACTCTTTCCCGCCTTGACAAACCACCAACAACCGTCACCACAATAGAGTATCGGGGTGATGCAGAAGCCCAAACAACGTGGACCAGCCAAACACAGGACAGAAACAAGATTCAGAGGCCACCGCGAGCAACCAACTGAGCAGCAATGACGTTACGCTGGATCTCATTGGTCCCCTCACCAACGATCATCAACGGAGCATCACGAAAGTAACGTTCGACATCGAACTCGGTAGAATACCCATAACCACCATGGATCCGCACAGCATCCAGCGCGATCGACATGGCCGTCTCAGAAGCGAACAGCTTAGCCATACCAGCTTCCATATCGCACCGCTGACCCGCGTCGTAACGATCGGCGGCATACAGAACAAGCTGCCGCGCCGCAGTATACTTGGTAGCCATATCGGCCAGATAATTACCGATCGACTGATGCCGCCAGATAGGCTTACCAAAGCTCTCCCGCTCCTGAGCATAGAGCAGCGAAGAGTCCAACGCGGCACGAGCGACACCGAGCGCCCGCGCGGCAACCTGAATACGGCCGATCTCCAGCCCTTTCATCATCTGGCCGAACCCAAGACCCTCGACCGCACCGAGCAACGCATCAGCAGGCACGCGATAGTCGTGAAAGGACAGCTCACAACTCTCGACACCTTTGTAGCCGAGCTTGGGCAGGTCCTTCGACACGACGAAACCGTCACCGTGCTCGACAAGCAGGATGCTGATGCCCCGATGACGCGGCTCCGCGTGAGGATCGGTCTTGCACAGCAGGGCAACGAGCTGGGCCCGGCGAGCATTGGTGATCCAGGTCTTAGCCCCGTTGACGACATAACCGTCGCCGTCGCGCCGGGCAGTGGTGGTGATGGCTTGCAGGTCGGACCCGCCGCCGGGCTCGGTCAGCGCCATCGTGGCACGGATTTCGCCGGTCGCCATCTTCGGCAGGTACCGCCGCTGCTGCTGCGACGTGCCGAAGGTGAGGATGAGCTTGGCGACGACGGTGTGCCCGCCCATGGCGCCTGCCAGGCTCATCCAGCCGCGCGCGAGTTGCTCGGTGACCTGGACATAGCAGGGCGTCGACACGGCGACCTCACCGTAGGGCTGGGGAATGGCCAGCCCGAAGACGCCGAGCCGCTTCATCTGCTCGATGAGCCGCTCGGGGTATTCGTCGGCGTGTTCCAGGTCCCGAACGACAGGCCGGACATCGCGGTCGACGAAATCGCGGACGGTGTCCACGATCGCCTGCTCTTCCTCAGTCAAGGTCAGGTCCTCTCAGACGACGTGCGCGGCGCGCAGCGCGGCGATCTCGGTGTCGGTACGGCCGAGGCCGCGCAGGATGACATCGGTGTGCTCGCCCAACGCCGGGACCGGGGACATCACGGATTCGGTGTCGGCCAGCCTGACCGGCGGCAGGAGAGCCTCGATGTCACCGCCAGGAGTGGCCACGGTGCGCCACCGGCCGGCGAGGACGGGGTGATCCAGGAACTGGGCAACGGAGTTCATCCGGGCGTTGGCGACGTTCGCCTTGTCCAGCAACGCCAGCACCGCGGCGGTGTCGAGCGTGCCGAACCGGGCGGCGATCACCGCGTTCAGCTCATCGCGGTGGTCCAGGCGCGCCGGGTTGGTCGCGAACCGGTGGTCCCGGGCCAGCGTCGGCTGGTCCAGGACGATCCGGCAGAACGCGTGCCATTCGCGTTCGTTCTGGATCGCCAGCAGGACAGTGTCGTGGTCAGCGGTGGTGAACGGGCCGTAGGGGGCGATGGTGGCGTGCTGGGCGCCGACCCTCGCCGGCTGCCGGCCGCCGTACCGCGTGTAGTAGGCGGGCGAGCTCAGCCACTCGGCCAGCGCGTCGAACAGCGACACCTCGACCGCGGAGATCCAGCCGGTGGTGGCGCGCCGGTAGAGCGCGGTGAGTATGCCGCTGTAGGCATACATGCCGGCGGCGATGTCGGCGACCGGGATACCGGCCTTGGCCACCTCGTCGGGGCTGCCGGTCAGCGACACGAGCCCGGTTTCGCTCTGCACGAGCAGGTCGTAGGCCTTCCGGTCGGACCACGGCCCGTCGGTGCCGTACCCGGAGATCGTGCAGTGGATCACCCTGGGGTGCCGCTCGGCCACCGACGTGGCGTCGACGCCCAAACGGGCGGCCGCGCCGGGGCCGAGGTTGTGCACCAGCACGTCCGCCCCGGCCAGCAGCTCCGCCAGAATGGCTTTGCCGTCTGCGGTCCGCACGTCCAGGGTGAGGGATTGTTTGGCTCGGTTGAGCCAGACGAAGTAGCTGGACTGGCCGTGCACGGTCTCGTCGTAGCGGCGGGCGAAGTCGCCGCCGTCGGGTCGTTCGATCTTGATGACCCGCGCGCCGAGGTCGGCCAGCTGGCGGGTGGCGAACGGCGCCGCGACAGCGTGTTCCAGGCTGACCACGGTCACCCCGGCCAGCGGCGGCGGAGCGGGACGGTGCTCGGTCATGTCAGGCAGCTCCCTGTGGCGCGGCGACTTCGATCATGATGGCACCTGTTGTGCCCGACCCGAGCGCACGCCCGCACACACTGAGTGTTCTCTACGGTGAAGGCATGGCGAACCTGAGCGACATCAAGGCATGGATCTCCGACCGGCTGCCCGAACTGATCGCCAAGTACCAGGTGCCCGGCGCGGCGGTCGGCGTCTGTGTCGGCGACGAGGTGATCGACAGCGCCGCCGGCGTACTCAGCAAGGCGACCGGCGTCGAGGCCACTGCGGACTCGGTGTTCCAGCTCGGCTCGATCACCAAATTGTGGACAACGACCCTGGTGATGCAACTCGTCGACGAGGGTCGCGTTGACATCGACGCGGCCGTGCGCGACTACCTGCCGGCGTTCGCACTGGCGGACGAGTCGGCGGCCGCGGTGATCACGGTGCGTCAGTTGCTGTGCCACACCGCGGGTTTCGAGGGCGACATCTTCACCGACACCGGAAAGGGAGACGACTGCCTCGAGAAGTACCTGCCAGTACTCGCCGACGTGCCGCAGCTGTTCCCACCGGGGGAGCTGTTCTCGTACAGCAACGCCGGGTTCTGCGTGCTCGGCCGGATCGTCGAAGCGCTGCGCGGCAAGCCGTTCGACGACTGCCTGCGGGAGCACCTGTTCACGCCGCTCGGCCTGACCCACGCGGCGAACGGACCGTACGAGGCGATCCTGTACCGCGCGGCGGTCGGCCCCGCATCGACGGGCGCCGGTACGCCGGCACGTATTCGTCCCGGCTCAACGACCTCACGGTCAGCCAGGAGGCGGATGGCCGGATCTGGCTGACGATCAACCCGAAGGGCCTGAGCCTGGAGCTCGGCGGCCAGGTCGAGCGCTGGGAGCTGGTCGCGTTCGACGAGGACACGCTGATCACCGTAGAGCCGGAGCGCGGCGTGCACTCGCCGTTCGCGTTCCTCGGCGACGACGGCACCGGCCGCGCGCGCTACCTGCACACCAGCAGGGCCCACCGCCGCATGCCTGGCCTGCGGTGAATGTCGGAGAACAATGTTCGGTATTCCACGGCGACCGCTAGACCGCGGGCACGGGAACAACCCGACGGCCGGCACGCCGCCGCAGATAGGTGTCCGCCAGCGACGTGGCGGTCAGGGTCGCGGCGAGCGATATGATCACAGCGGCCAACGCGAGCCGGGACTTGCCACCGATCTTCAACGTCGGATCGGTCGGCGGCACGACAGCGTCCAGAATGATGTACGAGCTGGTGGACGCGCCAAGGGCCTTCTCCCGCTGCGCCAACTCCTCGCTGGCGTACTTGAAGGCCAGCGCCACCGTCGCGGCCGCCGGCCCCGCGGTTAGCGAGTCGGCGGTGACCTGTATGAACGGCCCGGCCTGACCGCCGTTGCCGGCGAGGAACGTGGCCGTGCCACCACCCAACGCGCTGACCGCGGCGGCGGCCGTCGGGCTGTTCAGGCTCTGGACCAGCAGTTGGGCATCGGTACTCAGAGCTGTCCGAGAACGACAGCATCGGGTTCGGCGGGTCGCCGCCCCTGCCGCCGCTCTGGGCAAGGCTGGGCTCGCGGAGCACGACCGTGCCGGTGGACTCGTACTGGTGCTTCGTCGAGACCGTGATGACGCCGATCATGCCCAGCACCAGGAAGAACACCGGAATGGCGACGTACCACCGACGGCCAAGGGCCGTGATCGTCTGCCTGAAGTCCACTTCACCGTTCCGATGCCGTCGAGGGTTCTGACCAGTATGTCTGCGTGGCGGGACCGGACGTTACCGGCAGCGTGGCGGTGATCTCGAGCCCGCCGTCGGGCAGTGCGCGGCCGCCCACGCTGCCGCCGTGGGTGCTCGCCACGGATCGCACGATGGACAGGCCCAGTCCGACGCCGTGGTCGGAGCCGACCCGGTCGTGCAGCCTGCGGAACGGTTCGAACAGCGTGGGCACCGCGTCGGCCGGCAGCGCCGGGCCACCGTTCGCGACGACCAGCCACGCCTGGCCGTCGCGGTGTCCGGTGTCCACCCGGATCCAGCCGTGCGGCACGTTGTGCCGGGCCGCGTTCTGGACCAGGTTCGCGACCATCCGTTCCAGCAGCACCCGGTCACCGTGCAACTCGGCGGGCCGCAGGGTGCTCCGGACCGTGATGCCGGCGGCGGCGAGTTGGCCCGCAGGTCGCGTCGATGGCGTCCTCGGCGGCGGTGGCCAGGTCGACGAACTCGGCGCCGGTCTGGCCCCGGTCGCTGCGGGCCAGGGTGAGCAGCGCGTCGATCAGCTTCTCCGCGCCGTCGACCGCGTGGCGGACCTCGAGGGCCATCGCCTCCAGTTGCGCGGGGTCCCGGTTGGGTTTGGCCAGGGTCACGTCGATCGCGGTGCGCATCACGGTGAGCGGGGTACGCAGTTCGTGCGACGCGTTGGCCACGAACCGACGTTGGCTGGCGAACGCGGCGTCCAGCCGGTCGAGCATGCCGTCGAACGTGTCGGCGAGTTCCTTCAGCTCGTCCTTGGGGCCCTGTAGGGCGATGCGGTCGGTGAGGTTGTGTTCCGACGCGCGCCGCGCGGCCTCGGTGACCGCCTGCAGCGGCCGCAGCACCCGGCCGGCCAGTGCCCAGCCGACCCCGCCGGCCAGCACGGTCAGCCCGCCGAGGCTGGCCAGCGAGTAGATCAGGAACTGGTCCAGCGCGTTCTGTCCCTGTTGCTTCGCGCCGGCCACCGCGCCCTCGTTGAAGGCCGCCTTGCACTTCGCCACGAGATTGCTGTCGTTGCTCACCTTGGCGTTCTTGCACCGGTCCAGGAGCTGCGGGTCGATGACGGTCTTCGTGACCGGCGGGGCCGAGGTGGTAAGGCCGTGGTCCAGCAGTGCGTAGGTGACGGCGATCAGCGCACCACCGGCGACCAGGAACAGCCCGGCGCAGGCCAGCGCGATCCGGGCACGGACGGACCGTCGGCGTTTCACGGCAGCCGGTATCCGGCGCCGACCACCGTCTCGATCAACGGCGGCGCACCCAGCTTGCGGCGCAGCCGGGCCATGGTCACGGACACGGTGTTGCTGAACGGGTCGGCGTGTTCGTCCCAGACCTTCTCCAGCAGGCGTTCCGCGCTGACCACCGCGCCGTCCGCGGTGAGCAACTCCTCCAGCACGCCGAGTTCCTTGCGGGTCAACGAGATCGGCCGCCCGGCCCGGCTGACCCTGCGGCGCGCCCTGTCCAGCACCACGCCGGCCCTTGCCAGGATCGGCGGCAGCGCGGGGGAGCGGCGGCCCAGCGACCGCAGCCGGGCGACGAGCTCGGCGAACGCGAACGGCTTGGCCAGGTAGTCGTCCGCGCCGAGATCGAGGCCGTCGACCCGGTCCTCGACGGAGGCGGCGGCGGTGAGCATCAGGATGCGGGTGGTGGCGTGGCCGGCGACCAGGTGCGCGCACACCGCGTCGCCGTGCACGCGCGGCAGGTCGCGGTCCAGGACGATCACGTCGTAGTCGACCAGCACCGCCTTCTCCAGCGCGACCGCGCCGTCGTAGGCGGTGTCGACGGCCATGCCGGCGTCGCGCAGGCCGTCGGCGATCCGATCGGCCAGCACCGTGTTGTCCTCGACGACCAGGACCCGCATGGCTCCCATCGTGCCCCGTCGCGGATGACAACGACATAACAGGATCACCCATCGCCCCGGTGATCCGGCAACCGCTGACCAGCCACGACCCGCCGTCGCCGAGCCGTCCGCTGTTGGGCTGCTGTCACCGCCGACCCGCTATCACTGTCGCCGGGAGAAAGGAAACCCGATGAGACGCAACAGCATTCTGGCCGCCGGCGTGCTGGCCGCCGGGATCGTGGCCGGGTGCGCCGCCACGCCGACCACGTCCGTGCCCAGCCTCGCGGGTGCGACCGCGGCCGCCAACCACGGCACCAACGCGCAGGCGCTGCACGCGGCCGCCCAGTGCATCCGCGACCACGGCGTGCCCGCCTACCCCGACCCGGTGATCGCACCCGACGGCTCGGTCTACACCGACCAGCGGTCGCTCCAGGACGCCAGCAAGGACAGCAGGACGTTCTTCGACCCGATCCGGGCCGCGTGCCAGTCGCTGTTCGCCGCCGCGAACTTCAACCCGGACAACGAGCCGAAGGCCACGCCCGCGCTGGTCCAGGCCGGTGTGCGCGCGGCGCGGTGCATGCGGGCGCACGGCCTGCCCAACTACCGCGACCCCACCGCGAGCACGCCGTTCACCCCCGGCCACGGCTTCGGCCTGACCCTGGACCAACTGCCGGCAGGCGGCAAGGCCAGCCCCGTCATGCAGCAGGCCCAGCGGGCGTGCGTGGCCGAGATCGACGCCGAACTGAACGCGTCGAAGCTGACCAGCCTGAGCCATGGCTGACCGGCGCGTGCTGCGGGTCGGGGTGGTCGTGCTGGCCGTCGTCGCCGCGGTCGGCGGCGGCACCGCGGTCGTCGTGCAACACAACGCGGCCCGGCCACCCGCCGCGTCGGCTGCCGGTGTGCGCACGGGCACCGCGACCGTGGTGCGCACCGACCTGACCACCACGATCCAGTTCAACGGCACCGTCGACTACTCGGGTGCGTACACCGTTGCCAACCAGGCCAGCGGCACCTACACCGCGCTGCCGGCGGTCGGTCAGGTCGTCGGCCTCGGTCAGGCGCTGTACGAAGTGGACGGTCACCCGATCCTGCTGTGCTACGGGCCGCGACCCGTGTGGCGGACGCTGGCGCCCGGCGTGCCGGACGGGCCGGACGTGGCGCAGCTCAAGCAGAACCTGGTCGCGCTCGGCTACGCCCGGCTCACCGTGAACGACCACTTCGACACCGCGACCTACCAGGCGATCCGCCGCTGGCAGGCGCACGTCGGCACGCCGGTGACCGGCGCGCTCGGGCCGGCCGACATCGTGTACGCGGCCGGTCCGATCCGGGTGGCGAGCGTGGCCGCCGCGCTCGGCGACCAGGCTCGGCCCGGCACGCTGATCCAGGCCACCGGCACCGCGCGGATCGTGAACCTGGCCGTGCCGGTCGTCCAGGAATACCTGGCCAGGGTCGGGGACCAGGTGTCGGTGATCCTCCCGGACGGCACGACCACGGTCCCCGGCACGATCACCGCGATCTCGGCGACGGCCGCGGCGAACCCCGGCCAGAACGGCCAGAACGGCTGAACCCGAACGCGCCCGCGGTGGCCACCGCCACCGTCGAACTGGCGAACCCGACCTCGGCGGCGTCCTACGACCAGGCGCCGGTCACCGTGAACGTCACCGACCAGTCCGCGCACGGCGTGCTCGCGGTGCCGATCAACGCGCTGGTCGCGCTCGCCGAGGGCGGCTACGGCGTCTGGCTGCTCGACCACGGCGCCCGCAGGCTCGTCGGTGTCCACACCGGACTGTTCGCGAACACCCTCGTCCAGGTCACCGGGTCCGGCATCGCGGCAGGCGCGACGGTGGAGGTGCCCGCGTCATGACCGCACCCGTGCTGGTCCTGGACGGCGTCGGCAAGCACTACCCGGGAGTCCGTGCCCTCGACGACGTGCACCTGAGCGTGTCGGCAGGCGAACTGGTCGCGATCGTCGGCCCGTCGGGCTCAGGCAAGAGCACGCTGCTGCACATCATGGGCACCCTGGACCGGCCGTCGACCGGCACCGTCCACGTGGCCGGGCAGGACATCGCCGGCCTCGCCGACCGGGCGTTGTCCCGTCTGCGGGCACGGGCCATCGGTTTCGTGTTCCAGCAGTTCTTCCTGCTCGAGCACGCGTCCACTGTGGACAACGTGGCGGACGGCCTGCTGTACCGGGGCGTGCCGGCCGAACGACGAAGGAGAGCGGCGATCGACGCACTGACACGGGTCGGCCTGGCCACCGGCTGGCATCCCGGCCCAACCAGCTGTCCGGCGGGGAGCGGCAGCGGGTGGCCATCGCCCGCGCGATCGTCGGCAGTCCGGCGGTCGTGCTGGCCGACGAGCCGACCGGCAACCTGGACACCGGGAACGGCACCGCGATCCTCGACCTGCTCACCGCGCTCAACGCGGCCGGCACCACGGTTGTGGTGATCACGCACGACCCGCACGTGGCCGCGGCGGCCGGCCGCCGGATCGAACTGCGCGACGGCCGAGTGGCGGGCGAGCGATGAGACTGGCGATCACGGACGTGCTGCGGCTGGGCAGCGTCGGCCTGCGCACCCGCAGACTGCGCGCGGCGCTGGCGGCACTGGGCATCGGGATCGGCATCGCGGCCATCGTCGGCGTGCTCGGGGTGTCGGCGTCGTCCGAGGCGAATCTGCTGACCCAGCTCGGCCAGTTGGGCAACCTGCTCACGGTCGGCACCGGCCAGTCGTTCACCGGCGACGCGCAGCCGCTGCCCGGCACGGCCGTCGGCATGGTCCGCCGGATTCCGCCGGTGCGCACCGTGTCGGCGGTCGGGTTGGTGCCCGGCGCGACCGTGCGCCGCACCGCCGCCGTGCCGAAGACCGACAACGGCGGCCTCACGGTGGTGGCCGCCGACCCGACCCTGCCCGGCACGCTGGGCATCGGCCTGCTCAGCGGCGCGTTCCTCAACCCGGCCACCGACCGCTACCCGGCGGTCGTGCTCGGCGCGGACGCCGCCCGGTCCCTGGGCATCCCGCGGGCTGCGCCCGGAGTGCAGGTCTACCTGGCCGGCCGCTACTTCACCGTCGTCGGCATCCTCGCGCCCTCGACGATCGCCCCGGAGATCGACGACGCCGCGCTGATCGGATTCCCGGTCGCCCGGAGCCTGCTCGCCTTCCCCGGCAACCCGACCCTGCTGTACGTGCGCACCGACCCGGACCAGGTGTCGGCGGTGCAGTCGGTGCTCGCCGTGACGGCGAATCCGGCCCAGCCGGAAGCGGTCCAGGTGGTCCGGCCCTCCGACGCGCTCGTCGCCAGGGCGGCCACCCGGGGCGCGTTCACCGGGCTGTTCTTCGGTCTCGGCGCGGTCGCGCTGCTGGTCGGCGGCGTCGGCATCGGCAACGTGATGGTGATCTCCGTGCTGGAACGGCGTTCCGAGATAGGGCTGCGCCGGGCCCTCGGCGCCACACGCGGCCAGGTCGGCGTGCAGTTCCTGACCGAATCCCTGATCCTGTCGGCACTCGGCGGTGTCGTCGGCGTGCTGCTCGGCGCGGCCGCCACCGCGGCCTACGCCCTGACGCAACATCAGCCGATCGTGCTGCCGCCGACCGTGCTGGCGATCGGCCCCGGCGCCGCGATCGGCGTCGGCCTGGTCGCCGGACTGTGGCCGGCGTTGCGCGCGGCCCGCCTCGCCCCGACGGCGGCGTTGCGCGGCTGAGCCCGAAGCCAGTATTCGGTGCAAGTCGTGGACTTGGCTCCGCCCGCTGTGATGACCTCCACACAGCGGGACGGAGGAGTCGTGGACGTCGTCGGTCGTGGCTTTCTCGCGCACTACCTTGGGGCGGCGTTCCCCGATCGCTACCCGGACGTCACCGTGATCGCCGCCGGTGTCACGAAGACGTTGGCGGCGTCGGTCGCCGACTTCGACCGGGAGGCCGAGCTGGTCTACGAAGTGGCCCGGCGGTGCCGTTGGCAGGGCCGCAGGCTGGTGTTCTTCTCCACGTCGTCGGACGGCATGTACGGCGCGCTCGACTCGCCAGGCCACGAGGACGGCCCGGTCTTCCCGACGACGCCCTACGGCCGGCACAAGCTGGCCATCGAGGCCGTGCTGGCCCGCTGCGGCGCGCGGTGGCTCGCGTTGCGGCTGAGCCACGTCGTGGGCCGCGGCCAGCAGCCGCACCAGCTCGTGCCCGCGCTGGCGTCGCAGATCCGCACCGGCGTGGTGTCGGTGCACAAGAACGTGTACCGCGACCTGATCGACGTGCGGCACGTGGTCGCGGCTGTGGACCGGTTGCTCGCGCACGAGGTCACCGACCAGATCGTGAACGTGGCCACCGGCTACCCGGAACGCGTCGAACGCGTGGTGACCGAGGTCGAACGACGTCTCGGCATCACGGCGCGGCGGGAGATCGTGGACAAGCCGGGTGCCGTGCGCACCGTGATCTCCACCGCGCACCTGCGCGCGGTGATGCCGGAATGGGACGAGTTCGGCTTCGGCCCGAACTACCTGCCCACGCTGCTGGACCGGTACGTCGGCCCGGTCCGCACCCGGGACGACGCGGTGGTGAGCGGCGCCTGACTGCCACACTCGTGGGGTGCAGATCGTCGACGTGAACGAACTGTGGGTCCGGTCGGTCGTGCTGACGTTGCGGCGCCGGGAAACGCCGCTGACGTTCGTGCTGTTCCCGATGGTGCACGTGGGTTCGCCCGCGTACTACGCGGCGGTCCGGGCGCGGGTGGGCGAGTGCGACCTGGCCGTGGTCGAAGGTGTCGGCGCGGCGCGCGAGGTGTCCCTGCTGACGCTGGCCTACCGGGCGATGCGGTTCAACCGGCGCGCCCGCCTCGTCGTGCGGTCCGACGGCCCCGACTCGTTCGGCATCCCGACGATCCGCCCGGACCTGGACGGCGCCCGGTCGCGCCGGGGATGGGCCAGGGTGCCGTGGTTGCAGCGGGTGCTGGCGTGGATTCTCGTCCCGATCTACGCTGTCCTGCTCGCGCTGTTCGGCACCCGGCAGATGTTGGCACGGGACCTGGCCAGGGAGGACCAACCGTCCGATGTGGAACTAGATGCGGCAGCGGCCTACCCTGAGCTGTACGGACTGATCTGCGACGAACGCGACCAACTCCTGATCCAGGCACTGATGGCGGTCCACGAGCAGCGCAACCGCGAACCGATCAAGGTCGCCGTCGTCTACGGCGCAGGGCACATGCCCGCCGTGCTGCACGCCCTGAGCGCCCGCCACCGCTACCTGGCCCGCGACGGCGAGTTCCTGACCGTGTTCGACCTGTGAACGGCTTACGCGGCGAAGAACAGCAGCAACGCGGGAATGAGATTGTTGGTGGCGTGCGCGATCATGCTGGCCCCGATCCGCCCGGTGATCATCCGTGCGAACCCGATCGACACACCCTGGCAGAACAGCGCGAGGGTGACCGTCGGCTCCTGGTGCATGAACGCGAAGATCAACGACGTCAGGGCGAGAATCGCGTACCGGTGCAGCTTGTAGTGCTCCAGCGCCCCCCACAGCGCGCCACGCACCAGCGTCTCCTCGGTCAACGGCGCGCCGATCACCACGAAGAGGGCCGCGATCGCCAGCCACACCGACCTGCCGCCGGACAGCCCGCTGAGCTGCTGCACCGCGTTGTTCCCCGGGTTGCTGTTCTTGAACACGATCAGTTGCAGGATCAGGTTGACCAGCAGGCCGATCCCGAACGCGACCAGCCCGCACAGCACGCCGATCCACAGGTCCCGCCGGGTCGGCACGATGCCGTAGTCGCGGCGCAGGCCGTTGCCCTTCCACCAGGACATCACGGCGGGCCCGAGCCCGAGAAACACGTTCGGGGTGAGCGCGAGCAGCACGAGCGCCCCACGGCCTTGTGTCGGCACGTTGTCCAGGCGCACCGCGCCGGACGCGAGCACCGCCGTGATGATCAGCCCCAGCACGTAGAAACTGCCGTACCCCAGGAAGAACGCCGGGATGCCCCAGTTCATCGGCCCGCGCCGGGCCGCGGCGAGCTGCCCTTCCCAGTCCCGGTCGTGCAGGAGCTGTTCCTCCGGCCGGATCTGGATGCCACCCATCGGCGCGGCGTAGCCGAGCCAGGAGGGCTGGTCGGTGGTCGTAGGCGCAGCCTGGTCGGTGGTCGGCGGCCCGACGGCCTGGCCGTCCGGTTCGGTCGCGCCGTGCCCCTCGTCCACCCCGGCCTCCTCCCGCTGTCCTGGAAGCGTAGGGCGTCGCGACGGTCCGCGTGATCGAATTCGTCGCGCACCGCACCACCCCGTCGGTCGGGTACGGCAGACTCGTCGTGTGACAGGTGACAGTGCTCAGTGGATCCGCCGGTTCCGCCCGGCGCCCGACGCCGCGGTGCGGCTGGTGTGCCTGCCGCACGCCGGCGGTTCGGCCAGCTTCTACCTCCCGGTCGCGGCCGCGCTCAGTCCCCTGGTGGACGTGCTGGCGGTGCAGTATCCGGGCCGGCAGGACCGGCTGCGCGACCCGTTGATCGACAACATCGCCGATCTCGCGGACGCCGTGACCGCCGCGTTGCGGCCGTGGCTGGACCGGCCGTTCGCCCTGTTCGGGCACAGCATGGGCGGCAGCGTGGGATTCGAGGTGGCGCTGCGGCTGGAGCGGGCCGGCACGCCGCCCGCGCACCTGTTCGTGTCCGGCCGCAGGCCGCCGTCCCGGATCCGGGACGAGCAGTTGCACCTCGGGGACGACGACGCGCTCATCGCGGAGCTGTCCCGCATGGCCGGCACCGACTCCAACATCCTGGGCGACGAGGAGTTGCTGCGCATGGTGCTGCCCGCCATCCGCAACGACTACCACGCCGCCGAGACCTACCGGCACGCCGACGCGCCGCCACTGGCCGCCCCGATCACGGTGCTCACCGGCGACGCCGACCCGAGGATCAGCCTGGACGACGCGGACGCCTGGCGGCCCTACACCACGGGCGCGTTCGAGGTGCTGGTGTATCCGGGTGGGCACTTCTATCTGGTGGAGCACTCGGCGCGGGTGATCGACGCGTTGTCCAGCCGCCTGCGTGCCGGGGTGCGGTCGTGACGTACGGCTACCTGGGCAGCATGCGCACCCGGCACGGCTACCGCGACGAGGTCGTCGGGATCCTGCTGAGCGGTGTCGACGGGCTGCGCGCGGCCGGGTGCGAGCTGTACCTGGTCGGCGTGTCCGACGACGACCCCACGGTGATCTGGGTGACGGAGGTCTGGCAGAGCAAGGCGGCGCACGACGCCTCGCTGTCGCTGCCCGCGGCGCAGGCCGCCATCGCCACGGCGATGCCGCTGCTGACGGGCGAGTTCACCCGGCAGGAGCTGACCATGGTCGGCGGGCTCGGGCTGCCCGCCTAGCCGGTCGCCGGCAGGCCGAAGGCCGCGAACAGGCCGGGGTCGGCGAACACGACGATCCGCGCGATACCGATGGTGGTGACGGTCAGGACCACGATCCCGTACGCCCGGTAGGTGCCGTCGCCGTCGCGGTGGTAGGCGGCCGCGGCGGGCTGCCCATTGGCGGCGGTCGGGATCATCCGCCAGTCGCCGGGGGAGCCGAGCCCGCCGACGGCGCAGCGCAGGGCGCCGTCGCCCTCGAACCAGGTCGGCGACGGTGGCAGTTCCAGCATGGCGTCCGTGCGCAGCACTTCGGTCAGGATTGCCGGGTCGGCGTGCTCGAACGCGGTGATGTACCGGTGGAGCTGCGCGCGGGCTTCCGGTTCGGTTGGCTCGACGAGGTGATCGGCGGCCGGCGCGACCTCGTCGATGCGGGCGCGGGCCCGTTGCAGCGCGCTCTTGACCGCCGCCGTCGTGGTGTCGAGCACCTCGGCGACCTCGGCCGCCGGCCAGGCCAGCACGTCGCGCAGGAGCAGCACCGCACGCTGCCGGGCGGGCAGGTACTGCATGGTGGCGACCAGCGCCAGCCGGAGGCTTGCCCGGGTGGCAACGATCTCGGCGGGATCGTCGGACTCCGGACTCACCATGGCGTCCGGAACGGGCTGCAACCAGGTGACCGTGGCGCCGTCGTCGACCTCGCCGGGCCCGGCGAGGTCGGACGGCAGCGGGCGGCGGCCCTGGCGCTCGATCGCGGTCAGGCACGCGTTGGTGGCGATGCGGTAGAGCCAGGTGCGGACCGACGAGCGCCCTTCGAACGCGCCGTAGGACCGCCACGCCCGCAGGTAGGTCTCCTGCACGAGGTCCTCCGCTTCGTCCACCGAGCCGAGCATGCGGTAGCAGTGCGCGAACAGTTCGCGCCGAAACGGCTCGGTGTGCCGGACGAAATCGCCGGCCACCGCGGTCAGGCCGCCCTCCCCGCCGCGGCACGGTCGGCGAGGCCCAGCTTGGGGCGCACCCAGGCCGCCAGCCTCGCGATCGCGTCGTCGGCTTCCGGTGCCCGGCCGGCCATCATTTGGAAAGTGTGCTGCTGCTCGGGGAACACGTCGAGCCGGACGTCCACGCCGGCCTTCTCGGCGTGGACGGCCAGCCGGCGCGCGTCGTCCAGCAGCAGTTCCTGGTCGCCCACCTGAATGTAGATCGGACCGAAACCAGCAAGATCGCTGTGTAGTGGGTTCACAAGCGGATCGCGGGGGTCGCAGCCATCAAGGAAATTCGCTGCCAACTCGCGCACCCAGTCCTGGGTGAACAGCACGTCCTTCCCGTCGTTGGACCGCATCGTCTCCCCGGTCACCGCCATGTCCACCCAGGGCGAGATCGGCATGGCGGCGGCCGGCAGTGGCAGGCCCCGGTCCCTGGCGCGCAACTGCGCGGTGATCGCCAGACCACCGCCTGCCGAGTCGCCCGCGAAGGCGATGTGGCGTGGCTCGATCCCCTGGTCGAGCAGCCAGCGGTAGGCGGCGACCACGTCGTCGACCGGGCCCGGGTGCACGCCCTCGGGCAGCAGGCGGTAGCCCACGATCAACGCGCGGGCGCCGACGGCCTTGGCGAGATGGGCGAACATCTTGCGGTGGGTGTACATCGAGCCGGACACGAAGCCGCCGCCGTGCACGCACAGCAGCAACCGGTCCTGCTCTGATGCCTTCGGGACCGCCCACAGCGCCGGCACCCCACCGGCGTCGGTTTCGGCGTAGTCGACGCCGAGCGGCTCGTAGGTCAGGACGTCCCACTGCTGGTCCTGGATCAGGTCGCCCTCGTCCTTGGGCGCCAGGAAGGCGCGGTAGAGGTTCGCTACCGCCGCCGACTGCTTGCTCGCCATGGTGTTCCCTTCGCGTTGGTGGTCCTGCCCATACAGACCAGGCCACCCGCGGAAAGGAATCGGTCACAGGTCCCGGAAGGTCTCGATGCGCGCGCCGAGCTGGTTGAGCCGGTCGGCCAACTGCTCGTAGCCGCGGTTGATGACGTACACGTTGCGCAGCACCGAGGTGCCCTTGGCGGCCAGCATCGCCAGCAGCACCACGACCGCGGGTCGCAGTGCGGGCGGGCAGATCACCTCGGCGCCCGACCAGTGCGTCGGCCCCGCCACGTACACGCGGTGCGGGTCCAGGAGGGTGACCGTCGCGCCGAGCTTGGTCAGCTCCGTCAGATACAGCGCGCGGTTCTCGTACACCCAGTCGTGGATCAGGGTCGAGCCGTGGGCGGTGGCCGCGATCAGCGCGAAGAACGGCAGGTTGTCGATGTTCAGGCCGGGGAACGGCATCGGGTGGATCTTGTCGCGGGGCGCGCGCAGCACGGAAGGCCGGACGGTGAGGTCGACCAGCCTGGTGCGGCCGTTGGCGGCCGGGTACTCGTCGGTCCGGTCGTGGTCGAGGCCCATCTCCTCCAGCAGGGCCAGTTCGATCTCCAGGAACTCGATCGGCACCCGCTGGATGGTGAGTTCCGAGCCGGTCACGATCGCGGCCGTCAGCAGGCTCATCGCCTCGATCGGGTCCTCGGACGGCGCGTAGTCCACGTCCACGTCGATGTCGGTCACGCCGTGCACGGTGAGCGTCGTGGTGCCGACGCCGTCGATCCGCACGCCGAGCGCGTCAAGGAAGAAGCACAGGTCCTGCACCATGTAGTTGGAGCTGGCGTTGCGGATGACCGTGGTCCCCGGGTGCCGCGCGGCGGCCATCAGGGCGTTCTCGGTCACGGTGTCGCCGCGTTCGGTCAGCACGATCGGCCTGCGCGGCCGGACGTCGCGGTCCACCCTGGCGTGGTAGGCGCCGTCGGTTGCCTTGACCTCCAAGCCCATCGGGCGCAGCGCCGTCAGGTGCGGCTCGACGGTCCGGGTGCCCAGCGCGCAGCCGCCCGCGTAGGGGAGTTCGAAGGTGTCCTGGTGATGCATCAGCGGGCCGAGGAACATGATGATGCTGCGGGTTCGCCGTGCCGCCTCGATGTCCATGTGCGCCAGGTCGACCCGTTCCGGCGGCTGGATCTCCAGGTCGTTGTCGTCGCCGAGCCACCGCGTGCGCACGCCGATGCTGTTCAGCACCTCGAGGATGCGGTTGACCTCCTCGATCCGGGCGACCTTGCGCAGGGTGGTGCGGCCCGCGTTGAGCAGCGCGGCGCACAGCAGCGCGACACCGGCGTTCTTGCTTGACTTGACGCCGATGCTGCCGGTCAGCCGCGCGCCGCCGGCGACCCGCAGGTGCATCGGGCCGGCATGGCCCAGCGACACGATCTCCGAGTCCAGCGCCTTGCTGATCCGGGTGAGCATCTCCAGGCTCAGGTTCTGGTTGCCCTGCTCGATCCTGGTGATCGCGCTCTGGCTGGTGCCCAGCGCGTCGGCGAGCTGGGCCTGCGTCCAGCCGTGGTGCTTGCGCGCGTCCCGGATCAGCGTGCCGATCCGCTGCAGGTAATTGCCGAGCGGCCGAGTGGTCTCCACCATGTGGGTTACAGTAACTCACATGTGAGTTGCCCACTCACGCGGCACGCCGAACCCGCTGGTGCTCGGCTCAAATCTGCGGGCCGCTATGCCGGCTGTGACATACGGTGCAGCTCGATCGCGGCACGCAGGCCGATCGGCACGTCAAGATCGTGGTACGGACGCTCGGACGGCTCGATCGACCGCAGGAACATGCCGTAGATCAGGGCACCGCGCAACGCGACCACCGGGTCGATCAGCTCAACCGCCCGCTCCGGCTCGCAACCGGGCACGGCCCGCCGCCAGTACGCGCACCACTGCTCGCACAACGCTTCCTGGTCCGACCCGTGCCAGTCGCGCATCCGGATCAGGTCGACGGCCGGGTGCCCGATCCGGCTGTCGCCCCAGTCGATGAGCACCCGGTGAGTGCCGTCCGAGCGAACGTTGCCAGGGTGGAAATCGCCGTGCATCAGCGTATCCGGAATACCGCACTCGGCCAGCGCCGCGAACCGCTCGGCCAGCCCGCCGACGAGGTCGCCCAGCACCGCCCGGTCCTCGCGCGGCACGCCGTCGATCCAGTGCGGCAGCATGGTTTCCGCGTCGTGGCGGAACTCGGCGGCGCCTTCGCGCGGCACGCCGAGTTCGATCAGTTCGGGCAGCCGGTCGACCGAGTCGGCCTGGATGTCGAGCAGGTCGGCCAGCATCTCCTGCCGTTCCGGCGACGGCGCGTCGTGCCGGTCGGTGCCGAGGATGTCGTCGAGCACCATCCGCTGACCGGCCGCGCCGAGCAGCGTCGGCGTGTTCGGCCTGCCCAGCCAGCCCAGCACGGCGCCTTCGTGTGCCATGAACGGCGGCACTTCCTTCAGCCACGCCGGTCCGCGGTCGGTGTCCAGGCGCCAGATCGAGGACAGATTCCACGTCCGGACCTGCTGCCGCCCGGTGACCGTGCGGCCGTGCCCGGCCAGCACCTCGTCGACCCACGCCAGCGATGCCGCCGGTCCGCCCGGCCGCGCCCACGACATGCGCAACGGGTGCGGCGCGGTCGGCGTCGCCGGGCCAAGACCGGCCAACGGCGGGCCGTCGTACTCGGCCAGGTACGTCACCGAGCCACCGGGCGGCGCGGGCTGGTCGGCGCCCAGCAGCCGCAGGATCGTCACGTCGATGCCGTACCGCTCGCGCGCCGCGTCGACCACCGGGCCGATGTCCTTCCACCACGACGACGAGGTCGGCGGCAGCGGCGGCAGGGTGCCCAGCGGCCTGCCACGCGGATCGACCAGGATCAGCGTCGCCACGCAGGGCGGGAATTCGGAATCGGACACGGCGCGGAACGTTAGGCCGTCGTACGCATCCTGGCGCGTGAATTTCCGTCCACCGGTTCGCGATAATGGTGTGGTGTGGTCGAGCTATGACATCCGCGTGAGCGTCGAAGGCCCCGACGGCGTGCTCGGCCGCATGCTCGGGGACGACCGGTCCGAGTCGTCGCTGGTCGACCGGATGGTGGCCGACCTGGCGATGCGGATCATCGACGGCAGCCTGCCGCCGGGCGCGGACGTCAACTCGGTCGAGCTGGCCCGGCGCTACGGCAGCAGCCGCACCCCCGTACGCGAGGCCTTGCTGACCCTGCAACGCGAAGGCCTGGTGGACATCCCCGCCCGCCGGCGGCCGCGCGTGGCGCTGGTCACATTGGACCAGGTGCGCGAGACGTACGAGGTGCGCGCGTGCCTGCACGGCATGGTCAGCGAGCTGATCGTGCGCAACACGGCCGCCGACGGCCTCGCCGTGCTGCACCGCCTGCAGGAGCAGTTGCGGGTCGACGCGGCGCGCGCCGACGTGGACGGCTATTTCTGGCGCAACGTGGAGTTCCGCCAGGCAGAGGCCGAAGTGTCCGGCAACCGCCAACTGGCCAGGATGCTGGGCAACCTGGGCTTGCGCACCCTGCAACTACGCAGACTGAGCCTGTCGTTCCCCGGCCGCCTGAGCCGTTCGGTCGAGGACCACGAGCGCCTGCTGGCCGCCTACGCCGACCGGGACACCGAGCTGGCCGTGGCCATCACCAAGTCGATCATCATGGCCGGCTACCGGGCGATCGAGGCGTCGGGTTGGTCCGGCCTGGCCGCTCACGAGCCGGGCGCCTCGAGCAGCTCGTAAAACCGCCCGGACCGCGGCTCTGCCTCCGCTGGCAGCGGCACAGCGGCGTCCTCGGCCGCACGGAACAGGTCGCTCGCGCGGATCCCCAGCCGGGCGCACACGTTGAGCAGGAACGGCAGCCCCGGCGCGCGCCGAGCCAGTTCCACCCGGCACAGCACGGACTGCGAGACACCGCAGCGGTTCGCCAGCTCATTGAGGGCAAGTCCGCTGTTGAGGCGGACACGCCGCAGCAGGTCGCCGATCGCCCGCAGGATCGCTTCCTCGGTCGCCCTGTCGATCAACCCGTTCACCCACGGGTCCGCCTGATCCATCGTGTCCGTCCTGTCCTGCCGTCTTGATCGTTTACGTCGATGTACCGTACACAGTGCACCGTCCGTCACGCCACTTGACGACGCGTACGTTGCACTGTGGATCGCTCATTGGGGTGAACCGGCTCGATCGCGCCCGGGGAAACCGGCAGACTGGCCGCGTCTTGCCGCCTACGGAAGAGAATGTCGATGTCGGACGATCCGCCGCGAGGACACCGGCTGCAGCTAGCCGGGAAGGCCGGGGGTCGGCGGCCAGCCCGCCTGCCGGCGGTCCCGGGGCCTACCGCTGGCAAGGGTGAAGGCGATGCCGAGCGGCGCGGCCAGCAGGGTCGCGGTGCCTGAGCCGCCCCGAGATCGTCGTCGTGACGGTGTTGGTAGCGCCGGGTCTGGGGGGCAGGCCGGGACGAGCCCGGCGATCCCTGGAAGGCCCCGGGGCGGGCCGGAAGTGACTGGCCGCGTTGCAGGTCAGCTGGTGCCGGGATTACCTCGCGCTGGTAAGCGAGCGCCCGGATCTCCTCGGCGCAGCCGGGCCGAGCCGAGCGGCCCGCGGCCCTGGGCTGTACCCGGCGCCGTAACCGCTGCCCGGAGTAGGTCATCTGGGTCTTGCGGGTGACCGGGTACTCGGGGGCGAGTTCAACAAGATCTGCGCCGAGTGGGCCGGCTACGCCTGCGACGACGTCGAGCGGCAATCGCCCGGAGCCGTGGCGGTGGCGATCATCGGCTGCGGGGCCGACGCCAATCCCGAGCCGCGGCGGAACCTCGACGACGCCAGGCGGCACGGCGCCGCCGCGGCGGCCGAGGTCCATCGCCTGGTGGCGGCGAAATCGGGCCTCTCCCCCCTGCCCGGCCGGATCGCCGGCAAGCTCCGCCGCCTCGAGCTCCCGCTGGAGCCGCGCCCGACCGCGCCGCGATCGCCGCCCGCGCCGCCAGGCCCGGGGCCGAGGGACTTCGCCCGCACCGTGCTCGAGCGGCTCGACCGCGGCGAGCCGATCCCGACGTCCGTGCCTTATGTCGTCCAGACCTGGAGCTTCGGCGATGACATGGCCATGGTGTTCCTCGCCGGCGAGGTGGTGGTCAACTACGCGCTGCGGCTCAAGTGGGAGACCGACGAGAAGCGGCTCTGGGTCGTCGCCTACAGCAACGACGTGCCGAGTTATATCCCGTCGCGCCGCATCCTCAGCGAGGGCGGCTACGAGGCCGACAGCTCGCTGGTGTACTACGGCCACGCGTCCCGACTTCGCCCCCGCGGTCGAGGACCTGATCGTCCGCGCGGTGCACGAGATCCTGCCGGGCTCCTTCGACGGCCCGCGGAAATAGGGCCGATCGATATCGGTTGACGCGACGCGAAAGGTCCCGAGTGGCGACACACGCGGCATGACGCCGAAGCATGGGCGACGACGACATTGGGCCGGTCGTATGAGTTATGCCGGCAGTGCCGTCCTCAGCGAATCGTCGTGGGATATGGGCCGGATCGGACCAGATCGCCGGGCGGTCCGGCGAACGGAACAGAACGGAGCCGGATCGCCACGGCAAGGAGCGGCCGCAAGCCAGGCCAGACCGGCCCGGCCTCGAACGGGACGGTCGTGGGGCCTCATCAGCCGGCGACGATCTTCGCGAGGGGGAGCATGAGTTGCCTCGGCCGCTCCCAAATGAGAGGAATCCGTGGTGGAGGTAGAATGCCTCGGCCTGATCGTCCTTGGCATCCACGATCAGCACGAAGACGGCGATCTCCGAGCGCAGCGACCGCGCGATCGCGTCCCAGAGTAGGGCCGCCCCGAGCTTGCGCCGCGATACGCCGAGTCGACGGCCAGCTACCGCCCGAGCCGTGCGACTGGGACCGACGGGTATCGGGGGAGCCGCTTAGCCAACGGTTTCGGCACGTCCGCCAGCAGGACGCCCGCGACGGCCAGCGTATAGTAGCCGGCGATCGTCGATCCCGTCGCCTCCGCGCGACATAACAGGTCGTTGACGCGGCGTCGCAGATCCTGCGTCACCCTGCTCTCGGAAGTAGCGATCGAGCCCTCGACGCCGCAGGCGAACCCGGATCGATCGTGGTCCAGGCCGAGCGGCTCGATCCAAGCCTTCCATCACCGGGATTCCCGGATCAACCGAGCATGGGCTTTCTTGGCACGCAAGAGCGCCGGTGACGGGTCCGGCGGATTCAGCAGGCCCTCGACGAACCGCCGCTGATCTTCCACCGAGAGGCGGATGAGATGCGCCTTCGATGGCCCGGTGAGCGGCGTCCTGGGCGGCGACGACCACGAAATCGCTGAGGCTGCGCCCCTGGATCTCGGCGGCCCGCTTCACGACCGCCAGCACATCCGGCGCGATGCGGGCCTCAATTCCTGCGGTGAGTGATGAACCCTTCGACATTCGCCACTTCCCGATGACTGATCATATTACGGGCAATTCGACGGACAATGTCCAGGTCGGTCGATTCCCCTGGATCCCGAGGGCACCTCTCCGGGCTGATCCAACCGCCGCGGGATCACCATCGTTCCAGTCCTCGCGGTCGGCTCGGGACGCGGCGACCCGGCCGTCGGCGGTGGGCAGCGTGCGGAGAAAGCCGGTCGGCCGGAGGGGGACGGTCGAGACGGTCCCGGTCTGTCGGGTCTCGGGAAGGTCGCCCCCGAATTCCCTCCCCTGCGTCGCCTCAACTATAGTTGAGGCTTGACGCTGGTCCTCGGCCGTACAGTAAAAAGCGCAAAGGATGATCCAGAGAACATTCTTGCCAGTGAGGCCCATCGAGGCTCGGCCATCCGCGGGGACTATGCCATGCGATTGCCACGGTTGCGACTCGCAATCAGTCTACGGATGCTCCTCTTGTGACCCTCATCTTCGGACTTTGGCTCGGCTGGAAGGAGAACAGGGCCCGCAGCCAGAGACGCGCCGTCGCGGAAATCAACAAGTACAACGGGCACGTCAACTACGACTACGAGTACGCGAACGGCAAGGAACTCGCATCGCCAAGAACAGGGCCCCAGCATGGCTCCGACGCAGTCTTCGGTGGACGAGTATTTCCAGGAAGTCAGCCGCGTGATCTACGTCGATCAACCCATCAGCGACGCGACGCTTGCCCCGCTGGACAACCTTGGCGGGATCGAGGAACTCTGCTTCCTCAGTCGCATGGGCCACCACACCCTGCCGGAAGTGATGCCCCCGCCTGGCCTGGAAAGATTGACCGAGGCGGGCCTCGCCCGTCTGGGGAAGTTGACCCGATTGCGGCGTCTTGACATCGAGGAGTATCACCCTTCGGAAGAGGGCGAGCATTACCTTCGCGGTTCGATGCTCAATCAACTGAACCGTGCACGTGGCCTCGAGGAACTGCGACTGTTCCAGGCCGGGATGACGGACCGGGGGATGCCTCCCCTGCGCTCGATGCCCCACCTCCGCAAGCTCGACCTCTGGTGCAATCGGCTCACCGGGACGTTCCTGGCACCGATCCGCGGCTCCGCGACCCTGCAGGTGCTGGAATTGCGCTGGAACCCCATCTCCGACGCCGGTCTCGAAAACATCGGAACGCTGACAAACCTGCGGGAACTCGACCTCTCCGACACCGACGTCGACGACGCCGGGGTGTCGCACCTCACCGCCTTGACGAACCTGACGGAACTGGGGCTCGGCCGCGACGAAAGTGACCGACGCCGGGCTCGTCCACCTCGGGGGGATGACCCGGCTCGAAGGGCTGGACCTGGAGGAATGCAGGATTACCGGGCGCGGCCTCGACGCACTGCGGCCGCTCACCGGCCTGAAGGTGTTACGGCTCGGTGGAACCTCGGTGGATGACGCGGGGCTAGCCGTCGTAGGGGGGATGACCTGGCTCGAAGTCCTCGAACTCTATCGCACGCGCCATTACGGATTCCGGTCTCGTGCACCTGCGGGGCCTGAAGCGGCTCAAGAAGCTGTCCCTTTCCGTCACCAAGGTGACAGACGCGGGCGTCGAGCACTTGAAGAAAGACATGCCTACGATAGCCGAGTTGGACCATCGGAGATGAAGTCGGACTTCCGCTAGACCGCCACGATATCGTTTCGTTGGCTCCGAGTCCAGGTGCCCGCCGAATTCCTTAATGCGAATAGTCTGAATTATCGTTCCGCGCGGACAGGCGCCGGTTGACGGGGAAGGACACACGTGCCCGATGATCGGGAGCTCCGGAAAATGAAGGCGTTCGTCGTGCCGCATTCGCGTCCGGCTTCTTCGCGGCCATCTGTCTTGATCGCCTGGTTGCTGGTGGCTTGCCTCGTCATCGGGGTCTTGTTGGTGATTCGGGGTTGCTCGCGGATCGCCCACGATCGCCCCGGCGGGCATGCGCGACATCACCTTCGCCGTCTCGCCCCGAGGCGACGAGATCGTGTTCAACGCCGTCGGGGACGGTGGGCGCGACCTGTACCGGCTCGACCTGGCGACGCGTCGAGTCGCCCGGATCGCTGCCGACGCCGGATTACGAAGTCGCCCCGCCGTCTCTCCCGATGGGAAATCGGTCGTCTATGCCGCCGGCAAGCCGGGTGACCGGGCCGACCACATCTTCTTGCGGTCGCTCGACGGCCCGACGTTGAATCAACTCACGGCGGCAGGACGCGAACGACGCGGACCCGCGTTCTCACCGGACGGCTCGCTCATCGTCTTCACCCGCGACCGGACCTACAGGTGGGGCGGGCTGGCGTCCAACTGGGATGCAGGCGGCGTGCTCTGCGTGATGAACGTCAACGGGACGGGCCTGCGTCAGATCGCGAGAGGAGGGATCGATCGCGGTCGCTCCCGATGTTCGCCCGATGGCAAGACGATCCTCTTCTGGAACGATGACGGGCTGTACACCGTCGCTACGGACGGCTCGCGGCCCCCGAGTCCTCTCGGTCTGGACGGGCGGGATGCAGTATACTCGCCGGACGGCCGGTCCCTCGCATTCTCGAGGGTCGGTACGCACAGGATCTGCAAATCTTCCTGGCCAGGGCGGATGGAACGGAACTCGGGAGGTTGCCCCTTCGTGCCAGGACCGACTCGAACGCCCGGCGCGGGGGATGCTCCCGACCCGCCTTCACGCCCGACGGGAAGCGGCTCCTCTTCTTCCTCGAATCGTGGCCGGACGGCGCAGACCGGCTCCGCCAAGGAGAGCGTCTGGGAGATGGGTATCGACGATGGCCATCCCCGCGAGATCGCCGGCTACGGGCTGTTCGATGACCCGCTGCATGGATGCCGGGGCCGCCGGTCCAGAAGGGGGGCCATGAAGTACGGAGGCCACTCCACCTGGCTTTCCGCACCGGCCCGACCGGCCCGGGACCGCCTGGCCAATCAGGTCGCAGCCACACCGGTTGCCAGCGTCCCCCGGTGGTTGGGTCCATTCCGGGTGGCCCGCTCGGCGGTCGATCCCGCGTCGGGCAATGTCGGACTGATGATCGACCCGAACCCGGGCGGACCGACGGGGCTGGTTCGCATCCGTCCCGGCACCCCGCCGGACCGCACCGGCCCGTTCGGTTGGGACGCCTGCTGGTGGACCTGGGGTGGGGGTGGGGGTACCGAGAGGAGGATTGACGTTGGATCACCGCGGCGGGGGGCGCGGGCACCCGACCGGCCCGACGGCCCGAAGACCCGCTCCTTCTTGACGCCGACTTGCTTCCCGATCGACAATAGATGCGGTGCAACCATACGGAGGACCTCGGCCATGGGTGCCATTGCAGAAGCGATTGTGGCCTACGTGCAACCGCTGATCGATCAGACCGATGGTTCCGAAGAACAGTTGAACAAGGCACTCGCGATTGGCCAGGTCTGCTACAACCTCGCACTGTTTCCGGAAGACCAGAGGGATGAGGCCATCGGTGAAATGCAATCGAGCCTCAAGATGGATGATGAAGAATTCGCAGCGTTTCGACGTTCTATCGTCGATCCCATGATACAACGACATCACGAGATGTTCCCGAGAATGCACCAGCGGGTTTCCTCGGGCCCTCCTCCGACTCAGGGTTTCTCCTCGGTCGGGCCGCAGCCGAAAACGGCCGCCGCGGAAGCGTACCCTGGAACCGACCGTTACGCGCCGTGCCCTTGCGGTAGCGGCGAGAAATACAAGTTCTGTTGCGGCAAGAAAAGGCGATGATTCTCGGCCGCGCGGCCAGGCCGATCAACCGCCAGGAGCAGAGCCAGAAATCGAGGTCCGTCGCATGAAGATCGCCGGCCGGAGCCGGCTCCACCATTCGGTCCGGAAGCGACATTTGACGAACGTCAGTCGAGATCCCGGAGCCGCGCCATCGATCGCACAGAAGGGCGTCCAGGGCGCCCGGTATCGGGAGGGCGATGTGTCCCTCGGGTCCGCCCGGCTCGCGGGGGTTGACCCGGATCAGGGTGCCGCCGGGGCGGTCAATAAGACCCTCGCTCATGATCCGGATGGTGGGCACCGCCAGGCCGGCCCCCAGCTCGATGATCACGGCCCATGACTCGCCGAGCGTGCCGCAGCCAGGCGCCGAGCCGGCGGTGCTGGGCGTCGGAGTCGGACGAGTCCCAGCCGCCATCTCCGAACATGAGGATATTCGGCCGTGCCAGCCGCCGCAATCGGGCAGGCGGCAGCGGCGGCACGGCGCGCATGGTCTGCTCGTCGATCGCGACCTCGTAGGGATCGGACGGGAAGATTCCGATGCCGCAGCCGGCCAGGCACTGCATCCGGCGATGGTGCCGTGGACCTCGACGATCCGGTCCGGGTCGAACCCGCCGCGATGGAAGTGGCCGTCAACGTTGGACGTGTAGACGAACCCGCCGCGCGGCATCCGCTCGACCCAGCGGCGGAGGATCGCGAAGCCCTCGTGCGGCTCGGTCCGGCGGTAGAGGCCCATCCGGAGACCGTAGAAGCCCCAGGCCAGCTCGGGGTCCTGGCGGAACCATCGCGGGATTGGCCACGGCGGCGGAGTGGAGGCCGAGTCGCTCATGGGCGGATAGGCCCCGCCAGAAGCCCTGCGGGCCGCGGAAGTCGGGCAGGCCGCTGTCGACGCCCATCCCGGCGCCGGCCCCGATCAGGATCGCGTCGGCCGCGGCGATCGCCGCCGCGGCACGGTCGAGGGCGGATTCGATGCTCATCGATGATTGAGCTCTTCCGAGTCGTTGTTCCGAGGTACCGGTGCGCCCCCTTCACGCCAGCAACTCCTTGCGGATCTTGGCCTCCCCCTCGGGGCCGATCAGCTTCTGGTTCAAGCCCTGGTAGGCATAGGTGAGCTTCCAGGCATCGAGGCCGAGCAGGTGGAGGATCGTGGCCTGGAGGTCGTGGACGCTGACCGGGTTTCGATGATGTGGTAGCCGAGCTCGTCGGTGGCGCCGACGGTGATGCCCGGCTTGATGCCGCCGCCGGCCATCCAGATCGTGAAGCAGTGCGGATGATGGTCGCGGCCCAGGAACTTCGAGCCGCCGCGGGCCTCGTTCATCGAGGTCCGGCCGAACTCGCCGCCCCAGATCACCAGGGTTTCGTCGAGCAGGCCCCGGCGCTTCAGGTCCGCCAGCAGGGCCGCGATCGGCCGGTCCACCTCGCGGCACTTCTCGGGCAGGTGCTTGACGATGTCGTCGCCGGTGCCGGTGCCGTGGCAGTCCCAGCCCCAGTCGAAGAGCTGGACGTAGCGCACGCCCGCGCTCGACCAGCCGGCGGGCCAGCAGGCAGTTGTTGGCGAACGACGACGCGCCCGGCTTGGCTCCGTACTGTTCGCGGATCGGCTCCGGCTCCTGGCGGATGTCCATCGCCTCGGGAACGGCCATCTGCATGCGGAAGGCCAGCTCGTACTGGCTGATCCGCGTCAGGGTTTCGGGATCGCCGAACTCGGCGAGCTCGTACTCGTTGAGCTGCCTGCAGCGCGTCGAGCGTGCGGCGGCGGTCTGCGCGGTCCATGCCCTTGGGATCGCTGACGTAGAGGATCGGGTCGCCGACCGTCCGGCATTGCACCCCCTGGTAAACGCTGGGCAGAAAGCCGTGCTCCAGAGCGCCTTGCCGCCGGTGGGGTCGGTGCCGCCGCTGATCAGGACGACGAAGCCGGGCAGGTCCTGGTTCTCCGAGCCCAGCCCGTAGGTGATCCACGACCCCATCGCCGCCCCGCCGTTGCGCGACGAGCCGGTGTAGAGGAACAGCTCGGCCGGCGCGTGGTTGAACTGGTCGGTGTACATCGACTTGATGATCGCGATCTCGTCGACGACACCGTGCGAAATGGGGCAGGAGCTCGCTCACACGCGCGCCGCTCTGGCCGCACTGCGCGAACTGGTGCGGCGTGCCGAGCAGCTTGGGATGCCCCTTGATGAAGGCGAACTGCTGGTTCTTCAGCAGCTCAGTCGGGGCAGGGCTGCAGGTGGTGCTTGACCAGCTCGGGCTTGTAGTCGAACAGGTCTTGCTGCGGCGGCCCGCCCGACATGTGCAGATAGATGACTCTCTTGGCCTTCGCCGCGAAGTGCGGCGGCCTGGGCGCCATCGGGTTGTCGGCCGAGCGGTCGGCCGGCCGGCTCGGCGCCGGCCGTCGCCGAGCCGTTGCGGTCCAGGAGCGTCGCCAGCGGCGATGGCGCCCAGGCCGGCCTGCGACGTCTTGCAGGAACTGGCGGCGGGTCTGGGCCCGCGCCAACTGCCATTTCCAGGGGCAGTCATGTGCAGGTTCATGGAATCAGCCTTGGTCAAGACGCCGTCGAGGTTCAAGCAGTACGTTGGCGACGGCCGTCCAGGCGGCCAAATCGGCCGGTTCCATGCCGGGCGGGAGGGGCCCGATCGGGTCGGTGGCCAGCGCGACGGCGGCCGGCTGGTCCTTGCGGTATCGCTCGAGCTCGGCCGTGTAAAGGGCGACCAGCGGCTCGAGCTGCTCGGGCCGCGGCGGCCGGCACAGGCAGAGGCCAGGCCATAGCGGACGCGCGCCGCGACGTCGTAGCCCCCCTCGCGGACGATCCGCCGCGCCAGGGCCTGGGCGGCCTCGACATAGACCGGGTCATTAAGCGTCACGAACGACTGGAGCGGCGTATTGGTGCGGATCCGGCGGATCGCGCAGATCTCGCGGCTGGGGGCGTCGAACGCGGCCATCGAGGGATACGGGCACGGTCCGCCGCCAGAACGTGTAAAGACCGCGGCGATAGCGGTCCTCGCCCTGGCTCGTCGCCCAGGTGCGCTGGCCGTTGAAGGCCGCCTGCCAGAGGCCCATCGGGCTGCGGCGGGAAGACGCTCGGGCCGCCGACCTTGCGGCTCAAGAGCCCGCTCAGGGCCAGCGCCTGGTCGCGGACCATCTCGGCCTCGAGCCGGAACCGAGGGCCCGCGCCAGCAGCCGGTTGCGCGGGTCCTTCGCCAGCAGATCCGGGCGTGACCCGCGACGACTGCCGATAGGTCGCCGAGGTGACGATCATCCGCAGCAGCGCCTTGATATCCCAGCCCGACTCGCGATACTGGACGGCCAGCCAGTCGAGCAGCTCGGGATGGCTGGGCGGCTCGCCCTGCGTGCCGAAGTCTTCCTCGGTCTCGACCAGCCCGACGCCGAAGAGCTGCGCCCAGTAGCCGATTGACGGCGACTCGGGCGGTCAGCGGGTTCTTCGGGATCGATCAGCCATCGGGCCAGCGCCGAGCCGGTTCCGCCGGCGCCCCGCCGGCAGCGGATGGCAGCGACCGCGGGCACGCCCGGCTCGACCGCGTCGCCAGGGTCGAGGAAGTTCCCTTTGCGCAGCACGCGGGTCGACCCGACCGCCTGGTCGCGCGGCAGCTCGGCCATCACCGGCACGTCGGCGAGGCGTCGGCCGCGACTTCTCCAGCGCCGCGATCTCGGCCGTGAGTCGTTCGCGACGGCCTTCGACATGCCGTCCTTCGGCTGCTTCGCCGGCGTGGAGCGCTCGAGCCGTCTAGCTGCGCCGGCCTCGAGGCCGGCGATCTCGGCGTCGATCTCGGCGGATCTCGCCGTGACCTCCGGCGTCGGCGCGGGGACGGCCGGCGCTCTCGTCGGGCTGGTCGTTGTCGGCGGTCTGGTTGAAGATCGCGAAGAAGCGGTAATACTCTTCCTGGGTGATCGGGTCGAACTTATGGCTGTGGCACTTGGCGCAGCCGATCGTGAACCCCATCCAGACCTGCATCGTGGTGTCGACGCGGTCCTTGATCGGCGGCGACGCGGAACTCCTCGTCGTCGGTGCCGCCCTCGGTGTTGGTCAGCGTGTTGCGGTGGAAGGCGGTCGCGATCCGGTCGTCGAGGGTCGGATCGGGCAGCAGGTCGCCGGCGATCTGCTCGAGCGTGAACCGGTCGTAAGGGAGGTTGCGGTTGAAGGCGTCGATGACCCAGTCGCGATAGCGCCAGATCGTGGGCCGGAGCGGGTCGGAGCCGTATCCGGCCGAGTCGGCATAGCGGGCCAGGTCGAGCCACATCCGGGCCCATCGCTCGCCATAAGCCGGGTCGTCGAGGAAGCGGTCGACGGCCGCTCGTAGGCGCCGGGGGCCGTGTCATGCGGCGAACCGATCGACCTCCTCGGGGGTCGGCGGCAGGCCGCGGGAGGTCCAGGCTGCGCGGCGAGCAGCGTGTAGCCGTCGGCCTCGGGCGAGGGCTTCAGCCCGGCCTCCTCGAGCCGGTGAGAGGGCCCAGAAGTCGATGCCGTTCCGCGGCCAGGCGCGTTCATTGACCGTCGGCAGGGGCAGCGACTCGGGAGGGATCAGCGCCCAGTGCCGGGCGTAGGCGCCCCCTGCTGGATCCATCGGCGGAGGGTCTCGACCTCGGCCGGTGTGAGCTGGTTGCCCGTCTTCCTGCGGCGGCATGCGGAGGGTCTGCGTCCTCTTCGGTGAGTCGGGCGATCAGCTCGCTGGAATCCGGGTCGCCGGGGATGATCGCCGACTCGCCGTTCTTCGGGCGGCTTGATCGGCCGCCTCGCGGACGTCGAGCCGCAGCCCCTTGGCCCGCTTCGCCTCGTCCTGGCCGTGGCAGGCGAAGCAGTTCTTCGCCAGGATCGGCCGGACCTCGCGGTTGTAGTCAACCTTCCGCCTCGGCGTCAATGTGCCGGGGTCGGCGGCCAAGGCAAGGCCCGGCCTCGTGACGCAGGCAAGAGACAATCAAGCGTCAAGGACCGATGAAGGCGTTACCGGACGGTCGCGGTCCGGGTGGGTGACGAAGCGTCGGAGTCATCGAGGATCGGCTCCCGTGAGACCAGCGGCGGTGGCGTGCGACCGACGCGGGCCGACTGGGGTTCGGGTCAGGCGGGTGGCATCTCTGCGGAAGGCGGAACGGCGCATGCCTGCTTCGGCCGTCCTATCCCCATTGTCCGCAATTGCACGCTGGCGCATGGAGGGGACGTGCCCGGGCGGGTGCCGTCTCGTCCCTGCGTCGGGCCCGCCGGGTCGTGCACCCGGCACGAACGACATTCACCTCGGTCGGGCCTTGTCGGGCGGTCCACTGCGCACCGCGACCCGGCCGGAGTTCCCGTCCGCGGGGAGACGCGGCGTTCCGATCGGGCCCGCGACCGGGCCCGCCAACGCCGCGGACAGTCCGGCGGCCGGCGTAACCGACCACAGCGCGACTGACCACAGCGCAGCTGACCACAGCGCGACTGACCACGGGGGCGACGCCGGGCGCGGCGCGGAGGTGTACGCGATGGACCGGGCGCACGTCTTCCACTCCTGGTCCGCGCAGAAGGCCCTGCAGCCGCTCGCGATCGCTGGTGCCGAAGGCTCCTACTTCTGGGATTACGACGGCAACCGGTACCTGGATTTCTCCAGCCAGCTGGTGAACACCAACATCGGCCATCAGCATCCGAAGGTGACCGCGGCGATCGCGGCGCAGGCGGGCCGTCTGACCACGATCGCGCCGCAGCACGCCAACGAGGCCCGCGGCGAGGCGGCGACCCGGCTGGCCGGGCTGGCCCCGGCGGGGTTCGAGAAGGTTTTCTTCACTAACGGCGGCGCGGACGCGAACGAGAATGCCATCAGGATGGCGCGGCTGCACACCGGCAGGACCAAGGTGCTCAGCTTCTACCGCTCCTATCACGGCAACACCGGGGCCGCGATCACCTCGACCGGCGACCCGCGGCGCTGGCCCAACGAGTTCGCGATCGGGCACGTGCACTTCTTCGGCCCCTACCTGTACCGGTCGGCCTTCTGGGCGGTCACGCCCGAGCAGGAGTGCGAGCGGGCACTGGCGCACCTGGAGCAGGTCATCCAGCTGGAAGGCCCGGACACCATCGCCGCGGTGCTGCTGGAGTCCATCGTCGGCAC
>CAVPCF010000146.1:0-5133 GCA_963702275.1 Candidatus Melainabacteria bacterium
CAGTCGCAGTTGAAGCTGATGCCGATGTGGCATGGCCAATTGTAGGTAACCATCCTGCTGCCCAACAGGTATTCCAACGACGGGTGACTGGATTTGAACCTCACGTGGCCCTCTACCTGCTGCGCTAACCTGCTTCGGTGTGATCGACCGACGCGTCGGGGAAGGACCCTCACGGCTCGACGCTTTATATGCGCCTGTCGCCTTCGTGAACGGTTACCCTCCAACGTCATGAAGCGGCACCGATCTCCGCGGGGCCCGGCGCCAGCACCAGGAACGCGTCCTCGGCCGCGTGGCTGCGGAGCACCATCCGGCAGACCCGCAGCACCATCGGCCCGTGGCGCTCGACGATCGCCTCGAACGCCGCACCGGCCGCCTCGCCGTCAACGGCCGCCAACCGCTCGAGCAATTCCGCGTCGCTCAGCCCGCCGACCGTCCCGACGCGGAACACCCGCTCGAGCGCCGGCCGGCCTCGATCCGTCCGCCATTCACGTGCACTCCGCCCGGCCCGTGGCCCGCTCCGCCTCTCCACCGACGTACTGCCCGCCCGCGCGGGGTACCTCAAGCCACTTCGCGAGATTCTCGAGGACGCGGCCGGGATCCGCCAGGGTCCATGGGACTCCGGATCGAGGAGGCTGCGGTAAGGACCCAAGTTTCACCGATCGCGATGCCACGAGAACGGGCCGGGCGGTCGGTCCGGTTGAGGAAAAACACGAAATCCACGAAAGGGCGGATCGCCCGGCCGGACCGGACCGACCACCCGGCCCGTTTTCGTGGATTTCGTGTTTTTCGTGGTTCAAAGAATCCGTCCGGCCAGGCCGGACGGGGGCCGTCGGCATTCTCAATTCGTGTTCATTCGTGTTCATCCGTGGTTCAAAACCCCGCCGGCCCGACCCGTCCGATCCCGTCCCCCGAGGCCGCCCGGGGCATCGTCCGACCGACCGCCGGTCGGCCCTTACTCTTCTGGTGATTGTTTGCGTGCATCGCATCTTGCAAGGCCCCCGGTCCCCTGATTTATTTCCCGCACTCTCCCTATTAACAGGATGGTCCAGGTTTGCAAAACCTTAAACGCACCTATCGGGAAAACCCGAAAATTCTCGCCCCAAGTCCAGGCTGTTCCAGGAGATACTTCCACCAGAGTGGTATGCGCGCAGTTCCGGCTGCTGGAAGGCCGGGTGAGCTGGACCTGGTTCACGTCCGGCGCTGTTGGTGGCCGCGAGCAGCGTGTCCAGGTGTGCCGGTGTGAAGTTCGAAACGCCGATCGAACGGGCCCGCCCGTCCGCGGCCAGCTTCTCGAACGCACGCCACGTCTGACGTACTTGCCCAGCCGCGGCCGCGGCCAGTGGATCAGGAACAGGTCGACGTAGTCGGTGCCCAGCCGCCGCAGGCTCTCGCCCAGCGCGGCGATGGCCTCGTCGTAGCCGTGCCGGTCGTTGGCCAGCTTCGTCGTGACGAACACGTCCTCCCTCGGCACACCGGACTCGGCGATGGCCTGGCCGACCTCGCGCTCGTTGCCGTACATCTGCGCTGTGTCGATGTGGCGGTAGCCCGCGTCCAGCGCGTAGCGCACCGCGGCCACCGTGTCCGGCGGCGGGATCTGGAACACCCCGAAGCCGAACTGGGGAATCTCCACACCGCTGGCCAATCTGATCATGGGAACACTATTCATACCGTTCACCTACCCGACGGCGACCCATACCAAACTTGGAGACCTGCGCCAAACCCGGGCAGGCGCGGACCATTCCATGATCATTCGATGGATTTTTCACCTGCGTTACAAAGCCGGCGTTTGCCGGCCATCCGGCGTGGTATTCCTGGAGTAACGCCCGCACAGCGCCGTGAGTTGCTGATCCGGCCGGTACTGTCCGAAGGGACCGCAGATGGACTTCTCCCTGCACGAAAAACGACGTCTTGCGCAGCTGGAGCAGGACCTGTCCGGTGACCGCAGACTCGTGGCTCTGATGCGCATCCTGGCCTCGGGCCGCGGCAGGTCGTGGCGCCTGTTCCGCTACGCCGTCTGTCGCGTCCGCCGTCCCCGGCTGCCCGCCCCGCGCCACCGCTGGACCCGGCTGGCCGTCGTCCTCGCCCTGCTGCTCACCCTCGCCATCCCGGTCGTGCTGGTCGTCGCGCTGATGACCGGCCTGTCCCTGCTCGCCGTGATCACCGTCTCGGTCGCACCGATGCCGCCGTTGATGCTGATCCTGGCCGGTCAACGAGCTCGACGGCTGGGTGCCCCGCGGACGCTCTGAACGTTTCGGTGTTCGGTATCGGCGGGTCCTGTACTGTGCCACGATTCGACCGGCGCTAAGGTGGCTCCGGGTGTGAACTGGCACGTTTCAGGAGGGCGCGGTGTCGCAAGACAGATCGACCGGCGGACTGAACATAGTCGTCGAGTCGGTCGGCCAACGTGCCGTGGTCCTGCACCTGGCCGGCGAACTCGACATGGTGACGGCGCCCGGTTTCGCCGAGCACGTGCAGGAGCACGTCGTCGGCGGGGACACCGAGGGTCCCTCGCTGGTGCTCGATCTGAGCGGGGTCACGTTCCTGGGCTCCGCCGGCCTCGCGGTGCTGGCCGAGGCACGCAACCTGGCCGTGGCCAGGGCCGTTCAGGTGCGGGTCGTCGCGGTGTCACGCACGGTCCTGCGGCCGATGGAGGTCACCGGCCTTGACAAGGTCCTGACGGTCGTGCCGGACGTCGCCACGGCGATCGAGCAGGTCAGCGGGTAGCGCCGGGCGCGCTAGTTTCGCCAGACCAGGCAGAACGGGTGGCCAACCGGATCGGCGAACACGCGGTAGTCATCGCCCTCGCCGTCCAGCCTGGTGGCGCCGATCGCCAGCACGGCCCGCTCGGCCGCGTCGACGTCCTCGACCAGGACGTCGAAGTGGATCTGTTGGGAGGCCAGCGGATCCGGGTAGCGCGGCGGTTGGTAGCCCGGCGACCGCTGGAAGGACACCAGCCGGCCGTCGCCATCCCTGATGGTCACCCAGTCCGGCTCGTCCCGGACCACGGTGGCGCCGAGCAGTTCGCAGTAGAACCTGGCCAGTTCGACGGGCTCCGGGCAGTCCAGCACCGGGCAGTTGAGTCGTCCGATCATGGCCAGAGCATGCCCGATCGGTCGGACATCAGCCGATGGCGGGCGGGACGGGGCGGCTGCGCAGGACGACGCTCGTGCCGCTCGCCGAGTAGTCGACGGCGACGTCGTCGGCGCAGGTCCGCATGATCAGCATGCCGTGGCCCCGCGTGGTGCGCTTGCCGGTCGGCGCGCGCCACCGGCCCTGGTCGCTGATGGTGAACACGACGTGCCGGAACCCGTCCGCGTCGACGACGACCACGCCGTGCACGTCGACCATCTCGCCGCTGCGCGCGACACTGCCGGCCGGAATGGCGTAGCCGTGCTCGATGCTGTTGCTGACCGCCTCGCTCACCGCGAGCACCAGCTCTTCCGCGTGCGCACCCGGCCACCGGTGCGCGGCCAGCCAGTCCCGCACACGACCACGCACGATCGACGGCGCGACCCACTCGGCGTTCAGGGCCACCTCCAACGTGGGCGCCCCGGACAGACTGGTCGGTGCCTGGCGACCCCGCGGTGGGTGCTTGTCCTGATCGGATGTCGGCGGCACAGCCCTGATCTCACCCTTCCTTGACCAGCGGTGCGCGACCAGAGTACCCCGGACAACCGCGGACAAACTCACGCCGCGAGCGCGTCACCGACACTGTGGTAGAGCGCCAGGACGTTGTCGAGCCCTACGATCTCGATCGGCCGCACGACCGGCCGGTTCTCGTCCACCACCACCCGCAGCGGCTGGTAGCCGCGGTGGGTGACGGCCTCGGCCGCGCTGTCCAACAGCGTCCGCAGGCCGGCCGAGCCAAGGAACCGGACCTCGGTCAGGTCAAGCACCAGCATCCGGCCGTCGAGCCGATCGAACGCCGTACTGATCGCGGCTCGCATCCGTGGCGCGGTCAGCCCGTCGATCTCGCCGTCGAGAAACAGGATGAGGGCGTCGTCCCGGTCCTCGGATCGGATGTCGAGCAGCTGCTCGCGCGCAGGACGTTCGGCGGCGTGCTCCGCGCCGTCCGGGGTGCGCTCGTCGCCAGCAGGTTTCACGGAGCGAACCATACGCGATCACCCCGCGCTCAGCCCTCGCCGCGCCGCCCGGATTCGTCCAGCCGGCGGCGCAGTTCCTCGACCTGCTCGGTCAGCCGCCGCACCTGCTCCTCCAGCACGTCGAGCCGGCCGACCGGCACGGGTGCGGGGTGCTGCTGCACCTGCGGGGTCGCCAGGCGCGTCGCGGTCGCGAGTTGCTCGATGTCGACCCCCAGGCCCTCCAACACGCGCATCGCCGTCGACTCGGGGTCGCAGAGAATGGCCGCCAGCAGGTGCACACCGCCGATCGAGTTCTGCCCGGCTTGCGTCGCCTCGCGCAACGACTGTTCCAGCACCCGCTTGGCCCTTGGCGTGAAAGGGATGTGCCCAGGGGATGCCCCGGCGTTGCCAAGCGGCACGATCTTCGTGACCTGCTCCCGGGCCGCCTCCATCGAGATGTCCGGGAGCGTGTCCGCCAGCAGCTGGTCGTAGTGGGCCACCCGCGCGTGGAACAGCCCCAACAGGATGTGCTCGGTCCCGATGTAGCTGTGCAGCAGTCCCCGGGCTTCTTCCTGGGACAACACGACAACCCGCCGAGCCGAATCGGTGAACCGCTCGAACATCCCGTCAGCCTCCCACAGAACGTGTCCGATGATCGGAACATTCGGCCGATCTGAGGCATGATCGGTCGGTGGGGGTTGATGCGGACACGACGAACCACGATCGGCGGCTGCGGGCGCTGGACCCGCTGCTGCCGGAGTTTGTGCCGCTGCCGGCGCGCGCCGCGGGCGAGGTCGCGCTGAGCGTGCCGTCGGCGGCGGGGATCTACCGGCGGCAACGGTTGGACCTCGACTCGATGGCGGCGGACGAGCGGGCCGCCGACGTGCACATGTTGGACGCCAGAGTGGCCGGGCCGGATCCGGTCGCGGCGATGGCCGCGCTGCTCGATCGGTGGGACGAGCACATCGCGGCGAGCGAGTTCGCGGGCGGCGATTCCGAGGCGCTGATCAGGTGGCCCAGCCGCGACACGTCGATGACGTCCACCTTTCTC
>CAVPCF010000147.1:0-78706 GCA_963702275.1 Candidatus Melainabacteria bacterium
GACCAGGGTCGCGGCGAACGGGAACCTGCGGCGGAACACCAGCGCGAACACGGAGATCGCGGACAGCACGAGCGTGTAGTTGACCGCGCCGTCCGGCATGGCCATGGCGACGTCCAGCGAGGCGACCCCGATGGCGAGGGCGTCGACAAGGACCGCGCGGTGGCGCGACATCAGCCGCAGTGTGCCGCCGCTGGTCGCGCGCGGGGTCGCGTCCCTGGTGGGGACGCTGGTGGTGACCGCGGTGGGCGACTGGACAGCCAGGGTGGGACCTCCGGTGACGCGGACGGCGCTGGACATACCGTACTGCCGTTGTTGACGTTTCCGGTTCGCGTTCGTGACGGTGGCACTGTTGTGACGGACGTCGTGTCCGTCACGGCCGCGCGGCCGTGGCACGACCGGAACCGATTCGGAGGGCTCGCCGACGTCCGGTGGAGGTGTCGCTCGTCTGCGCACTGGCACCCCATCCCGGCCGTGGTGGGCTCACCCCTCTGATACTGGTACTGAGTGCCGAAAGTATTCGAAGGGACGCGTGGCGTGGCAGAAATGTGCTAACGCATACATGCCTGTGACAATCGCTGGGCTACTCGGCGGTCGTGCCGGCGGCCCATTGGTCGGGCGCGAATCGGGCGATCGCCTCGCCGATCGGCCCGCCGTCCGCAACGGACGGCAGCCGGAACGCGAACCGCATCGTCAACGACTCCGGACCGACCGGCCCACCCCCGGTGACCCGGTCGGTGAGCGCCGGATGGCGCCTAATGGTCTCGACATCCACCGGCCACAGTTCGACGGCCGGGGTGCGAGGTGTACTGGTGCGCGCGCCGCGAATCTTGGACGGCGGCGTGACCAGCCGGGCCGCCGCAATGTCCGACCACGGCAGGCGCACCAGCGTCCGGTCCGCGCGCCACCACACGCAGTCGGCGTCCAGCGCCAGTCCCTGCCGGCCCCGGACCGCCTTGACCGCGATCGCGCCAAGAACGACAACGATCAGCAGGAAGATCCCGCCCAGCACGGCGGCCACCGGGCGCAGCGAAGGCGGCGCGTCCCGCGGCCCCGGCCAGCCAACCACGGCGTAGCTGAGTGCCGCCAGCGCCAAGGCGGCCAGGAACAACGTCGTCAGGCCGAAGCAGCCGAGCGCGGCCCTGGTCGGCCGCCCCAACTCCACCACGACGGCGTCGGCCGAAGGCCCGTCCGGGCGCCCGGCGAGATCGGCGAACGGCGAGGAACGAGCCATCGCCAAAGCCTAGCGATCGTCCGAATGCCGCCGAACGGCGTATGGGAGCAGCAGTAAGCGCTTACAGTATGACCCGAGTCACACCGACAAACCGCGGGCAGGCCCCCGCCCTAACCCTGGGGGCTTCGGCCCTTTTCAACCCTATGCCTGTCAAGCCCCCAACGGGCATTTTTCATCCTGGTCTTGGCTGGTGGGTCGGGGTTGACCGAGTGTGTTAACGGGCGGGGTGGGTGCGGGGTTGTCAGGTCACGATTGTGTTGCTCGTGCTGGATCAGGACCAGCAGCGCCCGGATGAGGGTGGTGGCGTGGCGGCTGTGCAGTCGGGGTTTGTCCAGGACCCGCCAGGTTTTGAGGGTGGCGAACCCGGTTTCCACCGCGCGGCGTAGTCCGTTCAGGACGGTGTTCGCGGTCTTCTGTGCATCGGTGAGTGGGTGGTTGCGTTCGGCCTTGTACGGGGTGAGCACGACCTGGTCATGCACCACCAGGCCGTGTGGGGCCTGGTCGTGTGGGGCCTGGTCGTGTGGGGGCCGGTCGCGGAGGGCCCTGGTAGCCCTTGTCCGCCACGACCGCCACACCGGCGCGGTGTAGCCGGTCCAGCAGGCGGTGGCGGCGGGCGGCGGTGATGTCCAGGGTCGCGCCGGGCAACACCGGGGACAGCCACAACAGTCGGCCCTGCAGGTCGGGTGAGGGCTTGGACGTTGAGGCCGTGGCGGTGGTGTTTGCCGTTGTAGTGGGGTCGGTTCGCGGTGCCGGTGCGTCGGCGGGTGGGGATCAGGGTGCCATCGGCGAGCAGGACCGTCTGGCCGTGGGCGGCCAGGCGGGCCAGGACGCGGTCCAGGCGGGGTGCGCGGGCGGCGAGCAGGGGCAGGACTTCCAGGGCCCAGCGGCGGATCGTGGAGCGCTGACCTGGTGGGCGGCGGCGAGGTCGGCCAGGCGTTGGTCGTGGCGTAGCCAGGCCAACGCCAGGATCGCTTGCCGGCCGGGGGTGACTTTGCGCCAGCGGGACCCGATGCTGCGGCGGTGGTGGCGGATCAGGTTGGTGATCAGGTCGAGTGCGGCGCGGGAGACGGGTAGGGCGCTCTGGTAGACAAGGGGTGCGGAGCCCTCGGTGTGGTGGTCGTGAGTCACATCTTGATCAACATTCGGGGGCTTCGCTTAGTGGTCGGTTTTGGAAGTTCTTCGGGGTCGGGGTCGTCGTGATCGGTCAGTAGGGGTTGTCCAGGTAGAGGCGGCAGGCGCAGTCCAGCGCTTCCTCGGGACTGCCGCTGGGAAACCCGGAGGGCAGGATCTGGTTCTCGAACCGATCGCTGCTGGCCAGATACAGGCCGAAGCCCCAGTGCCGAGCCGAGCCGCCATAGCGCAGCCGGATCAGGGGCTGGACCGTCCCGTCGGGCAGGTGTGCTTCGACGTAGACGAACGCTCCCCGGTAGCGGAATTCCAGTTCGCCTGCCTGCGGCCAGTGCGTGGCGGCATGGCTGCGTAGTCGCTGGCCGACAGAGATCTTGGTCGACTCCGGTGGGGTAGCCATGACCGCTATCGTGCCCGACCGGCATCCTGGCCGCTGCCCTGGCCGACGATCATGAAACGGTGCGGCCATGCCAGTGCTGCACGCATGCCCGGTGATCGTGACCGCAGCGATCCGGCGGGTGCTGACCCGACGCGCCCAGGGCCAGAAAACCCCGTACCGGGACAAGGTCCGGGCACGGATCGTGCTGCTGGCGGCCCGTCGATGGCCGAACGCGGCGATCGCGCAGGAGGTGCGGGTCAGTGTGGACACGGTGCGGACGTGGCGGGGACGTTTCGCCGTTCAGGGCATGGCGGGGTTGGTCGATCGTGCCCGCTCTGGCCGTCCGCCACGGTTCAGCGCGGTGCAGGTTGCGCAGGTCAAGGCTCTGGCCTGCCAGTTACCGGCCGCTGTGGGGGCGCCGTTGGCGCGGTGGTCGTGTCCGGAACTGGCTCGCGAAGCGATCGCCCAGGACATCGTTGAGACCATCTCGGCGGCCACTGTGCGCCGGTGGCTGGCTCAGGATGCGATCAAGCCGTGGCAGTTCCGGTCGTGGGTGTTTCCGCGGGATCCGGAGTTCGCGGCGAAGGCGCAGCGGGTGCTGGACTTGTATGAGCGCTGGTGGGGCGGTCGCCGGTTGGGGCCGGGCGAGTATGTGATCTCCAGTGATGAGAAGACTTCGATCCAGGCTCGGTGCCGTTGTCATCCGAGCTTGCCGCCGGGGCGGGCGCGGATGATGCGGGTCAATCATGAGTACGAGCGGGGTGGGGCGTTGGCCTATCTGGCGGCCTATGACGTACATCGGGCTCGGGTGTTCGGCCGCTGCGCGCCCTCGACGGGGATCGTGCCGTTCATGGCGTTGGTCGAGGAGGTCATGACGACTGAGCCGTATGCGTCGGCCAGGCGGGTGTTCTGGATTGTGGACAACGGGTCGTCGCATCGGGGTCAGGCGGCGATCGATCGGCTGGCCGCCCGGTTCCCGAACGCGGTGATGGTGCATACCCCGGTGCATGCTTCCTGGTTGAATCAAGTGGAGATCTTCTTCTCCGTGGTGCAACGCAAGGTCGTGTCTCCCAACGATTTCACGGATCTGGCCGAGGTCGAGCAACGGCTTGCCGCGTTCGAGTGGCGCTACAACGCGACCGCGAAACCGTTCCGGTGGACGTTCACTCGCACCGAGCTGCGTGACCTGCTCAGGCGGATCGACCAGCACGAGCAGCAGGAGGCGATCGACGTGTTGCCGTACGCCGCGTGATCACCCCCGAACAACTTCCAAAACCCACCACTTAGTTCGGCTCTCGCCGCTGCCCGTTGCGTATCCTGTTGCCCGGCTACCGTTACGGCTGCTGTCAACGACCATGACCAGCCACAACAGGATGAAAAGTGCCCAATGGGGGGTTTGGCGGGAAGTTGTGGACAACCATGAAACCTGTGGACAAGCGACTTGACAGCGACCTGGCGGTGGGTTCGGGCACTGCGTTGCTCAGCCGGTCGGCACCCAGTACCGGCGGACGCCGTCGTCCTCTTCGGCCAGTACGCCGCCGTTGGCCTCGATCACCTTGCGGGAGGCCAGGTTTGCCGTGTCGCAGGTGAGCAGGGCGGACGGCGTCACGCCGAGTGACCGGGCACGGGGGAGGACGGCGCGCAGCATCGACGTGGCGTGGCCGACGCGGCGCGCGGTCGGGCGCACGTCGTAGCCGATGTGCCCGCCGAAGATCCGCAGCCCGTCGGTGAGCTCGTGGCGCACCGCGATCCGGCCGAGGAACTCGTCTTCGTGTGCCCACCACAATGTCGTGCACGCCACCCAGCCCGCTGGTCGCGGGTGGTCCGGGTCGGCGTCGGCGAGCAGGTCGGCCACAAAGGACGCGAAAGCGTCCGGTGCGTGCCAGGCGGACGAACGCACGCGTAGCTCGCCGCCGATCGACGAAAGATCCTGCGCGCCGCCGCGACCTTCCGCACGGAACTCGGCCATCGCGGCCAGGTAGGACGCCATCAGCGCCGTGGTCGGCGACACCAGTTCTGGCACCGCACCACGACAACACGAAAGCCGTGACCGGGCAACCGGATTACCTGGCCGGTGACCGGCGGGTAGGCTAGGCCCGAATGGCCGAACCAATGACTACGGCAATTTCTTCAGGAAATTCAGAAATCTTGGCCGGTCTGTCGTGAATGTCGCGGGGCAATTGTGGAAACTTGCCCGGGCGGCCACCGCTCCCCATAATTTCGGTGCTTTGCCGTGGTCCAAACGTAATGGGGAGCTGAAATGAGTATTGTCAGACGCGTCGCGGTGCCGCTCGCCGCTCTCGTCGCGGCCGTGACGCTGGCCGGTACCGCCAACGCCGTGATCGACCCCGCGCCGATCGGGCCGAACAGTTTCTTCACCGGAGATGTCAACGGTGCCAGCCAGAACGGCACCATCAAGACCGACTGCGTCGGTCCGATCCGGCCGGGTGAGCAGGGGCACCCGGTGGGCAACCAGTTCGTCGCGGTGATCCCCGGCGCATCGTCCACCGCGAACGTCAGCGTCGGATTCACGGGCAGTGCCGGAAACGAGGTGACGGTATTTCTTGAGACGCCGACCAGTACCGGTCCGGTGTCCACCGGGTTGATCGGCACGCTGCACGACTATGTGGTGCACCTGACGATACCCACCAGTCTGGTGGTGCCGTGCGACGGCAGCGCCGATGTCGTCTTCGTGCCGGGACCGCCGAGTCCGACGGCGAAATCGGCCGTCGTGCGGGTAACGCTGGTCAGCATCGGCGTCTGAGCGTCCGATCTGCGCGGGGTGTGGGCCGAATCGCGACGGCCCACACCCGGTCACGCGATCGGTGGGCCGGTCCGGTCGGGCACCTTCGTCGCGGCGGCCCGGTCCAGCAGCCACAGCGTGCGCCGCTGGCCTCGTGCGCCCGCGGCGGGCACCTGGACCTCGCCTGCCTCGCCCAGTGCCATCGCCACGGCCGCCGCCTTGCCGGCGCCGGTGGTGATCAGCCACACCTCGGCCGAGCGGCGGATCGCAGGCAGGGTGAGCGTCACCCTGGTCGGCGGCGGTTTCGGGCAGTTGCGCACGGCCACCACCGTGCGCTCGGTCTCGTAGACGGCGGGCGACTCGGGGAATATCGACCCGACGTGGCCCTCCTCGCCGACACCGAGCATGCACACGTCGAACGTGGGCACGGACGCGTGATCCTCGGGGCGGGCCGCCGCGGCGAGCAGTTCGGCGTAGGCGTCGGCCGCCGCGTCCGGGTCGTTGCCGAACCGGCCGTCGGACGGCTCGATCGCGTGCACCCGCTCCGGCGTGACCGGAACGTGGTCCAGTAGCGCGGCCCTGGCCTGGGTCTCGTTGCGTTCCGGGTCGCCTGCCGGCAGGAACCGCTCGTCGCCCCAGTACAGGTCGATGCGGTGCCAGTCGATCGCGTCCCGCGCCGGGCTCGCGTTGAGGTGTTCCAGCACGGCCGTGCCGGTCCGGCCGCCGGTGAGCACGACCGACGCCCAGCCCCGCGCGGACTGGGCGTCCACCACCTTCGTGACCAGCCGGGCCGCGGCGGCGGCCGCGAGGACGACCGGATCGGCGTGGATCACGACCTCGGGCGCGCTCACGGCGTCGGCTCCGCCACGGGCGCCTTGGTCCGGCGTGCCGCCCTCGGCTTCGTCGTCTTGGCGGCGGCCGCGGTTTTGGTTGGTGCGGCTTTAGCTGGTGTTGCTTTAGCCGGCGTGGCCGACTTGGCGGCTGCCGCCGCGGTGCCGTTCACCGTGGTGTCGGCCGGCTTCTGCCGAGTGCCACGGCGAGTCGTGGCCGTCGGCGTCGCGACCCTGCCACGGACCACTTTGGACAGACCGGTCAACGTCTCGGCGTAGATCTCGTCCGGGTCGAGGCGCCGCAGTTCCTCGGACAGGCAGTCCCGCACCGACCTGCGGTGCAGCGCGATCTTCCGGTCCGGCTGGCCTGCCTGGGTGAGCGTGCCGACCTTGCCGTCCGGCCGGACGAGCTCCACGTTGCCCGACCGCCGCTCCATCACCACCCGTACGATGCCCTCGCCGGACGTGGCCTTCAGCCGGGACACCGGGATCTTCAGGCACACCGCGAGCCACCCGGCCAGCAGGTCGGTGGAGGGCGAGTCGGCCTCGCCGGTCACCGCGGCGGCCGTGATCTTCTCGTGCGGCGGCAGGTCCAGCGCTGCCGCGAGCATCGCGCGCCAGTTGGTCAGCCGCGTCCAGGCCAGGTCGGTGTCGCCGTCGGCGTAGGTGGCGCGGCGGTGGTCCAGCGCCCGGTTCGGGTTGCGTTCGTTGGCCGCGTCGGTGATCCTGCGGTTCGCCAGCGCCCCGATCGGGTCCTTCACCGGCACGGCGGGCGCCTCGAACGGCCACCACGCCACCACCGGGGTGTCCGGCAGCAGCAGCGGGATCACGCAGCTCGCGCCCTCGTCGGCCAGCGGACCGTAGAGCCGCAGCACCACCACCTCGCTGGCGCCCGCGTCGCCGCCGACGCGGATCTGGGAGTCCAGCCGGGCCGCGGCTTTCTTCGCACCCCTGGCCACCACGATCACCCGGCACGGGTGCTCACGGCTGGCGTCGTTGGCGGCCTGGATGGCCTCCTCGGTCTTCGTGCCGTCGTCGGTGACGATGACGAGCGTCAGCACCCGGCCCAGCGTGACCGCGCCGCCCTCCTGGCGCATCTGCACGAGCTTCGCGTTGACCTGTGACGTGGTCGTGGACGGCAGGTCGATGATCACGGGCGCCTCCACTTGCGGCCGGTACGTTCCATCATCTTGTCCGCGCTCGCCGGGCCCCAGGTGCCCGCGCGGTACGGGTCGGGCTTCTTGCCGCTGGCCGCCCACGCCCGCAGCACCGGGTCGAGGATCTGCCAGGACAGCTCGACTTCCTCGTTGACCGGGAACAGCGACGGCTCGCCGAGCAGCACGTCCAGGATCAGCCGCTCGTACGCCTCAGGGGAGGACTCGGTGAAGGCGTGGCCGTAGCCGAAGTCCATGTTGACGTCCCGGACCTCCATGTTGTTGCCCGGCACCTTCGAGCCGAACCGCAGCGACACGCCCTCGTCCGGCTGCACCCGCACCACGAGCGCGTTCTGGCCGAGCTCGTCGGTCTGGGTCGAGTCGAACGGCAGGTGCGGCGCCCGCTTGAACACCACGGCCACCTCGGTCACCCGCCTGCCGAGCCGCTTGCCGGTGCGCAGGAAGAACGGCACGCCGGCCCACCGCCGGGTGTCGATGCCCAGCGTGATCGCGGCGAACGTCTCGGTCGTCGAGTCCTTGCTGAAGCCGCCCTCCTCCAGCAGGCCGGGCACCTTCTGGCCGCCCTGCCAGCCGCCGGTGTACTGGCCACGCGCGGTGGTCTCGGAGTAGGGCGTGAGGGCCTTCGTCGCGGACAGCACCTTTATCTTCTCCGCGCGCAGGTCGCGCGGGTGGAACGAGAGCGGCTCCTCCATCGCGGTGAGCGCGAGCAGTTGCATCAGGTGGTTCTGGATCACGTCCCTTGCCGCGCCGATGCCGTCGTAGTACCCGGCCCGGCCGCCAAGCCCGATGTCCTCGGCCATGGTGATCTGGACGTGGTCGACGAAGTTGGCGTTCCAGATCGGCTCGAACAACTGGTTGGCGAAGCGCAGCGCCAGGATGTTCTGCACCGTCTCCTTGCCGAGATAGTGGTCGATGCGGAACACCGACTCCTCGGGGAAGACCTCGTTGACGATCCCGTTGAGTTCCTTGGCGCTCTTGAGGTCGTGCCCGAACGGCTTCTCGATGACCACCCGCCGCCACTGGTCACCGTCCTGTGCGGACAGTCCGGAGCGGGACAACTGCTTGAGCACCACGGGAAACGCGCTCGGCGGGATGGACAGGTAGAACGCGTGGTTGCCGCCGGTGCCCCGGACGCGGTCCAGGTCGGCCACCGTGGCGGCCAGCGCGTCGAACGCGTTGTCGTCGTCGAAGGAGCCCGGCACGAACCGGATGCCCTCGGCGAGGTGGCGCCACACGGACTCGCGGAACTGCGTGCGGGCGTGCTCACGAACCGCCTGGTGCACGATCTCGCCGAAGTCCTCGTCCGCCCAGTCCCGGCGGGCGAAACCGACCAGCGCGAAACCGGGCGGCAGCAGCCCCCGGTTGGCCAGGTCGTAGATGGCCGGCATCAGCTTCTTGCGGGACAGGTCACCGGTGACGCCGAAGATCACCACGCCGCACGGCCCGGCGATCCGCGGTAGCCGCTTGTCCCGCTCGTCCCGCAACGGGTTGCGCACCAACGGTTTCGTCATCGGCTGACCTCGGCCAGGGCCTTCACCAGCTCGGCGAGGCCGGCTACCCGGTCGGTCAGGTGCAGGCGGAGCACCGGCCTGCCGTGGTCGGCCAGCACCGAGCCGTCACCCAGTGCCTGCGCGTGCTGCAGCACGGCCAGCGTGTACGGCCGGCCGGGGACCGGGACGTCCTGCTCGACCGCGCCGGTGACCTGCAGGAACACACCGTTCTGGTGGCCGCCCTTGTGGTACTGGCCGGTGGAGTGCAGGAACCGGGGTCCCCAGCCGAACGTGGTCTGCAAGCCGGTGCGGCGGGCCAGTTCGGGCCGCAGCAGCGCGGCGGACGCGTCGTCCAGCCGGTCCAGATAGGCCTGCACCGAGATGTATCCCAGATCCGGCGCCGCCCTGACGAACGCGTTGACCGCCGCCGCCACCGAGTCGACGCCATCGGGCAGCCAGCCCGCGGACGGGTACACCTCGATCGGGCCCTGCGTCAGCACCGGCGGCGCCTCGTCGCCACCGGACGGCTTGTCCAGCAGCGCACGTGCCGCGGCCTTGGCCGCCTCCACGTCCGGCTGGTCGAACGGGTTGATGCCCAGCAGGCGCCCGGCCACCGCGACCGCGTACTCCCACAACAGCATCTGCCCGCCAAGCGGGCCGTCCGTGCTGATCATCGCCTTGCCGGCAGCCGGTCCGATCGCGACCGGGGTGGCGTCCGGGCCCGCGTCGGCGAACCCGGGCGCGGCAATGCCCTCGACCGCGACCGGCAGCAGTCCGGTGCCGTTCTTGCCGGTGGACTCGGCGATCAACTGCTCCGCCCAGTCCGGGAAACCCTTGATGCCGGAACCGGAATCGGCCAGCACGACCTTCTCCGCGCCGGTCGAGTGCCGGGTGCCCAGCGCCGCCGCGAGCACCAGACCCGGGTTCGTCTCCAGGTCCTCGACCAGCCGCTCTGCCGCGTCGGCCGCGTCCTCCAGCAGGCCGTTGATGTCCACGCCTGCCAACCCGGCCGGCACGAGGCCGAACGCGGTGAGTGCCGAGTAGCGGCCGCCGACGTGCGGGTCGGCCAGGAACACCGCGCGGTAGCCCTCGTCCTTGCCGAGCTTCGCCAGCGGCGAGCCCGGATCCGTGACGACCACGATCCGGCGGGCCGCGTCGATGCCCTCGCGGGTGAAGGCGTCGATGAAGATCCGCCGGTGGCTGTCGGTCTCCACGGTGGAACCCGACTTGGACGACACCACGAGGACGGTCCGGCGCAGGTCACCGGCCAGGGCGTCGGCCACCTGGCCGGGGTCGGTGGTGTCCAGCACGACCAGCGGCGCGCCCGCCGTGTTCGTGATCACCTCGGGCGCCAGCGACGAGCCGCCCATGCCGGCCAGCACGACCCGGTCGATTCCCTCTCCGCGCAGTTCCGCGGTCAGCGCCTCGATCTCGCCGACCAGCGGCCGGGAGGTCTGGTGCAGCGTCGTCCAGGACAGCCGGATGGCGGCCTCGGACTCGGCCTCCGGCCCCCACAGCGTCGGGTCCTGCGCGGCGAGCTTCGACGCCACCGCTTCGCCTGCCAGTTGGACGGCGACCGCGCGGGCCTCGTCGGCCAGCTTCTCGTCGAGTACCTGTACCGAAATCTGTTCAGTCACCGAGGTGTCAGCCCTTCGCCTTACCCAGTTGGTCCTCGACCGACGTCAACAGGTCGGTCCATGACGCGTCGAACTTCTCCACACCCTCGCGCTCCAGCACCACGAAGACGTCGTCCACGTCGACGCCGACACCGGTCAGCAGTTCGAACGTCTCGCCAGCCTGCTCGCCGTAGCCGGTCACGGTGTCGCGGCTGATCTTGCCGTGGTCGGCGACCGCGTCCAGCGTCTTCTCCGGCATCGTGTTCACCACGCCGTGCACGATCAGCTGGTCGACGTAGCGGGTGTCCGAATAGGCCGGGTCCTTGGTGCCGGTGGACGCCCACAGCGGCCGCTGCGGCCTCGCGCCGTCCTTGGCCAGCGCCAGCCAGCCAGGCCCCGCGATGACCTCCTCGAACGCGGCGAACGCGATCTTCGCGTTGGCGATGGCCGCCTTGCCCTTGAGCGCCAAGGCCTCCGGCGTGCCGATGGCCGTCAGTCGCTTGTCCACCTCGGTGTCCACACGGGACACGAAGAACGACGCAACGGACGCGATCGACGCCAGGTCGTGGCCGTTGGACCTGGCCTGCCGCAGGCCGTCCAGGAACGCGTGCATCACCTCGCGGTACCGGTCGACCGAGAAGATCAGCGTCACGTTCACGCTGATGCCCTCGGCCAGCACCCGGGTGATCGCCGGCAGGCCCTCGACCGTGGCCGGGATCTTCACCATCAGGTTCGGCCGGTCCACCGTCTTCCACAGGTCCAGCGCCTCGGCAACGGTCCGGTCCGTGTCGTGCGCGAGGCGCGGGTCGACCTCGATGGACACCCGGCCGTCGAGCTTCTTGGTGCGGTCGTAGACGTCGCGGAACAGGTCGCACGCGTCGCGCACGTCCGTCGTGGTGATCTCGCGCACCGCGGCATCCACCGACGCGCCGCGCGCGGCCAGTTCGCGGACCTGCGCGTCGTAGGCCTCGCCGTGGGTGAGCGCGCCCGCGAAGATCGTCGGGTTCGTGGTCACGCCGACCACGTGCTTGTCCCGGATGAGCGCGGCCAGGTTGCCGCTGGCCAGCCGCTCCCTGGACAGGTCGTCCAGCCAGATCGAGACGCCTGCCGCGGACAGCTCGGCGAGCCTGTCGGTGTTCGTCATGCCTCTAGTCCTTTCATGTCTCAGGCCAGCCGTGCGCGGGAGCGGCGGGCCGCGTCGGCCACCTTCTCCGGCGTGAAGCCGAACTCGCGGAACAGGGTCTTGTAGTCGGCGGACGCGCCGTAGTGCTCGATGGACACGATCTCGCCCGCGTCGCCGACGAACCGGTACCACGGCTGCGCGATGCCGGCCTCGACCGCCACCCGCGCCCGCACCGACGGCGGCAGCACACCCTCCCGGTAGTCCTGGTCCTGTGCGTCGAACCACTCGACGCACGGCATCGACACCACCCGGGTCGGCACGCCGTCGGCCTGCAGGATGTCCCTGGCCGCGACGGCGAGCTGTAGTTCCGACCCCGTGCCGATCAACACAACTTCCGGGGTTCCCCCGTCGGCGTCGGCCAACACGTAGCCGCCGCGCGCCACACCGTCGGTGGCCAGCGCCGCCGTTTTCTCGTGCGTTGGCAGGTTCTGCCTGGTCAGCACGAGGCCGACCGGCATTTCGTGCTGGGCCAGCAGCGCCCGCCACGCGGCGGCCGTCTCGTTCGCGTCACCCGGCCGGAGGACAGCCAGGCCCGGGATCGCGCGCAGTGCCGCGAGGTGCTCGATCGGCTGGTGTGTCGGGCCGTCCTCGCCCAACCCGATCGAGTCGTGCGTCCACACGTAGGTCGTTGGCAGTTCCATCAGCGCGGCGAGCCGGACCGCCGGGCGCATGTAGTCGCTGAACGTCATGAACGTGCCGCCGTACGGGCGGGTCGGGCCGTGCAGCGTGATGCCGTTGAGGATCGCGCCCATGGCGTGCTCGCGGATGCCGAAGTGCAGCGTGCGGCCGTAGGGCTCGGCCTGCCATTCCTTCGTGCTGATCTCGGGCGGGCCGAACGAGTCGGCGCCCGCCATCGTGGTGTTGTTGCTCTCCGCCAGGTCCGCCGAGCCGCCCCACAGTTCGGGCAGCACGTCGGCCAGCTTGTTCAGCACCTCGCCGGACGCCTTGCGGGTCGCGATGCCCTTGTCGTCCTTGGCCCAGGTCGGCAGGTGGTCGGTCCAGCCGGCCGGCAGCTCGCGGGCGAAGAGCCGGTCGAACAGCGCCTTGCGCTCCGGGTTGGCCGCGGCCCACTTGTCGAACACGTCGGTCCACTCGGCATGCGCGTGCTTGCCGCGGTCCAGCACCTCGCGGGCGTGCGCCAGGACGTCGTCCTCGACGGCGAAGCTGACGTCCGGGTCGAAGCCGAGGATGCGCTTCACCGCGGCGACTTCCTCGTCGCCCAGCGCAGAGCCGTGCGCCTTGCCGGTGTTCATCTTGGTGGGCGCGGGGTAGCCGATGATGGTGCGCAGCACGATGATCGACGGCCGGTTGGTCTCCGCCTTGGCCTTCTGGATCGCGTCGAGGATGCCGGACACGTTCTCGCCGCCGTCGACGTGCTGCACGTGCCAGCCGTAGGCCTCGTAGCGCTTGCCGGTGTCCTCGGACAGCGCGATGTTGGTGTCGTCCTCGATGGAGATCCGGTTCTTGTCGTAGATCAGCACCAGGTTGCCGAGCTGCTGGGTGCCGGCCAGCGACGACGCCTCCGACGTGACACCTTCCTCGATGTCGCCGTCCGACGCGATCACGTAGATGTGGTGGTCGAACGGGCTGGTGCCGGGCGCGGCGTCCGGATCGAACAGCCCGCGCTCGCGCCGCGACGCCATCGCCATGCCGACCGCGGACGCCAGGCCCTGGCCGAGCGGGCCGGTGGTCATCTCGACGCCCGCCGTGTGCCGGTACTCGGGGTGGCCAGGCGTGCGTGAGCCCCAGGTGCGCAGGGCTTCGATGTCGGCCAGTTCGAGGCCGTAGCCCGACAGGTACAGCTGTAGGTACAGGGTCAGGCTGCTGTGCCCGCAGGACAGCACGAAACGGTCGCGGCCCACCCAGTGCGGGTCGGTCGGGTCATGCCGCATCACCCGCTGGAACAGCGCGTACGCGGTCGGCGCCAGGCTCATCGCGGTGCCGGGATGGCCGTTGCCGACCTTCTGCACCGCGTCCGCGGCCAGCACCCGGATCGTGTCGACCGCGCGCCGGTCGGTGTCGGTCCAGTCGCCGGGCACATGGGGGGTGGTCAGCCGGGTGAGATCGTCGGTGTCGGACACGGACCTGAACTCCCACTCTCACATTTGGCGCGGGGCCACTGGCACGGTGTCGGTTCGCCGGAACTCGATCGATCCCGACGAACCGCGCGCGGCCGGACCCGCGAATCTCCCTCGTCGGCCCCGAGCCTAGTCCCGGGAGTGCGCACGTGTGATCTCGAACCGCAGGACAGCCCCGACGCGGGGAATCCGACATGCGGTGATTACGATGCGGTGAGTCCGGTACCGACGTTCTGTGGTGCCGACGTCGTTCACCAAAGATTCACCATTGAGGAGCCCGATGTCGTCGCGAAGCGCCGTGCGTGAGGTCGACACGGTGCCCATGGCGACCTCGCCCCGGGACCTGGTCCGGGCCTACGTGGCGTTGATCAAGCCGCGGGTCGTCGAACTGCTGCTGGTCACGGCGATCCCGGCGATGTTCCTCGCGCAGCGTGGCTTTCCGTCGTTGTGGATGGTGGTCGCCGTGCTGGTCGGCGGCACCATGGCGGCCGGCAGCGCCAACGCGCTCAACTGCGTGATCGACGCGGACATCGACGCGGTGATGAAGCGCACGAAGGCACGCCCGCTGGTCCGGCACGAGGTCACGCCACGCAACGCGCTGATCTTCGGGCTGGCGCTCGGCGTGGCCGCGTTCACCTTGCTGCTGCTGATGACCAACTGGCTGGCCGCGATCCTCGCGGTGGCGGCGATCCTGTTCTACGTCCTCGTCTACACGATGCTGCTCAAGCGGCGGACGTCACAGAACATCGTGTGGGGCGGCGCGGCAGGCTGCATGCCGGTGGTGATCAGCTGGGCCGCGGTCACCGACACGGTGGCGTGGCCCGCACTGGTGATGTTCGCCGTGGTGTTCTGCTGGACCCCGCCGCACTTCTGGGCGCTGGCGATGAAGTTCAAGGACGACTACGCGCGGGCAGGCGTGCCGATGCTGCCGGTGGTCGCCACGCAGGAGCGGGTGTCCCGGCAGATCATCATCTACTCGTGGCTCACGGTCGCGTGCACGCTGCTGCTCGTGCCGGCGACCGGCTGGGTGTACGCGATGTGCGCGATCGCGTTCGGCGCGTGGTTCCTCCTCACCGCGCACCGCCTGCACAGCGGCATCAAGCGTGGCGTCAAGACCAATCCGATGATCCTGTTCCACGTGTCCAACACGTACCTGATGCTGGTCTTCGTGGCCGTCGCCGTGGACTCGGCGCTGCACCTGCCGGTGCTCGGCTGGCCGTTCTAAATGGCCGCCAGCAGTTCATTGACCGACGGATCGTCCAGCGCCTCGACGACGCACTGCCACAGCTCCAGGTTCGCCGACGCCCAGTGCGAGTACGCTGCGGCGGCTTCCCCGCTGTAGAAGTAGAAGCCGGCATCGTGCACGCCGCGCTGCTCGCCGACGATCTTGGTGGCCAGCTCGCGCAGGCTGACGCCGTTTTCGCTCAGGTAGCGGTGCGCCAGCATCACCGGGGTCACCGGCAGCGCCTTGAACAGCGTGTCCGCGTCGGACAGTGCCTGCGCCTCCAGGCTGATGTGCCGGTGCCGGGTGGCCATCTCGGCCTCGACGACGACCTCGTCCACCCACCGCGCCGTGTCGGCCGTGACGCCTGCCTCGGCCAGGATGGCCAGCCGCAGCGTGTGGCCTGCCGCTGCGGGTGAGTTGCGGCGGACCAAGTAGTTGAGGTCGTGCACCAGGGCCGCCGTCGCCACGACGGACACGTCCGCGCCGTTGGCGGCGGCGAACCGGGCGCCCTTGTCGCGTACGAAGCTCACGTGGTGCCAACCGTGGAACGGCAGGTCGCCGGCCCGTCGGCACAGCTCACGTACCTGTTGGGCCACCGCCGCGGTGGCGGTGCTACTGACAGTGTGCTGCTCGCGCATCGGAGCCTCCGATCGCTGTGACTCGCGCAGCGATCGTAGGGCCGATCAGGGGGAGTGGACGGCCGTTTCGGCCCGGAGGTGCCTTCCTACAACCTCCCCGGCAGGTCGGCGAGGCGGCTGTGCATCGGAATGTGCCGGTGGGACAGGCCGGTGCCCGGGTCGTACGAGAGGCTCCACGGCGCCACCATCCGGGACTTCACCAGGAACGTGACGGTGCCGTCCTCGACCTCGGGGATGCGGTGGAACTCGTGCGAGAGCAGGTAGCCGCTGACACCCTCCCGGCAGGTCGTCGCACGCTGTTGGGTCACCGCGCGGACCTCCGTCGCCCGCTCGTCGAGTGCCGCGGTGAACCGTTCGTGCAGGTAGGAGCCGGACAGCAGGGTGGTGCAGAAGTGGTACCGGTGGTTGTGCACCGAGTTGGCGTAGCCGGGCAGCCAGTCCCGGCACGGCTTGTACTCGTGCAGCCAGAGCGAGAACCCGTCCTCAGGCCGGTCGAAAAGGCACCACGCGAAGTGCGTCGTGACCTCCTTGGACCTGGCGACGACCTCGGCCGACTCGGCGGCGGGCAGCGAGCTCAGGTGGGACCGCAGTTCGGCGCGCCGGCCCGGCGTGTCGGCCCAGTCCTGGAAGATCTGGTGGACCGAGTACCAGTGGTCGGCGGTCGGCACGGGAACGCCGTTGATCGCCTCGGCCAACTCGGTGAGGGTGGACGCCCCGGGGCGCACGACGATCAGCTCCTCAGTTCGGCGGTGGTGGAGAAAGCGCGCTGAAACTCCCGGAACTCGTCCTCGAGGGCACGAAAGCCGTCCTCGGTCAGCGGCGTTCCGGTGATCTTTCCGAACAGGACGAGAAACTCCGCCCTGCTGGTGTCGGGAGTGATCGCGAAATGATGCGTGGTGCGCGAATTGCAGACGTGCAGGAACTCGGTCCGCTCCATGCCGTAGATGAACGAGCCCTCCGAGAACCGCAGCGTTCGCGGATACAGTGTCGACACCCCGGACGCGGCGCTGAACAACGTGATCCACACGCTGTCGTCGAACATTTCCAGCCGGTCCAACTGCGGGTCCGCGACGACCGTGATGTCCACCCGGCTGCACCGGCTGCGGGACTGGAACAGACCAACCAGCCCGATCCGGATCTCCGCGTGCAACTGCTCCTTGATCGCGTCGTAGTCGGCCTCGGAACCCTGCTGCCGCAACAGGTACCTGGCCCGACCGCTGATCGCGCTGTCGCACCTCGGGTCGGCGACCATGGCCCGCAGCTCCCATTCCGCATGGGAGAGCAGCAGTCGCGCGGCCGCGTGCCGGCCGGAGAAGCCGCGGAAGAAGTACTCCCTGGTGCCGCGCAGGTCCTGCATCATGAGCCGGTTGAACGCCGGGTCCGGCGCGCTGGTCGGCTCGAACACGTGCGTGGGGAAGTACTCCTGGTTCAGCCCCCGGTACTCCGCGGACAGCGCCTCCAGCGCCCGCCTGCTCTCCTCGACCAGTGGTGCGACCAATGCGCGCTGCGACGCGCTCGCGGTGAGCAGTGTCTGGCCGAAGCTGACCACGGCGGAGATCAGCGTGCCGGTGGCGACCGACATCACCAGCGTGTGCAGTGTCCCGGGGCCGATGACGCTGGAAACGCCGAAGCAGGCGGCGGAGACCAACAGCAATAGCGCCAACAGCAATCCGGTCCTGGTCCAGAAAATGTCCTGAATCAGGCTATTGCGGAGGCCTTGGGCATCCGCGGTCACGAGTTCACCTCCTTGGCGGACACCCGATCGGACGAATGCTTTCCGTGGTCGATCAGGTGCGCGGAGTCACTTTACGCGCGAACGACCCACCCTGGAAGCATCATTCGGAGAATATTTGACCAATGGTCAAAAACGATATCCGCGCAGGTGCCCGGCACTGTTGTCGATCGAGGTACGGCCGATCGTGATCAGATTCCGGACGTGCCGGCCGGTGCCGCCGACGGGGTGACGAAGCCCTTGCGCCACGGTGTCAACCGCCACGGCAACCGCAGCGAGGCGACAAGGCCGCGGCGGCGCAGCCACGGCAGCCAGCCCAGCATGCCGATGTAGAGCGACAGCACGTGCCCTGCCACGGTCACCACGGCATCCGTGCTGGTCGGGTCCATGCCGAGATAGATCGCCAGGATGGTGGCGTTGAGCAGTCCGAGCACCCACCAGCGGGCCGGTGTCGGCAGCAGTATCAACAGCGCGCCCGCGACGGCGAAGAAGCCGTAACTCACGCCGACGTCGATCAGGCGCGCGTCCACGATGGGCAACAGGTGGGTCCGCACCGCCACCAGCACCGGCAGTTCGGTGGCCAGTGAGGCGAGCACGTGCCCGCTGGCGAAGATCAGGACCGTCCACCGGGTGCCGACCCGGCGTTCCAGCGGTGCGATGACGGCGGTGAAGATGATCGCGTAGACGAGCCAGTGCGCGTCCTGCAACCACAGCGCGGACAACAGCAGTGCCTGGATCGGGTGGTGTTGCAGGTTCACCGCGTCGGTGCTGGACAGCCTGAGCAAGCGGTGCACGGCGGTCGGGCGGCCGTAGTGCAGCAGCAGCGTGGTCAGCGCCAGCACGATCAGGTAGTAGAAGGTGAACGGCGTCGTGCGCGGCGATGGCAGCAGCCGCAGGAAGGCACGGATCCGGGCCGGCACCGACCGGCGGGCAGGCGCCGGCGCGGCCTCCACTTCGGTGCCCTCCCCGTTCATGCGCCCAGCATGAACGGTTTACCTGAGAATGGGCTGAAAGAGCGGCGTGTCGACCGTTCCCTGAGCTGCGGACACGATAACTTCAGTGGCGACCGAAGCACGCCGACTTGGGGAGTCCCGTGGTCGCCACCCAGAACCAACTGAGCGCCTGGATCGAACGCATGGCAGCGCAGCTCGTCGCGGAGGGCATCCCGCTGATCGGCGGCCGCATCCTGGGCTACCTGCTGGTGTGTGATCCGGAGGAGCGCACCGCGGCCGAGCTGTCCGAGGAGCTGGAGGCCAGCACGGGCTCGGTGAGCACGAACCTGAAACTGCTGGTCAACCACGGCCTGGTGGTCCGATCGACGCGGCGGGGCCGGCAGGCGGCGCTGTACCGGGCGGACGCACCCGCGTGGGCGACCCTGGTGCGCCGCAGGCTGGAGGCGTTGGCGGAGCTGCGTGGCCTGTCCGCGTCGGGCCTGCGGCTGCTGTCCGGTGATCCGCACCGCGCGCTGCGGCTGCGGACGGTGGACGAGTTCCAGGGCTGGTTCGCGGGCGAGATCCCGCCGTTGTGGGAGCGTCGCCCGGTACCACCGAAGTAGTCAGTTCGCGGCCGCGACGTGTGCCGGCAGGTCGGCGGGCGTCGCCTGTGCCCGCGCGCCGCGGTCCCGGGATTCGCACCACAGCGCGGCCATCGCGGCGACCACCATGGTCGCGCCGAGGACGTGGCATATAACCATCACGTCCGGCACGCCGAGCCAGTACTGGATCATGCCGAGCGCGCCCTGGGCCAGTACAACGGCGCCCAGCAACCAGAAACGGCGCCACAGTCGCCGGTGCCCGCCCGCGATGCGCAGTGCGAAGCCGAGTGCGGCCAGCATGCCCATGAAGACGAACACGACATCCGAGTGGGCCTGGGCCAGGTCGGCGACGGGCACGTCGAGGCGCGGCGTGCGCGGGTCGCCGGCGTGCGGTCCGGCGCCGGTGACGAGGGTGCCGGCGACCACCACGAGGGCCAGCACCGCGGTCATCAGGACTTCGAGGGCGCGCAGCGGGCGGGGGATGAGCGGTCGGGCCGGTTCGTCGCCCTCGTTGATCGCGCGCACCAGCACGACCGCGAGCCACACCAGGGCCGGGGACGGCAGGAAGTGCAGGCTGACGGTCCACCACGTCAGCTGGGTCCGCACGGTCAGCCCGCCGATCACCGCCTGGAGCACCACGCCGAGCGGCATGGTCAGCGCGAGTTGGATGACCCGCTTGCGCCGTGGCCGGGCAAGCAACGCGCCCAGCAGCACCAGCGCGCTGAGCACGCCGACGGCGCCGCCGAGCAGCCGGTTGCCGAACTCGATCCACTGGTGCACCTGCCCGGCCGTCGGGTCGGCGATCGGCACGAGGCTGCCGGGCGCGCAGTCCGGCCATGTCGGGCAGCCGAGGCCGGACTGGGTGACCCGGACGATCGACCCGGTGACCGCGATCCCGGCCTGCGCCACGACGTTGGCGATCGCGAGCGCGCGCAACACGGCGGTGGTCGGGTGGGCGAGGGCGGCTGGACGGGCGAGCCACGACGGAACCGGCACCGCTCGATGGTAGGCGGCCCGCCGGACCGGGATGAGCCGGACCCCGCCCGCTGTGGTCTCGCTCCGGAGCGGAGCGGGAGCACCGTGTGAAAGGCGCGCACCCTCTGTGCTGTCACCTGATCGGGGTGTCATGGGGGCTATCGGTGTTGCTCCGAGTGGGTCAGGCTGTGCCTTGAAAGGAGGCGTCCGCAATGGAAATGACGTCTTACAAGCCGGGCACTCCGTCCTGGGTGGACCTCGGCAGCCCCAACATCGACGAATCGGCAGCCTTCTACGGCGGCGTGTTCGGTTGGGAGATGCCGGAAGGGCCGCCGGAGGCGGGCGGTTACCGGATGTGTCTGTTGCGTGGCAAGCCGGTCGCCGGTCTCGGTGCGCAGATGCAGCCGGACATCCCGCCCTACTGGACCACGTACGTCTCGGTGTCCGATGTCGACGCAACCGTCAAGGCGGTCGAATCGGCCGGCGGGCAGGTGCTGATGCCGACGATGGACGTGTTGACGGCCGGCCGGATGGCGGTGTTCGCCGACCCGACGGGTGCGCCGTTCTCGGTGTGGCAGCCGGGCGACCACATCGGGTCCAGCTACGTGAACGAGCCGGGTTCGTTGAGCTGGAACGAGTTGGCCACCCGCAACCCGGACCAGGCGATCGTGTTCTACAGCGAGGTGTTCGGCTGGACGGCCGACGCGCAGCAGATGGGCGACATGTCGTACACGACGTGGTTGCTGGACGGCGCTCCCGTCGGCGGCATGATGCCGATGGGCGACATGTTCCCGCAGGAGGTGCCGCCACACTGGTCGATCTATTTCGCGGTCGAGGACGCGGACGCGACCGTGGCCAAGATCACGTCGCTCGGAGGATCGGTCATCGCGCCGCCGACCGACATCCCGCAGGGCCGCTTCGCCGCGGTCAGGGATCCGCACGGCGCGACGTTCAGCGTCATCGCACTGCCTTGATCACTTGATCAGGTGAGTTTGGTGGTGCGGGTGGCGATCGCGGCCGCGACCCCACCCCAGACCAGCAGGACCACGGCCGACGCCCACACCGGCGTCGTGCCGTGGCCCAGGGCGCTGTAGAGGCCTTCGGCCAACGCGCCGGACGGCAGCAACAGCAACACGTCCCGGGTGCCGCTGGGCACCGACGACGAGATGCCGGCGCCACCGGCCAGCAGCAGCACGAACCAGATCACGTTGGCCAGCGCCAGCACGATCTCCGCGCGCAGCGACCCGCCCAACAGCACGCCCAGCGCGCCGAACGCGCACGTGCCCAACAGGATCAGCAGCAGCGCCCACCCGATCCCGGCCACGACCGGTGTCCAGCCCAGGACGAGCGCGATCACACACAGCACGACGAGTTGAATCACCACGACGGCCACGGCGGACGCCATCCGGCCGCCCACGATCAGCCAGCGCGGGATGGCGGTCGCGGCCAGCCGCTTGAGCACCCCGTAGCGCCGGTCGAAACCCAACGAGATGGCCTGACTGGTGAACGCGGACGACATGATCGCCAGCCCCAGGATGCGCGGCGTGACGGAGTCCACCCGGTGCCCGGCCATCGGGATGATGGTCAGCACGGTCAGGCCGATCAGCAGCGCGACCGGGATGAGCAGGGTCAGCAGCACCTGCTCGCCGTTGCGCAGCGCCAACACGGTCTCGGTCCTGGCCTGCGCGAACAGCATCGCCGGCGCCCGCCCGGCGCCCGGCGCGGGCGTGAACGTGCCGGGCGTGAACCGTGGGCTGGCAAGCTCGGTCACGACCCCACCTCGCCGACATAGCGGGTTCTTGTGCTGATTGGTGACTTCGCAAGCCCCGTCACTGGCCCACCTCGCCGACGCCCGGCCGCCGCAGTTCGCCACGGGCCGGGCTGGTTCCCAGTTGTCCACAGGGCGGGCCGCGAACCGTATTGACAGCCCGAAAATCGACTAGACTTGATCTCGGGGGGCGCCCCGAAGGAATGGCTCGTCCGGCGAGTGGCCGGGGCTTCCGCGCTGCTCGCCAGCTCGGTCAAGATCTTCGCATGCTTCGTCACGAGCGCAGCTCCCGTCCGGTCAGGTCGAGGAACACGTCCTCCAGGCTGCGCGTGGCCACCCGCAGCGCCTGCGCGAGCACGCCTTCCTCGGCACACCACGCGGTCACCGTGGACACCACATGTGGGGTGATCGGCCCGGTCACCTCGTAGTCCCCTGCCGTGAGCTCCACCGCCGCGCAGCCCACCGGCAGCGCGGCGACCAGGCCCGCGAGAGCCAGCCCGGCACGGGTCTGGAACGTCAGCCGCTGCTTGTCGGCGGTGGTCGCGGTCAGTTCGGTGGGGCTGCCCTGAGCGGCCACCCGGCCCTGGTCGATGATCACCACGTGGTCGGCCAGCGCCTCGGCCTCCGCCATCAGATGCGTGGTGAGCAGGACGCCGACGCCGTCGGCGCGCAGCGCGTGGACCAGCTCCCACACCAGCCGGCGCGCCTGCGGGTCCATGCCGGCGGTCGGCTCGTCAAGGAACACCAGTTCCGGCCGGCCGATCAGCGCGCACGCCAACGACAGCCGCTGCTGCTGCCCGCCGGACAGCCGCTTGAACGGTGTCCGCCGAACCGAGTCCAGCCCCAGCACGTCCAGCAGCCACGCCGGATCCAGCGGGTTGGCCGCGCACGACGCGACGAGCCGCAACATCTCGTCCGCCCGCACCCCCGGGTAGGCGCCGCCGCCCTGCGGCATCACGCCGATCCGGGGCCGTAGCAGGGCACCGTCGGTGGCCGGGTCGAGGCCCAGTACCCGGACCGTGCCGGCGTCCGCGCTGCGGAAGCCCTCACAGATCTCGACCGTGGTGGTCTTGCCGGCGCCGTTCGGGCCGAGCAGCGCCAGCACCGAGTTGGTCGCCATGGTCAGGTCGATGCCGTCCACCGCGACGGTGCCGCCGTAGCGTTTGGCCAGTCCGGAGACCTGCACGGCCGGCATCGAAGGGACCACGGATCAAAAGCCTAGGCCGTGGCCCCGGGCGTGCCATCTTCGGACCTGCGCACCGACGCCACGGTCACCGGACCGCCCGCCGGGTCGCGCCACGGCAGGATCGGCAGCCGGCCACGCACCGCGAACACCGCGGCCGCGAACACGATCGCGGCCGCGAGGGCCGCGTACGGGATGATGTACGTGCGGTAGTCGAAGGTGCTGCCCGTCGGCGGGACGATCAGCGCGACACCCGCGCTGACCACGGTCGCCGCGGTGCGGAACATCGACGTGCCGGTGCCCGCGGCCAGCGGGATGGCGGCCCACAGCAGGTACCAGGGCTGCACGGTGGCGCCGAGCACGACGACCGCGCCGAGGCCGAGGCCCAGCCCGATCATCGGTTGCAGCCGACCTTTCCAGCTGTCCCACAGCAGTTTGCCGATGATCACCACGCTGGCCAGCTCGCCGACCAGCCGCATGATGTTGATCGTGCTGTCGGTGTGGTTGCCCAGCCCGAACGCGATGCCCAGGCCGCCGGCCAGGTAACCCAGCCCGGTCATCGGCGACAGCCAGCTCTTCACCAGCCCGTTGGTGCCCAGCGCGCTGATCCAGCCGAAACCGAGCCCGGTGCCCACCGACGACGCGACGATGATCACACCGAACACCGCGCCGAACAGCACCCCGGCGAGCACCAGGTGCCGCGTGCGCGCGCCCCAGCGCCGGGCGACCAGCACGCCGAGGAAACCGAGCGCGGGCGCGGCCGACACCTTGACCGCGGCGCCCAACGTGATCACGCTCGCGCCAGCCAGCAGCCACAGCAGTTCCGGCCTGGTCACCGGCGGCACCGGAGCACCGGGCCGGACCACCGGCAGCCGCCGCAGGGCCAGCTCGAGCCCGGCCATCATCAGACCGATCATCAACGCCTCGTTGTGCGAGCCGATGATCAGGTGCCACAGCACGAGCGGGTTCGCCGCACCCAGCCACAGCGCGCTGACCGGCGGCACGCCGAACCGCCTTGCCAGCCGGGGCAGCGCCCAGATGATCATGGCGACGCCGCCCAGTTCCAGCAGTCGTTGCAGGTAGACCCCTGTGACGACGTGGTCGCCGGACAACACCGTGACCAGCCGGCCCACGGTGATGAACAGCGGCCCGTAGGGCGCGGGGGTGTCCCGCCAGATGTTGGGCACGCCCCGGGTCAGCGGCGCGCCGACACCGAGCGCGGTGGCCGGCCCGAGCAGGTAGGGGTTCAGGCCGAGCTGGGCGATCTTGCTCTGCGCCAGGTAGCTGTAGACGTCCTTGCTGAACATCGGCGGCACCAGCACCAGCGGCGCGGTCCAGGTCAGCATCGTGCGGGTGAGCTGGCCGGGGGACAGCAGCCGTGGCCGCCCCGGCCGCACGAACCGGCCGAGCCACAGCCAGCCCAGCACCACCATGGCCATGCCGGCGAACGCGCACGACAGCGCGACGGTCGGCAGCCGGGTGAACAGGCTCAGCACGGGCACCGTGGTCAGCGGATTGAACACCGGCGACGCGCCCGCCCCGAGCGAGCCGGCCGCCAGCAGCAGCGCGCCCATCGTGCCGAACACCCGGATCACCCGAAGCTGCCGGCATTCGTCCTGGTCCAGCGCCTGCGGTTCGAGACCCGCGAGGCTGGTGGTGACGGCGACGCCCGAATCGTCCGGCTCGTCGCTCACCAGTGATCGCCCCACGTCGCCCAACACCACGACTGGAGCCTAGCGAGCCGGTGTCACCGTGAGTCAGATCACCTATGGCACGCCTGCCTTTGCCGCGCTCCCGGAAATAGGTCACACTTGTGTTGTGAAAAACGTCGGCGGTGTTCCCGGTGACGTGCCGCAGGGCACGGGCGCCGCGCACGCCGACGGCCGGACCCGCCAGGCGGTGGCGAAACTGCTGCTGGAACGGGGCCCGGTGACCGCGGCGCTGATCGCCGACGCGCTGGGCCTGAGCGCGGCCGCGGTGCGCCGGCATCTCGACGTCCTCATCGCCGACGGCGAGGTCGGCACCCGGGACGCGCCACGCCGCACGCAACGCGGCCGCGGCCGCCCGGCCAAGCTCTTCCTGCTGACCGAAACGGGCCGGTCCCGGTTCGGTCACGCCTACGACGACCTCGCCGTGTCCGCGTTGCGGTTCGTCGCCGAACACGGCGGGGAACAGGCGATCCGGACGTTCGCGGCGAACCGGGTCGAGGCGATGATCGGCCGGCACCGGCAGGACATCGGCGCCGCGCCGGACATGTCGAGCAGGGCCAAGGCCCTTGCCGATGCCCTGACCAGGGAGGGCTACGCTGCGTCGACCCGTGATGTCGGGTCGGGAGAGCAGCTGTGCCAGCACCACTGCCCGGTCGCGCACGTGGCGGCCGAGTTCCCGCAGCTGTGCGAGGCCGAGACGGCGGCGTTCGCCGACCTGCTCGGCACGCACGTGCAACGCCTGGCGACCATTGCCCGCGGCGACGCGGCCTGTACCACGCACGTCCCGACCGGACCGCCCCCGAACGCGGCCCGATCGACAGCTACACCCGATCATGGAGGGGAGTCCGCATGACTGCCGCTGCCCAGCAGCGCACGCCCACCACACCCACCGGACCAGTCGAACCGCTCACCCAGGACGAGGCCATCGCCTCGCTGGGCCGGTACGAGTACGGCTGGGCCGACGCGGACGTCGCGGGCGCGAGCGCACGACGTGGCCTGTCCGAGGAAGTCGTCCGGGACATCTCGGCGTTGAAGTCCGAGCCCGAATGGATGCTCGAGATGCGGCTCAAGGGCCTGCGCCTCTTCGAACGCAAGCCCATGCCCAACTGGGGCGCGGACCTGTCCGGCATCCACTTCGACACGATCAAGTACTTCGTGCGCTCCACCGAACAGCAGGCCACCACCTGGGACGAACTGCCCGCGGAGATCAAGAACACCTACGACCGACTCGGCATCCCGGAAGCGGAGAAGCAGCGGCTCATCGCTGGTGTCGCGGCCCAGTACGAGTCGGAGGTCGTCTACCACAAGATTCGCGAGGACCTTGAGCAGCTCGGTGTCATCTTCCTCGACACCGACACCGGCCTGAAGGAACACCCCGAGCTGTTCAAGGAGTACTTCGGCTCGGTGATTCCCTCCGGGGACAACAAGTTCTCCGCGCTGAACACGTCGGTGTGGTCCGGTGGGTCGTTCATCTACGTGCCGAAGGGTGTCCACGTCGACATCCCGCTGCAGGCCTACTTCCGGATCAACACCGAGAACATGGGCCAGTTCGAGCGGACGCTGATCATCGTCGACGAGGACGCCTACGTGCACTACGTCGAGGGCTGCACCGCGCCGATCTACAAGTCCGACTCGCTGCACTCGGCCGTGGTGGAGATCATCGTCAAGAAGGGCGGCCGCTGCCGCTACACGACGATCCAGAACTGGTCGAACAACGTCTACAACCTGGTCACCAAGCGCGCCAAGGCGGAAGAGGGCGCGACCATGGAGTGGATCGACGGCAACCTGGGCTCCAAGGTCACCATGAAGTACCCGTCGGTGTTCCTGATGGGCGAGCACGCCAAGGGCGAGGTGCTGTCCATCGCGTTCGCGGGCGAGGGCCAGCACCAGGACGCGGGCGCCAAGATGGAACACCTCGCGCCGCACACCTCCTCGACGATCGTGTCGAAGTCGGTGGCCCGCGGCGGTGGCCGCACCTCCTACCGCGGCCTGGTCCGGGTGCACAAGCGGGCGCACCACTCACGCTCCACGGTGAAGTGCGACGCGCTGCTGGTGGACACCATCAGCCGTTCCGACACGTACCCGTACGTGGACATCCGTGAGGACGACGTGTCCATGGGCCACGAGGCCACGGTGTCGAAGGTGAGCGAGGACCAGCTGTTCTACCTCATGTCGAGGGGCCTCACCGAGGACGAGGCGATGGCCATGATCGTGCGCGGCTTCGTCGAGCCGATCGCGCGGGAACTGCCGATGGAGTACGCGCTGGAACTGAACCGGCTGATCGAGCTGCAGATGGAAGGGGCCGTCGGCTGACCATGACGACGACTGAACACAGCCACGGTGCCGCCTCCGCGGCGCGCATTCCCAACGCCACCAGGGCAGAACGCTTCGCGTCCTTCGACGTCGATGCGTTCGAGATCCCGGGCGGGCGCGAGGAGGACTGGCGCTTCACGCCGATGAAACGGTTGCACGGCCTGCACACCGGGGCCGTCGCCACCGCGGCGGCGCGGGTCGGCGTGTCCGGGCGGGTGCCCTACGAGTGGGTGCTGCGCGGCGACCCGCGGCTCGGCGTCGCCGGCACGCCCGGCGACCGGGTGGCCGCGCAGGCGTGGTCCTCGTTCGACGAGGCGTTGCTGCTCACCTTCCCGCAGGACACCAGGTCCGAACCGATCACGGTCGCCATCGAGGGCGCCGGCACCGGCCAGGTCAGCTACGGCCACGTCCAAGTCCGCGTCGAGCAGTTCGCCGAGGCCGTGGTGGTCCTGGACTACACCGGTTCCGGCACGCACGCGGACAACGTCGAGTTCGTGGTGGCCGACGGCGCGAAGCTGACCGTGGTCGCCGTGTACGACTGGGCCGACGACGCCGTCCACCTGACCTCGCACCACACCCGGCTGGGCCGCGACGCCACCTTCCGGCACACCGTCGTGAGCCTTGGCGGGAACCTGGTTCGGGTCGCGCCGACCGTCACGTTCGCCGACAAGGGCGGCGACGCCGAACTCACCGGGCTGTACTTCGCCGACGCGGGCCAGCACCTGGAGCACCGGCTGTTCGTGGACCACGCGGTGCCGCACTGCCGCAGCAGGGTCGCCTACAAGGGCGCGCTGCAGGGCGATGGCGCGCACACCGTGTGGATCGGCGACGTGCTGATCCGGGCCGCCGCCGAGGGCACCGACACGTACGAGCTGAACCGGAACCTGGTGCTCACCGACGGCGCCCGCGCCGACTCGGTGCCCAACCTGGAGATCGAGACCGGCGAGATCGTCGGCGCCGGCCACGCCAGCGCCACCGGCCGGTTCGACGACGAGCAGTTGTTCTACCTCCAGGCCCGCGGCATCCCCGAGGACCAGGCCCGGAGGCTCGTGGTGCGCGGCTTCTTCCACGAGGTGCTGGCCAAGATCGCCGTGCCCGCGCTGCGGGAGCGGCTCGAGGCGGCCATCGAGGCGGAACTCGCGGTGGTCGGCGCATGACCGGCACGCGGGTGTGCGCGTTCACCGATCTCGACGAGGACAAGCCGTTCGCGGTCGAGGTCGGTGACACACCCGTGGTGCTGGTGCGGCAGGGCGATGAGGTGCACGCCCTGCGCGACGAGTGCACGCACGCCGAACTGGCGCTGAGCGACGGCGAGGTGACCGGCAAGGGCATCGAATGCTTCCTGCACGGGTCGTGCTTCGACCTGCGCACGGGGGCGCCGTCGTCGCTGCCGGCCACCGAACCGGTGGACGTGTTCGCCGTTCGAGTGTCCGAAGGGGACGTCCACGTGGACGTCACCCACCGGATCAATTGAGACTTCCAGGAGAAACGAAGCTTACGATGGCAACTCTCGAAATCAAGGACCTGCACGTCTCGGTCGCCGTGGACGACGGCGAGAAGCAGATCCTCACGGGTGTCGACCTGACCATCAACGCGGGCGAGACGCACGCCATCATGGGCCCCAACGGGTCGGGCAAGTCCACCCTGTCCTACGCCGTCGCAGGCCACCCCAAGTACCGGGTGACCAGCGGCGAGGTGCTGCTGGACGGCGAGAGCGTGCTCGGCATGACCGTGGACGAGCGCGCGCGGGCCGGCCTGTTCCTGGCCATGCAGTACCCGGTCGAGGTGCCCGGCGTGTCCATGTCGAACTTCCTGCGCACCGCGGTGACCGCCGTGCGCGGCGAGGCGCCCGCGCTGCGGCACTGGGTCAAGGACGTCAAGCAGGCAATGACCGACCTGGAGATCGACACCGCTTTCGCAGAGCGCAGCGTCAACGAGGGCTTCTCCGGCGGCGAGAAGAAGCGGCACGAGATCCTGCAGATGTCGCTGCTCAAACCGAAGATCGCGATCCTCGACGAGACCGACTCCGGCCTCGACGTGGACGCGCTGCGCGTGGTGTCCGAAGGCGTGAACCGCTACCGGGCCGCCGGTGACGTCGGCGTGATGCTGATCACGCACTACACCCGCATCCTCAAGCACATCACGCCGGACTTCGTGCACGTGTTCGCCGGTGGCCGGATCGTCGAGTCCGGCGGCCCGGAACTGGCCCAGGTCCTCGAGGACGACGGCTACGTCCGCTACGCAGGCAAGCAGGAGGAGGCTGTCACACCATGACGATCGCCGCGCTGCCGCTGGACGTGCTGGCCATCCGCAAGGACTTCCCGATCCTCGGCCGGACCGTGCGGGACGGGAAACCGCTGGTGTACCTGGATTCCGGGGCCACCTCGCAGCGGCCTCGGCAGGTGCTGGACGCCGAGCGCGTCTTCCTGGAGACGTCCAACGCGGCCGTGCACCGCGGTGCGCACCAGCTCGCGGAGGAGGCCACCGACGCCTACGAGCACGCGCGGGACCTGATCGCCGGTTTCGTCGGCGTTCGGTCGGACGAGATCGTGTTCACCAAGAACGCCACCGAGGGCATCAACCTGGTCGCCTACGCGATGACCAACGCGGCCACCGGCGCCCCGGAGGCGGAACGGTTCCGCGTCGGCCCCGGCGACGAGATCGTCGTGACGGAGATGGAGCACCACGCGAACCTGGTGCCATGGCAGCAGGTGGCCGAACGCACCGGCGCGACCCTGCGCTGGTTCGGCGTGACCGACGAGGGCAGGCTGGACACCACCGACATCGACGACCTGATCAACGACCACACCAAGGTCGTCGCGTTCACGCACCAGTCCAACGTGCTCGGCACGGTCAACCCGCCCGCCGCGCTGGTGGCCAGGGCGCGCGAGGTCGGCGCGCTGACGGTGTTGGACGCCTGCCAGTCGGTGCCGCACTCCTCGGTGAACCTCGCCGCGCTCGGCGTGGACTTCGCGGTGTTCTCCGGTCACAAGATGCTCGGCCCGTCGGGTGTTGGGGTCCTGTACGGGCGGTACGAGCTGCTGTCGGTCATGCCCCCGTTCCTCACCGGCGGCTCGATGATCGAGATGGTCCACATGGCCAGGTCCACGTTTGCCGCGCCGCCGCAGCGGTTCGAGGCAGGCGTGCCGATGACCTCGCAGGCGGTCGGCCTCGGCGCGGCCGTGGAGTACCTGAGCGCCGTGGGCATGGACCGCATCGCCGAACACGAGCACCGCCTGACCGACGCGGCCCTGGTCGGTCTCGCCGAGATTCCGGGCGTCCGGATCATCGGCCCGACACCGGAGGGCCGGACGGGAACAGCGGACCGGGGTGGCGCTGTTTCCTTCGTTGTGGACGGAATTCACCCGCACGACGCGGGCCAGGTCCTGGACAGCCTCGGCGTCGAGGTCCGGGTCGGCCACCACTGCGCGTGGCCGCTGCACCGCCGCTTCGGCGTGCCCGGCACGGTGCGGGCGACGTTCTACCTGTACAACGACCTGGACGACGTGACCGCGCTGCTCGACGGAGTCCGTGCGGCACAACGGTTCTTCGGGACGGCCTGATGCGACTGGACCAGATGTACCAGGAGATCATCCTGGACCACTACAAGCACCCACACGGGCGAGGCCTGCGTGAGCCGTACGAGGCAGAGGTGCACCACGTCAACCCCACCTGTGGTGACGAGGTGACCCTGCGCGTGCACCTGAAGGGCAGTGGGGTGGACGCCGAGGTCGCGGACGTGTCGTACGACGGCCAGGGCTGTTCCATCAGCCAGGCGGCCACGTCGGTGCTGACGGACCTGGTCGTCGGTCGCACGGTGGCACAGGCATTCGGCACAATGGACTCGTTCGTGGAGTTGATGCAGGGCCGAGGCCAGATCGAGCCGGACGAGGCCGTGCTGGAGGACGGGATCGCGTTCGCAGGCGTGGCCAAGTACCCGGCACGGGTCAAATGCGCCCTGTTGGGTTGGATGGCGTTCAAGGACGCCGTAGCCAGGGCCAACAAGCCCGAGGAGCAGTCATGAACGAGACGGATCTCGACCGCACCGCAGCGGGCCTGCCCGAGCCCCCCGCCCCCCGAGCCGAACTGGCCGCGATCGACGACGTCGAAGAAGCCATGCGCGACGTCGTGGACCCGGAACTCGGCATCAACGTGGTGGACCTGGGCCTTGTCTACGACATCAGGGTCGACGACGAGAACATCGCGATCCTGGACATGACGCTGACGTCGGCGGCCTGCCCACTGACGGACGTCATCGAGGACCAGGCACGCGGCGCCCTGACCGGCGGCCCCGGCGGCGGCCTCGTCAACGACATCAAGATCAACTGGGTGTGGATGCCCCCCTGGGGCCCGGAAAAGATCACCGAGGACGGCCGGGAACAACTACGCGCCCTTGGCTTCACCGTCTGACCCTGGGCCGACTACGAGCCCTGGGCTTCGCCGTCTAGCCCTGGGCCGACTGTGCGCCTGGGTTCTCCCTCCCTGACTGCTCTGCCGGTGGCCGGCTTCGTGTTCATGCGGAACCTGACACGTGGCAGAGGCGTGCCCGCTCGGCCCGCTGATATTCCGAGGAGTCCGGTACCTATGGCATCGAGCCTGGGCACCCCGAAACAGCTCAGCGACCGGCTCGGGGGAAGCGTGCGAGGTCACCAACGGCCTGCTGGCACAGGAGAGGACAACGTCCAATGCCCAGCTACTACCAGCGGACCGAGGCCCGCTGTGATCCAAGCCCCTTCAGCGACCACACCCACCGATCTGCATAGGCGGCAGCGGACCCACCGAACCGCTTCGCCCAGCAGTGGAACTTCGACAACGGCAGCAGTTCACCCGCGCCCGCGACGTCCTGCATCGGCACTGCACGACCATCCAGAAGGCCCTGGGCGCCGATCCTGGTCCCGTGTCCGGTGCCGTTCAGCGGTGACCCGGCCGCGACAGCGGCGAGCGCCGCCGAGTTCGGCCAGGCAGGCGCACACCTCGCGATCGTCTACCTGCGGTTATGCGACTTTGACGGGGCCCTGGGGGCGTGCTCGGGGCAACTGGGCCAGCGCTCTCACAAGGGGCTCCAGCACCGCTGGTGTGTGTACGGCGGCCGCAGGTCGAGGGCACTGCGGAGTGCCTCTTGATTGCATCGGCTGATCCTCCATTGCGGAGGGTTGGCCGCCCAGCCGCACGGGATCTCTGCGTCACTCCCGATCGGAAGCGGCCCCAGCCACCAGGGCTTATCGCTGATTAGCAGCCTGATCTGCGGAAACACGACTTTGACGGGCCCTGCGCACGCCCCGAGCACGCTCCGATTGCTGACCCACTGACGCGGTCTCGAAGGCGGTCATCCACAGGTCTTGATAATCGTTCTTGGTCGGATCCCCATTGGTGGTCGTCTTTGGTGTTGGGTTCGGTATTTCGGCTCTTATTGTGCGTGATCCGTGGCGGTCAGGGATGTCTGATGGTCCTGTTGCGCCCGACGGCGGATCTGTCGTCGGCGCGATATGCCACCTGTGGGATCGCCGAGCTGCTGTAGCGGGCTGGGTCGTGAACAGGTGCCGGCGTCGATCCAGGTCTGGCACACCGTCAAGCGTTCAGTGATCGCGTAGGACCCACGGAACACCCATGAGGTTACTCATCTTCGCGGCGGGATCTTGACTTGCATCAGCGGCAGCATCCGGCCGGGGATCGATCCTGACGGCGTCTCGCTGACGCGCTCGGCGCCCATCTTGCGGTAGAAGCCCTCGGCGTTCGGCTCCGCGCCGATCTTGAGGTATTCGAACCCGGCAGCGGCCGCCGCAGCCATCGCGTCCTGCCACAGGACCCGGCCGAGGCCGGTGCCGATCTCGGTCGGCCGCACCCACATGTTCCCGAGCTCGCCAACCGGCGGCTCACCGTCAACGCTGTAGAAGCCGGCCACCTGGCCACCCAGGTCGGCGACCACGATATGTCGTCGAGCGACGTCGTCCGGACCGAAGGTGAGCTCGCCCCGGCACGACTCGATGAATGCCTTGTCGTAGCCCCAGAATCCCTTGGCGGCGAGCGCCAGGTCGCTCAATATGCTCGCCTCCTCCGGCTTGGCGCGCCGCAGCGTCACTGTGGTCACTTCCGGTCTCCTCTCGGTGTCGAATGCCAGGCCCACACGTCCAGGCTCGCCTGGCCCGGCGTGACGTGGCCGAGCAGCGGACGAAACCCCGTTGGCCCGAGTCGAGGTGACTATGCGGGCTTTGGGTTGGTTGCCTGGGTTATTTGGCGTCGTGGAAGATTATGCCCAGGGTGTGGCGTTGGCCGGTTTGGATTGTGCTGACGCCGTGGCGGACGGTTATTCGGTAGTGGCCTCGGGTGCCAAGGCCGGGGCGGTGTCGGGTTGGCCAGATTACTGCCTGGCCTTGTTTCAGGGTGATTACTCTGGCTCGGGACTGGGCTCTTGGCAGGTTTTCCACCAGGACGAACTCGCCGCCGGTGTAGTCCTTGTCCACCTTGGAGAGCATGACCATCAGTTGTAGTGGGAAGGCGTGGTCGCCGTAGATGTCCTGGTGTAGGCAGTTGTAGTCACCTGGGCCGTAGCGCAGGACCAGGGGTGTCGGCTTGGTTTGGCCTGCTTCGTGGCAGATGGCGAGGTAGTCGGTGAGGTTGTCGGGGAAGCGTTGTGGTTGGCGGAGCTGTTCCTGCCACGTGTTTGCTATGGGGGCCAGGTGTGGGTAGCTGGCTTCTCGCAGTGCGGTTACCTGGTCTGGTAGTGGGTGGTTGAAGTACTTGTACTGGCCGGCGCCGAAGCGGTAGCGGGCCATGTCTATTGTGGACCGCCATCGTTCTGGTTGGTCGTAGTGGGCGACCAGGTCGGCGCATTCCGCTGGCGTGAGGACGGGTGGTGTGGTGGCGTAGCCCTGTTCGGTGAGCGACCTGGTCAGGGCGGGCCAGTCCCAGTTGGCTACGGCGGTTGTTGTGGGGCGGGTTGTTGTGGTCATGTGTAGTGAACCCCGGGTGGGCTGGATTGGTTGCATGGGGGAGTCAGTGGTCGGTCAGGCCGGATTCGCGCAGGGTGATGTTCCAGCGGCCGTCGGGTAGGCCGAGCGCGGGGTCTGCGGTGTTGGGCAGGGTGCGCGGCACGCCGTGGTAGGCCAACCGGGTTGGGCCGCCGAAGACGAACAGGTCGCCGGACAGGAGTTCGACGTCGGTCCAGGGGCGGCCGCGGTTTTCGGTGTTGCCGAACCGGAACACGCAGGTGTTGCCGATGCTCACGGAGACGACCGGCGCCATGCTGTGTTCGTCCTTGTCCTGGTGCAGGCCCATCTTGGCGGCGTTGTCGTAGTAGTTGACGAGGGCGACGTCCGGTTGGAAGCCCTGGCCCGCGTCCTCGTCGTCGTACGCGGCGGCCACGGCGCGGCGGCCGAGGTCGGCCAGCCAGTCGGGGAATGGCTTGACCGGCGACTGCTGTTCGTCGCGAACGGTGCGTGAGTAGCCGTAGGGGTACCAGTGCCAGCCGAGACAGACCGTGCGGACCGACATCACGCCGCCGGTGGGCAGGCGGGTCAGTTGCAGCCCGGCCGGTGGGGCGGCCCATTCCCGGCAGGCCGCGGCCAGCCGACGTTGGCCGTCGATGTCCAGCCAGCCGGGGACGTGCACGGCGCCGGGCGCTATCTCGGTTCGGGGTCGGGGGAACAGTGCCGGCATGTCAAGCGACCTCGGGTTGGGTAGGTGGTAGGGGCGGTTGTGAGTGTCGGAGTTGGGCGGGTCACGTTTTGTGGGTTGTCGGTGGCTGTCGTTGTTCGGCCCGCGGGCGGCGGTGTGTCTGGCGCTCGATGCTATGTCGGTTCGGATGAGGGGGACAGGTAGGTGTGCCAGGCAGTTGGCCGTCGGGCTATGCGGATTCGGCGGTGGTGGCAGGGGTGGTAACGGCGACGTTGGTGGGTCGGCTGGGTCAGCGGAGGTGGATGGGATCAGTGGTCCAACTGGCGTTGGTTATGCGGATTCGGTCGTGGCAGGGCGGTGTTGGCTTCGGTGATGGCGTGGCGGTTGGGGGCTTGTTGGTTGTTGGCTGCGTCGCGTCGAGGCCGTGGCGGCTGAGGCGGTTTGCGAGGTTCGGGTTCGAGGGTGGGCGGCGTTGGTGGGTCGGCCTGGGTTGCGTGGAGACGGGTGGGGATCGGCTGGTCGCACTGGTGTTGGTTATGCGGATTCGGCGGTGGGTTGGCAGTGGTGGCAGGGGCGGTAGCCGGCGGTGTTGGCTTCGGTGAAGGTGCGGAAGCCGTGGCGGTGGGGGTTGGTGATGCGGCGGGCGTTGGGGCAGCTGGGGAAGCACACCACGCCTGTGGTGTCGCTGCCTACGTAGTGGACGTGGTGTTGGGCCAGTTCGTAGATCTCGCCTATGTTGGTGCCTTCGGCGTCGAGTAGGGCTCGTTTGGTTACCGGGCCGAAGATGTAGTCGCCGATGGTGCCGTTGGTGCGGATCACTCGGTGGCAGGGGATCAGGACCGGGACCGGGTTGCGGCCGAGGGCCGAGCCGACTGCGCGGACCGCGGTCGGGCGGCCGATGCGGTTCGCCACCCACGCGTAGGGGCGGACCTGGCCTCGGGGGATGGTCAGTACGGCCAGTAGGACCTCTCGTTCGAACGGGCTCAGCTGGGTCAGGTCGAACCGGAGTTTGGCCGCTCGCCGCTCGTGTAGTGCCGGTAGCAGGCCGGCCGGTGGACGGTGTGCCTCGATCAGTGGGCGGGCGAACTCTCGGCGGAACAGGTTGGCGAACTCCGTCTCGCTGTCCCGCACGGCGTGGGTGGTGCGCAGGTAGGCGATGCCCTGGTCGGTCGAGGCGACGAACAGGTCGCCGACGGTGCTGGGCACCCGTACCCAGGTGGCGGCGATACGGTCAAGGACGCTGACCGGGCCGTCGACGGCGAGCCTGGCCAGGGCGGCGGTCAGGGCGTCGTCGGGGCCGGGTTCGAGGTCGTCGGCGAACGGGTTGTCGTGGTTGTTGATGGTCATTTCCGCACCTCCGTCGGGTTGGACGGGAACAGGCCGCGTCGTTCGGCGGCCGGGTACAGCTCGCGCAGGCGGTGCAGGCCGCGCGAGATCTGCGATTTGACGGTGCCCGCCGGGCGGCCGAGTACCACGGCGATCTCGGCGACCGGCAGGTCGACGACGTGGCGCAGCACGACGGCCACTCGCTGGTCGGCCGGCAGCACGGTCAGCCAGTCGGCCAGTTCGCGGTCGGTTTCCCGGTCGTTGACGGTTCGCTGGACGTCCTGCGGGTCGGGTGGGTCGGGTGCCTGTTCGGCCGGCACGGCGACCGGTCGGCGGGCCGCGTCGCGCTGGCTGTTGCGCCACAGGTTCAACACGATGGTCAGCAGCCAGGATCTGGGGCGCAGGGCCTGGATGCGGTCGGGGTGGTAGCCGGTCAGCGCCCGGTAGGCGCGCAGGAACGCCTCGGCGGTCAGGTCCTCCGCGTCGGCCCAGCGCCCGGTGATCCGCAGCGCGGTGGAGAACACCACGTCGCGGTAGGCGTGGAACAACGCGATGAATCCGGCGTCGAGGTCGTCCGCCAGCGCCCCGACGAGGTGCTCGTCCGGTTGGCTCATGGTGTCGATCTTCGCGCTGCTCACCCTCTTTGAACCCCGTCGCGGGCGGATTGGTTGCATGTTGGGGTGCGATCCGGGACCTAATTGCCGAGTCGGCCACCCGGACGGGTGGTCGGTGCGATAAACAGGACACGTGGCCGAACTCGCGGACCTGATGCGGGAGGTCGCCGACGGGGGCTCGTCGGCGACGGACCGGACGTTGACGGTGGTCACGCCACCGGACGAGCGTTCGGTCGGCGTGCTGGCGTTCGCCGGGCAGAACGTGGTGTCCGCCGACGTCCCGGGGGACTGGGTGCGCAACTGGCTGCCCGAGCAGGACCTGTCCGCGCCGCTGCAACCACCCTTCCTGACCGTGCTCGCCGCCGCGACCGGCCGGATACTGGACAATCTGGACATGGTACTCGCCGCGCAGGCCACCGGCCGGGACACCGGCATGAACCTGACCGAGCTGGACGAGTTCCTCGAACCACTGCATCCCCGGCTGGCCAGGGCCCTGGCCCAGCGGATCGGGGTGCGGGCGTGGCGCTGTCCCGGCGGGCTGCTGACGCTGGGCCGGGGGGTCGGCGGGCGCTGGGAGGTGTCCATCGAGGTCGAGCCCGCGCTGCGCGGCTTCGGGCTCGGCCGGGGACTGTTCACCGCGGCGCGTGGGCTGCTGCCGGCCGGTGAGCATGTCTGGGCGCAGGTCGCGCCGGGCAACGCCGCGTCCGTCCGGGCCGCGTTGGCCGCCGGTTTCCGGCCGGTCGGCGCGGAGGTGCTGCTGCATCCGACGTGGACGAGCGCGGGGCTGGCCACGGACTCGTTCGACTGGTTCGTCGACCTGTCGGAGAACCCGGCGGACTCGGCTGACGACGCGCCGGACCAGCAGGAACCGGAAGAACAGCGGGAAGCGGCCGAAGTTGGTGCGCCGCACGACGTGTCCGACGAGTCCTACTGATCCGTTACAGCCTTACTGGCCTGCGCGGACAACCGGTCATGTCGGTCGTTCGCCAACTGGACAGTTCACGGACGAGAATCTGGGTGCGTGACTCTCAGTTGATATGAAATCGTATTCTCGGCACTGATTAGTGCAAACTGGACTGACGCAGGGTACACATTCGTGTGCGTACGGTCAATACCCCGGGATTCCATCTGGTCGTATCTTGACGCTGCGTGATGCGGATGTAACGCTCCCACAGCAAAATTCACTCGCCCGGGGTCGGGGAACGGGCGTGATTCCAGGAGGGCACGTGCGTGCAGAATCCCGCCGCCGTTACATGGCGGCGCTGTCCGGTCTCGCGGTGGTGGCTGCCACCGCCGTGACCGGCATGACCACGGCCGTTGCCGCAGGCGGCGTGATGACACCGGCGATCGGTGCTCACCCGCAGTACAAGGTCGCCGGGCAGGTTTCGGCCAACCCGAGCGACACCACCTTCAGCTGCCAGCTCACCACCCCGGCCCAGTGCTACGGCCCCAACCAGATGCGCGCCGCCTACGGCGTGGACAAGTTGGGCAAGCTGGGCCTCAACGGCGCCGGCAGGACCATCGTCATCGTCGACGCGTTCCAGAGCCCGACGATCGCCTCGGACCTGGCGACGTTCGACACGGTGTTCGGGCTGTCGGCACCGAAGCTCAACATCATCGCGCCGGACGGGCTCACCCCGTTCGACCAGGGTGACGCCAACCAGGTCGGTTGGGCCGGCGAGATCACGCTCGACGTGGAGTACTCGCACGCGATCGCACCGGCCGCCACGATCGACCTCGTGCTGTCCAAGTCCAACAGCGACGCGGACATCTTCTCGGCCCAGAAGTTCGTGGTGGACCACAACCTCGGCGACACTCTCTCGCAGAGCTTCGGCGAGGCCGAGCAGTGCATGGACCCGGCGATCAACGCCGCGACCCACCAGCTCTACAAGAAGGCCGCCGCGGAGCACATGACCGTCTTCGCGTCAGCGGGCGACCAGGGCGCGGCCCAGCCGACCTGTGATGGCACGTCGTTCATGAAGGCGGTCAGCACGCCGGCATCCGACCCGCTGGTCACCGGTGTCGGTGGCACGATCCTCGACGCGAACGGCGTGACCGGCGCGTACAACAGCGAGGTCGTGTGGAACGAGCCCGCCTTCGCCGCAGCAGGCGGCGGTGGGTTCAGCACGTTGTTCCAGAAGCCGGAATTCCAGCGTGGCACGGTCCACTCGGCCATGCGTGGCGTCCCGGACATCGCGTACAACGCCGCGATCATCGGTGGCGTGCTCGCTGTGTGGAGCACGTCCGGCCAGGGTGCGAACCTGGTGTTCCAGTTCGGTGGCACCAGTGCGGGCTCCCCGCAGTGGGCCGGCTTGGCGGCGCTGGCCGACCAGTTGGGTCACCACCGGATCGGCGACATCAACAACGCGCTCTACGCGGTGGGTCACAGCCCGTTCGCCAGTCACGTGTTCCATGACATCACCGTGGGCGACAACACCTTCCACGGTCCTGTCACCGTCACGGGCTTCTCGGCCACCAAGGGTTGGGACGCGGCCTCCGGCCTCGGCTCGCCCAAGGCCGACGTCCTGGTTCCGGTGCTCGCGGCGACGTCCTTCGGCGGCGACGAGTAGTCGGAAGTTCTTGCACACCAACGGTGGCGGGTCGACCGAGTCGGCCCGCCACCGGTGTGTCTACAGGTAGTGGAACGTCGGGCGGGGGTGCATCAGGAAGTCCTGGTGCGAGATGTTCCAGGCGTACGCGCCTGCCAGTCCGAACACCACACGGTCACCCACGCGCAGCCGGTCCACCGGCACCTGCCGGGCCAGCACGTCCTTCGGCGTGCACAGCTGCCCGGCCACGGTCACCCGTTCGTGCTCGACGCCCGGGCGGGGCCACGGCTGGTCCCAGAGGTCCACGGGCAGCACGTCGAACGGCTGGTCGTGGCCCTTGGCGGCGGGGGTGCGCAGGTGGTGGGTGCCGCCGCGGATCAGCGCGAACGCCGTGCCCTGGCTGCGTTTCACGTCGGCGACCGGGGCCGCGTACCAGCCGCAGTACGCCGTGACGGCCCGCCCGGGCTCGATCCGCAAGCGCTGCTCGCCGCGGAGTTCGCGCAGGCCGGCACCGTACGAGGCCCAGTCGAACCGGGCGGCCGACGTGTAGTCCACGGCCATGCCGCCGCCCAGGTTCACCTCGGCGACCGGCACCGGCAGCGCACGGACCCACGCCAGCACCTGACCAGCCATGACGACCTGGTCGGCGGCGGACAGGCCGCTGGCCAGATGGGTGTGGATACCGGAGAACAACAGCCACGGATCGCCGCGGATGATCTCAAGGCAGGCCGGCACATCCGCCGGGTCGAGGCCGAACTGGCTCGGGCCGCCGCCCATCACCAACACCGCACCGCCAAAGCGCAGCGGCAGGTTCATCCGCAGCAGCACGTTGACCGGCTTGCGGTGCCTGGCCGCGGCCAGGCCGAGCCTGCGCAGCTCGTGCGTGCTCTCCACGTGGACACGGTGCGCGTGGACTGCCACGTCCAGTTCAGCGTCGCTTTTGGCCGGGCCGCCGAACGCGATCCTTGCGGCCGGCAGCGCCGCGCGCACGTGCGCCAGTTCGCCCGCGGAGGCTACTTCGATGCCGTCCACCGCGAGCGCGCGCAGCACCGGTTGCGCCGGGTTCGCCTTGGCCGCGTACCAGAACTCGACCTCGAACGGCAGGGCGGCGCGGATCGTGTCGACATGCGCGCGCAGCGCGGTCAGGTCGTAGACGTAGGCCGGCAGGTCCGTGTCCGGCAGGCCGGCCACGTAGGCCCGTACCGCGTCGGTGATCATCGCTCGGCTCCCCCTCGTCGCCGGAGCAGTGCTCTCGTTTCGGAGCACTTGCGCCAGATCAGTGCTCTCGTTTCGGATCACTTGTTGCCGATTGTGATCAGTGCTCTCATATGTGAGCAGTGCTCTAAATCGAGAGCACTGCTCACAGTGGCAGTGGCAGCGGCACGTAGGCGGCCTGGCGGTCGGCGCCGCGCTGCCATCGGGCCAGCAGGTTCGCCTTGGCCGGCACCGGCACGCCGGCCAGGATCGCGCGCAGCTGGGCGGGCCGGGTGCCGTCTGGACGGTGGTAGCCGGCCAGTTCGGCCCGGACCAGCGACCACAGCTCCGCCTCCAGGTCCGGTCGCAGGTCGGCCAGGGCGGCCAGCAGTTCGGCGACGTTGTTGACCAGCAGGCAGTACGCCACCCGCTGCCAACCCTGGGTAGGGGTGTACGTCATCGGCCCGGCCACCTCGGCGGGCAGCGCGGCCAGCAGCGCCGCGTGGTGCGCGGCGAGCAGCTTCGTGCCTTCCATGTCCCGCACCAGCAGTTGCGCCGGCATGCCGTCTGCGGTCACGCCGACCAGCACGTTCTGCAGGTGCGGTTCGAGCACCACGCCGTGCTCGAAGAACGCGGCCAGCACCGGCGGCACCACGAGTCCCAGATACGCCCGCCACCAGGCCAGCACGCGGTCGCCGACCAGGTGCGACACGTGGGCGGGCGACAGCGGGTACTCGTCCGCGACCGCCGCCGCCAGCAGCGCCGTGACACCGGGCCGCAGGTGCCGCGCCAGACCCTCCCGCACGATCAGGCCGAACCCCTCGAACAGCTCCCGGTCACCCACGTCGACCGTGCGGTAGCCGGGCTCCCGCAGGACACTGAAACCGAGATCGACCGTGTCCAACAGTTCGGTCAGCGCGACCGCGGCGGCCAGTTCGTACACCGAGTTCTTGCGGACGCAGTTGGTGATGCGCACATTGAGGCTGAACTTGAGGAAGCCGGCACCGCAGTGCAGGGTGCGCACCGACGCCGTCGGAGTACACAGTGGACCGCCGGTGCCCAGGTCCAGCAGGCGGCCGTCGGCCAGCGCGGCGGTCAGCGTGTCGTTGTGCCGCAACAGTTCGAACTGCCACGGATGCACCGGCAGCAGCCGATATCCGGCCGGCGCCGGGCGCAATTGGTCCACAAGGGACAGATCGTCCCCTGGCACGGTCCGTTCGCGCACCACGTCCGCGCGGGCCGCGAGATACCTCAGCCGGACCTGGGCACCCAGCTCCGGCGCGTACGCCTGCCACCCGCGGGACCGCGACTTCGGCGTCGGATGGAACCGGTGGCCCAGCGGCAGGGACTGCTCGGACTGGAGGTACCGATCGCCGGTCGAGCGGTGGCGCAGCGACTCCTCCGTCACCTCGTGGCTGGCCGCGACCTGGGCCAGGAACTCCTCGTTGACCACGCCGGTGGCCAGGGTCAGCTCGTCCGCGAGCCGTTCTGCCAGTTCGCGCCAGTGCAGTTCGTCCCATCCGTCGAACACCGGGCCGGTGAACCGGTGCGCGCCGGCCAGCGACCTGTGGCGGACCGCGACGCGCAGTGTCCGATCCAGCCGGGCGAGTCTCAGGTGCAGTTCGTCGCCGACCAACGTGGCCTGCCGCTCCGGTCCGGCGACCTCGCGGATGAAGCAGTTGAGCAGGGTGTGGGCGACGACGTGATCGGCGGACACGGTCGTCTGGCGGTCAAGGCCAATGGTCGAGCTGGGCATTCAGGATGCTCCCGTTGTTCGTGCGGCTAGGTAGTTGGGTCCGCTGCGTAGGTAGAACTTGTTGACGTCCACCGCGCCGGATCGCTGCTTGGACAGCAACGTGCCGGCGGTGACCATCGCCTTCACCGGCAGGCGATCCGCGTCCAGCGTGCTGGCCCGCAGCAACTTGGCGTCCGGGGAGGACGGATGGCGGTCGATGGCGGCGGCCAGCAACTCCCGGATCAGTGCCAGGCCGCGACCGCGGTCCGGCTCGGGCAGGCCGAACACGATCGCCCCGGCGCACAGGTGCAGCGTGATCGTGGTGAACACGTCGATCAGCGGCTCGGTGTCGGTGACCAGGATGCGTCGGTCGTCCAGCGACGCGGGGTCGAACGGCAGCGGCAGCCGGTCCGCGCGCAGCCGTGGGCCGTCGTTGTCCTTGAGCAGCAACCGGATGCCGGTGCGGTCGAAGACCAGTGACACGTTCTGCTGGTGCGATTCCAGGGCCAGCCCGTAGCGCAGCAGCAGCGTCGTCTGGAAGTCCAGCAGCGGCGCCAGATAGCCGGCCAGCAGTGCCAGCCGGTCGCCGTTGAAGTACCGGCCGGCCAGGTCGTCAAGTGCGACCGGTAGCGCGGCCAGCGGCACGATCTCGGCCGATGTGAGTTCGGGCGGGTAGCGGCGCACCAGGAAGGCGAGCAGTTCGTCGGCGGCGTGCCGGTAGGTCTGCTCGTCGGCCAGCAGCACACGGCCGGCGAAAGCGGGTTCCCCGGCCAGGATCGTGGCCAGGAGTCGCTGGGTGACGGCGCCGTCGACGAGGGTGCCCGGCTTGATCGTGCGGCGGTTGCGCAGGCCCAGCGTGCTGATCGGCAGCGGCAGCTTCAGGTGGATTGCCGGGTCGGCAAGAACGGCGACGGTGCGCATGGACAGCGTCGGCAGCACGTCCAGGTGACTGGTCCGCGTCGGGATATCGGTCAGGGGATGCACCGGGAACGGCACGTGGCCCTCCAGTTCTGGCCACCAGTCCGGCAGCGTGCCGGCCGATGTGACCCGCTCAGCCGGCACGCAGGTCCAGCGCAGCGTGAACGGCGAGTGGTGTTCCGGCGCGTAACGCGCCTGGTCCTGGGGCCGGCCGCCGATCCTGGCGTTGCCGGTCGGGTGGACAGGATGGCCAAGGCGTGCCGCCAGCGCGTCGTAACGCAGTGACCCGAGCATGCCAAGGCGCGGCAGGTCCTCGGCCGGATGGTGGTCTTGCGGTATGCGCAAGGTCTCCTGGGCCGCCCGACACTCCCGGACGAACGCGTCGAAGCCGTCCAGATCCACCGGATCGACCCGTTGCCGAAACAACGCCAACACCGAATCCAGGTCCGCGTGCACGTGGCCGTCGTAGGTCACGACCGGCTCGCGCACCGCGAGATCACACAGGAAACCGTCCGGCCGCACCGGGATCTCCGCCGTGTGGCCACCGAGCTCGAAACGTAGCTTGCCGTCCACAATGGAGCCACCGGATCGGATGCCATGGAAGTCCTCGCGCAGCAACGTGTCCAGCACCGCGCGCAGCAGCTCAGCCACGGATCTCCCAGCGCTGCGCGGCCAGGAACTCGGCCGCGACCCGGTCCACAGTGGCCTGGTCGGTGCCGATCGAGCGCAGCACGCCGAGGTAGTCCCGGTTGGTGTTGGTCATCGGCCGGTCGTCGCCTATCTCCCGCAACGGCCGGTACACCAGCGAAACGCCGTCCCGCTCGGCCTCGCGGGCCGGGGGAGCGGCGACCAGCCTGCCGCCCTGGTCCGCGCACGGATAGTCGACGCGGGCCCTGCGGTCGGGTCGGGGCGGCAGCGCGGCCGGCAGCGGCTCGCCCAGGTGCACCCGCAGCACGTACTCGAACAGCGGCAACCCGGTCAGCCTTGCCAACAACAGGTCGCACTGGTCGCCGATGGCCCGGTAGTTGACCTCGATCAGCCGCACCAGGTCACCGGCCACGACGTACTCCGTGTGGCAGGCGCCGAAGCCGACGTCCAGCGCCGCCAGGTGTGCCAGCACGGCACGCACCTCGGCGGCCGGCGGCGCCGGGTCGTAGACCATGCCGCGCTCGACGAAGTACGGCGGCGGCGACAGCGTGGTGCGGAAGCCGCCGAGCACCCTGGGGGTGTGGCCGTCGCCGAGGGTGTCCAGGGTGCGCAGTTCGCCGCCGAGGAACTCCTCGACGACCAGCGGCAGGTCCGGTTTGCGCCGCCAGATGTCCTGACAGGCCGACGACAACTCCCGCGGAGAAGCGACCAGCACCACGTCCTCGCTGGCCACGCCCTCCCGTGGCTTCACCACGCAGGGGAACGGCGCATCTTCGAATACAGAGCCGTCCAACACGAAACCGGGCAACACTTCCCGGCTCCAGACCACGTCGATGCCGCGCCGCGCCAGGTGCCGGCGCATCTGGGCCTTGTTCTTCACCCGCAGCGCGGCCCGCCAGTCCTTGGCGGGCCGTCCGACGTACGCGGCGGCGAGCGCGGTCTGGGTTTGCAGGTGGTCGCTGTTGCTGAACACCGCGTCCCACGGCCCGGTCCGGTCAAGATGGTCGACGATGGCCCGGAAATCCCGCACGTCGCAGCCGACGATCTCGGCGGGCGGCGCCGGGTGGACGGCGTAGGCGCGGCGGTGGGCGTCCGGCTCGCTGGTCAGCAGCGTGACGCGCAGGCCGATGGCGGCGGCCGCGGGCAGGAATCCCTCGGTCACCGAGTCGGTCGGGTTGAGCGCGACGAGACACAGCATCGCTGGCATCCTCGAGGTCGGGATCGGGATGCCTAAGTTAGGTTAGGCTTGCCTGAACATGCAAGATCGACACGGCGGAGATCACACGGACGGGCGAGAGGTTCAGCTGGCCCGATCGGCCGGCACGGCGGTCGGTCGTTCCCGGCGCAGCACGTCCACCCGGTCGCTGCCCGGCCTGCCGACCACCCAACTCGACCCGGGCAGCGCCTTCGCGTGCCGCTTCAGCGGCGCGAGCAGCCGGGATGCCTCGCGGTAGTTCAGCACCGCGCCCGCCGCGCACACCAGCGTCGCCAGCGACACCGTGATCGGCTCGCCCTGGACGAGCCACTTCGTGTCGACCAGCCGGCTGGCCAACGGCATGAGCTGGTCGAGGCCCGCCACGAACAGGAAGTCGTCACCGCCGATGTGGCCGACCCGGATGCCCGGCTGGCCGTCGGCGGCGTCGGCGAGCGCCTGGCCCACCTCGCGGATCAGGTCGTCGCCCGCGGCGAACCCGAACCGGTCGTTGACCGACTTGAACGAGTCGATGTCCAGCCAGCCCATCGCGAACACGTCGCCCTCGCGGATGCGCCTTGTCACCGCGCGGTCCACCGAGTCGCTGCCGGGCAGCCTGGTCAGCGGGTTGAGCGCGGCCGCCTCCTGCACCTTGGTGTCCGCGATCGCCAGCACGAGGTCGGTGGCCCGCACCACGCCCAAACACCGGTGGGCCGCGTCGACCACCACGACGTCGTCGTTGCTGCGTTCGCGCACCGACCCGGACAGCACGTCCAGCAGGTCGAACACTGACGCGCCGACCGGGATCACCCGCGGCTCGTCGGCCAGCCGCGCCGCGCCGCGCCTTGCGTGCAGGGCATGGCCGTACGGGCCGGTCACCGCGAGCAGGAAACGGTTCCGATCGAGCGTCCACTGTGGACGACCGGATTCGTCGAGCAGCACGACGCAACTGGCCGACTGGTCGTCGGCCAGCGCAGTCCGCACGTCGTCCGCTGTCGCGCCCGCCGGCAGCGTGGCCGCGGGATGCATCAGCTCGGTCACCTTGGGGGTTCGCCTGCGATCGGCCGCCTCGATCGGCGCCACCGCGATCGGTTCGCCGGCCAGCGGCGTGATCGACACGTTCGTCAGCGGGCGCCGCCCTGCCGGCCGCAGCAGGTCGCCCTGGGCCAGCGACACACCCAGCGAGCGCAGCACGGTCAGCTGGTCGTCGGTCAGCACGCCCGTGGCGACCAACTGCATGTCGTTGGTCTCGCACAGCTGCACCAGCGACGTGACCGTGGCACGCAGCCCTGGTTCGTGCGGCACGCCCGCGGTCAGCGAGCCGTCGATCTTCACCATGCAGATCTCCGGCCAGCCCAGCATCGTCATCGGCGCGTCACCGTCGCCGATGCCGTCAACGGCCAGCCGGAAACCGCGCGTCCGCAACAGCCGCACGCCCCGCTGGAACTCCCGCCAGCGCACCGAGGAGAACGTCGGGTTCAGCTCGAGCACCACGTCCGCCGGCCGCCTGCCGGTTTCCCTCAGCGCGTCGGTCAGCGGCCCCATGGACACGTGCGCCCGCGCCACCGAACTCGCGAGTATGTTCACGTGCAACGGAATTCGCGCGTCGTGGTCACCGGCGCGCTGAATCGCGAGCGCGGCGAGGCCGTAGTCGGTCGGCGTGAGCTGGCCGGTGTCTGCGGCATGGCGCAGCAGGTCACGCATACTGCCGGTGGTCGGCCTTGTCAACGCCTCCACCGCCATCACGTCGCCGGTGTGCAGGTTGAACACCGGCTGGAACGCGATGTGCACGTTGTCCAACAACGCGGGCACGTCGTTCATCGTGCTCCGCGGTCCGGCAGGGCGAAACCGGATTCATAAGTTGTTCACGGCATCGCAAGATATTCACCTGTTTGGCCGTGGCGGACGTCACGCGTTCGTTGCCTGTCGTTGCACCCTAGGCCTTGGTGTTGGCCACGATCGCGTCCACGACCACCGGCCACGCGCCCGGCGGGATGTCGTGGCCCATGCCCGGCACGGCCAGCCAGGTGGCGCCAGGGACGGCCGCGACCGTCGCCTCGCCGCCGCTGATGTTGACGAGCGGGTCGTCGGTGCCGTGGATGACCACTGTCGGCACCTTGACCGAACGCAGGCCTTCGGTGCGGTCCGGCGACCCGATGATGGCGGCCGTCTGGCGCAGCGCGCCGGCCGGATCGAAGGCCCTGTCGTACGCGGCGGCCGCCTTGGCGCGCTGCTCGTCGTCGGTGGCCGGGTAGGCGGGCGAGCTGAGCAGTTGGAGCCCGACGACGCCCTGCTCGATCGCTTCTTCCCGGCTGGTCGCCGGTGGCCGGGTCAGCAGGGCGAGTGTTTCCGGGGTCCCCTGACCCACGTTCGGGTCACCGGTGGTCGACATGATCGAGCACAGGCTCAGCACGCGGTCGGGGTGGTCGATCACGAACTGCTGCGCGATCATCCCGCCCATCGACGCGCCAACCACGTGCGCCTTCGCGAAGCCGAGCGCGTCGAACAGCCCCGCGACGTCGTCGGCGAAGTCGGACATCAGGTACGGCACCGTGCTCCGGTCGCCGCCCAGGATCGCGGCAAGGTCCGGCATCGGCAGGTCGCTCAGGTGGGTCGACAGGCCGACGTCCCGGTTGTCGAACCGCACGACCCGGAAGCCCCGGTCGGCGATCAGTTGGCAGAACTCGGCAGGCCAGCCCAGCAGTTGCGTGCCGAGGCCCATGACGAGCACCAGGGGCGGGTCGGTCGGGTTGCCGAAGGACTCGTACGCCAACTGCAGGCCGTTGCTCTCCACGTGGGGCATGCCGCGATCCTGCCAGATCCCGCGCGTCGCGCGCCCCGGCGGAACGGCGGTATCCGCCGGTACCGTGGCCGCATGCCGGACGGGACCGAACCAAGGGCCAGCCGTCGCTGGCGACAGGAGACCGTGCCGGGCGACCTCGTCGCCAGCCCGTTCCGGGTGGACCGCGACCGGGTGGCCAGCTCGCCGTTCTTCGGCAGGCTCGCCGGCGTCACCCAGGTGGTCAGCCCGACCGGCTCCGGTCTGTTGCTGCACAACCGGCTCACGCACAGCCTCAAGGTGGCCCAGATCGCCAGGGCGATCGCGGAGCGCGTCACATCGGACCAGGACACCGCGGTCCTGCTGGAGAAGCTGGGCGGCTGCGAGGTGGACGTGGTGGAGGCCGCGGCGCTCGCGCACGACCTGGGCCATCCGCCGTTCGGGCATCTCGGCGAGCAGATCCTGGACCGGATCGCACGGCGGCGCTTCGGCCTGCCGGACGGCTTCGAGGGCAACGCCCAGTCCTTCCGGATCGTCACCACCGTGGACGCCCGCGGCCCCAGCGGCGTCGGCCTCGACCTGACCGCGGCCGTGCGTGCCGCGCTGCTGAAGTACCCGTGGACCCGTCGCAACCACCCGCGCCCGCACCCGAGCACCCTGGCCATGCCGCCGAGGGGCGCGAGCGAACCGCCCGACGCGCCCGGCACCGGATCGGCCAAGTTCTCCGCGTACGTGACCGAGGTCACCGACCTGAGCCAGGCCAGGTCCGCGTTCGCCGGCTTGATCGAGCCGTGGCAGCAGACCGTCGAGGCATCCGTGATGGACACGGCCGACGACATCGCCTACGCCATCCACGACCTGGACGACTTCCACCGGGTCGGGGTGCTGCAGCACGCCACGGTCGCCGCGGAACTGAGCCAGTGGCAGGCCAACGCGCCGAGCCTGGCGACCCTGGACTCCGACGGCTTGGCGGCGGAGGCCCGGCTGCCCGGCCGGGCGCTCGAGGCGCTGCGCAGGCGGCTGCACGAACGGGACTCATGGGCGGTGGACGACGACGCGTTCGCGGACGCGGTGGCGCGGGTGCGGGTCGAGCTGGTGGACGGGCTGCTCGCGGTTCCGTTCGACGGCTCAGTGGCCGCGGAGCAGTCGCTGGCGCGGTTCTCGGCCCGTTGGACCGAGCGGTTGGTCGCGGGCGTTCAGGTGACCGCTGAGCCCACCGTGCGGTCCGGTCACGTGCTGCTGGCCACCCGGCAGTGGCACGAGGTCCAGGTGCTCAAGTTCGTGCACCGGCACTTCGTGCTGGAGCGCCCTGACCTGGCGTTGCACCAGCGGGGTCAGGCGCGGCTGCTGACCTCACTCGTCGAGGAGCTGGAACAGTGGACCGGCGACCGGCAGGAGGCCGCCCGGCTGCCGCGCAGGCTGCACGAGCTGGTCGAGTTGGCGGAGCACCAGTACGACACGTTGAGCCGCACCGAGCCTGCCCTGCTGGTCGGTGCCACCGGCGAGGCGCCGACCGGGCCGGATGCCGTGCGCGCGCTGGCCCGTGGGCGGGCCGTCGTCGATTTCGTGGCCTCGCTCACGGACAGTCAGGCGGCGGCACTGTTGGACGCGCTGACGGGGCACCGCGGTCAGTTGTGGACGGACGTGTTCCCGCTCTGAGTAGTTGCCGTGTTCTGTCGTAACGGCAGCCGCTCGCCGGCAGGCGACGGGATGACCGGCGGCCAGTCCCACTCGATGCCGAACAGGCCGGGCCCGACACCCAGCGCCACCGCGTGTACCTCGCCGGTCGGGCTGACCGTGAGGTTGCGGCGCCGGGCCATCCGGACGTCACCGGCCGGTGAGCTGAACTGCTGGCATCGCAGCGGCAGGTTGTCGGTGTCGAACTGCACTTCCAGCACGTAGTCCCGGACCGGCAGGCGTAACCGGCGGAAGTAGGAGTCCGCGGTGTTGCCGTGGCTGCTGACCGGGTTGATCACCTGGTAGTCCATGATCAGCGTCTCGCCGGTGGCCAGCGGCCGGTCGAACACCATCTCGGCGACCAGGATGTGCGCCTCGTGGTCGGCCGCGACCCGGCCGAGCCGGCAGTTGCGCAGGCCGACGATCTGCGGCGCGTCCGGGGTGCTGGCCTCCCAGTCGTAGACGAGGATCCAGCGGTCCGCGCCGTCCTGTTCGGCCCGCAGTACCTGGCTGACCCGCACGGCGTGCAGTTGGCGCTGGGCGTTGACCGAGCACCTGTCGTGCTGGCTGATCCGTGCCAGTATCCCGTCGCAGGACGTGTTCACCCTGGTCAGCAGGGTGGACAGGGTCGCGTTGCTGCCCCACAGCACGTCGAGCGGCAGCAGCCGCCCGGTGTGCCGGCGGCGGCCGCGCGGTCGCGGTGGACCCAGCAGTGCGGTCAGCGCGTTCGGTGGCACCCGAAGCACGGCTTCGAGGTGGCGAAGCGCATCAAGTGACTCCGGTCGCTCCGGACGCCGTCGACCGGACTGCCAGTAACTGAGCGTCGCCACACTGATGGTGATGCCGCGCAGTTGCAAGCGGTGCTGAATCCGGTCGAGACTCAGCCCACTGCCCTTGATGGCAGCGCGCAGAGCCTCCGGGAACGGCCCACCGGCCAAAAGTCTGGCCAGTTCAGGCCGAACTGTCACAGGTCGGGCAAGGCCGTAGTCAGGTCGACTGGCAGCGATAGTCATGGTGACTCCCCGTCGTCACGTCGTCACGCGAGAGTTACCCTACTTGGGTGACGCCATTTGTTACACCCCCATTCGGCGCCGGTTGATGCGTCGAACGGAGTAATCGCGGTTGGTGCTACTGCGACCGGCGCGGTGTCAACCGTGACCGAACGGTGGCCGATCCGTGGCTCGCAGCCGAGTCCGGGATGGCCTTCGACCAGGCAGTCCTTGCTCGCGGCGGCCACGTTGACGGTGACGCGCACGATGACCGAGGTCGCGCTCGGTGATTACGGTACGGCCCGTACCGCGCGGAGGGAAGTATGTCGCTATCCCCCCGGTGCGGGCGGTTGGCTCGTTCGGTGGGCTCGGTGACCGCCACCAGCGGATACAGTGGACCGAGCGGATCGATTACCAGGTCAGCGTATTGCCGGTGACGGCACTCTTGCCGTTGTGGACGTGCGTTTCGCACTTTTGCGAACCGGGGCCGGTGTCCGACTCGATTGGTGAACCGGCGAGCCGCCGCCGTGCCGGCCCCGCTCCTCGCTTCGACCGCCGATCGGGCGCGAGTGCACGGAGCCCGAACACCGTGGCCGGTAGCGAGAAAACCGGCTGCGTCGATCCCGTACACTGGGGTACGTGGTGATTCGCACGGAATAGGTCGCGAGTGGGCTCGCCGGTTCGCACACCGGTGAGCAGCTGCCGCCTGCCCGCCCGCCGTCCTGACGACGGCACCACAGTCTCGGAGCCCACTCGTGATCGTCGCCACCAACCTCGAACTGCGCGCTGGTTCGCGCATTCTGATCGAGGACACCACACTGCGCGTCCAGCCGGGCGACCGGATCGGCCTCGTCGGCCGCAACGGCGCCGGCAAGACCACCACCCTGCGCGCACTCGCCGGTGACGGCCCGCCCTACGGCGGCACCGTCCAGCGCACCGCCGAACTCGGCTACCTGCCACAGGATCCGCGCGAAGGTGATCTTTCGGTCACCGCGAAGGATCGGGTGCTGTCCGCCCGCGGCCTCGACCAGTTGTTGCGGGACATGGAGAAGACCCAGACCGCGATGGCCGAACTCGTCGACGACACCGAACGCGACGCCATGATCCGCCGCTACGGCCGCCTCGAGGAACGGTTCTCCGCACTGGGCGGCTACGCCGCGGAGAGCGACGCGGCACGGATCTGCGCCAACCTCGGCCTCGACGACCGGGTGCTCGGCCAGCCGCTGCGCACGCTGTCCGGCGGCCAGCGCCGACGGGTGGAACTGGGCCGCATCCTGTTCGCCGCGTCCGACGCCGGCGCGGGCGGCAAGTCCGCGACCACACTGCTGTTGGACGAGCCGACCAACCACCTCGACGCCGACTCGGTCACCTGGCTGCGTGGTTTTCTCAAATCACACGACGGTGGACTGGTCGTGATCAGCCACGACGTCGACCTGTTGGCCGCCGTGGTGAACAAGGTCTGGTTCCTCGACGCCACCCGCGCCGAACTGGACTCCTACAACATGACGTGGCAGCGCTACCTGGACGCGCGCGCGGCGGACGAGAAGCGCCGCCGCCGTGAGCGGGCCAACGCGGAGAAGAAGGCCGGCGCGCTGATGGCGCAGGCGGACAAGATGCGCGCCAAGGCCACCAAGGCGGTCGCCGCGCAGAACATGGCCCGCCGCGCGGAGAAGCTGCTGTCCGATTTGGACGAGACCCGGCAGGCGGACAAGGTCGCGAAGATCCGTTTCCCGGACCCGGCGCCCTGCGGCCGCACCCCGCTCACCGCGGAGGGCCTCTCCAAGAGCTACGGGTCACTGGAGGTCTTCAGCGGCGTCGATCTCGCGGTCGACCGTGGCTCGAAGGTGGTCGTGCTGGGCCTCAACGGCGCCGGCAAGACTACCCTGTTGCGGCTGCTCGGCGGCAGCGAGCAGCCGGACGCCGGCGAGGTCCTGCCCGGCCACGGCCTGCGGATCGGCTACTACGCCCAGGAACACGAGACCCTGGACCACGAGGCCGTCGGTGTGGGAGAACATCCGCCACGCCGCGCCGGACGCGGGCGAGCAGCAGCTGCGCAACCTGCTGGGCACCTTCCTGTTCAGCGGCGAACAGCTCGACCAGCAGGCCGGCACGCTGTCCGGCGGCGAGAAGACCAGGTCGGCGCTGGCCGGCCTGGTTTCCAGCGCGGCGAACGTGCTGCTGCTCGACGAGCCGACGAACAACCTCGACCCGGCCAGCCGGGCGCAGGTGCTGGACGCGTTGCGGCGCTTCTCGGGTGCCGTCGTGCTCGTGACACACGATCCGGGTGCCGTGCAGGCGCTTGAGCCCGAGCGGGTGATCCTGTTGCCGGACGGCCCGAGGATCATTGGTCGGCCGAATACCTCGAACTGGTCCAGTTGGCCTGATTACCTGCGATTACGGGAAGTCGTCGATGCGCGCATTACGCCGATCGATGATCGACTGGACGTGACACGCCGATCACTGAGCGAAGATTTTTTCCACTCGTCTGGCGTTCCGCGCGTTCGTGTTCGATCATTGCGGCGATAGGGGCCGCACACGGCCCAACCTGCAGTCCATGGAAGGCGGGGCAAGGTGGCTGACCTGAAGAAGGGTGCGCGGATCACCGGCACCACGCGGGACAAGCTCGCCGCGGACTTGAAGAAGAAGTACGAGAAGGGCGCCAGCATCCGGGCTCTTGCCGAGTCCACGGGACGTTCCTACGGATTCGTGCACCGCGTGCTGTCCGAGTCCGGTGTCCAATTGCGCGGACGCGGCGGTGCGACGCGTACCAAGAAGAAGTAGAGCTACCGCGCAGTAACATCACCACCGCGCGATCGGGTCTGCCGGGCGACCATGGCTTCTCGATGCGTTGGCACTCTGGAGGAGTTCGGGACGATCCCGGAAACTGCTGGCGCGGGGCGGGGTACATGCGATTCCGTGGACGGGCGCGCGCGACGATCACGTTGCGGCGACCGGAAGTGCTCAACGCGCAGAAGCCGAGCACGTGGGACGCGCTGCGGCAGATCGGGGAGCGGCTGGCCCCGGACGTCCGAGTCGTGGTCGTCCGGGGTACCGGTCGGGCGTTCTCCGCCGGGCTGGACACCAGGATGTTCACGCAGGACGGGGTGCCCGGCGAGGCCGGGTTCGGTGAGATCACCAGCGCGCCACCCGGTGCCGGCGACGCCATCATCGACCGCTTCCAGCAGGGCTTCACGTGGCTCATGGCGCCCACGCTGGTCACCGTGGCGGCCGTGCACGGCCACGCGATCGGCGCGGGCTTCCAACTCGCGCTGGCGTGTGATCTGCGCATCGCCACCACGGAAGCCAAGTTCACCATGGCGGAGCCGTCGCTCGGCCTGGTGCCCGACCTGACCGGCACGCTGCCGCTGGTGCGTGCCGTCGGCTACTCGCGGGCCGTGGACATCTGCCTGACCGGTCGGCGTGTCACCGCGGACGAGGCACTGCGGATCGGCCTTGTCAACTCCGTCGTCGCACCGGACGAGCTGGACTCGGCCGTGGACGAACTGGTGGCGGCGCTGCTGAAGCCGCTGGCAGGCGCGACCCGGGAGACCCTGGCGCTGCTGGCCTCGGCCGCCGAGTCGCCCACCCTGGACGAGCAGCGGGCGGAGGAACGCGCGGCACAACTGCGCCGACTGGCCGAACTGCGCCAATTGCTCAGTTGACCGCGGCCGGTTCGACTTCGGCCACCGGCGCCGTTCGGGCGGCGCGCAACGCGATCGCGGCACCGAGCAGCACCACCGGATAGACGAGATAGCCCCAACGGGTGGCAGGCGCCAGGATGATCGCGCCGGCCAGTCCGACCGCGATCCGCAGCGCCGCGTCCGCGGTCGTCCTCGGCGGCCTGCGCAGCAGCCACACCGCCATGGCCACGCCGCCTGCCAGCAGCAGCGCGAGCGACACGTCGTGCCCGACCGGCCCGAGCCGGGCGATCAGGTTGCCCGGCAACGGACTCGCGGCAGGCGAGTGCGCCCGACCAAGGCCGATCGGGAAGCGGATCACGTGCTCCACGAAGCTCGACGGATCCACCAGCAGCACCGGCACGTTGAGCACCACGCCAACGCCGAGCACGGTCGCCAGGAACCGCGCCAGTGCCCGCCCGCCGAGCATGGCCAGTACCGCGACGGCCAACACGACCAGCGCCACCACGGCGGTCAGCTTCATGCTCACCGCGATCGTGATCACCGCGGCACACGCGACCGGCCGCCGCGCGTGCAGCAACGCCAGCGCCAGCATGACGAGCGCCACGACCGCGATGTCGTCCCCCGCCGTTGTCGCGGTCAACACCGTCAGCGGACCGGCGACGACCAGTTGCAGCGCCCGCACCGGCACCACCGGCCGCCCGGCCACCCGCAGCGCCACCGCGACGACCACCATCGCCCCGACCGCGAACGCGATCCGGGCGTCCCCGAGCGGCGACGCGGCACCCAGCAGTGCCCTCGGCAGGCCGAACGCGGTCATCACCGGCCCGTAGGGCGTGTAATCGTCCACGATCGGCGGTCGACCGAGTGCGGTCAGGTCGGTGTACGGGGTGCCGTGGTGGAACAGGAGGGTGGTCGAGCGCTCGACCACCCAGACCTCGGGTTGCTCACTCCAGAGCACACCGTGCAGCCGAGTGATCAACAGCACCACCAGCGGCACCACGAACCCCGTGATCGCGACCAGCACGATCGGCGTGCGGCGATCCGCCAGCAGCCCCGACCGGCCGGGCCGCACCAGGCCGACCACGGCCTGCCCGAGCCCGAACAGGTAGCCGACCAGCGAGATCGCGCCCCACACCCGGTAGCCGAAGAACTCCGACCAGACCGCGCTCAGCCCGGCGAACGTCGCACAGACCAGATAGAACCCGATGTCGAGATACCGGTCGCGCAGCGCGGGTCGCGACGTGGCCGTAAGCCGCATCGCGTCCCCCTCCGGTTGGCCGCCTCGACCGGCACACTACCCACCCGTTCAGCCCAGCGTCGGGATGCGCGGCGTGTACTTGGCCAACAGGGCGGCGTTGGCCGCGTCGCCGTCTGGCACGTTGGAGCTGCGCCACAACGGCAGCGCCACGCCGTCGGCGGCGCCAAGATCGATCAGCCGCACCAGGACCAGGTTCCACAGGAACGCGTTGACCACCGTGGAGATCGGCGCCACGACAGGTGCGTCCGCCGGGTACGTGGCATCCCCCGGCGGCACCAGCGTGTCCAGCACGACCGACGCGTTCTCCGCCAGCGTGCTGTCCGCCCGCCGGGGCGCCACGGCGCTCGCCGGGCCCGATGTCACGGCCACCACGGACCGGCCGGCCGCCCGGACCAGACCCGCCAACTCCACCGGATACGGATTCACGCCCGACGTGGAGAACACCACCAGCACGTCGTGCTCGCCGAGCGGGTCAGGGCCGAGCACCTCGGCCGCGAGGCCGGACTGGCGTTCGGCCTTGGTGCTGGCCACGGCGCCGTGCATGGGCAGCAGGTCCGGGTGGTACAGCGGCCGCACGCAGGCCAGTCCGCCTGCCCGGTAGAACGTCTCGGCCACCGCCGCCAGGGAGTGCCCCGCGCCCGCGGTGAGCACGGTGCCGTCCGCGCGCACGCAGGCCAGCAGCAGGCCGGCCACCGTGGCCACGGCCGCGTCGTTGTGCTCGGCCACCTTCGTGAGGTGGGCGCGTACCGCCTGGTCGTAGGTGGTGGGGTCGCTAAGGGTCATCGGGAGGAATGCCTCTCTGCTGGATAAACTCCGATTGGTCTATACCACCGAAGTGGATCGGTCAAGTACCCAGCCGGTCCAGGTCCTCCGGCCGGTCCACGTCGGTGCCGAGCGCCACGTCCGCGCACGGCACGTCGAGCACGTCGTGCGTGCGCAGGTAGTCCCGGGCGCCCACGTCGCCGACGGCCGACGCGATCACCCCCGGCCAGTGCGACCGGCCGATCACGACCGGATGGCCGGGCACACCGTCGTAGCTGGCCCTGGCCAGCACATCCGGTCCGGCCACCGCCATCAGGCGGGCCACCGCGGCGGACGTCACGCCCGGCACGTCGACCGGCAGCACGACCACGGCGCTCACGTCCGGCAACGCCGCGAGTCCGACCCGGACCGACGATCCCATGCCGGCAGGCCAGTCCGGGTTGTCCACCACAAGACACCCGCCAAGCTCGGCGTCCGCGCGAACGATCTCCGCCGACGCGCCCAGCACGACGACCACCGGCCGGCACCCCGCCGCCGCCAGCACCCCGGCCGCCGACTCCACGAACAGCCGCCCGCCGTGCGTCACCAGCGCCTTGGGCATGCCCATCCGCCGGCCGGCGCCTGCCGCGAGCAGCAGGCCTGCGACGTCACTGGTCATGGTCCAGCAGGTGCCGCAGCAGCAACGGGGTGAACGCGCCACCGACCTCGTCGATCACCCAGTGCGACACGTCCTGGAGTATCTCGAACCGGTAGGGCCCTGTGACGTACTTCTCCGTCGCCAGCGCCGCCGTCGAGCCGACCGCGACATCCTCGGCGCCCCACACGTAGAGCGTCGGCACCGTGACCGGCTCAACCTCCATTGTGGACAGCTTGTTGGCCCGGTACCAGTTGAGCGCGGCGGTCAGCGCGCCCGGCTCGAGCATCCGGGTCACGTACCCCTCGATCCGGTCGCGCGTCACCTTCCGGTCGAACAGCCGCCGCAGCGGCTCGCCCTCCTCGGCCAGCAGGCGCCGTTCCGCGACGCCGGCCTGCCGGAACACGTGGATGTACGCCGAGCGCCGCATCTGGTCCTCGTCGGACCGGATGGCCTGCGCGAACGCCGTCGGATGCGGCACGGACACCGCGGTCAGCGTCCGCACCCGCGCCGGATGCGCGGCCGCCGTCGCCCACGCCACGCCGGCACCCCAGTCGTGGCCGACCAGGTCGAACCGTGCCCAGCCCAGTTCGTCTGCGATCGCCAGCACGTCGCCGACGAGCTCGTCCAGCGCGTAGTCGGCGACCGCCGTCGGCCGGGCGTCGGGGGAGTAGCCGCGCTGGTGCGGCGCGACCGCGCGGCACTCACCGAAGCCCAGCGCGCCGAGTTGGTACTCCCACTGCGCGGCCGACTCGGGAAAGCCGTGCAGCAGCAACACCGGCCTGCCGTCGGCCGGACCAGCGGCCAGCGCGTCGAAGGTGCCGATCCCGGTGGGAATGCGCAGGTGCTCGACCACGCGTCGGACTCTAGTACGACCGCAGGTCAGGCCCTGGCGCGCAGCGCGGCCAGTGCCTGGTCGGCGTGCGTGTCCATCCGGACCTCGCTCTTGATCACGTCCAGGACGCGCCGGTCGGTGTCGATGACGAACGTCTGCCGACGCGTGAGCAGTGGCCCGAACCGGCGCCGCACCCCGAACTGGGTTGCCACGGCACCGTCCGGATCCGACAGCAGCGGAAAGTCGAACGAGTGCTTCGCGGTGAACTCGGCCTGCTTCGCCACCTGGTCCGGGCTTATCCCGACCCGCTGCGCGCCTGCCTCGGCGAACTCCTTGGCCAGGTCGCGGAAGTGGCAGCTCTCCTTGGTGCAGCCGGTGGTCATCGCGGCAGGGTAGAAGAAGAGCACGACCGGCCCGTTGGCCAGGAACTCGCCGAGCGAGCGCTGGTTGCCCTCGTCGTCGGACAGGGTGAAGTCGGGGGCGAGGTCTCCGGGTTTCATCGACGATCCTCTCGGTGCTATTTGCCGTTCGGCTTCGTCAATTGTTCAACAAGGTGGTCAAGTCCGGGTAGGGCGACCATGATCGCTTCTCGGTCGGCCGCGTCGAGCCGGTCCAGCGCGCTGCCGATCCGTCGCTCGTGCGCGGCTTTCCACTCGGCCAGCTGGAGGTGTCCTGCGTCGGTGAGCGTCACGCGGGCCACCCGCCGGTCGGCCGGATCGGTCTGTCTGGACGCCAGCCCCGCCTCCACCAGTTGCTGCACAAGGCCACTGACCGTGTTCGGCGCCAGCCGTTGCAGCTCGGCCAGCCTGCCGATCTTCGCGGGCGCGTGGTCGGCCAGCGCCATCAGCAGTTCGACCTGCGCCATCGGCAGCGACTCCCACGGGTAGTCGGTGCGGATGCTGGTGCGCAGGGCACGACGCAGCCGGGTCACCACGTCGGTGAGCTGCTGGGCGTCACTGGTCGGCGCCCGCTCGGGCACGTGGCTGATCTGCGTCATGTGATCAGGGTAGCTGCGCTGAGTGACCCGTCCCGCAGTGCGGAACACCGCCGGTCACCGGCGCTGCTGGGCGACCCATTCGCGTAGTTCGGTGTCCTCGCGTAGCTCCTGGGCTCCTGGTGAGAGGGCGATGATGAACACCGTCAGCACGCTGACCACCGACACCGCCATGATCAGCATCGGGATCAGCAGCGACGCGCTGATGCCGGTGACCACGGGCATGCTCGGGTCGAGCGTCACGCGCATCGCGGCGATCCCGGTGTAGTGCATCCCGGTGACGGCCAGACCCATGACCAGCGCCGCGATCACGATGGCGCGGGCGCCGCGCACCGTGGTCGTCGCCCACAGCGCCGCTGTCGCGGCGACCACCGCGATGACCACCGACAGCGCGACCGTCGGCACGTCGTAGCGCACGGTGCCCTGGATCGACATCGCCGCCATGCCGACGTAGTGCATGCCGGCCACGCCGACGCCGGTGAACGTGCCGCCCACCAGCAGCGACCGGATCCGGCCAGCACCGCTGTTGACCACGAACAGGCCGACACCGACCACGACCACCGCGACCAGCATGCTCAACAGGGTGACCGGCACGTTGTAGCTGATGGACGTGCCCGGCATCCGCATGCCCAGCATCGCGATGAAGTGCATGACCCAGATCCCGGTGCCGCCGATCGATATCGCGCCAAGGATGAGCCAGCCCCTTCTGGCGACGCCGGAAACGATCCGCGCGCGTTCGGTACACAACAAACCCAACGCCGAACCACAACACGAAGCCAGGTACGCGACAATCGGCGTCCAGGCAACCAGGCTCATATCCGCCAACGGTCAGTTCTCCAGCTCGAATAGCAGAATAACGGTCAATCGGTCCATATCGCGTCGGCGGCGGGTCGCTGGACCGCCCGCGCACGGAAACGGGATCCGGGAGCGCAGGACGCCACCTCGGACGAGCCGGTAAGCTGTGCGACCAGAGTTGAACACGCATTAGTCCTGGTGGCAAGCTCAAACACGGACAGCGAGCGGCACATCCCGGCCCGTGATCCGCGACCAAATTCGACCCGAACGGTCAGTAGGCCGCCGACAACACTCCGTCCATGTCCTGTCGTGACTGACGATCGCCCGCCGCAAATACCGCTCGGCAAGATGGCGTTATTTTCAGGCGAGGTGCGATGCCGATGTATACATTTCCGGGTATCTGGATGCCCAGGTCGATATTGACGGCAGCCGCTAGCTGCCGCCACCGATCAGGCGTTCCACCTCGTTCTCGGTCATCGGCTCGCCGATGGCCGCCCCGGCCGCATACTGGATGCCGACGTCCTGGAGCCGGTCGGCGATCGCCTGGGTGTCCACACCGTCCGCGTAGACCCGGACGTCCAGTTGATCGGCCAGTTCCACGATCTGGCGCAGGCCGTGCTCGAACGGCGAGTTCTTCTCCTCGACCGCCCCGAACGCGCGGATCACGCTCGGCGCGATGATCACGCCGTCCACCGGCAGGGTGCGCAGGTCGACCAGGCCGGCGTTGCCGGTGCCGTAGCCGTGCACGATCGCGCTGACCTTGATGTCGCGCAACGTTTCCAGGTTCTCCAGCGGCTCGCCGTGGTCGTCCACCACCACGCTGGCCGGCATGGTCAGCCGCAGCTTGGCCGTTGGCGCGCCGGTCTGGTCGAGCACGTCGCGGATGATCTGCACCAGATCTTGTTCCCTGGCCAGCCGCGGCGTCAGGTGGATGCACATCGGCAGCGACGCACGGCCGAAGCCGCGTTCCCAGTCCGCCAGCTGCTGGCAGACCTGGTCCAGCATCCACCGTCCCATGGGGACGATGAAGCCGGTTTCCTCCGCCATGTCAAGGAATTCCGTCGGGCGCAGCAGCCCCCGCTTCGGGTGGTCCCAGTGCAGCAGCGCGCGCAGCGCGACCGTCCTGCCGTCCGAAAGGCGGTTCACCGGCTGGTAGGACAGTTGGAACTGGCCGGTCTCCAGCGCGCCGGGCATCGCGGCGCCCAGTTGGTACTGCGCCCGGTACTGCTGGTCCAGCCGGTCGTCGAACAACTCCCACTGGGCCTTGCCGTTCTGCTTGGCGCGGTGCACCGTGATCTCCGCGGCGCGCACCAGTTCGGCCGACGTGACACCGTTCGCCGGGCGTTCCACGATGCCGACGCTCGCACTCACCGCGATGCCGGTGCCGTCCTCCTCGTACTCCGGCTCGCCGAGTTCGTCCATTGTGGCCGCGATCCGCTGGCTGATCGGGTAGCTGCCCTTGGTGCCGGTGAGCAGCACCGCGAACCCGTCGCCGCCCATTCTGGCGACCGTGGCGGACGGGCCGTCGAACGCGGCGCGCAGCGTCGACGCGACCCGCTTGAGCACCTTGTCGCCGGTGGTGTGGTCGACGCCGTCGTTGATGATCTTGAAGCCGTCCAGGTCGATGTAGACGAGTGCGATGTTCTCGTCGGGGAGCGCGTTCTGCAGCGCGGTGTCCAGCTGGGCCATGAAATACGCCCGGTTGGGCAGGCCGGTGAGCTGATCCTCCAACGACATCCGCAGCTGGCGCTCGCGCAGCAAGTGCAGGTCGGAGATATTCTCCACCACCGCGACGGCATACTCCGGCGCCTGCGCGGCATCCCGGACCAGCGACAGCGACAGCCGCGTCCACACCAGCTCGCCGTCCTGGCCGACGAAACTGGCGTCACCGACGAACTTGTCGTGCTCGCCGCCTGCCACCTGATCGAAGGCGGCCCGCACCTGCGGTGCGAAGTCCGGGCTCAGCTGCACCGCGAACGGGCGGTCCACCAGCTGTGTCGCGCCGACACCCAGGATCTCGCACAGGGCGGGGTTCACCGACTGCACGGTGCCGGTCAGGTCGGTGATGGCGATACCCGCTGCCGTGGAGTGGAACACCGCCTGCCACCGGGCTTCCGTGGACCGCCGGGCGCGCTCCGCGACGTCCCGTGCCCGGAAGACCGCCTTCTTGATCATCTCCTGCTCGTCGAACAGCCGGTCCCGCAACGCGGCAACGTAGCCCGCGGACATCGAGCCGATGACCTCGGTCAGCCTGCCGTGCCAGAACGGGTCGAACGGCACCTCGGCCGCGTCCAGCAGCGAGCTCCCCAGCAGCCGGACGGTCTCGTTGAGCGACTCGGTGCCGGTCAGGTTCGCGCGGACCAGCGCGACACCCGCGTCCGCGGCGAGCGACGGCTCGAACGGCTCGCCGCGCAGCACGTCGGCAAGGCCGCGCGCCACGTCCAACAGGATCGACTCGATCTCCGCGCGCGACAGTCCGACGTGGCTGGTCGCCAACGCCACCACGGCCCAACGCCCGGCAAGGGACGCCATGCTGTCGGACACCGTGCCGATCGGGCCACCGGGCACGTCAGTCACAGGTACTCGCTCGGGCACACCCGCACCACGGTCGCCTCCGGAGTTGAACTGGATGGACCGAGTGTAGGGATCAACCCACTACCCGCATAACGAACCTGCGGGATAGGCGACCTGTATCAAGACAGTTTACGCCGATCGAGTGAACGGAGACCCGCTGCTTCGTGGCAGCGGGCTGTCGGATCACCCGATCTGACGGTATCCGTTGGAGTGGTGACACAGCCAGTTCGCTTACCCTGGTTCGGTGCGCCGGCGGGCGCATCGGACGATTCGGCGGGGTGGAGGGCGCGGGATGCGGCACACGGCGGAGTACGTCGGCGGTCCGTTGGACGGCCGGCGCGTGCCCCTGCCACCCACGCAGTCCGTCGTCGGCAACATCGTGACGCACGTGTTCCTGCACAGCGGTCCCAAGATCGAGACCCGCTACCAGCTGGACCGGACCGAGGAAGGCCAGTGGATCTACCGACTCGTCTGCGACCCGGGCTGACGCACAGTCGGTAAGTCCGCTTACCGGAACGGTTTACGCTGTTCAAGCGCTACCTACGCGCGAGTAGGCGATTGTCATCTGTGAATAACCATCCGCTTCCGGCGGTTGTCCCGGTGTGGCTCGACATAGATCATCGGTCGGATGACACGCACGCTGTTGAGTCGACGTCCCGGCCTGCTGGCCGGCACGCTGATCGCACTGGCCGCGACGGTGATGTCGTTCGCCGCCGCACCGGCCCAGGCAGCCCCGTTGGTCACGCCGGCCGGCCTGGTGATGGGTTTCGGCTGCGCCACGGCCACACCGGGCAAGGCGCACTGCCTCGGCGAACTGCGCGCCCGGCCGTTGGCCAACGGCGCCAAGGGTCTCGCGCCGTTGCTGACCGCCGGCCCGGTCGGGTTCGGGCCGCCGGACCTGCAGTCGGCATACAAGGTGGCAGGCCTGAAGTCCGGCGGCCGCACGGTGGCCATCGTGGACGCCTTCGACGACCCGAACGCCGAGGCCGATCTCGGCGTCTACCGCAAGCAGTACGGCCTCCCGGCGTGCACGACCGCCAACGGCTGTTTCAAGAAGGTCAACGGCAGTGGGCAGGCCGCTCCGCTGCCCGCCGCGGATCCCGGCTGGGCCGAGGAGGAGAGCCTCGACCTGGACATGGTCTCCTCGATCTGCTCGGACTGCCGCATTCTGCTGGTCGAGGGTGCCGGCGCGGACGACGCGTCGCTCGGCGCCGCGGAGGACACGGCAGCGGCGGCGTCCGGCGTCGTGGCCATCTCCAACAGCTTCGGCGAGGCGGAGTCCAGTGCCATCACCGCCAACGACGTCCACTTCAACCACCCCGGCAAGGCGATCACCGCCAGTTCCGGCGACTCGGGCTTCGGCGTGCTCTGGCCCGCGTCATCGCCGTTCGTCACGGGTGTCGGCGGCACGTCGCTGACCAAGGCCGCCAACGCCCGCGGCTGGACCGAGACCGCCTGGTCCGGCGCCGGCTCCGGGTGTTCCGCGTTCGAGGCCAAGCCGTCCTGGCAGCACGACACCGGCTGCGCCAAACGCACGGTGGCGGACGTGGCCGCGGTGGCCGACCCGAACACCGGTGTCGCCGTCTACGACACGTACAACACCTGCGGCAGCAGCGCCTTCTGCGATGCGCTGATCTCGCTGGGCCTGGTCGCGGGCGCGGACGGCTGGGTGCAGGTCGGCGGCACGAGTGCGGCGTCGCCGATCGTGGCCAGCGTGTACGCGTTGGCCGGCAACACCGGGGCGATCACCTACGGCTCCTTCCCGTACGGCAATCCGGCGGGGCTGTTCGACGTCACGTCCGGCTCCAACGGCAGTTGCGGCGGCACGTATCTCTGCACGGCCGGTACCGGCTACGACGGCCCGACCGGCCTTGGCACACCGAACGGCACCGGCGCGTTCTGACGCTCAAGTGCATCTCCAGGCAGATGTCCGCGTGGTGTGCCGACTGTGTCAGGTACATCGGAGCTTCGCTCCGACAGCCGAAGTTCTGTGTCACGGATAGGGTGGTGGGTACAGGATAAGTCGAGATCAAGATGAGGTGCGATGGCACAGGTTGGCCTGACTGCGGCGTTGGAGCAGTTCCATCCACGGGAGATCATCGATCACACGGTGCTGGCCGAGGAACACGGCTTTCGTGGCGTGATGGCGGCGGACCACTTCCAGCCATGGGTGCCCGTGCAGGGCCAGGCGGCGTTCGTGTGGAACGTGCTGGCGGCACTGGGCGAGCGGACCGAGGGCGACATGGGGCCGGGCGTGACCTGCCCGTCGTTCCGGTTCCACCCGGCGATCGTGGCGCAGGCCGCCGCGACGCAGGAGGCGATGTACCCGGGCCGGTCCTGGCTGGGGCTGGGTTCCGGCGAGGCACTCAACGAGCACATCGTCGGCGGCTACTGGCCGGAGGCGCCCGAACGCGTCACCCGGATGTTCGAGGCGCTCGACGTGATCAAGAAGCTGTTCACCGGCAAGGACGTCAAGCACGACGGGCAGTTCTTCAAGCTGCACAAGACCCGCCTGTGGACGATGCCCGACAGCCCGCCGCCGATCTACATCGCGGCCGCAGGCCCGGTCACGTCGAAGCGGACCGGCGCGCTGGCGGACGGCATCATCACGCCGGCCGCCGCGCTGTCGAAGATCGAGGGGGTCCTGAGCAAGTTCGCCGAAGGCGCGCGCTCGGCCGGCAAGGATCCCGACACGATGCCGAAACTGCTGCAGATGCACCTGTCCTGGGCGCCGACCGACGAGGAGGCCTGGCGCAACGCGATGGAGCAGTGGCCCAACGGCGGCATGAAGTTCCCGAAGCAGGACATCCGCTCGCCGTTCGACTTCGCCGAAATGGCAAAACTGGTGCGGCGCGAGGACTTCGAGGGCCGGATGGTCGTCTCGTCCGACCCGGACACCCACCGCGCGGAGATCCAGAAGTTCATCGACGCGGGCTTCGACCGGATCTACGTGCACAACGTGGGCCGCAACCAGGAGGAGTGGATCAAGGTCTTCGGTCGCGAGGTCCTCCCGAAGCTGACACACTGAACGGAAGCTGACACGCCGAAAGTCAACGCGAACGGTTTGTCCGCCACGGCAATCAGGCCGTCCACACTGGGCCGCTGAGCAGGGGACGATCACTCGATCAGGTGATCATCCCCGAACCCGGGATCAAATCACCCGGTCTCATTCGTTAAGCGAAACAGCAGAACAGCCCCCCGCGCGACCAGGGCCCCAGCGCAGCAGCCGGCTCCCGGTCACCGCATGATCCGCAACGCAGACGCAGCCGACTGACCGGCGAGGAGAAGAAGGAGGAAGAGACAGCCGCCCGCCAGCAGAACGAGAAGAGGCAGACAGCTGCCGGGTCGCGAGCAGTGGGCAGCCGAGCTCAGTGGGCAGCCGTCACATCCGCAGGCCGCCGAATGCCACCGCGACCACGGCGTCGGCGATCTCACCGACATCGTGACCGCGGTCGGGCCGGTACCACTCGATCAGCGAGTTGACCATGCCGAAGAGAAGTCGCGCGGTGATCGCGGCGTCGACGTCCGGCCGGATGCCACCCTCGGCGATGGCCGCGCGCGCCAGGTCGGCCACGATCAGGTCGAACTCGCGGCGCCGGGCCAGCGCGGACCGCTCGACGTCGGTGTTGCCGCGGACCCGCAGCAGCAGTGTGACGAACGGCAGTTCCGCCACCAGCAGCTCGACGCTGCGCCGCACGAGGTGCTCCAGCCGCGCGGTCGCCGGGCCGGTGGTGCAGCCCGGCTCCGCGACGACCGCGAACAGGCCGTCCAGCGCCCGATTCACCGCCAGCCGCAGGAGTTCGGTCTTGCTCGGCACGTGGTGGTAGATCGCGGACTTCGTGATGCCGAGGCGAACGGCCAGGTCCTCCATGCTGGTGCCGTCGTAGCCGCGGTCGTTGAACACCTCGACCGCGACCCGCAGCAGTGACTCCCGGTCGTAGCCGGGGCGACCGCGTCGAATCGACGGCTCTGCTGTCACGTCGATCTCACCGCCCTTGCTACCTGACCGACCATTCGGTCGATAATCCGGCTTCAACGATAGCTGTCAAGCGGAGAGGCGTGGGACATGCGGGTTGGGGTGATCGGCGGCGGCCGGATGGGTGCGGGGATCGCGCAGGTCTTTCTCGGCATCGGCGCCGAGGTCGTGCTGGTCGAGGCGGGTGCGGATGCCGCCGCGGCGGCCGGTGACCGGGTGCGGTCCGGGCTGGCGAAGGCCGCGGAACGCGGCTCGCTGATCGAGCCGGTCGCGGCCGCCGCCGGGCGGTTGCGGGTGGTCGAGGACATCGCCGAACTGCCGTCGGACGCGGATCTCGTGGTGGAGGCCGTGCCGGAACAGCCCGCGCTCAAGATCGACGTGCTGACCAGGGCCGAGCGGGCGCTCGACAAAGACAAAGCTGCCGTGCTGGCCACGAACACCAGTTCGCTGTCCATCGACGAACTGGCCACTGCGCTGCGGCGGCCCGATCGGTTCGTCGGCATGCACTTCTTCAATCCGGTGCCGCCGTCGGCGCTGGTCGAGGTCGTGCTCGGCGCGGCGACCGGCGACGATGTGCGGGATCGGGTGGTCGAGTGGGTGACGGCGCTGGGCAAGACGGGTGTGGTGGTGCGCGACTCGCCCGGGTTCGCGAGCAGTCGGCTCGGCGTGTTGCTCGGGCTGGAGGCGGCGCGGATGGTCGAGGAGGGCGTTGCCGAGCCAGAAGCCATCGACAAGGCCATGGAACTGGGCTACCGGCATCCGATGGGTCCGCTGCGGCTGACCGACCTGGTCGGCCTGGACGTCCGGCTGGCCATCGCCGAGTACCTGCACGAGAAGCTGGGGGAGCGGTTCGCACCGCCCGACCTGCTGCGTCGCAAGGTCGCCGCGGGTGAGCTGGGGCGCAAGACCGGCCAGGGCTTCTACTCCTGGTCACAGCCATGAAATGCGGTCCAATTCAAGCCGGTGTCTTGTCGCCCGGAGCGGAGGGCACGAGACACCGCACCAAGGCGGCCAGCCGGCGAGCCGATGTGACAGCGCACTACGTCACCTTGCCCGAGCCCCAGAGTTGAGAGACACTACTTACTGACCGAATGTTCGGTAAGGAGCCTCAGGTGGACAACGACAAGTTGACGGCCGCCTTCGATCGGACCGTGGCCGCCGAGCAGCGGATCGAGCCGAGGGACTGGATGCCCGACGGCTACCGCCGCACGCTGATCCGGCAGATCGCGCAGCACGCGCACTCGGAGATCATCGGTATGCAGCCCGAGGGCAACTGGATCAGCCGCGCGCCATCGCTGCGCCGCAAGGCGATCCTGCTGGCCAAGGTCCAGGACGAGGCCGGCCACGGGCTCTATCTGTACGCGGCCGCCGAGACGCTGGGCATCGAGCGCGCCGAACTGACCGAGAAGCTGATCTCCGGCGGCCAGAAGTACTCGTCGATCTTCAACTACCCGACCACGACGTTCGCCGACGTCGGCGTGATCGGCTGGCTGGTGGACGGCGCCGCGATCTGCAACCAGGTGCCGCTGTGCCGCACCTCGTACGGACCCTATGCCCGTGCCATGATCCGGATCTGCAAGGAGGAGTCCTTCCACCAGCGGCAGGGCTACGAACTGCTGATGACCATGATGGCCGGCACGCCGGAGCAGCGGCGGATGGTGCAGGACGCGGTCGACCGCTGGTGGTGGCCCTCGCTGATGATGTTCGGCCCGCCGGACTCCGAGTCGGCCAACACCGAGCAGTCGATGGCGTGGCGGATCAAGCGCAACACCAACGACGACCTGCGTCAGAAGTTCGTCGACATGACCGTCCCGCAAGCAGAACGGCTCGGCGTGACACTGCCGGATCCCGGACCTGCGGTGGAACGACGAGCGCGGGCAGCACGACTTCGGCGAGATCGACTGGACCGAGTTCAGGCAGGTCCTGTCCGGCGCGGGGCCGTGCAACGCGGAGCGGATCGCGCACCGGCGGCAGGCGCACGAGGACGGCGAGTGGGTGCGCGAAGCCGCCGTCGCCCACGCGGCCAAGCGGACGGAGGCAGTGGCATGAGTTCGAACTGGCCGTTGTGGGAGGTGTTCGTGCGCGGCAAGCGCGGCCTCAACCATGTGCACGTCGGTTCGCTGCACGCCCCGGACGCGAACCTCGCCGTGCGCAACGCCCGCGACCTCTACACCCGCCGCAACGAGGGTGTCAGCATCTGGGTGGTGCCGTCATCGGCCATTACGGCGTCCACTGTGGACGAGAAGGACCCGTTCTTCGAGCCTGCCGCGGACAAGGTCTACCGGCACCCCACGTTCTACCGCATCCCCGACGACGTTCCGCACCTGTGAGGCCGTGATGTCGTTCGACAACGCCTACGAGTCCCTCATCGAGGACAACGACGAGACGCACTGGGCCTACGGCACCGGTTTCACCGACACACTGTCCGATGTGGACAGGTCAGTTCCCGACGGGGTGCACCCGGCCGACCTGGCCGCCTACTGCCTGATGCTCGGCGACGACGCGCTGGTGCTGGCGCAACGGCTGTCCGAGTGGTGCTCGTGGGCGCCGGAACTCGAGGAGGACGTCGCGCTGGCCAACATCGCGCTGGACCTGCTCGGCCAGGCCCGGCTGCTGTATGCCAGGGCGGTCGAGGTGGACCCGTCGATCCGGCCCGCGAACGCGCCCGCGCACGTGCCGCCCGAGGACGCGCTGGCCTACTTCCGCGACGAGTTGGATTTCCGCAACGTCCGGCTGGCCGAGATCGACACCGGCCCCGGCCCGGCCGGTGACTTCGCGATGACCATCGCCCGGCTGCTGGTGTTCGCGACTTGGCGGCTGGCCCTGTTCACCCGGCTGGCCGACGCGACCGACCCGGTCCTGGCGGCCATCGCCGCCAAGGGCGTCAAGGAACTGACCTACCACCGCGACCACGCCGCCCAGTGGACCGTCCGGCTAGGCGACGGCACCCCGCTCTCGACCGAGCGGATGCGCGCCGGCCTGGCCGCGATCTGGCCCTTGGTACCAGAACTCTGTATGCCACATGCTATAGACAGCGTGCCACATGCTATAGCACAGCTCGATCCGGCAGAGGTACGCGCGGAACTGGACGACGTACTGGACCGGGTGTTCGCCGCCGCCCGGCTGGAGCGCCCGGACGCGCCGGCGATGGCCGGCGTCAGCGGCCGGACCGGGCGCGATGGCGTGCACACCGCCGCCTTCGGCTACCTGCTGGCCGAGCTCCAGCACATAGCGAGGTCGCATCCGCAGGCGGTGTGGTGATGGTGGCTCCGGCTCGTGCCCGGGAAGTCACGGCCGCAGTGGTTGATCTGAAGACCAAGCTCCGAAGCCACGATTTCGCCAAACCGCCGGGCAGACCCCCGCCCAACCCAGGGGGCTACGGCCCTTTTCAACCCTATGCCTGTCAAGCCCCAAATGGGGGGCTTTTCGGCAATCTGTGGATAACTTTGCGAAGATTGCTGGAGCTGTGGACAAGTGGACAAGCGCTGCCTGTGTTGATGCTGGCGGATCTTGGCGTGCTGTGGGCAGTGCTCAGGCGCACGGCGCGGCCGCATTCGCAGGGGGTGAGGTGATGGTGGACCTGGTGCGTGCTCGTGAAGTTGCGGCTGCGGTGCTTGATCCGGAGTTGCCTGTGCTGACGTTAGCCGATCTCGGGGTGCTGCGGGCCGTCACGCCGGACGCGGACGGCGGGGTCGTGGTCACGATCACGCCCACCTACAGCGGCTGCCCCGCCATGGAGACCATGCGGGCCGACCTGGTGTCCGACCTGGCGGCCGCCGGCTTCGACCGCGTGCGGGTGCGGACGGTGCTGTCACCGGCCTGGACCACCGACTGGATCACCGCGGATGGCCGCCGCAAGCTCGCCGAGTTCGGTATCGCCCCACCCGGACCGGTGCGCCACCATGACGGCCCCGTGCCGCTCACCCTGTCGCCGCCCGTCTCGACCGTCCGCTGTCCGCACTGCGGTTCCGGTGACACGGAGCTGTTGTCGCAGTTCGGTGCGACCGCGTGCAAAGCACTGCGCCGGTGCCGCGCGTGCGCGGAACCCTTCGAGCACATCAAGGAGCTCTAGTGACGGTCGCGCAGGCGTCGGCCCGTCGGTCGGCCGTCTTTCATTCCCTGGCGGTGGCCAGGATCGATCGGTTGTGCGCGGACGCGGTGGCGGTGACCTTCGACGTGCCGGCCGAGTTGGCGGACGTGTTCGCGTTCCGTGCCGGGCAGTACCTGACGTTGCGGCTGGTCGTGGACGGTGTCGAGGAGCGCCGGTCGTACTCGGTCTGCGCGCCGGTCGGTGCGGCGCCCCGGATCGGTGTGCGGCTGGTCGAGGGTGGGCTGTTCTCGTCGTGGCTGGTCGAGCGGGCGCGGCGTGGCGAGCGGATCGACGTGCTGCCACCGCTGGGCACGTTCACCCCGGACCTGACAACACCCGCCCGGCACGCGCTGATCGCGGCAGGCTCCGGGATCACGCCGGTGCTGTCCGTCGCGGCCACGCTCCTGGCCGCGCACCCGGACAACGAGGTCACCCTGCTGTACGGCAACCGCCGCACCGACACGGTGATGTTCGCCGAAGAGCTGGCCGACCTCAAGAACGCCTACCTGGACCGCCTACAGCTCATCCACGTGCTGTCCAGGGAACCGAGGGATGTCGAACTGTTCTCCGGTCGGCTGGACACCGACCGGCTCAGGCGCCTCCTGGACTCGGTGGTGCCGGCCGACGACGTCGACCACTGGTGGCTGTGCGGCCCGCTCGGCCTTGTCGAGGCGGCCCAGGGCGTGCTGGCCGGGCGTGGCGTGCCGGCCGAGCGAATGCACCGCGAACTGTTCTATGTGGACGAACCGCCGCCGGAAGTCGTGCGCCACGAGGAATCCGAGATCGACGGGCCGACCAGCGAGGTCACCGTGGTCCTGGACGGCAGGGCGACCACGCTGACCCTGCCGGCCGACCGCCCGATCCTGGACTCCGCGCAACGTGTCCGGGCCGACCTGCCGTTCGCATGCAAGGGCGGCGTGTGCGGCACATGCCGGGCGAAGGTCACCTACGGCTCCGTCCGGATGCGCCGCAACTACGCCTTGGAGCAACACGAACTCGACGCCGGGTTCGTCCTGACCTGCCAGTCGCTGCCGACCACCGAACACGTCACGGTCGACTACGACGCCTAGTGCGAGAGCGTCAGGAATGCCGCGCTGCCCGCGGACACCGTGACGGTCAGCGTGCTGCCGTTGACCGTGACCGGTGTCGTGGTCGGGGCCGCCAGGGTGCCGTTGGACTGAACCGTCTGGCCGCCCAGCGTGATACCGGTGGTCGCGGTCAGGCCGCTCGCGGTCAGGTTGTCGCGGGTGCCTGAGTGGTACGTGCCGCCCAGGTTGAGCTGCACAGTGGTACTGCCGTTGCTCGCCGGGTCCTGCACGTTGTCCAGGATCACGGTCAGGGTGCCGTTGGGGTGGGTCACGGCGTAGCCGCGCACGGTCGCCCAGACGGGGTTGTTCACGCTGACGAACGTGCCGGCGCCGATCTGCTGCACGGCCGCCATGCCGTAGTACTCCGGTTGCGCTGCCATGTTTCCCGCGGTCGCATCGGCGGCGGTCGGCGCGCACAGCGGGGTGTAGAACATGTACAGCGGCTTCGGGGTGCCGCACTGCACGATCGTGCCGTGCATGTAGTCGCCAGCGGCTCCCTCACGCGCCTTGACCAGTTGGTCGTCGATCTCCCACAGCGCGGACGCGAACACGTTGCTCACGTTGGCCTGGCCCTGGCAGACCACCGAGTTGCCCTCGTCGAAGACGCCCGGCACGCCGAGGTTCCTGGCCTGGGTGGTCATGGCGTCGGCGACGGCCTTCTCGTTGTTCCTGGTCGTGGTGCCGAGCAGGTCGCTGATGGTCGGGTTGCCGCCGCACGTGTTCGAGACCAACGGGTAGTAGTGGCTGGTCAGCTCGCTGATGTTCGGACGACTGAGTGCCTTTTCCTTGCTGACGAAGGCGTTCTGGAACGAGCCGGTCGGCGTGCCGGCCGCGTCCGACCCGACGATGCTCACACCTGGGGCGGCCTTGGTGATCGCGGCGACGTAGGACTGGAAGTCGGTGAAGAACTGCGCGGTGTTGCCGGAGTACTGCGGGTAGAGGTCCGGCTCGTTGCCGATCTCGATGGCACGCAGTGAACTGCCGAGCGCCTGCGCGGCATGCGACGCCTCGTCCGCCGCGCGGGCCGCGTCAAGGTGCTTCAGGTTGACACCCAGGATCACCTTCCAGCCGCTGGCGGTGGCGAGCGTGCCCAGCGCGGTCAGGTCGGCCGGGGTGATCGTGGCGGTGGACCACGACGGGGGCGTTTCGCCGGTGGAGGTCCAGAACGTCTGGTCCACCAGGTTGCCGCCGATGCGGACCGTGGACGAGCCGAGGGTCTTGAGGTACTGGGCCAGGTTGCCCCTGGTGAAGCCGGGTACCGCGAGGTCGGACGCCTCGAACGACAGGCCGAGCGAGCCGGTCGAGAACGCGGGCCCGGCCACCGTCTGGTCGATGACGATCACCGGTGTCGCCGCGCCCGCCGTGACAGCCGTCGACGCGGCGAACAGTAGGACGCTGATTCCTATTGTAGTTGACCAGCGAATACCGTTCCGGCTCATGGCGATCCTTCCTGACCGCATTCGCATACCTGAATGATATTTTTAGATGTGAACAAAGGAGACGATAGGGAGTGGTTCCCGGGTCGTCAAGACGACCACACCCGCCCGGCGGTCCACCCGGACGCGCCCGAGTTCCACCCGTGATCCACCCGCCGGTTGACGTCCCGGCCGCCCGTCGGCGGCAGCCTGGGACCCGGTGATTCCGGCAGCGGGCCGGGACCGGGTCGAGTGGGGGATGTCGTGTCCGAATTCCTGCGGATCGCGCTGATCGTCGCGGCGGTCGGCTACCTATTGGTCAGCCGTTTCCGTGGGCAGCAGGTAAAACTGCGCCGAACGGCCATTCTGCCGTTGGTGCTCACCGTCATCGGCGGTGTGGACGTCGCGCGGGCCGTGCCGCACCTGACCGCGACCGACGTCACCTACCTGGTGGTCAGCGGACTCGTCGTGCTGGCACTGGGCGCGTTGCGCGGCACATCGGTGCATCTCTACGAGCGCAACGGTTTCCTGTGGCTGCGGTACCGCCCGACCAGCCTCGCCTGGTGGGCGGCCGCGATCGCCGCACGGATCGGCCTGATGGCGGCCGCCGGCGCGATGGGCGTGACGGCCGGGCTGTCCACGTCCAGCATCCTGCTGGCCGCCGGCCTGAACCTGTGCGGCGAGGCCGCGGTCGTGGTCCTGCGCGGCATGTCCACCGGCGTCCCGTTCGCCGCGGACGACCGGGCCCGCGCCCTGCGCTGAGCGTCGGCCGATCGGGCGATTCTCTGTGAACAATTGATGTCACAGAGAACGCCCGTACCGCAGCGCTGGGTAACGTCCTCGACTCGGGGGCTGAGTTCGCCGAGGAGTCGACTCGATGACCACCGAAGAAAAGACGCTGCTCTTCGCGCTCACCGGCGGCGCGATCGGCGTGCCGGCCGTGCTGGCGCTGATCCTGGGCTGGCCGTGGCTGTTGCTGATCCTGGTGTCGCCGCTCATTCCGTTCCAGGTCCGGCGGACCATGCTGTATCGGGCGCAGCAGGACGAATTACGACGACAGTTCGCCATGCCACAGGTCGCGCCGCCCGAGTTGGAGCAGGCGCCGCCGCCACCACCGCGGTTCCCGAGCGAGAACGTGGCGAACGTGCCACTGCCCAGCGCGATCCCGGACTACGACTTCCTGTTCTCGGCCACGGTCTGCTGGCGCGAGACACCCACTCCCGCCGGCTGGCGCCACGCCAACCCGGCCGCGCTCGCCATCGACGCCATCGTGGCCCGCGCGGCCGAGGTGACCGTGCACGAACCGCCGTATCGGTACACCCTGGGGCAGTTCCGGCTCAACAGCGCGCTCGGCACGATCCGCGGCGACAGCTCCGGCCTCGTCGAGGCGTGGGCGACGCACGTCCAGCTGGGTGTCTCGGACACCGACCTGGTCCGCCTGCAGAAGATGGCCGAGCTGCGCAAGGACGAGGTGCTCTGGGAAGAGGAACGCGAGCGTGAGCGCAACAAGCGCGCGTACCTGGCCAACGACGTGCTGAAGGACACCGGCAGCGCCGTCGTGTGGTGGCTGGCCCGCGCGGACACCGACATCAACCTGAGCGGCACCGCCGACATCGTCGCCGCACTGGCCCGGCTGTGCGCGGTCGTCAACAACATCGAGGTGCCCGAAGTGCTGCACGCGGAGGCATCCAGGGAGACGCCCCTCGCGGACGCGATACCCGAACAGAACAGTTCCGGCACCTGGGACGGCCACGGTCGACCCGGACCGTCCCATGTGGACAGATCACTGCGTCAGTAGCCCTGGCCGGTGCCGTAGCGGTAGAGCGTGGCCGTGCCGTCGGCGGTGGGGATGGTGACCGGCAGGTGGCCGGTTGGGTTGGTCGCGCCGGCCAGCGTGTTCGCCAGTGCTCGCAGCGAGGGCGGCTGGTAGTCGTAGGCGGCGACGTACGTTGGGGCGGTGGGGAAGTACGACACGTCGTACGGGCCTTCGACCGATGCAACCACGATTGGCCTGCCGGTGGCCAGCAGTGCTGCGACCAGGTTCTGCTGGGTCGGGTCCGCCCAGGCGTTGCCGGTCGTCACCACCGTGACATCGTTCGTTTGGGCGGCTGACACCGCCGCGTCGATGGCCGCCTGGTTCGGCGAGCCGGTCCACAGGCGTTGCACCGTGAGCCCGGTCGTGGCCAGGTCGTTGGTCAGCGTCTGCGTCGTGCCGACGCCCCAGCCGGTGACCAGCACGTGGCTGCCGGCCGGGATCGGCAGGGACCTGTTGTGCACCAGCGTGATCGAGTGCCGCGCGACGTCGGCCATGGTCTGCTGGTGAGCCGCGGTGCCGACCGTGGACGTGATCCGGGCCGCGGTGGTGTACGGGTTGGTGAACAGGCCCAACTGCGCCTTCATGGTCAGGATTCGCGTCACGGACTGGTCGATCCTGGCCCGGCTGATGGTGCCGGCCTTTACCGCGGCCAGCACGGTCTGGATGTCGGCCGGCAGGTGCGCGGGCATCAGCAGTTCGTCGTCGCCCGCGTTGATCGCGTCGAGGATGACCTGGTCCTCCGGGATGCCGGCCAGCGCGCCCGCGCTCAGCGCGTCGGTGACCACGACACCGTTGTAGTGCAACGTGTCGCGCAGCAGGCCGGTCACGATCGGCTTCGACAGGCTGGCCGGCAGACCGGACGGGTCCAGTGCCGGGGCCACGATGTGCGCGGCCATGATCGACTTGGCGCCCGCCGCGATGGCGGCCCGGAACGGCGGCACGTCGGTCGCCATGATCTGGGCGCGCGTCTCGTTGGTGACCGCTACGCCGTTGTCGGTGTTCACCGTCGTGTCGCCGAGGCCGGGGAAGTGCTTGGCCTGCGCGGCGACGCCGGCCCGCTGGTAGCCGAGTACCGCGGCGGCGGCCAGCGCGGACACCATCGCGGGGCGGTCGCCGAAGGAGCGCGGGCCGTCTGCGGCGTTGCGCGGGTTGGTGTTCACGTCGACGACGGGGGAGTCGTCCATGTTGATGCCCATCGCGCGCAGTTCCGTGCCGGACACCGACGCGGCCCGGTAGGCGTCGGCCGGGTCGAACGTGGCGCCGATCGCCAGGTTGCCCGGCGACACGGCCACCGGCGCGCCGATCCGGTTGACGATGCCGCCCTCCTGGTCGGTGCTGATCTGCACCGGGATCGGGTTCGCGCCGGACATCGCGACCTGTTGCAGGCCGTTGGACAGCGCGCCGATCGCCTGCGGGTCGGTCAGGCCGTTGGCCCAGCTGAAGTAGATGATTCCGCCGAGGTGGTACCGCGCGAGGAGGTCGGCGCCGTTGGTGACGCTGCTGCCGTAGAGGGCCTGGTTGTTCGCGACGTCGGCCGGATCGGTCACGGTGGCGCTGGTGCCGTAGACGTAGGAGACGAACAACTGCTCGACCTTGTCGGTGAGCGACATCTTCGCCATGACCGCCCGGACCTGGGCCGCCGTGCTCGGCGCCGCGTTCGCGGCCGGTGCGGTCAGCGCCGCGGCCGTCGTGGCGACCACGGCGGCGAGTAACGCGGGCTTGACGAGGTGCATGACGCCTCCCGGCACGTTAATAATCGACAAAATCGATCTACTGTCCGGGAATATTCCACCGCTATCGGGCGCGCCGCGTCAACCAGCGCGCACCATTCGGTCGAACACGACCTCGTGGGCGGTACGCAGCGCGGTCGCGATCGCGCCCGCCAGTACGGCGCCCTCACCCAGTTCGCCCGCGACGATCCGCGGCACCAGCGGCGTCGTGCGGCCGAGTATCCGTTCCATCGGCTCCTGCAACAGGTCCGTGTTGGTGCCGACGCCGCCGCCGAGCACGACCAGTTCCGGATCGATCACCGCGGCGACCGCGGCCACCACGAACGCCAGCCGCCCCGCCTCCTCGCGCACCGCGCGGATCGCGCGCTGGTCGCCATCGTGTGCCAGCCGGAACACCTCGCGGGCCGTCTTCGCGGTCATCCCGTTCGCCGCCGCGATCTCCACCACCGACCGTGCCGCGGCGGCGGCCTCCAACATGCCCTGCCGTGGTTTGGCGTAGTCGCCGTCCGGGTTGCCGTCGCTCGGCCAGCCGTAGGGCAGGTAGCCGACCTCGCCCGCCGCGCCGTGCGCGCCACGGAACAGCGTGCCGTCGACCACGATGCCCATGCCGATCCCGGTGCCCACGGTCAGGCAGACGAACGTGCCGACACCCTGCGCCGCGCCGGTCCGGTACTCGCCGATCGCGGCCAGGTTGGCGTCGTTCTCCACCAGCAGGCCGGGGCCGAGCGCCGTCTCCAGGTCGTCGAGCAGGCCCCTGCGTTCCCAGCCGGGCAGGTTCGGCACGTGGCCGAAGGACCGGGACCGCGCGTTCAGCACGCCGGGGCTGCCGACCACCGTGGCCACCAGGTCGTCGCGCCGCAGGCCGGCCTGGTCGAGTGCGTGTTCCGCGCTGCGCCGGACGGTCCGCACCAGCGCGTCCGCCGTGCGGGCCCGGTTGCGTTCGTCGAGTTTCGTGACCAAGTCACCGGCCAGGTCGGCGATCGCAACGCGGATCAGCTCCCGCCCGATGTCGATGCCCAGCACGTGGCCGGCGGCCGGGTTCGCCTCGTAGACGACGGCGGCGCGGCCCGGTCCGCTCGGTGTGCGGCCGACCGTCCGAACCAGACCGTGTTGTTCCAGGTCCAGCAGTGCCTGGCCGACGGTGGGCTTGGAGAGACCCGTGCCGCGCGCGATGTTCGGTCGGGTGTCCGGTCCGTGGCCACGGAGGCGGTCGAGCACCGCGCGCTGGTTGAGTTCCCGCATCCCCGCGGGCGTGCCGACGGGAGGCACCCTGAGTTCGGTCACCACGACCTGCCTTCATCATGAGTGACCCGAGTTTACGGTGGTCCGGCCATGTCCTCGGAGGTGTGACCGCTGATTTGGGATTTCTTGCGATGCGGTGACTGAGTGTGCTGAAATTCATCCGATGACTAGGAGGTCGACGTGCCTGAGATCGCCCTACACACCCGACTGCGGGCCGGCGCGGAGGCCGAGTACGAGCGCCTGCACGCGACCGTGCCGGCGGACCTGGTCACGGCGCTGCGGGCGGCCGGGGTGCGGGACTGGCGGATCTGGCGGGACGGCACGCACCTGTTCCACCTCGTCGATGTCGAGGACTACCACGCGATGCGGGACCACCTGCGGGACCACCCGGCGAACGTCACGTGGCAGGCCCAGGTCGGCCCGCTGCACGACGTGCCGGACGACTACTCCGGCGCCGACGACGGCGTCCGCCTGTTGTGGAGCCTCGCCGAGCAGATCTTCCGCACGTAGTCCCCGGTGGAAGGGCTATCCTCTACACATCCGATGTCTGGGAAGGGTGCCCGTGGCAATTACCGACGAGGCGATCGAGAAGATCAAGGAGATGATCGTCACCGGCGCGCTGCATCCCGGTGATCGGCTGCCCCGCGAGGCGGACCTGGCCGAACGGCTCGGCCTGTCCCGCAACTCGCTGCGCGAGGCGGTCAAGGCGTTGTCGCTGATCCACGTGCTTGACGTGCGCCAGGGGGACGGCACGTACGTCACCAGCCTTGAGCCCTCGGTCCTGCTGGACGCGATGGCCTTCGTGATCGACTTCCACCGCGACGACACCGTCCTGGAGTTCCTGGAGGTCCGCCGCATCCTGGAGCCGGCCGCCACCGCGATGGCCGCCGCCCGGATGACGCGGGACGACGTCACCGAGTTGCGGGTGCTGCTGGACAAGCTGGGCCCTGAGCCGTCGGTCGAGGAGCTCGTGGCCAACGACCTGGAGTTCCACCGGCGGATCGCGCTGGGCGCCGGGAATCAGGTGCTGTGCTCGCTGGTCGAGGGCCTGTCCGGGCCGACGCAGCGGGCGCGGATCTGGCGCGGCCTGACCCAGGAGGCGGCGGTCGAGCGCACCCTGGCCGAGCACCATTCGATCTGTGACGCCATCGCGGCCGGGCAACCGGAAGTCGCCCGCGCCTGGGCGACGGTGCACATCGCCGGTGTGGAGCAGTGGTTGCGTGAGGTGCTGACCGAGTCGCCGCCGGCTACCTGAGTCGGCTGGCTCACCCAGGCACCTCCGGGTCGTCCGGCTCGGGCGGGCACCTCCGAGTTGGCTGGCTTGCGCGGGTTGGCACCTTCTCGATCGTCTGGCTCGGGTGGGGCGGGGCACCTCCTGGGTTGTTGGGCGCGCGGGCGCTGGGGCCGGTCGCGAGCGGGGGCTGCTCTTTCATCGCTAACGAACGGAACCGGGTGATTTGCTCCCGTGCCCGGCGATGATCGCCTAATCGAGTGATCATCGCTGGTGGCGCTGGCAAGACAACTGTTGCCACACAACGGACTCAGTGGCGCCCGTTGTCCTTCGCCCGGTCCAAGCCGTAGTCCGGCAAACGGTGCGACAGCCCGGACCGATCCCCGACCGGATCCCCGGCAGCGGCGAACTTTCCGTAGATCCGCCCCAAATGTACCCGAACCGTACTGACACTGATCTT
>CAVPCF010000148.1:0-20604 GCA_963702275.1 Candidatus Melainabacteria bacterium
AACGGATCCGGAGACCGGGGTCGGACCGGTGGCCGGCAAGCGGGTCGTCGTGACGACGGCGCGTGGCGGTGCGTACGGACCGGGGATGCCTCGGGAAGAGTTCGAGTTCCAGGAGCGCTATCTGCGGGCGGTGTTCAGCGGGCTCGGGTTGGACCAGAACCTGACCTTCGTCAACACCGAGTTGACCCTGGCCGACGTGGTGCCCGCCATGGCGCAGTTCAAGGACTTGGCCGTGCACTCACGGGCGGAGGCGCACCGCGTGGTGCAGGAGTTGGCCGGGGTGCCGGTCGCGGTGTGAACGCGCGCACGATCAGTAGGAGGCGCCCGCGCTGATCGAGCGGGCATAGTTGACCCGCGCGCTGTAGTCCGCGACCTGAGCCGGTGAAGAAACCGGCAACTGCTGATTCGGCCCCGGGGGAAGTCGCATTCGCTCCGATTACGGGAGCGCCGCAGATTGTCAGCGTACGGCGGCGAGCGCTTCCGGGAGCGTGAACGCGCCGGCATACAACGCCTTGCCGATGATCGCGCCCTCCACGCCGTCCGGTTGGAGGGCGGCCAGGGCACGTAGATCGTCCACACTGGACACGCCGCCGGACGCGATCACCTGCGCGTCGGTCCGCGCGCACACGTCGCGCAGCAGTCGCAGGTTCGGGCCTTCGAGCGTGCCGTCCTTGCTGACGTCCGTGACCACGTAGCGGGGGCAGCCCTCCCGGTCCAGTCGGTCGAGCACCTCCCACAGGTCGCCGCCGTCCTGGGTCCAGCCGCGCGCGGACAGGCGGTGGCCCTGCTCGGTGATCCGCACGTCCAGCCCGACGGCGATCTTGTCGCCGTGCTCGGCGATCACCCGCGCGCACCAGTCGGGGTTCTCCAGGGCCGCGGTGCCCAGGTTCACCCTGGCACAGCCGGTGGCCATGGCCGCGGCCAGCGAGTCGTCGTCGCGGATGCCGCCGGACAGCTCGACAAGCACGTCCAGCTTGCGCACCACGTCGGCCAGCAGCGGGCCGTTGGTGCCGCGACCGAACGCGGCGTCCAGGTCGACCAGGTGCACCCAGTCGGCGCCGCCGTCCTGCCAGGCGAGTGCCGCCGCCAGTGGGTCGCCGTAGTCGGTCTCCGAGCCTGCGGCGCCCCGCACCAGCCGGACGGCCTTCCCATCGGCGACGTCGACCGCGGGCAGCAGCGTGAAACTCACGCGGCCACCCTAGCCGACGACCGATTTGAGCCAGTTCTGCAGGAGGTGGGCGCCCGCGTCGCCGGACTTCTCCGGGTGGAACTGCGTGGCGCACAGCGTGCCGTTCTCCACCGCGGCCACGAAATCCTCGCCGTGGTTGGCGTAGGTCACCAGTGGTTCCGGCAGCGGCGCGGTGTCGTTGAGCGCCCAGGTGCGGGCGGCGTAGGAGTGCACGAAATAGAAACGCGCGTCATCGGGGAGCCCGGCGAACAGGGCGGAGCCGGGCGCGACCCGGACCGTGTTCCAGCCCATGTGCGGCAGGATGTCGGCGTGCAGCCGGTCGACCGTGCCCGGCCACTCGCCGCAGCCGTCGGTTTCGATGCCGTGCTCGTCACCCCGGTCGAACAGGATCTGCATGCCGACGCAGATACCGAGCACCGGCCGGCCACCGGCCAGCCGACGCCCGATGATCCGCTGGCCACCTACGGCCGTGAGCCCGGCCATGCACGCGGCGAACGCGCCGACGCCGGGCACCACGAGACCGTCCGCGTTCAGCGCGGCATGCGGGTCGGCGGTCACCTCGACGTCGGCACCGACGCGGCGCAGCGCACGTTCGGCGGACCGGAGATTGCCGGATCCGTAGTCCAACACGACAAGGCGGGGCACGAGTTCAGGCTACTCAGTCCGTTCGGTCCAGGAAGGACCGGACAGCCGCCGCGATGCCCGCGGTGTCCAGCCCGTGGGCCTCGTCGTGGTCGGCCGGGGCGCCGTACATCCGCAGTTCGAACTCGCGGCTCACGCCCAGCGAGCGCAGGCGGTGCGGCACGTCGTCCAGTGCGGCGTTCACCAGGTAGGCGGATGTGCCGGCCAGATACGGCTCGACCAGCACGACGTCGGCACGGTCGGCGCCGAGCACGGCAGAGCGCAGGCCGAGGCCGTCCAACGGGCGGACGGTCGCGGTGTAGGCGACCGTCACGTCCATCGTGGCGGTCGCGGCGAGCACGCGGTCCAGCATCGGCCCGACCGCGAGCACGACACCCCGGTGGCCGGGCCGGATCACCCGGACGCGGTCGCCGTCCGTCGGCAGGGTGTTGGACTGGTCGGACAGGCGCAGGTAGACCCGGTCGTCGCCGGCGACCGCGGCGCGCAGCAGGCGGCGGGCCTCGTCCGGGTGGCCGGGCACGTGCACGGTCCAGCCGGGCAGGGTGTCCAGCGCCGCAACGTCACCGGGCGACTGGTGCGAGCGGCCTCCCGCCGACATGTCGTAGGAGGCGCCCGCGCTGACCAGCACCGCGCCCACGTCCTGGTGGCCGAGGTCGAGCTTGACCTGCTCGAACGGCCGCTCCACCAGGAACGACGCGAACGTGTGGACGACCGGCCGCAGCCCGGTCATGGCGAGGCCGCTCGCCGCGCTGATCAGCAGTTGCTCCCGGATGCCGACGTTGATCACCCGGTCCGGGTGCCGTGCCGCCGCCGGTTCGAGCATCGCGGCGGAGATGTCGGCGAGGACGACGACCAGCCGTGGGTCGGTGTCCAGCAGTTCGGTCACCGTCTGGCCGAACACCTCGCGCATGGTCCGCGCCTGGATTCCGGTGGTCATCAGACGACCTTTCGGTTGGTAACCGCGACAACGACGTTCGGTTGGCCCGGATGAGGTGTGGTGAAGGCGGTGCGGAGCTGGTCGTGGTCGCGGCCGTCCACGGTGGTGGTCGCCCAGCCCTCGACGGCGAACCGGTCCGCGATGCGGCCGGGCCAGCCGTGGGTCGCGCTGTGGTTGTCGATCAGGGCGACGGTGAGCCGGTCGAGCCCGAACCGGGCGGCCATGGCGATCGCCTCGTGGTTGCTGCCCTCGTCGAGTTCGCCGTCGCCGATGAGCACGACGACCCGTGGCCCGGTCCGCCGTTGCGCGCGCAGGCCCAGTGCGACGCCGACCGCGATCGGCAGGCCGTGGCCCAGCGAGCCGCTGCTGATCTCGACACCCGGGACCAGCACCCGATCCGGGTGCCGGCCCAACGGCGAGTCCCGGCCTGCCCAGCCGGCGAGCAGCGCGGGGTCGATGATGCCTTTCGCGGCCAGGACGGCGTAGTAGGCGGCCGGGCCGTGACCCTTGGAGAGCAGGAAGCGGTCCCGATCCGGGTCGCCGAGCTGGTCGGATCTGATGTTGAGAACCTGGTCGTAGAGCACCCAGAGCACGTCGACGGTCGACGCGGCGGCGAGGACGTGTTTCTCGTCGCCGGTCATCGTGGCGATGAGATCGGGCAGTCGGGCGTAGCCGGTGGTGGTCGTCGCGGTCATGTGGATCAGCGTGCAACCTCCAGCTAGGTGGAAGTCAAGGCGGTAGCATCTGTTGGGTGTCATCACTACCCGAGTTGCTGACCATCGGTCAGGTCGCCGATCGCAGCGGCGTGCCGCACACCGCACTGCGGTTCTACGAGGAATCCGGCCTGATCACGTCCGAACGCACCACGGGCAACCAGCGCCGCTACCCGCGCGCCGTACTGCGCCGCCTCGCGTTCATCCGCACGGCACAACGGGTCGGCCTGAGCCTGGAGGAAATCCGCGACGCACTGGCCGGCCTGCCGGGCGGCCGCCCCCCGAACAAGACCGACTGGGCCCGCCTGTCCAAATCGTGGCGAACCGAGTTGGACGCCCGAATCGACGCGCTACAACGCCTACGCGACCGCCTCACGTCCTGCATCGGCTGCGGCTGCCTGTCCCTGCGAAGCTGCGTGATCCACAATCCCGCCGACGAGATGGCCACACTCGGACCGGGCGCGCCGAAGCTGAAAGCCAATGCCGAGGGCGGGATCGACTAGGGCCCGTCGGCGAGGTGGTCCCTGAGTGTGGCGTGCCGGAACTGGTACACGGCACCGGACTGCCGTAGCACGCCGCGCCGGTGGGCGTCGTCGAGGAATCGCATCAGCCGCCACGGCAGGTGCCCGCGCAGGGCAAGCCAGCTCCGGGCGAGGCAGAAACTCCCCCAGGCCCTGGAGAGCACTCCTGTCACGCCCACCGCGAACCCCAACGTGATCCCATACCAGACGCCGAGGGTGGGCTGCACCACAGATGCGTGGGCGATCATCGCGTTCATCTGCCTGACGACCGGCCCGTCGAAGATGAGTAGGCTCGCTATCACCCCGAACTGGATCAGCCCAGGGATGCCGAACGCGAGCGCCCCTACCCGACCGTAACCAACGTAGCCGGCGAAACCGCCCACCACCGCGAGGCCGAGGCCCTTGGTGAGCAGGCGGAGAAGGTTGGTGTTCTGGGTTGCGGAGGATATCTGGGGGCCCAGCATGACGTACGCACCCGTGATGAAGCCGAGTGCCACGGCCAGAGTGAGACCGAACGCGAGCGCGGCTGTGCGGTTCTGTCTGATGGCGACACCAGGGCTCGATACCTCGGCGGTGTCGGTAGGCACATCCAGCCATACCCGAGGAGCGAAGGTCAGCCCGAACACCAGCCCTGAACCGACGGCCGGCAATACGGGTATCCCGACCGCCAACGCGACTCCGAGCCCGACCGCGGTGCCGACGGCGAATCTGCTGAGGAATGTTACGGCCGTTCCGTGGAACCGCAGTTGCACCCGGGTCGGTGGCCGAGGTCGCCCGAAAAAGGTGGCTACGGCGGTGGCCAGACCAAAGATGAACGCGAAATTCGCCCCTTCGATCAGGCCGGCGGCCAGTACCCCGGCCAGGCCGAACAGCAGCCCTATCGACACCGCGGCGGACAGCGCCATGGCGAGTCTCGGCATCGCGTAGAGCAGGTGCCACCATGCCAGGTCATCGGTGTTCAGTCGGCGACTGTGGCGGGCGAGGAACGTCAGCCAGTCCAAAGCCCGCTGTCGCGGATAACGCGGGGACGGCCGGGTATCGGGTGTGGGTGGTGTGTCCTGGTAGGCGACCTGGATGAACGCGTCGAACAGATGTTGTTCGATCTGGTCCTGCTCGGTGAAGTCCAGCAGTTCATCGGGTCCGGTCGCCGGCGCGGCGTAGACCGTGCTGGCCAGGGCGATCATCAGCGGGCTGGCCAGGACCTTGGCCAGCGGCGCGTCCGAACCGTTGCCCAACTTGCCCAGCACGGGCTGCCAGCGTTGCGGACCGTCCGACGCGGCAGCGGCGAGGAACTGGCCGGCGTCCGCGAGGTCGACCGGGTGGACATCCAGCACCACGGCACGGCGGAAGAAGGCATCGCCGCCGATGGTCGCGTCGTATTCCTTGGTGCGGCAGGTCACCATCACGGGATTCTCGGCCGCCGCGCGGTTGATGGCGTTGACGGCGGCTGGTTGGGCCGACGCCGGCATCTCGTCCAGACCGTCGAGCACCGCCACCACCCGGCCCGCGTCCACCAGTGCTGTCACGGCGCCGAGGCCGTACACCACCTCGTTGCCCAGGACCGGATACTCCTCGACGATCCGCCTGCCCAACCAGGTACGCAGATCTTCATCGGCGGGATTCCAGGACGACATGGTCAGTACGACCGGGACCGGATCATCGGGCTGGCGGTGGTTGAGCAGGTCGAGGACGAACAGCAGGGCGAGCATGGTCTTGCCGGCTCCCGGCTCGCCCAGGATGACCAGTTGCCGGTCCTCGACCTCCGCGGGCGCCCCCGGTCGCGGCCGGATCGACCAGCGCACCGGCAACGGACTGGCCGCCCCACCCGTTCGCAGAGCCACTTCGGCGGTCCACTGCCGTCTGACCATGGCGGCGAGATCCGTTGCGGCGCGGCCCAGTTGTCGCTGGTCCACGGATGCCGCCAACAGTCGGTCGTGATGACGCTGCCGGAACTCCAGATACACCAGCGGCGCGGCCAGCACCAACCCGGCCGGCCACGCGATCCACAGAAACGGGCTCCACGACGCTGGCAGCGCGTTCGCCTCGACATTGCTGATCGCCGGAAGCAACACGAGCGCGATCACCGCGAGCAGGGCCGGTATGACCGGCGAACGGCAACGGCTCAGCATCGGGCCGTTCCCTCCTGTCGACGCCCGACTCGACAGCTACCGAACGCTACCGCACGATCACGGCCGCCGCAGTTGCCTTTGCCGGGTCGACGACTTCAGGTCACGAACCCACCTCGCTGGCGCTCGGCGGTCTCGCGACCAGGGCCCCTGTGCCTATTGGTTCCCTCGCAAGCTCGGTCACGACGTCTCGTATCGGGGATTGGTGTTGTGCCATTCGAATCCGCCGCCCATCCACGCGCGTGCGCCACGCAGGAATCGCTGGAGGGTCGGTGACGGTATCGGCTGCATGGCCTCGTGACCGGCCCGAAAATCGCGGACGATGTTGTTGTGCAGAGCGACGGTGACCTCGGTGGCTTCCTCGATCGAACAGTTCCGGTCGGCCGCTGTCTGCAACACCATGTTGCACACCGGATTTTCATCCTCGGCGTCCTTTTTCACCGAGAACAGGTCGTTGACCATGACGGCCGCGGTCCCGGCCTGCGTGAGCAGGCGGCGCACCCTCGGTTCGTAGTAGATGTTCGAGTCCAGTTCGTAGCCGCCGAGCACGTCCACCAGCGTGATCGAGGTGTAGAAGCTGTCGTGCTGGCGGGCGGCCAGGTATTCCCAGGCCGGCGGGTAGCTCCCGGTGTGCCGCCAGGCGTTGTAGGCGTTCCAGCTCACGAACATCGCGGCCGTGCTGTAGCAGGCCCGCTGGACCTGCGCGGGCGTGCCGTGCCGGGCCAGGTGGTGCACGCCGGAGGTGAGCGCGACCAGGACCCGGTCGCCTCGCAGGGCTTCGTCGAGCTGGTCGGAGAACTCGCCCGCGGGGGCGACCGGGTCCATGGCGGCCATCGCCAACGACAGCCGCGGTGGGAGTTCCGGCGCGGTCGCGCCCATCTCGGTGTCGTCGGCGTACAGGTCGTCCGCGGCCCACCAGGCGGCGTTGAGCTGCGCGGCGACCAGCAGCAGGTCCGGGTCGTCGCAGTCGGCATGGGCCAGCATGACCAGTCGCCCGAAGCCCGCGTTGCCGAGCATGGCGACCTCGTCGTCGTTGAAACCGCAGTCCCCGGCCCAGGTCACGAGCCTGCGATTCACCTCAGCGGCAAGGGGATCGTTGACCCGCTGCACAACGGGGCAGTACAGCGGCGGCGCCGTGCCGTCGCCCCAGGACATCTCCGCATACTCCGGGTCGCCGTTTCCGGGCCGAGCCAGTTCGACGGCGACGCGGGCCGCGGACGTGCCCAGCCCGGACGGTCCGGCCAGCACGCGGCCCTCCAGTTCCACGGCGGCCGGATAGGTGGTCGGGGCTGGGCAGTCGTGGGTGACTACGAGGTCCGCCACGCGATCAGATCCGGTCGGCGGCGATGAGCAGGTAATGGAAGCTGCCTTCCCGGTACGCGGTGAGGAACGGGTTCTCGATGCCGGTGGCGAGCGAGGACTGTGCCCGCAGTTCCCAGTACGGGATCGTGGCCGCGGTCAGATCGACGACGTTGATCGGCACGAAACCATTGGCGGCCAGCGCTTTGAAGTATTCGCTGCGGGGATGGATGTTACAGATGTAGTGCTGGTCGATCTGGCTGACCGCCCTGGACCGCCCGCCGGTGACGTCGTTGTAGCAGCCGGTGATGCACACGTACCGGCCGCCGGGCGCGATCAGACGGGCGAACTCGCCGTACAACTGGTGCAGATCAACGTACATGGTCGTTTCGTTGGTCCAGATTCCGCGCATGACACCGGAATCGAAGCCGGTGTCGAGCATGTTCCGGAAATGGAACCGGACCCGGTCGGCAACGCCCCGCTGCCGCGCCTGATCATTGGCGAACGCGACCTGGGTCTCGGAGATGCTCACGCCGTCCATCTGGCAGCCGAATCGCAGGTTGGCCATGAGACTGGTGCCACCCCGACCGGAACCGGCGTCCAGCAGCCGGTCGTCCGGGCCGATGTCGCCGAGGTGGTCGAGCAGTACGTCGGCCTGGGCGGTTTCCAGTCGGTGCAGTTCGGCGATGATCGCCTGGTCGCGGACTTCGACCGGCGCGTCGAGTACCGCCTGGTCGTAGTCGCCGATGCCGTAGTGGTGGTGATAGAGGCCGTCGACCTCGCCGAGTCGAATGTTGACCGGATCCTTTTCGTTGTTCCAGTATTCGGCGATGGAGCGCTGGTAAGCGCTGCGCAGTACCGGTCCGGTGTTGACTGATGATGTTGGGGCGCTGGTCATCCGGGTAACTCCTCACGGTGTTCCGCCGTTGATCGAGCGGTCGGCCAGTCGCCGTCGCGCAATGCAGAGCTTGTCAGCCGGCAGCCAATCCGGACCAGCCGCCAGCCAGGGGCCACCCCTCGCACGAACGGGTGCGCCACTAAACACCATGAGTGGCATACGGAGGTATCGCGAGTCACCCGAACAGCGGGTCGACAACGACCGTCACCGTCACGGCAAACCGCTGAACAGCGCAGAGTCGATAGCAACCTTCGGCCGAAACGTTACCCGACAATTCGGACCAGCTAAGCCGGTCAGGCGATCTGACCTGTTTTGACAGCGGCCACGAGCGCGGCGATCTCGACACTCAGCACAGGACCATCAGGGTTCTTGCTGTCCCGCACAGCCCCCGGCGACAACTCCACACAGTTGCCGCCGGCCTGTCCGCCGCTACGGGTCGACTTCCGCCAGGTCAGATCACTCATCGGCTCTCACTCTCGCTCGTGCTCCCTTGCGATGGCCGCAACGAAGTCTACCGATCGAGAAGGATCCAGCGCGAGCTTACCCAGCTTTGCCGCATGACGACGGAAGAGTTCGATCTTTGCGAGGTCCTCGATGTAGACAACTGATTCCTTGCTCTCCAGCTGAACCACCGTCTCGTCATGCGGAAAGTTGAACATGTAGAACGAGTGATAGAACCCGGCATTCCCGCCCATCTCAAGGGGCACTACCCACAGCCGCACGTTCGGGCGATCAGCGACCTCCAGCAAAGCACGCAACTGTCGCGCCATCACCTTGCGGTTGCCGACTATCCGGCGCAGCGCCACCTCATCGAGGATCATGTCGAGCTTGGGCGCCTTATCGCCGTCGAGAATGAGCTGCCGCAACCTTCTCGCCTCGACCCAAGGTTCAACCAGTTCAGGCGCCACATCCTCAGCCTCGATCACCGTGCGGGCGTAGTCGGCTGTCTGCACCAGACCTGGCATCGTCAGCGGCTCGCCGCTGACGAGCGAGATGGCCTCGGACTCAAGGCGAATGAGCGTGTCGAGCGTAGGCACCAGCGGTGATTCGAGCATCCAGCGGCCGGGCTCGTCCTGGCGGTCCACCAGGTGCAGGAGCCGGTTGCGTTCGCGGCCCGTCACCTTGTAGATCACCAGTAGCGATGCCAGGTCGGCCGTTGAGATGCACTGTTGACCGCGCTCCATCCGCGACAGCTTCGACTGTTGCCAGCCGAGTTGGTCGCACACGACCTCAAGGCTGAGGTTGCGGCCGTTCCGGATGTGCCGCACCTCTGCGGCCAACCCGCTCCACACCACGGTCACGAGTTTCTGCGTTCCCTTGCTCATGCGTCCTCCCGAACTCATCTGATCAATTGTCCTCAAGACAATCAGATCTCGACGAATTCTGCATTCACCCGATCGAATGTTGCAGCTATCGCATATCCGATTGGACCGCATGCCGGGATCGGCTCATGATGGCGATACCGACGGTGGCGATGACGCCGTAGCAGGCGGGCGCGAGGAACACGTGCGGGAGACCGAGAAAGCTGACGCCGAGGCCGCCGGTCAGTCCGCCGAGGGCGCTGGCGATCGCGGTGGAACTCATGAAGATGGCCGATGCGGTCGCGACGGCTTCGGGGAGCAGTCGTTGGGCGACGATGATGCCCAGTGCGGCGAAGACGCCCCAGAGGCCACCCATCAGAATCTGCCCGGCGAACATGCCGGTGGCGTTCCCGGTCAACGCGAAGCAGAGATTCGCGCCGACACCGAAGGCGGCACCGAAGATCATCAGGCGCAGCATGCCGATGCGGCGGGCGACGATCACGGCCACCGGCATCAGGATCAGCTCGACCAGCGGTTGGATGCCGATGACCGCACCGCTGATCACCGTCGGCAGGCGTAGGTCGTCGTGCATGTAGATCGGCAGGTAGCCGTACTTGATCGGCTCTCCCGCGTAGACGAACACGTAGAGCCCGGTGAACGTGAGCAGCGGCAGCATGATCCGTAGCCCTCGGCGGCGGGTGACGTGCTCGGACACCGGCAAGATCGGCGCCGGGGCGGGGCGCAGGAAGCCCAGCGGGATGATCTGCGCGAGGGTGCACAGCGCGGTGGCCACGAGCATCGCTCGCAGGCTGACGGCGGCGGCCAGGACGGAGCCCAGCACGGGGCCGATGATCCAGCCGGCCGTCAGCGCCATCCGCACTATTGAGACAACGCCGTCACCCACCGGGCTGCGGGTGGCTTGCAGGTCGTCGTGGATCGCGGCGAAGAGTTGCGAGCCGGCGGCGCCGGAGAAGGACAGGACGAGGGCGGTGATCAGGAACGGCAGCCACGCCTGTTCGGCGACGGCGATGCCGACCCAGCCGAGGAATCCCGCCAGGGCGCACAACCGGAACAGCCCCAACCGTTTTCCGGTGCGGTCCGAGCGTGCGCCGATCAGGTAGCCGGCGACCGGGGCGGTCACGTTCATGAGGTAGGACAGGCCGGCCGTGGTCAACGACACATGGAGGTCGTTGACCAGGAACAACGCGATCTGTGGGGCGGCGGCCGACATGCCGAGCCCGGACAGGAACATCGCGATGGTCGCGCCGCGGTAGAGCGGCGATGCCATTGTGGCGCGCATCGCGGACGGCGTGGTCGCGACATCGACGGCGGCAGGTGCGGACGACAATGGCGGTCCCCTTCAGCGGCTTATGTACGAACGTACATTAGGCGCCCTGGTGGACGTTGGGAAGCGCTTTCCTAGCCTGCGGTGACGCGGCGCACGGCCTCCACGGTGCGGGCGCGGTCGGGTGCGGTGGTGTCGAGGGCGGCGTGGACGAAGAGCCCTTCGATCAAGGCGTCGAGCATGTGGGTGGTCGGTTCGTCGAAGAAGCGGCGCAGTGCGCGGCGACTGCGGGCCATCCAGTCGGCCGTGAGGGTGCGGAACTCGGGCTTGCGGGCGGCGAGCGTGTAGAGCTCGATGGTCAGGACGAGTTCGCGCTGCGATTCCAGCAGGTCGGCGTGGATGAGTCCGACGACGGCCGCGCGCGCCTCGTCCGCGGTTTCCGCGTTGCGAAACCAGTTCTCGTAGCGGGTGGCGATGGTGTCCGCGAACTTCTGGAAACTGACGCGCAGCACCTCGTCCATGTCGGCGAAGTGGTAGGTCATCGACCCCAGCGGCACGTTCGCGCGAGCGGCGATCTTGCGGTGGGATGCCCCGGCGACACCGACTTCCGCGATCACGTCGAGGGCGGCGGCGATGATCCGCGCGCGGCGGTCCGGGTCGACACGTCGGCTCCGGGTGGTTCGCTCTGCATCCATGGGATTCCGGCTCGGCTAGAGTTTCCTGATCACTCGGGCGGGTGAGCCGACCGCGAAACTGTCGGCCGGAATGTCGCGGGTCACCACGGCTCCTGCGCCGATCACGCTGTTGTCCCCGATGGTGGTGCCGGCGCAGATGATCGCGCCGCCGCCGAGCCAGACGTTGTTGCCGATGGTGATCGGCCGGGCGGCCTCGAGTCGGTCCCTGCGCGACTGCGCCTCCATCGGGTGCACGGGGGTGAGCAGTTGCACGTTCGGGCCGATCTGGCAGTCGGTTCCGATCACGATCGGGGCGACGTCAAGGGCGGTCAGGTTGTAGTTGATGAAGGTGCGTGCCCCGACCGAGAGGTAGGTGCCGTAGTCGACGTACAGCGGCGGTTTGATGTGTGCGTCGTCGCCAAGGTGGCCGAGCAGTTCTGCCAGGATCGGGCGGGCGGTGTCCGGGTCGTCGACGTAGGCGGCCGTGTACTTCGTCTGTAGCCGCACGGCCCGTTTGGCCTGCTCCCAGTTCTCGGGGTCGTCGCTGATGTACCAGTCCCCGGCGAGCATGCGCTCCCGGTTGGTGCGGTCGTCTCCTGCGAAGTAGTCGGTCACAGCAGTTCTCAGGAGACGTACCAGGCGATCGCGCCGCCGATGGCCAGCAACGCCGCCAGCGCGAGGACGCCGGCCATCACCTTGGCGGTCTTGTACGTCGTGTAGACCCCGCCGACCAGGAAGCCGGCCAGGGCCAGCAACCCGATCAGGGCCACGTCCTTCGTCATAGCACGCCCTTGGTGGACGGGACGCCGCCGATTCGCGGGTCCGTCTCCGTTGCCGCGCGCAGTGCCCTGGCCACGGCCTTGAACTCGGCTTCGGTGATGTGGTGCGGGTCGCGGCCGTCCAGTACGCGCAGGTGCAGCGCGATCTGGGCGTGGTAGGCGAGGGACTCGAAGACGTGGCGGTTGAGGACCGTCGCGTAGTGGCCGCCGACGACGAAGCCGGTCATCACGTCCGGTTCGCCGGTGTGCACGCAGTACGGGCGGCCGGACACGTCGACCGCCGCGTGCGCGAGGGCCTCGTCCATCGGAATCCAGGCGTCGCCGAAGCGGCGGATGCCGGTCCGGTCGCCCAACGCCTCGCGAATCGCCTGGCCCAGCACGATGGCCACGTCCTCCACGGTGTGGTGCGCGTCGACGTCGATGTCGCCGGTCGCGGTGACCTCCAGGTCGAACGCGCCGTGCACGCAAAACGCGGTGAGCATGTGATCGAAGAACGGCACGCCGGTGTTGACGCGTGCCTTGGCGGCGCCGTCGAGGTCGAGGGTCACCACGACGGTGGACTCCTTGGTGGCCCGCTCGATCCGGCCGATCCGGTTCACGTGGTGATCTCCTTGGTGGCCAGTAGGAATGCGTCGTTCTCGGCGGGCATGCCGATGGTAACGCGCAGGTGACCGGCGATGCCGACGTCCCGGATCAGCACGCCTCGGTCCAAATAGGACTGCCAGGTGGCCCGTCGGTCGTCGAAGACGCCGAACAGCACGAAGTTCGCGTCACTGGGTACGACCGTCAGACCGAGTTCGATCAGTCCTCTTGCGACCCGTTCGCGTTCGGCGGCCAGTTTCGCCACCGACTTCAGGGTCTGCTCGGCGTGCTCGACGGCGGCCAGCGCGGCGGCCTGAGTGAGCGCGGACAGGTGGTAGGGCAGGCGAACCAGTTGCAGGCAGTCCACGACGGCGGGCGCGGCGGCCAGGTAGCCGAGCCGGCCGCCGGCGAACGCGAACGCCTTGCTCATGGTGCGGCTGACGATCAGGCGGTCCGGGAACTCGGCCAGCAGGCCAACGGCGCTCGGTTGGCTGGAGAACTCCGCGTATGCCTCGTCCACCACGATGATCCCCGGGGTGGCCGCGACGAGTTTTCTGACGTCGGCGATCGGCAGTGACTGGCCGGTCGGGTTGTTCGGGCTGGTCACCATGACCACGTCCGGTTTTCGGTCCGCGATGACGCGGACTGCCTCGTCGGCGTCGAGACCGAAGTCGGGCCTGCGGGGCGTTGGCACCCATTCGGTGCGGGTGCCGGCGGCGATGATCGGGTGCATCGAATAGGACGGTTCGAACCCGAGCGCGGTGCGGCCGACGCCGCCGAACGCCTGGAAGACCTGTTGCAGTATCTCGTTGGAACCGTTGGCGGCCCACAGGTTTCCTACGGCCAGCGGTGTCTTCGTCGACTCGGACAGGTAGGCGGCCAGTGCGGTGCGCAGGGCGACGGCGTTCCGGTCCGGGTAGCGGTGCAGGGTCGCTGCTTTGTCGGTGATCGCCGCTACGATGTCGGCGACCAGTTCGGGGGGTGGCGGGTAGGGGTTCTCGTTGGTGTTCAAGCGGGTCGGCACGTCCAGTTGCGGGGCGCCGTAGGGGGTGCGGCCGACGAGGTCCGCGCGCAGCGGCAGGTCTGCCATGCGCACGTCGGCGCCGGGGACGGTCATCGGCCGAACCTCGCCGTGACGGCCTGGCCGTGCGCGGGTAGGTCTTCCGCGTTGGCCAGCGCGACGACCCGGTCGGCTACCTCGCGCAGCGCGTCAGCGGTGTAGTCGATCACGTGGATGCCGCGCAGGAACGTCTGCACGGAGAGGCCGGACGAGTGGCGCGCGCAGCCGCCCGTTGGCAGGACGTGGTTGGAGCCTGCGCAGTAGTCGCCGAGCGAGACCGGGGCGTAGGCGCCGACGAACACGGCGCCCGCGTTGCGCACCCTGCTGGCCACTTCCTTGGCGTTTGCTGTTTGGATCTCCAGGTGTTCGGCCGCGTAGGCATCCACGACTTTCAGTCCGTCGTCCACATCGGACACCAGGACGCAGCCGGACTGCTTGCCGCGCAACGCGGTCGTGATCCGCTCGGTGTGCTTGGTCGCGGTGACCTGGCGCTTGAGTTCGGCGTCCACCGCGTCCGCGAGGCTCGGCGACGTGGTGACCAGGACGCTGGCCGCGAGCGTGTCGTGCTCGGCCTGGCTGATCAGGTCGGCGGCCACGTGCACCGGGTCCGCCGTGTCGTCGGCGAGGATCGCGATCTCGGTCGGTCCGGCCTCGGCGTCGATGCCGATCACGCCGCGTAGCAGCCGTTTGGCGGCAGTCAGGTAGATGTTGCCCGGCCCGGTGACCAGGTCGACCGGTTCCAGCGCGGAGCCGTCGGTGTCGGTGCCCCCGTGCGCGAGCAGCGCGACCGCCTGCGCACCGCCGACCGCCCAGACTTCCGTCACGCCCAGCAGTTCGGCGGCCGCCAGAATCGTCGGATGCGGCAGCCCGCCGAACTCGGCCTGCGGCGGCGAACACACCACGAGCGACTCAACACCCGCGAGCTGCGCCGGCACGACGTTCATCACCACGGTCGACGGATAGACCGCCAGGCCACCGGGCGCGTAGAGCCCGACGCGGGCCACCGGCACCCACCGCTCGGTCACCGTCCCGCCGGGCACCACATGTGTGGTGACATCGGTACGGCGCTGATCGGCGTGCACCCGACGGACCCGGTCGATCGCCTCGGTGAGCGCGGCCCGCACAGCCGGATCAAGCGAGTCGAGCGCCGCGGTCAGCTCTTTGGCCGGCACCCGGATGGCCGCGGGCCGAACCTTGTCAAACCGCTCGGTGTACTCCAGCGCGGCCGGCACCCCACGCGCCGCAACGTCGTCGACAATCGGCCGAACCAGATGCGCGACGGAGTCCACGTCCACGTCGGCCCTGGGCAGAATGGAACGCAACTCAGCTGGTGGCGGCACTGAACCGCGCAAATCGATGCGGCGGAGCATGCCATCCAGCGTACGGGTCGCCGCCCGGCCGGATTCACCAGGCACGACGCATCAGAACCACCGCACGTCCGGCACTTCGGCCCATCGCACCGGCGCCGGGGGCAGCACATCGCCCACTACCCACTGCGTGATGGCCGCGCGAAGTTCAGTGATCGTGATGAACGCTGCGGGCGGCATCCGGGTGTCGGCGGCGTTCCAGGTGTCGTGCGCCAGACTTACATCATCGCGGCCGGCGTTTCCCCTGGTCATCCAGGAGTACTGGTGGCCATCGTGGTCGGCCGCGATGACCACGGCGGCCGCGACCTGGTGCTCCCGGTCGAACTGGAACCGCAGGTTGGCGGAGGGAAACTTCGCGCCCTGCGGCGTGAGGTAGAGACGGGCGACAACGTCGTCGCTGCCATGGACGAAATAGAAGTCCAGGAAGTTCGACACACCGCGTTCATCGGCGAAGGTCACATCGCAGACCGCGCCGTGGACATGAAACACCCCGGACGCCTGGACAAGCCGGTCCGCCGGGCCGGCAAGGTCACGCTTGTGCAACTCCCCGCCGATCGTGGAGATCATCGCGCTGCCACTCCCTCGAACTTCAACGACTTGCGCTTTCCCTGGACCTCTACCGGAGACCATACGGCCAGTATCGACCCTTTCGGCAGGATGCCAGGGATGACCGCGTTGCAGGTGAAGGGCTGGTCAGCCACCTGAACGCCACACACTCCGCTGGACTTGTTGATCACCAGTACCGCATAGGTGATGTCCTCGGCGCGCATGAACGCTGCCGCCTGCACCTCAACATGGGCCGCCACGTTCAGGCTCCTACCCGCCGGCACGATCCCGGCATCGGCGATAACATGATCGGCTCGAGTCGCGTCGGCGTTGTAACCGCTACTGAACGTCCGGACCTGAAACCCGCCGACAAGCCCTGTGGAGTAAAGCTTGCCCGCCGTTTCCGGCTGTCCGGCGAGGGACTGGACCCGCTGCTGTGCCCATGAGGAGTCTTCGGCCAGACCCTGCACCGTGGTCGGGCAGCCCCCGGTGTCGGCGTGGGCCACGGCCACGCCTGTACTGCCACATCCGCTCGGCCAGTGGCCGGCGACGTAGCTGAGGCCGAACACGATCACGCCGATCAGCACGACCCAGCCGAGTAGCCGCTTCACGATGAGGTCTCCTTGGTAGCGAGTTGCGGCTTCCCGGTTACGAGCAGTGCTCGGTTGGGAGCCGTCCGTCATCGTGGTGCATGGCACCGACAGAGCGGGCTAGCGCGGTGCCCAGGCCGCGAGGTTCCACCACGGGCCCCAGGTGACGCCCTGGGATGCCGCGTCGGTTACCTGGGCGTAGCCGGTCCAGTTGTCGCGCATTACGTACGTGTGGTCGACGAATACCAGGCACACCATGGACGGGGCGGCCACGTATCCGTGCTGCAACTGGCGGTAGGCGACCGATCGCTGCGCCGGGTCGATCGTGTGTCTGCCGGTGTCCAGTGCTGCTGCCACGGCCGGGTCGCTGTTGGCCAGCAGCGAATACAGGGCGAAGTCCGGGTCGAACGGGTTGCCGGTGCTGATCAGGGTGGCGTCGGCGGCGGACTTCGCGGGCAACGCGGCCGGGGGGACGGCGGCGGTCGTCACCGTGATGCCGATCGCGCTCGCGCTGGTGGCGAACGCGGTGGCCAGGGCCTTGTCGACGGCGTCGCCTGTTGGGTAGTCCAGGGTGAATGCGGCGGGTACGCCTTCCTTGGAGCGGCCGCCGTCGGTGTTGGCTATCCAGCCTGCTTGCAGCAGCGTCGTGCGGGCCTGGTCCTGGTCCGTTGTGAAGGTGGCTGTCGGCTCCACGAACTCCGGTAGCGCTGCGGGCATCGGTGTGGCGGCGGGCTGGCCCGCGCCGGTCAGTGCGCCGGTGACCAGCGCGGCCCGGTCCACTGCGTGGTTGAGGGCCAGGCGGATCGCCGGGTCGCCGGTTACCGGGCCGTGCGACGGGAGTTGTACCGCCCGGAGGTCTGCGCTGTGGTCGGTGAGGACGCTGAAACCGTTTGCGTGGGCGAAGGACGCCGCCTGGGTCGGTGACAGCGCGGCGCCGTCTAGTTTGCCGGCGCGTAGTTCGGCTGCTCGGTCGGTGTCGTTCGGGACGAACTGGACCACGACCCGCTTCACCTTTGGTGGACCGCCCAGGACGGCCGGGTAACGCGGGTTGGCGGCAAGCGTGAGCTGGCTGCCCTTGGTCCAGGACACCAGGGTGTACGGGCCGGTGCCGACGGCCATCGGCAGCTGGCTGACCGGTTCGACGGTGGCCAGGGCCGGCGCGGGCAGGATTCCGAGTACCAGGCGGTCCGGGAACGGCGCGTATGGATACGCCAGGTCGAACCGGATCGTGGACGGACCCACCTCGTCGACGCCGGTGAGCATCGAGTAGTCGTCGCGTACGGGAGCGGCGAACGCCGGGTTGATCAGTGCCCGGTAGGTGGCCAGCACGTCGATCGCGGCGAACTGGGTGCCGTTGCTGAACCGGATTCCGCTGCGCAGCGGCACTGTCCACGACCTGCCGTCGGCCGACGGGACCGGGGCGGCCGATGCCAGCACCGGGCGCAGCGTGCCGTCGGTCTGGTGCTCGTAGAGGCCGTCGAAGATCTTGGCGCTGCCGTTGGGCGCGTAGCCGGCCAGCGGGTTGAGGGTCGCGGGCTCGACCGGTTCGGCCAGCACCATCGCGGTGTTGTCCGACCTGCCGGACGCGCTCGGCGTCGGCGCACCTGTGCAGGCGCCGGCCAGGCCCGCGACCAGGATGATGGGGAGCAGCAGGAACCGTCGACGCACGGACACCGACCCTAGTCGGTGCGCCGCGAGCAGATCGGAGTCACGCCGTGCGGATCGCGTTGTGCCAGTTCACGTCGTCCTCGGACCCGAAGGCCAACCTGGACCAGGTGGCGGAGTTCGCCGCCCGCGCCGCCACCCGGGGCGCCGAGGTCGCGGTGTTCCCCGAGGCCACAATGGCCTGTTTCGGCGTGCCGCTCGGTCCGCTGGCCGAGCCGCTGGACGGGCCGTGGGCCACAGTGGTCGCCGAGATCGCCGCCCAGCAGGGGCTGACCATCGTGGCCGGGATGTTCACGCCGTCGGACGACGGTCGGGTGTGCAACACGCTGCTGTTGACCGGCGGTGGGCGGCACCTCGGTTACGACAAGATCCACCTGTTCGACGCTTTCGGGTTCGCCGAGTCGGCCACCGTGGCGCCCGGTGCGGAGCTGGTGGTTGTCGACTTCGGTGCCGTGCGGTTGGGCTTGGCGATCTGTTACGACGTGCGGTTTCCCGAGTTGTTCCGGGCGTTGGCCGATCGGGGTGCGAACGTGGTGGCGCTGCCGGCGTCGTGGGGAGCCGGGCCGGGCAAGCTCGAGCAGTGGGAGCTGCTGGTGCGGGCGCGGGCCCTGGACTGCACGTCGTGGGTGGTGGCGTGCGGTCAGGCCGATCCGGTGGCGAGCGGGATCACCGGGTCTGGGAAGGCGCCGACCGGGATCGGCCACAGTCTGGTCGCGGATCCCTATGGCCGGATCGCCGCGCAACTCGACGCGGGGCCGGAGCTGCTGGTGGTGGACGTGGATCCCTTGGTGGTGGACGCGGCACGGCAGACGATTCCGGTGCTGGCCAACCGGCGGCTCTAGCGGAGGTCCATGCCCAGGTCCAGCGCCATGACCGAGTGGGTGAGGCCGCCGACGGACAGGTAGTCGACGCCGGTTTCTGCGTAGGCGCGGGCTCGGTCCAGGGTCAGGCCGCCGGATGCCTCGAGGCGGGTCTTGGCGCCTGCCGCGTCTCGGCGGCGGACCGCTTCCGCGCAGTCGGCCGGGGTGAAGTTGTCCAGCAAGATCTCCTCGGCGTCCAGGGCTAGTGCCTCGTCCAGTTCGGCCAGGGTGTCGACCTCCACCTCGCACGGGAGTTCCGGGGCGTGGGCGCGGACCGCGGCAAGGGCGGCGGTGATGGAGCCTGCCGCGACGACGTGGTTGTCCTTGATCAGCACCGCGTCGCCGAGGCCGAGACGGTGGTTGACGCCGCCGCCCATGCGTACCGCGTACTTCTGCGCGAGGCGCAGGCCGGGCAGGGTCTTGCGGGATTCGCGGATCGCGCAGCCAGTGCCGGCGACTTCGGCCACCCACGCGGCCGTCGCGGTGGCCACGCCGGACAGGTGGCACAGCAGGTTGAGCGCGGTGCGTTCCGCGGTCAGCAGGCCGCGGACCGGGCCGCGCAGGATCAGCGCGGGCTGGCCGGGTTGCAGGCGGGTGCCGTCGTCCACGCGGTCCAGCACGTGCGGGCTGGTGACCTGGTCGAACACGGCTAGTGCGACCGGGATGCCGGCTATGACGCCTGCTGTGCGCGGGGTGAGTTCGGCGATGGCGACCGCGTCGGCCGGGACCGTCGCGGCGGTGGTGGCGTCTGGGCCGTAGCGCAGGTCTTCTGCCAGGGCGGTCGCTTCCATTCGGCGTCGCTCCGTGCCTTCTCCAGGACCTCGGGCTCCCACGAAAAATGCTTCTTCCAGGCACGCTTCGATGTCGCCCAGCCCCAGGCCGTCGTCACCGGAAAAAGGAAGGCGTCGTCGGATAGCCCCTTGGGCGGACTGAGCGTATAACCTCCCAATTGCATGCCGGCCGCGTCGCCGGCAAAGCGATTAAGCGCAGTGATCATGAAGTCCAGGAAGTCCGCGCCAGGAACGAGATCATCCTCGACGACGACCACGCGACCGTAGCGGTTGCTGCCGCCAGAGCGAATTGAGCGGGTAAGGCCCAGATTTGCGGGGCGTTCCGCAAATTCGGCACCGAGACGTCGAGACCAGTCACGCAGCACGGCGCACGTGGCCTCGACCCTTTGCGTTGCCGCCTCGCTCTTGGGCATCGAGATTCCCGTCATGGTGCGCCCACCATCGAGCGGTTCAGCGGCTGCAGACCAAGCAGCGCAGGCACTAGCACGCGATCGGCGCCACAGGCTTGGAGAGCCGCATCATATGATGCTTTCGCTTGCGCAACGTCCGTCACGATGACGGCATCGAACACCGACTTGACCTCATCGTATGCCTTGCAAACGTACACGCCGACAAGGCGCTCACTCTCGCTGCGCGGATCGACGACCGCGATTATCGAAACGCCCGCTTCGACCGCACATAGGATTGCGACCTCAGCCAGATCGGACGTTCCCGCTAAGACTAGGCGACCGAAGCCGTTCGCCTGTGCGACCTGGAGCACGCTGGCACAGTCGTTTTTT
>CAVPCF010000149.1:0-12823 GCA_963702275.1 Candidatus Melainabacteria bacterium
AACGCCGATCACGCGTTGGCACGCTGCCGTCCGGGTTCGCCTTGTGATAAGAAGGCGTTGTGGTTGCTAAGCCGCAGGTACTGCCGGGGGCGGTGGCAGCAGGCGAGTATCTCAATGTGCTGCTCGGTGCTCGGTACCGTCGGAAATGGGAGAAGGACTCCGAGCATCATCAGCCGCGTACCAGCCGGGTCCAGATCAACGCCGTGGCCGGTGTGGTGGCCGGATATCTGGAGTACTCCAGCGAGCAGACCTCGGACTACAAGCACCTCAAGGACCGGGTGCGCGGCGCGCTGCACGGGCGCGAGCTGACGTCGACCGGGCTGAGCCAGATCATCGCGGCCTTCGCCATGAGCCAGGCCGACGCCGACCAGTTGTGGGCGCTGGCCAGGGGCGACGGCACGATCAAGCTGGTCACCGGCAAGGCCCTGCCGCCGGACGGCCTGTACGAGGCGACCGGCCCCCGGCGCCACGAGACGATCTCGCTGCACGAGGTGCACCAGGTCGGCCCGGACCGCAAGCCGGCCAGCCACCGCTCCATCCAGACCCTGCGCGCCATCGTCGACGGCCTCGACTACTACCCCTACATCTTCGACACCAACGCGGCCACGGTCATCGTGCACCGCGGCGGCACCCCCGGCCGGCTCTACCGGATCGACGAATCCTTCTGCGCGATGAACATCGAGCTCACCCAGCCGTTGCAACTGAACGAAACCGCGTTGCTGGATTCCGTAATCACCTTCAATTATGATGAACTCCCACCACCCGAACTGCGGCGCGGCACGTTCCACGCGATCGACAAGCTGATGCTGGAGGTCCGGTTCGACCCGGCCGCGGTGCCGAGCCGGATCTACTGGGCCGAATGGGACCGCTTCGACGGCGTCATCACCCGCCGCCAACTGCTGGAACTCGACCAGGCCCTCGCCGTGCACTGCTACCACGAACACATCAGCAAGACGATCGTCGGCTTCACCTGGGAGTGGTAGCACTACAGTGCGGTCGTTGTGACAACGTCCCTGCTCGTGACCGCCGTGGTCGCCTTCCTCGGCACCACGGTCGATGACGTCATCATCCTGACGGCCTTGTTCGTCGCCTACCGCACCGGGAACGGTCCACGGCCGTTGGCGATCGTCGCAGGCCAGTACCTGGGGTTCTTCGTCATCCTCGGGGCGGCGTTGCTGGCCGCCGCCGGCCTGCGGGTCGTGCCGGACCGGTGGGTGGGGCTGCTCGGGCTGATCCCCATCGGCTTGGGCCTGTGGGAGCTGCGCCACCTGCGCGGCAGCGACGCGGCACGGCCACCGCTGGCCGCCACGACCAGTCGGGTCGCGGCACTCACCTTCGCCAGCGGCGCGGACAACATCGGCGTGTTCACCCCGTTGTTCCGCAGCCTGCATCTGACCGGCTCGCTGCTGGTCACCGCCCTGTACCTGGTGCTGGTCGGGGTGTTGTGTGCGGCGGGGGCCCTGCTGGGCACCCATCGGCTGGTCGTGGCCGCGCTGGGCCGGATAAGCCACTGGCTGGTCCCGCTGGTGTTCATCGGCATCGGCGTGCTCATCGTGGTCACCAGCGGCACCATCGGGGCCGTCCGCGATGCACTGTGAGCTTGGACTCCGGATGTCACAATGACCGGGTAAGGTCTCGGCGGCCTCCGGTGGCGAGGTGCTCTGGTGCGCTGCGGCGTGTGAACGCGAGGAGGTGGGTTGCCGTGTCTGATCCGGACAGTCACAGTCCCCACCCCGCGTATCGCACTGCCTGAGACCGCCGCTCCTACTACTTTCGTGCCCCGGCGGTGTAGCCGGCTGTGCATTTTCCGTGTCACGTCCACTTCCGGAAAGTTGGTGCGGTCATGGTCTTTCCCTCGCCGTCGGCCGCGCTGCGGCACCGCTTCGAGCGCCGGTCCCGTCGTCTGGAGGCGGCGCGGGAGGTCCGCGAATCGCTGGTGTCGCTCGCCGGTCTGATCGGGCGCCCGGTCCGCGACGGCGACGGCGAACCACTCGGTCGGGTGGCCGACGTGGTGGCCCACTGGAACACCGATGAGACCTACCCGCCGCTGTCGGGCGTGGTCGTGCGGGTCGGCGCACGACGGGCGTTCGTGCCAGCCAGCCGGATCGCCGAGGTCGGCCAACGGGCGGTGACCCTGACGACCGCGCGGCTGGACCTGCGGGACTTCGCGGCCCGCGACGGTGAGACGGCCCTGGCCGCCCAGGTGCTCGACCACCAGTTGGTCGACATCGACGGCGCCAGGGTGATCCGGGCGGCCGACCTGTACCTGGCCACCGTCGGCACGGTGGTCCGGCTGGTCGGCGTGGACGTGGGCTTCGCGTCGTTGCTGCGCAGGCTGGGCCCGGCCCGGTGGCGAACCCGCCCAACACCAGAAGCGGTCATCGACTGGGCGTCGGTGCACTCCTTCGAACCGGACGCCCAGCACGGCCGTGGTGGCGTTCGGCTGGACCGCCACCGGAGCGAGTTGAACACGCTGCGGCCGGCCGAACTGGCCGATCTGCTGGAGGACCTGGGCCGCCGCGAACGCCACGAACTGCTGGAGCTGGTCGAGCCGGACACCGCGGCGGACGCGCTGGAGGAGATGGACGCCGACCAACTGCACCAACTGCTGGCCGAGTCCGACGCCACCGAGGCCGCGTCGTTGATCGCGCGGATGGAACCGGACGAGGCCGCCGAGGCCTTGCGCGGGCTGGACGACGCCGACCGCGCCGCGGTGCTGGCCGCGATGGACCAGAACGCGGCCCAGCGGCTGCGCCCGGTGCTGGAGTTCCCGGCCCGCACCGCCGGTGGGGAGATGACCACCGTGCTGGTGTTGGCCCACCCGCAGGACACCGTCGCCGACGTCCGCCGGATGCTGGCCGGCCAGTTGGAGCACGTCGTGGACCTGGACGCGATCATCGTGGTCGACGAGGACGGCCGGCTCGTCGACGACATCTCCCTCGGCGAGCTGTTCGTGGCAGAGCCCGACACCCGGCTGAGCGAGCTGATCGGGCCACCATGGCCGATCACGGTCACCGCGGACACCGGGTTGCGGGAGGTGGCCAACCGGCTCATCGACGCCCGGCGCCTGTCGGTCGTGGTCCTCGACGAGGAAGACCGCCCACTGGGCCGGATCCTGGCCGACGACGTCTTGGACGCGGTCACGGCCGGCCGGTGGCAGTTCCCCCGCGCACGCTGAACCACGATCGGAAGGCCGCCCATGACCTCGCCGACCATCACCAGGCCACCCATGCCGCGCCGACGTTGGTGGCGGCGCTTGCTGCTGGCGGCGGCGTTCGCCGGTCCCGGCCTGATCGCCGCGAACGCCGGCAACGACGCCGGTGGCATCGCCACCTACGCCTCCGCGGGCGCCCAGTTCGGCTACCGGACGCTGTTCCTGATGGTGCTGATCACCGTGGCGCTGGTGGTGGTCCAGGAGATGTGCGCCCGGCTCGGCGCGTACACCGGTGAAGGTCTCGGGGCGCTGATCCGCGAGCAGTTCTCCCTGCGCGTCACCGCCGTCGCCCTGTTGGCGTTCCTGGTGGCCAACGTCGGTCTTGTCGTCTCGGAGTTCGCCGGCATCGCCGCGGCCCTGGAACTCGTCGGTGTCAGCAAGTTCATCTCGATCCCGGTCGCGGCGGCGGTGATCTGGGCACTGGTGGTCTACGGCTCCTACCGTTACGCCGAGCGGGTATTTCTCATCCTGTCGCTGGCGTTTCTGGCCTACCCGATCGCCGCGGTGCTCGCCCACCCCGACCTCGGCGCCGCGGCCAGCCAACTGATCTGGCCGCATTTCCCTGCCAGCAAAGCGTTCCTGCTGTTGGCGGTGGCCCTGATCGGCACCACGATCACCCCGTACATGCAGTTCTACATCGCCGCGGCGATCGCCGACAAAGGCATCGGCCCCGAGGACTACCCCAAAGAACGGGTCGACGCGGTCGGCGGGGCGATCTTCGCCGACCTGATCAGCATGTTCATCATCGTCGCGACCGCCGCCGCCATCACCACCCGCGCGCCGCTGGCCTCGGCGCAACAGGCCGCGCAGGCACTGCGGCCGGTCGCCGGCCGCTTCGCCTCCCAGTTGTTCGCGCTGGGCCTGCTCGGCGCCTCCGCGCTGGCCGCCGCCGTGGTGCCGCTGTCCACCGCGTACGCGCTGAGCGAAGCCGTCGGCGCGGAACGGTCGGTGGGCAAGAGCTTCCGCGAGGCCCGCCTGTTCCTGAGCCTGTTCACCGGACAGATCGTGATCGGCGCCGCGGTGGCCCTGGTTCCCGGCAACCTGATCCAACTGCTGGTGCAGGCACAGGTACTCAACGGCGTGATCACCCCGATCCTGCTCACCTACGTCCTCGTGCTGGCCAACCGGCGCACCCTGCTGGGCGACGCGGCCAACGGACCGGTGTTCCGCGCTGTCGCCACCGCCTGCGTCGCGGTCATCGCCGTGATGGCCGCGGCCGTCCTCGCGCTCACCGTGGCCGGCTGGTTCGGACTGGGTTAGGGCGCGGCACCTTCGGTGTTGGCGACGATCGCGGCGGCCAGGTCGTCGGCGGGGGGCAGGGGTCGGTGTAGTCGAGGTACTCGGAGATCTTGGTCGGCTGGAACACCGGCAGGCTCGCACGTTTGTGATAGAGGGCTTCCAGGCCGCCGGAATGGAGGTCCACGCCGGCCAGGTAGGAGGGAAATCCAGTCACGGTCGGTGTCCACGCGCACGCCGGACCGCTGGCGATCGAGGTCGTGGTGCCCGGCGAAGTGAGACGGAACTGCGCCAGTTGGTCGGGCCGCAGCATCGTGCACGGACGGGCGGCGGCCTTGGACAGGTCCAGCGGATCACCCGGGATCGCGGGGGACGGTCGCGCCGGCTTGGCCGGGCCGCTCGGGCCGCTGGTGCAGCCGGCCAACGCCACGGCCATCCCGAGGCCACCGGCGAGCAGGAGCATGGTGCGCAACCGTCGATCCCTTCGGCGCGTGGGCCTGTCTGGAGCATGATGCCGGACGGGCTGTGGGCTCAGGGTGTTTCCGCTGTGGCCACCAGGTTTTCGGCCCGTCGGGTGTTGATCACACGGTCGGGCGGGATCTGGTGCGCGTCGGCCCTCGCGCAGCCGTTGACCAGCCAGTCCAGCTGGCCGGGGGCGTGGGCGTCGGTGTCGATGGCGAACGTGCAGCCCAGTTCGATGGCGATGTCCAGCAGTGGGTCCGGCGGGTCCTGGCGCTCCGGGCGGCAGTTGATCTCCACGGCGACATCGTGTTCCCGGCACGCCGTGAACACCTGCTCCGGGTCGAACGCCGACTCGGGGCGGCGGCGGTTGCCGGTGATCAGCCGGCCGGTGCAGTGGCCCAGCACGTCCGTGTTCGGGTTGCGCACGGCGGCGACCATGCGGGCGGTCATCTCGTCGGAAGGCATCTTGAGGTGCGAGTGCACGCTCGCGACGACCATGTCCAAGCGGGCCAACAGGTCCGGTTCCTGGTCGAGGGCGCCGTCGTCCAGGATGTCCACCTCGATGCCGGTGAGCAGCCGGAACGGCGCCAGCTCGACGTTGATCCGCTCGATCAGGGCCAGTTGGGTGGTCAGGCGCTCCGCGGTCAGGCCGTTGGCCACGGTCAGGCGGGGCGAGTGGTCGGTCAGGGCCAGCCACTCGTGGCCGATTTCGCGGGCCGCCAACGCCATCTCCCGTGGTGGGCTGCCACCGTCCGACCAGTCGGAATGGCTGTGGCAGTCGCCGCGTAGCCGGGTTCTGATGCCGACCGGCTCGGTGGGTGGGTTCTCGTCAAGCAACTTGGCCAAGTAGGACGGCGTTTGGCCGGCGACCGCCTGCTCGATGACCGCCTCGGTGGCCCTGCCGATGCTGCTCAGCTCCTGCAGCGTGCCGGCCTTGGCGCGTGCGGTTACCTGCGTGGCCGGCAGGTCCGCGACGATCGCGGCGGCCTTGCGGAACGCGCGCACGCGGTAGGTCGGCGCGCCGGCTCGTTCGAGCTGGAACGCGATCTGCCGCAGTGCCCATATCGGATCCATGGTCCTGGGATACTACGGACCATGCCCGACCTCCCACGATTCCATCTCGCGGTCCCTGTGGACAACTTGGCTGACGCCCGGCACTTCTACGGCGACGTGCTCGGCTGCGCCGAGGGCCGCAGCGCCGACACGTGGATCGACTGGAACCTGCGCGGCCACCAGTTCGTCACCCACCTGGTGCCGAGCACGGCCGGCCAGCGTGCCAGCAATCCGGTCGACGGCCACGACGTACCCGTCCCGCACTTCGGCCTGATCCTGACCGTCCCGGAATTCCACGACTTCGCGCAACGCCTTCGATCGGCCGGCACCACGTTCGTCATCGAGCCGTACCTGCGTTTCGAGGGCCAACCCGGCGAACAATGGACGATGTTCTGCACCGATCCGGCCGGAAACGCGTTGGAGTTCAAGGCGTTCCGCGACGACGCCCAGGTCTTCGCCGTCTGACTGAACACGTTGCGGCGTCAGCAATATATCGTGCAAACTCATCCGATACGGTGGATTGCCTACCGAGATACCCCGCAAACGTGCCCGGTCGGCATACCTTGGCTCCATGGGTGACATTCAAACCACCGGCCGCCGTCGCGAAGTAGGCGCCGAGCTGAAGCGCATACGCAAGCAGATCGACCTGCCCGCCTACAAGGTCGCGGCGAAGCTCGGCTGGACACCCAGCCACATCTCCAGATCCGAAGCCGGCAAGCGCCGCGTGACCGACGTTGACGGAGGCCACTACTTGGGCATGTGCGGTGCACAGGACTACGAGCTCCAGGAACTACTGAAGATAGTCAACGAACCCGACGACTACCGCCTCCAGATCCACGACGGCCGAATCCCCGACCAGTTGCGCACACTGATCTTCTTCGAGTCCACGGCTACCCACATCCACAGCTATCAGCCAACCTATATCCCTGGTGTCCTTCAGACACCTGACTACGCGAGGGCGGTATTCGAGGAGAGCGGACTGGACGAGCCGTTCTCGATCGAGGATGGTGTTCGCGCCCGAGTGGCTCGGAGCGCCCTCCTGACCGGGAGGTGCATGTACTTCATCCATGAGCACGCGCTTCGTGTGCTCATGGGCAGTCCGCGTGTGATGAACGAACAACTGCTGCACATGCTGCTGCTCGGCAACCGGCCGGAGTGCGCCATTCGGGTGGTTCCAGCCTCAGCCGGTGGCCGTGGCCTGGTCAACGGCGCTTTCCAAGTCTTCGACTACAAGGAGGACCCATCGCTGGTCTACTTGCAACATGAGACCACCAGCCAGTTCCTGGAGACTGAGGAAGAGGTGGACCGCTACCGCCGCATCCTGAAACGAGTCGCTACTGTCGCCCTCGATGGTCCAGAATCGAGGACGTTCCTTGCCGCACTGGCAAGTAACGTTGAGCGACAGGGAGATGCCCGGCATGTCGACCGAGAACAAGGGAGACTGGCGCAAGAGCAGCTATAGCGGCGGCAGTACCTCAAGCGACTGTGTTGAGGTGGCGTTCGTGGCCAGCGAGGTTGGCGTGCGTGATTCGAAGAACGCAGGCGGTCCCAGGCTCAACTTCCCTGAGACCGCCTGGCGATCCTTCGTCAGCCGGCGTGCGCCAGCACAGGCGCGTCCGACGGTGCCTTCGCCTTGCGGATGAACGTGAACGCCACCACCGCACTACCGGCCATCAACAACGCGCTCACCAGGAACGCCACGTTGTAGCCGTGGATGGCCGCGTTCGCCGCGCTGGTCGGGCCGTGCGCGACGAGGTAGCTCGCGAACGCCGTGGTGAAGATCGTGTTGAGCAGCGCCGTACCGAGCGAGCCGCCCACCTGCTGCGACGTGTTCACCAGGGCGCTGGCAACACCGGCGTCATGATTGGCGACCCGGTCCAGCGCCGTGTTGCTCATCGGCACGAACACCAGGCCCATCCCGACACTCATCACGACGAACGCCGGCAGGATCACCCCGACGTACGAGGAGTGCAGGTCCAGCCGGGTGAGCCAGAACATCGCGGAGGTCGCGAGCAACGCACCGGTGGTCATCAGCACACGCGGGCCGAACCGGGGGAGTAGCTGCGCGGTGACCGTTGCCGCGACGATGATCCCGCCGGAGAACGGCAGGTACGCGACACCGGTACGCAGCGCCGAGTAGTGCAGCGTCGTCTGCAGGTAGTAGGTCATGAACAGGAACATGCCCAACATGCCCGAGCCCAGCAGGATCGACGTCAGGTACGACGCGCCACGGTTGCGGTCCACGATCACCCGCATCGGCACCAGCGGGTTCTCCACCCGCGTCTCCAGCACCACGAACGCGACCAGCAGCACCACGGCCAGCCCCAGGAACAGCAGCGTGCTACCCGAACCCCAACCGTTCGTCGCCGCCTTCGTGAAGCCGTACACCAGGGACACCAGCCCGGCAGTGGACAGGATGGCGCCGCCGACGTCGTACTTGGTGTTGCCGTCCGCCTTGCTCTCCCGCACGATCGGCAGCGCCGCGAGGAACGCGATGATCGCGACCGGGACGTTCACGAAAAGGCACCAGCGCCAGTTCAGGTACTCGGTGAGCAGGCCACCGGAGATCAGGCCGATCGCCGCGCCGCCACCGGAGATCGCGCCGAACACGCCGAACGCCCTGGCACGCTCCCTTGCCGACGTGAACGTGACCGTGAGCAGCGACAACGCGGCAGGCGCGAGCAGTGCGCCGAACGCACCCTGCAGCCCACGAGCGGCGAACAGCATGCCTGCGTTGACGGCGGCGCCACCGAGCGCGGACGCGCCCGCGAAGCCGATGAGGCCGATCAGGAAGGCGCGCTTGCGGCCCAGATAGTCGGCGACGCGGCCACCGAACAGCAGCAGGCCACCGAACGCGAGCGTGTAGGCGGTGACGATCCACTGCCGGTCGGCGTCGCTGATGTTGAGCGCGTGCTGCGCGGACGGCATCGCGATGTTCACGACGGTCGCGTCGAGCACGACCATCAGCTGTGCGAGCGCGATGATCGCCAGTGCGATCCAGCGCTTCGGGTCGACGGCCCCTGCCGCCGACGTGGTTGTCGGAGCGCGGCGCGCCTCGACAACGGTGTTCTCAGACATGCTTGTCCCCTCGAATGTAATGCGGTTGAGCAGCGAGCCGTAGCCCGAACGGTAAGGGCGGGCACCGACACTGGCGTCGCCCGAGCAGCCGTCACATGGCGCGACGGGTGAGCACGGGAAGTAACACGTCGTCCACGACGTGCCGCGCGAACTCGTCGTCGAGCTGGACGCATTCCAGCCGGCGGGTGAGCAGCATCGAGTGCAGCACCTCGTGCAGCAGGTGCGGATCGGTGTCCGGCGCGACCTCGCCGCGCTGCACGGCCCGCCCGATCACCGCCTCGTGCATGGCGTGTTTCTTCTCGTACATGGTTTCGTGCAAGGTGCCGGCGAGCACCGGGTTGCGTGCCGCCGCCGTCATGACACCCACGATGACCTCGCCGTCGATCCCGTTGCCGGCCTGGCAGGCCGCCGTGAGGATGGCGAGCAGATCACCGCGTAGCGAGCCGGAATCGGGCAGCGCGGGCGTGTCCTGGAAGTGGTAGGACAACGCGTCCGCGACCAGTTGCGGCTTTTCCGGCCAGCTCCGGTAGATGGTCGCCTTGCTGACGTGCGCACGTGCGGCAACGGCATCCATCGTCATCCGGTCGTAGCCGACCTCGGCCAACAGCGCGAAGACCGAGTCGAAGATCGCCGCCCGACGTTCCAGGGTCCGCCGCGCGGCTCGTGTCCCGGTCACTTCGGTCGCCGTCATGTCGTTCCCTCCCGTCGGCCGACCAGACAGTACGAAACCGTTTCGTACCCACGCGGGGACAACGTGCCGTGAGTACGAAACAGTTCCGTACCGGACGAAGAGTGGCGCACGACACAAGTTGCGCCACTCTTCGTATTCGTGCTATCGCAGCCGGTGCTAGAAGCTCACGGTGCAGAGCACGGTGATCGAATGCGACAGGCTCCCACTCGTGCCGGTGACGGTGACCTGCTCGGTGCCGATCGGCGACTGGTGCCCGACGCTGTGAATATTCAGCGTCGCGTTCCCGGTCCCCACCACCGGCACGTTCGTGAAGGAGCCGGTGTCATGGTTCTCGACGTCCGCGACGGTGAAATTCACGGTCCCATTGAACCCATTGACACCTTGGACGTGAATGTTGTAGACGGCGGTCCCGCCGCGCTTAATGGTGACCGACGTCGGGTTGGCCGAGAGCGAGAAGTTAGCGGCGGCCGAAGGTGCCGTGCTGGGTGCCGCGATCGCCGGCTGCGCGGCCCCGACCAGCACAAACGCGGCCGCTACCAGCAGCAGGGTGCGGGTGACCTTGGTCCGGAACATGGGTCGTTCCCCTCCGTACTCTGGAATTCTCCGGTCCGGAGAATTCCAAATGGATGCCGAGTCATCCCGGTCATCATGGCACAACAATCAACACCTGCCCATGCCGGATTGCAGACCAAATGAAACGGATAAATTGATGCGTTCTTTTAGGCTATCCAGGGATCGGATAAGCGACGTGGCAGACGGGATCGTCGGGCGCCGCGGCCCCCACGTCCACACCCCGCAGGTAGCTCTCGCGGGGCGGCCCGGCCTGGACCAAACCGGCCGAGCTGATCCAGTCCGCCACAGCGTCGTATGCCGACAGGATCTGCGGGTATTCGAGCTGCGCACGGGTGATCGTGACGTAGGCCTCGCGGTGCGCGGCCTCGGCGCGTATGCCCGGCCCGACCGCGTCCGGGCACGCGAGCGGGGCGCAGACCTCGACGGGCCCGTCGCTGTCCTCGTTGACCTCACCGTGATAGATGGCCAACAGCTCACCGCCCAGCCCGCCAAGGCCCGCGGCCGCCGACGCCAGCCGGCACAGGGCTTCGGGCAGCCAGTTCTTCAGCTCGGTGACTCGCACGCTGCGCTTCTCGGTAAGGACAAGTTGCCCCGGCACGTCACGCTCGTGCACGTCGAACACGCCATCAGCCGCCAACGCCGAGCCGGACAGCAGGCTGCCACGCAGCCGTGACACCAGTTCGCGCTGCCCGGCGAACCGGCGTTCGGCGTCCGCCCAGTACTCCGCGAGCAGCCCGGCCCCCGCCGCACCCGGCGCCGCGATGATCTCGGCGACCTGGGCCAGCGGAATGCCGGCCCGGCGCATCATGACGATCAGCCGCGCCCGCAACAGCTGGCTCTCCCGGTACCGCCGGTACCCGGTAGCCGCGTTGACGTCGGCGGGCATCAGCAGCCCCGACCCCTCGTACAGCCGCAGCGCCTTGATCGACAACCGCGATCGGCGCGCGAACGCGCCGATACTCAGCAGCCGATCCCGGTTGTCGATCACCCATCCGACGGTAGCGCATACCTAGTCAGCGAGCCGGAAGGCCAGCTCGGTCACCCACTTGTTCATGTCCGGCTCGATCGCCGGATCGGTGAGGTAGATCTCCAGCCGCGCGCCCCAGCGCTCGCCATCAGCGTCCCATTTCAGGCCTTTGGCCGAGGCCCAGTCGAGCAGCTCACCAGTCGCGGCCACCAGCGTCGAGGGATGGCCGACGTGGCGCAGGGTCGCGTACCGGCCTGCCGGCAGCACGCCCGCCACTACGCGCCCGTCGCCCGCCACCGGTTCGGCAACCGGGCAGCCCGCCTCCACTTCCAGGTTTCGGGCCATGTCGATCACGTTGTACCGCCAGAAGGGCGGCCCCGCCGGCGCGATTCCCCTGGCAGCGAGCCAGCCGAACACCTCCCCGTTCAGCGGCGGCACGACGGTGCCTAGCGCTGCCATGGTGACGGACGCGGGAATGGCCACGTAGGGCCGCTCCGGGAGTGCGGTAATTTCCGGTTCTGTCGTCATGGCCGCCATCGTCGATCCACCCCCAGGGGCAGAGTCAAGCCGCGACGTCGCAGGGTTGGCCTGTCAGGCGCGGTCGTGGAGGGTGACCTGGTAGCCGTCGGGGTCGGCGAAGGTGAATGTCCGACCGAAGGGACCGTCGATCGGTGCGGAGACGATGGTGTGACCGTCGGCGACGAGAGCATCGTGAATGGCCTGGACGTCGGTGGCGTGGAGCCAGATCGCGGCACCGATGCCGGGCTGAGCAACGGATGCGAGATCGGTGCCGGGAACGATGTCGCGGAGTGCGAACGCGATGGGCTTCGTCTGGAAGACGACGGCGTGCGGAGGTCCGGCCTGCGTGCGGACGAGGCCGAGGTACTGCTCGTAGAACGCCTGCGAAGCGTCGAGGTCGCGCGCTTGGAGCGAGATGAAGTCGGGGCCGGTGGCGGGCATGATGATGCTCCTTCGTTACGTGTCAGGTTCCTGACACGGGTCAATCTATGTCAGAATACTGACATGAGTCAAGACGGTGTCGGCGTCGACCTGGAGACGTCACTGGGCTACCTGCTGAAAGAGGCGTCGAGCGCCCTGCGCACAGCCATGGAGGAAGTACTGCGGCCGCTCGGGATGAGCGTGACGCACTACTCCTGCCTCGAGCTGCTGGCTCAACGACCGGGCTTGTCGAACTCCGAACTCGCGCGGGGCGCGTTCGTGACACGGCAGTCGATGAACGTGCTGCTCCAGGCCCTGGAACGAGACGGCTACGTGACCAGGCCTGCGGAGGCGCCCGTGGGGAAGGTTCTTCCCGCGCGGCTCACACCTCGCGGCCGACGGAGCCTCGCGAAGGCGACCGTTGCGGTCCGGTCCGTCGAGGTCAGAATGCTGGCCGGCATGACCGAGACCGAGCAGTCAGGCGCGTTCCGGATCCTGCGGAGCATGATTCATTCCCTGCGCGATGGCGACGACGGTGCCTAGCTCGTTCCCCGGCGCGTCTCGTCGCGCCCGGATAGAGTGCAGGCGACCTCGAAACCGACGGACCCCG
>CAVPCF010000150.1:0-5829 GCA_963702275.1 Candidatus Melainabacteria bacterium
GCGTGCCGAGGTCCGGGACGTCTGGCCGGACCTTGACGACGACGCCGTCCTGCTGCCCGCCCTGCTGGACGCGCAGCTGCTGTGGGTGTGGGTGTCCACCTGGTGGTTCCTGCCAAGGACCGACCAGGACGACGTGCCGGTCGACGTGGATGCCCGGTCGCCCCGGCGCAGCGTCGCCCTGCGGTCCCGGTGGCAGCAACTGGCAAGGGACGCGGCACGGGCCGGCGAGCACGACGTGGTGGCCCAGGCGCACGAGGTGGTGGCCGGGCTGGTCCGCCGGTTCGGCGACCGGGAGCAGCTGCCGGCATATCCGGCGTTTCGGTAGGTCCACCCGTGATTCACCTGTGATTGGCTCGCCAACCGTTTTCCCACATAGGTGTGAACTTGGCGACCACGTATTGTGACCGGTGCCGACGGATCAACTGTGTCAACTGGTGCCCGGCAATCGGCTGACCGGCACTCATATCAGGTCGAACCAGACCGGGTGTCACTCGAACGTGTTGTTCGGCGGAACTTGAGCGAGACGGGGCGGACACGGCTTCGATCTTGTGGCAGTGGGTCGAAATTACTGGTCAAGCGCTGTCCGGCGACCGCCCAGAACGACCGGTCAAGGTCATCGGACCTGCTGCCACCAACTGAATCAACGCCATCCTTTGCCGATTGAACCCCATGGGGTGACGTTCTCTCGCACTTTCGGCGGTTGCGTAACCTGGCCGGACCCGCTGAGAGCAACATGCATCTGACCGGCCGGCTGATCATATGTCCGATCTGCCGGTTTCAACGGGCCGGTCGACCGAAAACGGCAGGTGAACGCCCCGGTTTCGATTGCCGTTCGGTTCGTCGAGTGTGTTGTAGGGTCTGGTTCTCGAAGCCCCGGAATGTCTCGATGGCACCCCATAAATGCCAGGAGACGGTGTCAATTCCAAGAGAGTGGACGTCTATTCCACTTCCGGGTGAACCTGGGAAACGATTTGTCACGCTCGACGATTCGCCCGCGGGGCGAACCAGCACCAGCGAGGCCAAACAGCAGGGCTTCTGCGCTCGGGCAGCGGCAGCGAGGAGGTTGCGTGAGGTCCCCGAAATCGGCGCGGTTCCGATCGGTCACCACGTGGTTAGGCCGGTGGCGCGATCTCTCGCTGCCGACCAAACTCGCCCTTGTCACGGTCGTGCCGATGATCGTGATGATCACCCTCGGCGGGGTGTTGATCAGCGGCCAGCTCGCCAATTCCGCCCAGTTCGCGCGGGCCAGCAGGCTCACCGAACTGAGCGCGTCGGTCCGCGGCTCGATCGCCGCGTTGCAGGCCGAACGCGTACTCGTCGCCAACACCGGCGCCACCGCCGCCGCGTTCCGGACCGCCCGCACGACCGGTGACGCGGCCCTGGCCGCGACTCGGCAGGCGATCGCCGCCGACACCGCGAACGGCGACCTCGACCCGGTGGCCGGCTCGACCTGGTCGGTCGCGGACCGCCAGCTCGGCGAACTGGCATTCCTGCGGGCGGAGACCGGCGCGCCGAGCCCGGACCGGTCCGCCGTCGTCAGCGCCTACTCGCAGCTCGTGGACAGCTTGTTCGCGTTCGACCGGGTACTGGCCGCAGGCCTCGTCGACGCCGACCTCACCCAGGAGGCGCTCGCGCTCTACGACCTGTCCGCGGCCCGCGAGGAGGTCAGCTACCAGCAGGCCGTGGTGCTCGCCGGCATCGCCAGGCGCACCATCCCGTCGGACGACGTGACCTCGCTGCACGGCTCGCTGGCCCGGCTGGCCAGCCGGACCAGCGACTTCCGCGCCGTGGCAGGCCAGGACGCCATGAACGACTACGCCGCCGTGGTCAGCGGCCCGGTCCTCGCCCAGCAGAACGACCTGCTCGGCCAGGCGATCGACGAGTCCGGCGGCATGGGTGGCCAGGTCATGCCCGACGCGATGATCGACATCCCGGTCGCCGCGTGGAACGCCGCCAACGGCAAGGTCATCGCGGGGCTGACCGACGTCATCGACCACCTCGCCGCCCACCAGCGGTCCGACACGACGACGTTGCGAGCGCAGGCCGGCACCGCCGCCGCCACCGCGATCATCGCGCTGGTCGCCGCGATCGCCGCGACCATCGTGCTGATGGTGCTCGTGGCGCGGCAGCTGGTGCGGTCGATCGGCGTGCTGCGCCGGACCGCGCGGGACGTCGCGTCCCGCCAGCTGCCCGACGCGGTGGAGCGGATCAGGGCGGGGGAGACCGTCGACGTCACCGTGGCGCCGGTCGGCGTGCACACGTCGGACGAGATCGGCCAACTGGCCAGGGCGTTCGACGCGGTACACGGCGAGGCGCTGCGGCTGGCCGTTGAGCAGGCCAACCTGCGGGCCAACTACAGCGAGCTGTTCGTGAACCTGTCGCGGCGCAGCCAGAGCCTTGTGCAGCGCCAACTGCGGCTGATCGAACAGCTCGAACGCGACGAGGAGGACCCCGACCAGCTGTCCGCGCTGTTCAAGCTGGACCACCTTGCCACCCGGATGCGCCGCAACAACGAGAACCTGATGGTGCTGTCGGGCAGTGACCTGGCTCGTGGGGACCTCGCCCGCGGCAGCGGCCAGCCCATCCCGCTTGCCGACCTGCTGCGTGCCGGCGTCTCGGAGATCGAGCACTACCAACGGATCGTCCTCCAGCCGCCGCCGGACGCCCACGTGGTCGGCTACGCGGCCGGTGACCTGGTGCGGCTGTTGGCCGAGCTGTTGGACAACGCGACCGCGTTCTCCGCGCCGGACACGCCGGTCACGGTGGCGTCGCACCGGACCCGCAGGCGCGCCATCGTGATCGACATCGTCGACCACGGCATCGGCATGAACGACGAGGACCTGGTGCGGGCCAACGAACAGCTCGGCCAGCCGGCCGGCGTCGAGGGCCGGATCACCCGCCGGATGGGCCTGTTCGTGATCAGCAGGCTGGCCAACCAGCACGGCATCCGGGTGCGGCTGCACGGCGGCCAGGACATCCCCGGCCTTCGGGTCACCATCACGGTGCCGGTGGAACTGGTCATCGGCGACCCGGCGGCGCCGCCGCCGCCGTCGATCGGCGGTGGGGGCGGTGGCCCGGCCGGACCGCTGCCAAAGCGGGTCGCCCGCGCGAGCGGCGCGCCGCTCGCCGTGCGCGGCGCCGTATTCGACACAGCGGTGACCAGCACAAGCGTGACCGGCACGATCACCAGCGACGATCCGGTCGCGGCCGCCGTCACGGTGACCATCCCGGCCGCCACGTCGTCCGGTGTGGGGCTCTTCGCGCCGCTGCCCGCAGAAGCGGTCGTGGCCGACGGCGGGGAAGCCGTCGACGAACCGACCGAGGTCACCCCGATCTACGACACCATGGTGTCCGCCTGGTTCGACGACGACATCGCCGACGACTGGCGCTGCGCCGCCGACCAGGGCTGGCAGGCGGTCGACGCGGTGGCCGACGCCCCGCCGGTCGACTTCACGCCGGCCGGACTGCCGCGCCGCCAACCGAAAGCGCGGCTGCTGCCGGGCAGCGTCCTGTCCGGGTCGGCGACCCTGGAGCCCGCCCCGAGGGCACCCGCCGAAGTCATCCGCGAGCGAATGTCCGGCTTCCAGCAAGGCATCCAGCGCGGCCGACACCACGCGACCGAACCGACGGCACCGACGGCCCCCGAACCGACGGCGCCCGAACCGACGGCACCGGCCGAAGAGGACGGTCTGCGGCCGCCGGCCGAGCCACCCGTCGCCGTGACCGAAGTCCAGGACGCCGGTACGTGGACGTCCAGCGCGGATGAGGGCTGGCGGGCGGTCGACAAGGTGACCGCGGCCGGGCACGAGGTCACCGCGGCCGGGCTGCCACGACGGCAACCCAGCGCACACCTGTTGCCCGGCAGCGTGAGTGTGAGTGCGGTCGCGCCGAACGGATCGGGCTGTCCGGGAAGCCGGGACGCCGACGCGTTGCGCGACCGGATGAACAGTTTCCAACGGGGGGTGCGGCAGGGCCGCGACGATCCGGCCGGCACCCCCGTCGAGCACGGATTCCATTGGTAGAACTGGGAGAACGAATGACGTCGAGTCAGTCGCCACAGGGCCGGTTCGGGTGGTTGGTCACCGACTTCACCGAACGGGTTCCGGGTGTGGCGCACGCGATCGTGGTGTCCGCGGACGGACTGCTGTTGGCCGCGTCGGTGCGCCTGCCCGGCGACCGGGCGGACCAACTGGCCGCGGTGGCGTCCGGCCTGTCCAGCCTCACCCACGGCGCCGCCCGGTGCTTCGAGGCAGGGCCGGTGCGGGAGACCGTGGTGGAAATGGAACGTGGCGTGATGCTGCTGATGGCCATCAGCGACGGTTCGTCGCTGGCCGTCCTCGCGGCCCCCAACTGCGACATCGGTCAGGTCGCGTACGAGATGGCACTGCTCGTCGAACGTGTCGGGCAGATGCTCACCCCGGAGCTACGGGCGGAACTACAGGGCACGAGTCGGATGCTCACGAAGCAACCCGTGTGAGGTCGGTATGACCACAGATGATGATGTGAAAGACACCGGACAGGGCGCCCCGGCGCCCCCGGCCGCCAATGGCGGATACCCGGCGGCCCGGCACGGTTTCACCGATCCTGGCCGCGGTGAATACCCCGACCAATTCGTCACGACGTATCTGGACGAACCCGAGCGGGCCGAGCCGCCGAATCCAGATTATTCCGAGACCGGCGACGAGCACGGTTTCGGCTGGTTGGGCGGTCCGGTCGGACCGGCCGGGTTGGACGATCCACCGGCCCCGGTGTCCCCACCGGACGATGACTTCGGCGACGAGGCCGCCATTGTACGGCCCTACGCGTGGACAAGGGGACGAACGAGGGCGAACTACGAACTGCGGCTGGAGACGTTGATCTCCACCACGGAACTGGCACACGAAGCGGGCCGCCTCGTCCAGTTGGAGCACCGGTCGGTGAGCGCGCTGTGCCGGTACCCGTTGTCGGTGGCCGAGGTGGCCGCCAAGCTGTCCATCCCGCTCGGGGTGGCCAGGGTGGTCCTCAGTGACATGGCCGAACTGGGCTTGATCAGCATTCACCGGACATTCGCCGACGATGACATCGCGGCGCATCTCGTGTTGATGGAAAGGGTGTTGAGTGGACTCCGCCGACTTTGAGCCGACGATCCGGACCCCGCTCGCGCGGACGGCGACCTCGGCGAAGATCGTGGTGGCAGGCGGTTTCGGGGTCGGCAAGACCACGTTCGTGGGCTCCGTGTCCGAGATCACGCCGCTGACAACGGAGGCGGTGATGACCGAAGCCAGCAGCGGTATCGACGACCTGCACCACACGCCGGGCAAGACCACCACCACCGTCGCGATGGACTTCGGCCGGGTCACCCTGGACGCCGAGTTGATCCTGTACCTGTTCGGGACACCGGGGCAGCACCGGTTCTGGTTCATGTGGGACGACCTGGTGCGCGGCGCGATCGGCGCCGTGGTGCTCGCCGACACCAGGCGACTTGCCGATTCCTTCGGTGCCATCGACTACTTCGAGGAACGGCGGCTGCCCTACATCATCGGCATGAACTGCTTCGAAGGCGTGCCACAGTATCCCGTCGAGGATGTGCGGGAAGCCATGGCCATACCGGCGGACGTGCCGATCGTGAAGTGCGACGCGCGGAAGCGCGAATCCACCAAACAGGCACTCATCACGATGGTGCAGCACGCCATGCAGCGGTGGCATGCCAGGGAGACCGTCAGTTCTGACTCCATCGGAGCCGACCCGATCGGGGCGTATTGACGCCAAATCCGACACGCCGCAACAATCCACCACCAGCCGCATCTACGCCGCCGCAACAGCAGGAACCGAGCCGAACGTCATCACACA
>CAVPCF010000151.1:0-75907 GCA_963702275.1 Candidatus Melainabacteria bacterium
GGAAGTTCTGGCGTCGGGTCGCGGTCAGGAACCGCTCGAGGCCGTTGTCGGCGAACTGGACGCCGCCCGAGGTCCCGTTCGGGTCGTTCGGTTGCCCGAACTGCTGGAACAGGGGCTGGGCGCCCGCGCTGTTGCGGAGAGTGCGGAAGAAGTCCGACGTCGGCACGAAGATGAGGAACTCGAGTTTGAACTGGTTCGTTCCGGCGGGTACGGGAACCGAGATGCTGGGCATGTCGGGATGAGTCTGGAACGCGGGCACGTCCAGACCGTCGAAACCAGGACCGTCCATCCGGATGTGCAGCGGGGTTCCGTCCGCGGCACGGGAAGTCTGTTGCAGGGCCGATTCGTGGCCGAGCCGCTGCTGGCCGTTGAATGTCTTGTTGGGGTCGTTGTTGGTGGTGAGGGTGGCCGCCCCGTTGGCGTCGATCGCGCCCAGTCGGGCGGCGTCGGTGCCCTGGAAGACGTTGTTCACGAAGGCCGGGCCGCCGCCGTTGGTGAACTCGTCGGCGTTGGGTGCCACGGGCAAACCCTGGAAACCGCTGCCGGTCTGGTTGGAACGGAACATGTACTGCACGCGCTCGGTGAACGGCTCGCCACCGCCGCCGGTCGGGTCCTGGGCGGCCGTCTGATAGAACTGGTAGAGGTCGTCGATGACGTGCGAGAAGTGGCACGTCGAGCCGTTGTCGAAGTAGTCGCCCACCTTCGCGGTGGTGAATCCCTGGGTGTTGTGGTTGGCGGGGTCGCCGACGAAGGTCACCGTGTTCGCGTTGGGCGCGCTGGAGTCGACCTGCTGGTCGACGAAGCCCATGACCATCGACGAGTTGGGGTTGATTCGGGTGTTGAACTCGTAGAAGTTGGGGTTCGCGGCGGCGGCGGCGTCGGCCACCCGGCGCGGCAGGCCGGGCTGCATGAACTGGATACGGGTGGTCTGGGGGGCGAACAGTCCGTTGAACTGGGGTGACCGGATCGACTGGCCGTGCAGGTTGTTGCTGCCGGCGAGCCACAGCAGCGCGTTGTTCAAATTGGACAGCGAGTCGCTGCGCAGTTGGAGCAGCATGTCGTTCTCTTCGAGGACGACGTTGATGTTGAACCGCTCCTTGGGGATCGGGTTGTTGGCGCCCAGCACCTTGCCGTTGACGACGTCGGTCGGGCCGGCCACCGCGTTCTCGAGCACGAAGCGTGTCGGGTCCGACGCCAGGCGCGGCACCTTCGCGCCCACCAGCGCCGCCGGCAGGCGGTTGAAGTAGGGCACGCCGTAGGACAGCGACACGATGAGCAGGCCCGAGGGGCTGGCGTCGAAGTTGGCCTCGATCTCGGCCAGGGCGTTGGCCAGCGTGGCCTGGTCGGCCTTGGTCGGGTTGCGGGTCAGCTTGAGGGGGGTGAACGTGGTGAAGACGGGGCCGAACGCGGCGGTGACGGTACCGCCGCCGTCGTTGTAGGTGTTCTTGCCGGCGAAGGTTCCGGGCGGCATGAACCGTCCGATGTCGAACTGGATGTCGGAGAAGGCAGGCGCGGCGAACGCCGGACGGTTGGGAGCGGTGACCAATTGCTCCAGTAGGGAAGCTGTCGGGGCCAGCGCCGCTGCGCCCAGCGCGCTGCGCTTGATCATCGAGCGTCGGCTCATGCGGCCGACTGGTTCGTCGGGACTCATGCGGGATGCTCCCTTCGCAGGGATCGAGGGACAGGGTCGATGCCCGGGGAGACAGGCGGTACGTAGGCCGGATCGACGCCGCCTGGGTCACGAGGCGCGTTTGAGATTCCTGGCTGGAATCTGGAACGATTCCAAACAACACCCCCACGCGGAGGGAGCACAACGGACAAGAAGCCACTAGGCGCGGGTGACGGAACGTTGGCAGGTGCGTGGTGGTGCCTTCGGCTGATCATGGACGCCCACTGGGACACCCCACGGCCGGCGATCGGCGACAACCAGATGAGAGCACCGGCGTTGGGACTGGCAAGGACCCGTAGTCCGGAACGATCAAACGGCGCAACATCCCCATGAATATTGACACCTCACACCGAGATCAACAGTTGACACAGATGCGCGGCGAACGCCGCGACCATGGTTCCATTCGGCGTCACCCATCGACGACAACACGCGGATAAGCGCCATGGGGGCAGGGCAGGGAGCCAGGACTACGACGCCAAGAGGACACGCGTCGCCAGACTCAGAGAACTGACACAAACGGCGTAACAAGCGGCACCAGCGATGTTGGACAAACAGCGCCGACACGGCCGATATCGACCCCGGAACAGGGCCGGCAGCCACACGGTCGTCTGATGTGGACAGTCTGGGAAGAGATGCCGGTCTGGCGGCTGATCTCCGTCGACAGGTCCCGCGTATGTCAACACCGTGTCCGAGATGCGCGACTGTCGGTGGTATGGGCCACCATCGAGGTGTGACGGGCGAGGGACCGATCCTGCATGCCGACCTGGACAGCTTCTACGCGTCGGTCGAGCAGCGTGACGATCCCCGGCTGCGTGGGCGCCCGGTGATCGTGGGCGGTGGTGTCGTGCTGGCGGCCAGCTACGAGGCCAAGGCGTTCGGCGTGCGCACGGCCATGGGTGGTCGGCAGGCCAAACAGCTGTGTCCGCACGCGATCGTGGTGTCGCCGCGGATGTCGGCCTACTCGGCGGCCAGCAAGGCCGTGTTCGCAGTGTTCGAGAACACGACGCCGCTGGTGGAGGGGCTGTCGATCGACGAGGCGTTTCTGGACGTGGGCGGGCTGCTCAAGATCGCCGGCACACCGAGCCACATCGCGGCAGGGCTGCGGCGGGCGGTCGCCGAGCAGGTCGGGCTGCCGATCACGGTTGGCGTGGCGCGGACGAAGTTCCTGGCCAAGGTGGCCAGCGCGGTGGCCAAGCCGGACGGGCTGCTCGTCGTGCCGCACGGGGGCGAACTGGCTTTTCTGCATCCGCTGCCGGTGGAGCGGCTGTGGGGCGTCGGCCGCGTCACGGCGGAGAAGCTGCACCGCAGCGGCATCCGCACCGTTGGCGAGGTGGCCGCGATGGGCGAGCGGACCCTCGTGCAGATGCTCGGCCAGGGTACCGGGCGGCACCTGCATGCCCTGGCGCACAACCGCGATCCCCGTTCGGTGCGGGTGGGCGTGCGGCGGCGCTCGATCGGCGCACAGCGCGCGTTGGGTTCGAAACCGCGATCCACCGACGAGCTCAGCGCCATTCTGGGGGCGCTCGTCGATCGGACCGCGCGTCGGCTGCGCGCGGCGCACCGGGTGTGTCGCACGGTGACGCTGCGGATGCGCTTCGTCGACTACACGCGGGCCACCCGCTCGCACACGATGTCGCACGCCACCGCGCATACCGAGGTGCTCCTCGGCGCCGCCCGTGACCTGCTGGCCATCGCGCTGCCGATGATCCGTGACCAGGGACTGACCCTGATCGGCGTCGCCCTGTCCAACCTGGACAATCACGATGCCGTGCAGCTCGCGCTGCCCTTCGACACCCACGACGGCCATGCCCTGGACCGCGCGCTGGACACGGTGCGCGACCGGTTCGGCTCGGCGGCCATCACCCGTGGCAACCTGCTGCGCGACAGTCCAGGGCCGGAGATGCCACTCTTGCCAGACTAGCCTCACCCAGGAAATGTCAAGCCAATTTAATCGGTGGTTCCTGGCTGAGCAGATGGTCCGCTGAGTGGATTGGGTTTTTGACGCGGACCGGCTTGACGACCAATATGGCGGCGTGGCAGGTCAACGACACGCCGCCGCACTGTTTCGCATGTTCGTGAAATGAAATGCGCATCGCAGGGTTAACCAATGATGAAGGGAAACTGGATGTTATCAACCAGTACGGCGCCAGTGCCAACCGGAACCTGTTGGCCGGCACGTGGTCCGACCCGGCCGGGGTGCCGGCCAGCCCGACGGACGCCCAGATCCAGGCCGAAGCCCTCGCCGCGATCAACCACTTCGGCACCGGTAGCTCCCCGAACGTGCAGATCATCGTCGCGACGCCGACCGGTCACTCCTCGGCCGGTTTCGGCACCAACTTCTGCGCCTATCACGGCGTGGTGGCCGCCGACCGCAACGCGACATACACGAACCTGCCGTACATGACCGACGCGGGCTTCGCGTGCGGCGTGGACGCCGTCAACAGCGGCAACGGCCAGTTGGACGGCGTGAGCATCGTGGAGGGCCACGAGCTGGCGGAGACGATCACCGACCCGCTAGTCAACGCGTGGTTCGACGGCACCAACGCCGAGATCGGTGACAAGTGCGCCTGGACGAACCTGGCCAACATCAACACGACGTCCGGCACGTTCGCGGTGCAACCGCTGTGGAGCAACGCGACCAACGGCTGCGCGCTGTCCTCCAGCGGCGCGGCCAGCCCGTACGACATCGGCTTCCAGGCCAACACCGGCATCCTCTGGCTCACCGGTACGGCCGGCACCGCCATCCAGAACCTTGGCATGGCCGCCGGTACCAGCCAGAGCGTCACGCGGCTCAACGACGGCGGAGACGAGGTCGCGTTCCAGGCCAACACCGGCAACCTCTGGGTCACCGGTACGGCCGGTACCGGGGACCAGAACCTGGGCATGGACAACGGCACCAGCCCGGCCATCACGGCTCTGGCCAACGGCGGCTACGAGATCGCGTTCCAGGCCAACACCGGCGGCCTGTGGGTCGCCGGTTCGGCAGGTACCCGCGACCTGGGCCTTGGCATGCACAACAGCACCAGCCCCAGGATCACGGGCCTGGCCGATGGCGGCTACCAGATCGTGTTCCAGGCCGATACCGGCAACCTGTGGCTCGCCGGTACGCGCGGTGTCGGTGACCAGAGTCTGGGCATGGACAACAGCACCAGCCCGGCCATCACGGACTGAGTGCGCACGGCTGGGCGCACACCGGCGTGCGCCCAGCCGTGCTCCGTAGCTGCCCGAGGCCGGCACCGACTAATTGATCTGACCGATGTCCGGACGCGGTGGTAAGAAGGCAATGTGATCTCTGACAGCAAGGACACCTTCGCCGATCTCGACGCCTACCTCGACCTGCCCAGGGTCGCCGGGCTGTGGTTGTCGCCGGACGGGCGCAGGCTCGTCGTCGGCGTTGGGTCGCCCGACCACAAGAAGGCGCGCTTCGCGTCCGCCCTGTGGGAGGTCGACCCGGAGGGCGCGCGGCCGGCACGTCGGCTGACCCGCAGCGCCAAGGGCGAGTCGGGCGCCGCCTTCGCGCCGTCGGGCGACCTGCTGTTCGTGTCGGCTCGGCCGGTACCGGACGGCGACGACGACGAGGAGACCGAGGCCACCCTGTGGTCGCTGCCGGCCGACGGCGGCGACGCACGCGTGCTCGCGCGGTTGCCGGGCGGTCTCGGCGATGTGGCGGTGGCGGGCAAGGCGAGCACCGTCCTGGTCCGGTCCGAACTGCTGCCGTCGGCCGCGGACCCGGCCGGTGACAAGGAGATCCGCACGAAGCGCAAGGACGCGCACGTCAACGCGATCCTGCACGAGCAGTACCCGGTGCGCTTCTGGGATCAGGACCTCGGGCCGGACCGCAGCAGGCTGCTGGTCGCCGACCTGACCGACGACCCGGACGCGACCCTGGACTTCCGGGACGTCACCGGCCACGCGCCCAACGCGCTGCACGGCGAGTCGTCCTGGGACATCTCGGCGGACGGCCGGACCGTGGTGACCACGTGGGCGGTGCCCGAAGCGGGCGCGTCCTTCCGTAACACACTGGTGGCGATCGACGTGGCCACCGGCGAGCACCGCACCCTCGGCGACGACCCCGACCTCGAGTACCACACGCCGAGCATCTCCCCGGACGGGACGACGGTCGCCGTCGCCGTCTGGCGCCGGTGCACCCCGCAGACGTCCGACGACTGGTGGCTGGCTGTCGTGCCGACGGCAGGCGGCGAGGTGCGGGACCTGACCGCCACCTGGGACCGCTGGCCGGGCATGACGCGGTGGACGCCGGACGGCACGACGCTGGTCGTGCAGGCCGACGACCACGGCAACGGCCCGCTGTGGCGGATCGACGCGACGACCGGCGACGTCACCCGGCTGACCGGTACCGGTTCCTACACCGACCCCCGGATCTCGCCGGACGGCCAATGGGTCTACGCGCTGCGCTCCGCCGTCGACCATCCGCCGGCGCCGGTCCGCATCGCGCTGGCCGACGGGTCGGAGCAGCCGCTGCTCGGGCCCGCGGAGGCGCTCGGCCGTGCGGTGCTGGTGTCCGGCCGGCTGACCGAGGTCACCACGACGGCCGAGGACGGCACCCCCCTGCGGGCGTGGCTCGCGCTGCCGCACGACGCTGGCCCCGACCGGCCGGCGCCCATGCTGCTGTGGATCCACGGCGGGCCGCTGGCCTCGTGGAACTCCTGGTCGTGGCGGTGGAATCCGTGGCTGGCCGTGGCGAAGGGCTACGCCGTGTTGCTGCCGGACCCGGCCCTGTCCACCGGTTACGGCGTCGACTTCGTGCAGCGCGGCTGGCGCGGCTGGGGTGGCACGCCGTACACGGACCTGATGTCGGTCACCGACGCGGCCGTGGCACGGGACGACATCGACGCGGAACGGACGGCCGCGATGGGCGGTTCGTTCGGCGGCTACATGGCCAACTGGGTCGCGGGCCACACCAAGCGGTTCCGCGCGATCGTCACGCACGCGTCGGTGTGGTCGCTGGACCAGATGGGGCCGACCACGGACGCGGCCTTCTACTGGTACCGCGAACTGGATCCCGGCCTTGCCGACGACAACTCGCCGGACCGGTGGGCGGCCGAGATCACCACGCCGATGCTGGTCATCCACGGCGCCAAGGACTATCGGGTGCCGCTCGGCGAGGGCATCCGGCTGTGGTGGGACCTCACGTCCCGCACGCAGGGCGAGGACGGCACGACCCAGCACAAGTTCCTGTACTTCCCGGACGAGAACCACTGGATCCTGACACCGGGCCACGTCAAGGTCTGGTACAAGACGATATTCGCCTTCCTGGCGCACCACGTGCTCGGTGCGGACTGGGAACGACCCGCCATGCTCGGGTAGCGGCGTCACATGGCCAAGGACGCGGGTGTCGAGCTGGAGGTCGGTGACCGCACGGTCCGGATCTCCAGCCCGGATCGGGTGTACTTCCCGGCGAGGGGCGAGACAAAGCTCGACCTCGCGCGGTACTACCTGTCCGTCGGCGACGGCATCGTGCGGGCACTGCGCGAGCGGCCGTGCATGCTGCACCGGTTCCCGTCCGGTGTGGCGGGTGAGAAGGTGCACCAGAAGCGGATTCCGGGCGGCGCGCCACCGTGGCTGGAGACCGTGCGGGTGCACTTTCCGCGCTACAACCGGCATGCCGACGAACTGTGCGTGACGGAACTGGCCAGCGTGATCTGGGCGGTGCAGATGGCCACGGTCGAGTTCCACCCGTGGAACTCGCGGCGGGCCGACACCGAGAAGCCGGACGAGTGGCGGATCGACCTCGATCCGATGCCGCAGTGCGGGTTCGACACCGTGCGGCGGGTGGCGCACGTGGCGCACGAGATCCTGGACGAGCTCGGCGCGGTGGGCTGGCCGAAGACGTCCGGTGGCGCCGGTATGCACATCTACGTCCGGATCGAGCCACGCTGGGGCTTCAGCGACGTGCGGCGGGCCGCGCTGGCCTTCGCGCGCGAGGTCGAGCGCCGCGCCCCGGACGAGGTGACCACCACGTGGTGGCGCCGCGACCGCGACCCCACCATGCTGTTCGTGGACTACAACCAGAACGCGCGGGACCACACGATCGCGAGCGCGTACTCGGTGCGCGGCGTGCCTGAGGCGACGGTGTCCACCCCGATCACGTGGGCCGAGGTGGACACCGTCGAGCCGAAGGAGTGCACGATCGCCACCGTGCCGGCCCGGTTCGCCCAGCTCGGCGACCTGCACGCCGGCATCGACGACGCGGTGTACTCGCTGGACACGCTGCTGGAATGGGCCGACCGGGACGGCCTCGACTAACTGATCAGATCCCGTTCCGTCAGCAGGTCCATTACCCGGCCCGCGGCGGTCGGCACGTCGATGTCGGTGGTGTCGATGCGCAGGTCGGGGTCGACGGGTTCGTCGTAGCGATCGTCCACTCCGGTCAGTCCGGTCAGCTCGCCGTTGCTTGCCTTGTCGTACAGGCCTTTCGGGTCGCGGCGGGCGCACTCGGCCAGCGGTGTGGAGACGTGGACCTGGACGAAGGTCGAGCCGTGCTCGTCGTGGTGGCGGCGGACGCTGTCGCGGGTGTCGGCGTAGGGCGCGATCACCGGCACCAGCACCAGGGTGCCGTGCCGCGCCAGCAGTTCGGCCACGAAGCCGACCCGCCGGACGTGCACGTCCCGATCATGCGGGGAGAAACCGAGATCGCTGGAGATGGTGGCGCGCAACTCATCGCCGTCCAGCACCTCGACGTCGACCGCGTCGGACACGAAGGACGCCACGGCGCGGGCGATGGTCGACTTCCCGGCACCCGACAGGCCGGTGAACCACACGGTGGCACCCCGGCTGAACAAGGACATCAGGGCAGGCACTCCTCGGCATCCGGCGACTGATCCGCCTCAAGTCATATCCGAACTCCCGCACCCGGCCGATCTTTCTTATCTGATTCCGAAATAACTGCCAGTCAACACTCAGCGAACGGCGGCGCTGCCGACCTACCATGGCGCATCATGGCTTCCGGACGCGTCTTCCTGCACATCGGCCTACCCAAGACGGGCACCACCCATCTCCAGGAGATGCTGTGGCACAACCGGGCCGCGGCGGCCGCGCAGGGCCTGCGGTACCCGGGCTACGTCGCGTCGGCGCACTTCCACGCCGCTGTCGACCTGCAGCGGGCGCGCTACGACGCGTGGGTCACGCCGCTGGCCGACGGCGCGTGGCATCGGCTGGTGGAGTACGTGCGGCGCGGGCCGGGCGACGCGGTGATCTCCAGCGAACTGCTGGCCACCGCGACGCACGAGGAGATCGACAGGGCGCTGGGCAGCCTCTCGTTCGCCGAGGTGCACATCGTCTGCACGGCCCGCGACCTGGCACGCCAGGTGCCGTCGGTGTGGCAGGAGAACATCCGCAATCGGCACACGGAATCGTTTCAAGAATTCCTGTCCGCGATCCGCCGGTTCGAGCCGAGCCCGATCGGTGATCTGTTCTGGAGTTACCAGAACCTGACCGGCGTGCTCGCCAACTGGAGCCGTGACATCCCGCCGGAATGGGTGCACGTGGTCACCGTTCCGCCCAGGAACGCCCCGACAGCGACGTTGTGGCAGCGTTTCGCGTCGGTCACCGGAATAGACCCGAGCACCTTCAGCGACCCCGACCGCCGGGACAACCACTCGCTGGGTTTCGGCCAGACCGAGTTGTTGCGCCGCGTCAACCTGGCATTGGACGCGGCGCTCGGCTGGCCCCAGTACCTCGCGGTGGTCAAGGAGTACCTGTCGGCGAAGGTGTTGTCGGCACAGGAAAGTCGGACCGACATCGTCCTCCCGACGGCGGAGTCGGGCTGGGTGCGTGACCGGGCGGAACAGTTCGCGCGCCAGATCAAGGCGGCCGGCTACGACGTGGTCGGCGACCTGACCGAACTGGTCCCGGACGACGCGCCAGAGCCGGAACCCGAACCGACCGAGCGCGAACTGCTCGACACCGCGATAGCCGCACTGGCGAACCTGGCCGGCCGGCTGCCGGCGAACCCGGACCAGGACCGAACCACGGAACGGGTAAAACGCGCCCTGCGCGGCTTCACCGAACAACACCCGCCCGCGATGGCATTACGGCAGTTGTACTGGCAGGGCAAGGTGTTCTTGACACGCGGCTGACACGAATTCGGCCCGGCCGCCATTGGCGACCGGGCCGAATTCGCATGCCGTTATGGCGTGGGTGAGGTGGGCAGGAAGGTCGGGGCTCGGCGGGCGTTGGCGACCCGTTCGAACGCCGACGCGATGGCCAGCAGATGGGCGTCGGCGAACTTGCCGGCCATGAACGAGACACCGATCGGCAACGGACCCGCGAAGCCGGCCGGCACGGTGATGTCCGGGTAGCCGGCCACGGCAGCGGGTCCGGACGAGCCGACCGAGACGGTGTCACCGGTGGCGTAGTTGGTGACCCAGGCCGGGCCGTTCGTGGGCGCCACGATGGCGTCCAGGTGGTCGGCGCTGATCAGGTCGTCGATGGAATGCTGGGCCAGGTTGGTCGCGGTGGCCCGTTCCTGCTGGTAGGTGGGGTCGGTGATCGGCGGGGCGACCACGGCCTGCTGGAAGATCTCCTGGCCGAACTTGGACAACTCGACCTGGTCCTGCTGGTCGAACGCGATCAACGCCTGCAGGGTCTGCGGCACGCCGGGGCGGGTCGCCAGGTAGGCGTCCAGGTCGTGGTTGAACTCGCTCAGCAGGGCAGGGAACTCGTCGTTGCCGATGATGTCCTGGTTGGCCGGTACCACGTTCACCACCGTGGCGCCCGCCTTGACCAGCGTGGCCACAGTGGACTGCATGACCTTGTCGACGCCGGGGTCCTGACCGGCCATCGCCCACACGCCGATGCGCGCGCCGCGCAGCGCGGTGAAGCGGCCCACCGTGGCGGCGGCCACGTAGTCGGTGTTCCGGCGGCCGGACAGCGCGGCCAGGGTGATCGCCACGTCGATCACGTGCCGACCGATCGGGCCGGCAGTGTCCTGCTGGTGCGAGATGGGCACGACGCCGACGCCGCTGACCACGCCGAGCGACGGCTTGATGCCGACGTTGCCGTTCGCGCCGCTCGGGCAGACGATCGAACCGTCCGTCTCGGTGCCGATGGCGACCTGGGACAGCGACGCCGCGACCGCGGCGCCGGAACCGGACGACGAGCCGCACGGATTCCGGTCCAGCACATAGGGATTGTTCGTCTGGGCGCCAACGCCGGACCAGCCGGACGTGGACATGGTCGAGCGGAAGTTGGCCCATTCGGACAGGTTGGTCTTGCCAAGGATGATCGCGCCCGCCGCCCGCAGGTTGTTCACCAGCGGCGCGTCCTGCTTCGGGTTGGCCGCGAGCAGGGCGCGGGAACCCGCCGTCGTCGGCAGGTTCTTCGTGTCGATGTTGTCCTTGAGCAGCACCGGAATCCCGTCCAGCAGACCACGGAGGTGCCCGGTCCGGCGGCGCAGGTCACTGGCGTGTGCCTGGCTGAGCGCCGTCGGGTCGAGGAACAGGACGGAATGGATCTTCGGGTCGACGGCCTTGATCCGGTCCAGGTAGGCCTCGGTCAGCTGCACCGAGCTCAGCGAGCCGAACGACATTCTCAATTGGAGATCCGGAATGGTCGCCGCGTCGAGGGCGTCGCTGGAGATGCCGACGTTCGCGCTGCTGGCCGGGGTGGCCGGTGCCGCCGTGGCGCCGGCGGGCGAGACTACGACAGTGATCGCGGCCGTCGCCAGGGTGAGTAAGGCAAGGCTCAGTCTACGCACGGCCTCCACAGCACTCGCGTGGCTCGGTCGGGTCAACCCCCGAAAGTAGGCTCTGTCTGATGGCGCGCTCCGCGCCGCAGGGGCCCGGCCGCTTATCGCGGCGTCTTCTCCCCCTCCGCTGGGCTTCGCCGCCGCTCCGGGGGAGAAGACGCCGCGGCGGACCGGGCCAGACGCCTCGCTTCGCTCGATCCAACAGCTTGCTTCAGTGCTGTTCAGACAGCTACGGGACCAGCGTGAAGTTGCCCGCGCCGTCGTTCTGGAAATACTGCGTCACGGTCGAACCGGTGCGCGAAACCTCGACGACCTTGGCATCGGGGATGCCGTCGCCGTTGTGGTCGACGGCGGAAACGGTCCAATTGGCCAAATAGTCGGTGGTGCTGGCGAGTACCACGCCCGCCTGCCCGTTGCCGAACAGCACCTCGGCGCGGATCGCGTTCTGGCGTGTCTGGCAGTTGTCCGACAGCAGCATGTCCTGGCCGCCGTCGCCGTTGAAGTCCGCCAGCACGAACTGCGGATTCATGGTGCAGCCCTCGCCGATGGAGCCGCCGCTGAGGGTCCCGTCGGCGTTGTTGACCAACGAGATCAGGTCGTTCTGCTGGCCGGTCCATTCGAGCAGGTCCTGGCGGCCGTCACCGTTGATGTCGGCGGTGGTCAGCCAGTACGGCTGGAGCACGCCGTGGTAGGTCGCGGCAGGCGTGTAGTTGTGCAGGACGACGATGTCGTTGCCGCCGAAGCTGAACGCGGTGATCAGGTCCGGCGTGGTCTCGCTGCCCAGTTTCACCGCGACGGCCTCGTTCGGGCAGAGCTGCGAGTTCTCGTGCGACGTGTACTTGTAGAGGGTGGAGTTGCCGTAGCCGCCACCGGGCAGGCCGGGTGACACCGTCACCGAGCACGTGCTGTTGCCCCATGGCCCGAGTTGCACCAGGTCGGGCAGGCCGTCGCCGTTCATGTCGGCGACGACGGTGACGCTCTGCTGGACCGCGTCGGCCACCGCGGGCAGGACCGCGGTGAGCCCCGTGGCCATCAGGAGCGCGGCGAATACGCCGACGAGCCGAGTGTGTCTCAAGGTGCTGATACCTCCGTGCAGCCGTCGGTTGGTCATGGTGTGGCCACCGGGGTGAAGTGGCCCGCGCCGTCGTTGCGGAAGTACTGGACCGTCGTGACGCCGGTGCCGGACTTCTCGATCACGCCGGCATCGGGGATGCCGTCGAAGTTGAGGTCGATCGAGAACACCGTCCAGGTCGCGCGGAAGTCGCTGGTGCTGGCCAGCACGGTCGGCGCCTGCCCGTTGCCGAAGAACACCTCCGCCGAGATCGGCGCGGCGAAACTCGACTGGTTGTTGACCGACATCAGCATGTCCTGGCCGCCGTCGCCGTTGAAGTCGGCCAGAACGTACTGCGGACCGAACGAACCGATGCCACCGCTTCTGAGGGTGGTCACCCTGAAAGGGCCGGTGACGAGCGTGCGCTGCGGTGTGCTGATGAATGTGCCCAGCTCGGTGACCTGGTCACTCCACTCGATCAGGTCCTGCCGGCCGTCACCGTTGAGGTCGGCCGTGCGCAGCCAACTCGGCTGGGTGACGCCGGTGAAGACGGCGGTCGGCTGGAAGTTGTGCAGGACGATGAGGTCCCGAAAGCCGAAGGTGAGCGCGGTGACCAGGTCCGGTTTCGTCTCGTTGCCCAACTTCATGGCCACGCCCAGGTCCGGGCAGAACGGCCCCTGGGTCTCGGCCGACGTGTAGGTGTGCACCTTCGGTTGGCCGAAGGTGCCGTCCGGCTTGCCCAGCGACACGGTCACCGTGCACGTGGTGGACAACAGGCCGCCGATATCGCCCAGTTGGACGTGGTCGGGGATGCCGTCGTTGTTCATGTCGGCGGTGATGATCCCGCCGAGGGTGTCGGCGGCCGCGACACCGGGCACGGCCAGCGTTACGCCGAATGCGAACAGACCGGCCAACAGCACACTAATGGATCTCTTGGGTCTCATGGAAAGTCCGTTCTCCGATACCCCAGGGACTGTCGTGCTGAGCATCGGAAACGGTCGCGCTATTGTTAGCTATTCACCCACGTGGCGTAGGTATTTCTACAGGCGCACGGCGCCGGGGATCACGAAGTAGAAGAACAGTCCAATGAGGATCAGATAGGCGAGGATGACCAGCGTCCAACCGAGGTTGTAGCGGATCACCTGGCCCTCGTTGCGGACGAACCGGGTGGTCGCCACGCCCACGCTCGCGGTCTGCGGCGCGATCGGCTTGCCGACCTCCGCGCCGAGCGAGTTCAGCGACGGGAACAGCAGCACCGGCGCGTGCAGGAGTTTCGCCACCGAATACTGGAAATGCCCGAACACCGCGTTGGACGACGTGTTGCTGCCCGACAGCGCGACCGCGATCCAGCCGAGGATCGGCGAGATCACCACGAACCACGTGCCGAGCCGGGAGAAGCCGTTGGCCATCGAGTTGGCCATGCCGGCGAAGTTGTAGACGGCGGCCAGCCCGAAGATGAGCGGCCCGACCAGCAGCGCGCCCCACATCTGGCGCAGCGTGTTGCGGAACACCTCGCGGAGCTGCGCCCTGTTGGGCCGTAGGAACAGCGCGATCAGCAGCCAGCTCACCAGGATCGCGGTGCCGGCGATGTACGGCGCGAACTTGAACGTCGTCGCGGACGCTGTTCCGTCCAAAGAGGACTTCGCGCTGACGGTCGGCGCCACCGGCACGTAGGCGCCCAGCTTCGACCACGGCCCGGTCCAGGCGACCACGACGACGATCAGGATCACGAACGGCAGCAGCCCGCGCAGCGGCGCGCGCACACCGGGCCGCTTCTCGGTATCGGCGAGCGGCTCGATCTCCACGCCGCCGAAGCCGAGTATCGTCTTCGGCTGCCAGAACTTCAGCAGGGTCAGCAGCGCGGCGAAGCAGACAAGGGAGCCGATCACGTCCGGCAGGTACGGGCCGAGGTACTGCGAGGTCGGCAGCTGGCCCGCGATGTAGCCGAGCGACCCGACGATGGCCAGCGGCCAGCCCTGGCGGAACCCGCGCTTGCCGCTGACCAGGTAGATCAGGATCCACGGCGGCGCGAGCGCCAGCACGGCGACGATCTTGCCGATGGACGCGGACAGTTCGTTCAGCGGCAGACCCGTCACCGCGGCAAGGCCGATGATCGGGGCGCCGAGCGCGCCGAAGGACACCGGCGCGTTGTTGGCGAGTGCCGCGACCCGGATCGCGGCGAGGTCGGCGATGCCGAACGCGATCAACAGCGGGGCCACCACCGCCCACGGGTACCCGAACCCGACGAGGCCCTCCAGCAGGGCACCGAACGCCCACGCGATCAGCAGCGTCTGTACCCGGATGTCCGAGGTCGCCTGCGCGACCAGCCAGTTCTTGAAACTTTCAAAGGCGCCGGTCACCACCAGCGTGTTGTAGATGATCACGCCCCAGAACACGATCCAGTCGACCGACCAGAACCCGGTGCCCGCGCCGATGCCGTACGCCTTGAGTGTCGATCCCAGCGGCGCGTGCCACAGCGTCACGCCGAGTACGACGGTGATGACGGCGCCGATCAGCACCGCCTGCCACGCCGACAGCCGGAAAACCGCCAGCAGCAACAGCAGTCCGACAACGGGAACCAGCGCGAGCAGCGTGCTGCCCAGCACGGTGTGCGCCGGATCGAGGACCTGCGTGAACGCCGTACCAGCCATATGCCGCATGTGCCGGCCTCCCGCACGTCGTCGTGGTAGAGATCTACTTAACCGATTCCCGTTGTTTTGTCAAACATCATCTGCCGTGTCTGTTATTGGTCAACACCTGCCGTGTCCCGCGGCCGGCGCCGAGCGCCGCCCGAGACCAGTTCCGCAAGATCAGAAGTAGGAATAGACAATCCCCCGATATGGCACGGACCAATAGTGTTCGCAGCGTGGTAGGAATCCGTCATGTAAAGCCGGCCGCGCCGTGGTAAAAGGCACCAACCGGCCATGGGCCGGATGGCCGCGCGCACTCCGATCGTCCGGCCACTCAGGACGAAGTCACCGTGTGGTCACTGTGCGGGGTCGGCAACACCCGTTGGGCCAGCGGATTTCACGCAGAGTTTGAGTTGCCGTCATAGCTGGTGCCCATCGCCGCATGATGTAGTTCTCCTTGCGCGGAAGCATCGGCGCACAGCGAGTCGGGGCCTCGCGATCAGGAGTTCCGAATGGCTGATGTCCGGTTCTTGATTCTCTGCGGTCCGCCGTCACTTGACCCGTCGGCGGCGGGGTTTCCGCCGTCCGAGCCACGGGAACCGGTCGACGTGGTCGGCGAGCGGACCGGGACACGCCGCACCATGGTGCGCCGAAGACCGGACACGACGGGCGAACTGGCCACCGCCGACTGGTGGTTCGCGTGGCGGCTGATGGCCAGCAACAATCGCCGGCTTGCCTGCGGTGTCACCAGTTTCTCGGCGCGGTCCGGGGTGGTGGACGCGATCACGCGACTGCGCTCCGTACTGGCGGACCTGCGGCCGCACGTGCTGACCGATCCGCGCAACGGCAGTTGGGGCTGGCTCGCCGAGGCCGACGACGTACCGGTCGCCGCGTGCCCGCACTGGTACGAAAGGGAACGGGACTGCCGCAACGGCTTCGGCCGGTTCACCGAGGCGGTCGGCAAGGCCGCGGTGGCCGAGGGCGGCATCATCCTGCGGGACCACCACAACGCGGTACCCGCCGTCGTCAGCGGCAGGGAGTCCCGACGATGGCCCAACTGAGTACCCGGCCGCGTATCAGGGTCAACGGCAGGGAGTCCCGACGATGGCCGAGCTGATGACCCGCGTCGATCCGCCATCCGCACCAGTGCGCCGGGCGACGCGGGCGAAGGCGGGCGCGTCCGACCGGCTGTTCCGTGGGGTCGCCCGCGGTGGCGGTGTGCTGGTGTTGACGATCATGGTCATGGTCGGCACCTTTCTCGCCTACCGGGCGTGGACCGCGCTGCGGACGGCGGGATTCTCGTTCCTCACCACCCAGGAGTGGAATCCCGACAGCGGCAGGTTCGGCATCGCCGCGATCATCGTGGGCACGATCCTGATCGCGATCGTCGCGGTGGTCGTGGCCGTCCCACTGGCCGTCGGCGCCGCGCTCTACATCTCCGAGTACGCGCCGCGGCGTGTCCAGCGCTCGCTGATCGGCGTCGTCGACCTGATGGCCGCGGTGCCGTCCGTGGTGTACGGGCTGTGGGGCGCCTTCTTCCTGCAATGGAAGATCATCAGCCTGTCCCGCTGGATCAGTGACTGGTTCGGCTGGATTCCGCTGTTCCGGGTGGACGGTGCGACCCGGGGCGATCCGCTGTCCACGCCGACGGTCTACACGTCGTCGACGTTCATCGCCGGTGTCGTGGTGGCCATGATGGTGGCGCCGATCGCGTGCTCGATCATGCGCGAGGCGTTCGGCCAGGCGCCACCCGGTGAGCGCGAAGGCGCCTACGCGCTTGGCGCGACCCGGTGGGGCATGATCCGCTCTGTTGTGCTGCCCTTCGGTCGGGGCGCGATGGTAGGCGGCGTGATGCTGGGTCTCGGGCGGGCGCTCGGCGAGACGATCGCCGTCGTGATGATCATCTCGCCGGTCTTCCAGATCCAGCCGCACCTCCTGCAGAACGGCACCAGTTCGGTGTCCTCGCTGATCGCGCTGCGGGTCGGCGAGGCCAGCCCGTTCGGGATCAGCGCGCTGATGGCGGCCGGGCTGGCGCTGTTCGTGCTGACCCTGCTGGTGAACTTCGCCGCCGCCTCCGTGGTGGCCCGCTCGCGCTCCGGCGCGGTCAGCGAGGCCTGACGTGACGACCACGGCCACCGAGCCGAGAACGAGGACGAAGACGAGACGACGCTGCCCGACCGATCGCGGAAACCCGATGCCGCACCACCGGTTCCGCGTCGGATCGGCCGGATTCGGGGCACCGATGTGCTCGCGCTGTTCGGGGCGCTGGCCGCGTCGCTCACCATGACCGGTCTGCTGTGGACACAGCTGTCGCCGTTCACCGGGGCGCTGGGCTACGTGGTCACCAGCTGGGTGCTGTTCGTGTTGTGCTACGCGATCCTGGTGTCGTTCGACGAGAACCGGCCGACGATGTGGGACCGGATCGCGTCGGTGGTCGTGCACTCGCTCGGTGTGGTGCTGCTGGGCGTGCTGGTGTTCGTCATCGCCTACACGCTCAGCCGCGGCTGGACGGCCGTGGTGCACAGCAACTTCTACACCCAGGACCTGCGCAGGGCAGGCCCGCTTGACCCGCTGACCGCCGGCGGCATCAAGCACGCCGTCGTCGGCACGCTGATCGAGATCGGCATCACGATGGCCATCGCGATGCCGCTCGGCCTGCTCGTCGCGGTGTTCCTGCACGAGGTGCCCGGCCGGTTCAGCCGGTTCGTGCGCACGGTCGTCGAGGCGATGACCGCGCTGCCCGACGTGCTGGCCGGCCTGTTCGTCTACGCCACCCTGATCCTCATCCTGGGCCTCGGCTTCTCCGGCTTCGCCGCGTCGTGCGCGCTCGCGGTCACGGTGCTGCCGATCATCATCCGGGCAGGCGACGTGGTGCTGCGGCTGGTGCCGGGCAACCTCACCGAGGCGTCCTACGCGCTGGGCTCCGGGCAGTGGCGCACGGTGTGGCACATCCTGCTGCCCACCGCCCGCTCCGGCCTGGCCACCGCGGTCATCCTGGGCGCGGCGCGGGCGATCGGCGAGACCAGCCCGGTGCTGCTGACCGCCGGGTTCACCCCGCGACTGAACATCAACCCGTTCCAGGGGGCGATGGTGTCCCTGCCGCTGGAGGCCTACGAGGCCGTGCAGTCACCGATCCCGGCCATGATCGCGCGCGGCTTCGGCGCCGCGGCAACACTGCTGGTGTTGGTGCTGGTGCTGTTCGCGGTCGCACGGAAGATCGGCGGCCGGGGACCCGGCCAGCTCACGGCCCGCCAGCGGCGCAGGCGGACCAGCGCGTCACGGCGGGACGTGGACCGGTTCACCACACGACAGGGAGAACCCGCGTCATGACAGGCAGGAACACAAGGCGGTGGGTCGCGCTGGGCATGGTGGTGTGCACCGCGCTGCTCGGCGTGCCGCTCACGGCATCCCCCGCGGCGGCAACGAGCTACGTGCCGATCACCGGGTCCGGCTCGACGTGGTCGGCCCCCGCGCTGCTCGCGTGGCAGGCGAACGTCGGGCAGTACGGGATGTCCGTCGACTACTCCCCGTTGGGCTCGACGACCGGCCGCAACCAGTTCAAGATCAACGCGGTCGACTTCGCCGCGTCGGACATCCCGTACGGCGTGACGGACGGCACCATCACGGATCCGCCGCCGCCGGACCGGCCCTTCGTCTACATGCCGGACACCGCGGGCGGCACGACGTTCATGTACAACCTCGTCATCGGCACGCACCGGGTGACGAACCTGCGCCTGTCCGGCGCCGTGATCACCGGCATGTTCACCGGCACGATCACGAAGTGGAACGACCCGAGGATCGCGGCGGACAACCCGGGCCTGACCCTGCCGGCGATCAAGGTCGTGCCGGTCGTCCGGTCGGACGGCTCTGGCGCCACATCGCAGTTCACCCAGTGGATGATCGCCACCAACGGGGGCGCGTGGAACACGTACTGCGGCAAGGTCGGCCGTAGCCCGTGCACGCAGACCTCCGCGTTCCCGCTGCTGCCCGGGTCGGGGATGGTCGCGCAGAGCGGCGATCTCGGCGTGTCCGGCTACGTCGAGCAGGCGGGCTCCCAGGGGGCGATCGGCTACGTGGAGTACTCCTACGCGCTGGAGACCGGCTTCCCGGTGGCGAAGATGCTCAACTCGGCCGGCTACTACACCGAACCCACCGCGGGCCACGTGGCCGTGTCGCTGCTGGCTGCGAAGATCAACAACAACAAGAACGACCCGAACGTCTACCTCACCCAGGACCTGTCCGGGGTGTACACCAACCCGGATCCGCGCACGTATCCGCTGTCCAGCTACTCGTACCTGATCCTGCCGACCGCGGTGGACAAGAGGTTCACCACCGCGAAGGGCGCCACCCTCGGCGACTTCGGCAAGTACCTGTTGTGCCAGGGCCAGAACCCGGTCGACGCGCTCGGCTACTCGGCGCTGCCGATCAACCTGGTGCAGGACGGCCTCGACCAGCTGCGCAAGATCCCGGGCTCGAACATCCCGAACGTCGACGTGTCCAACTGCAACAACCCCACGTTCTCCCCCGACGGCACGAACACGCTCGCGAAGAAGGACCCGTTCCCGCAGGCCTGTGACAAGCAGGGCCCGACCCAGTGCGTCACCGGCACGGGCGGCGCCGCGAACCAGAACACCGCGGTCAGTCCGGCCGCCCAGGGCCGCGGCGCGGCGGGCGCCGGCACCGCCGGTGGCGCCGGGAGCACGGCGGCGGCCGGGAGCGCCACGGCCAGCGCGCAGCAGCAGGCCGCCTGTGATCCGGACACCGGCACCTGCCCGGCGAACGGCGGGGCGCTGGACAACACGAGCGGGCAACAGGTCAACGGCGTGCCGCTGGCGTCGGCGGCCGGCCTCGGTGACGGGCTCCAGGTCACGCTGATGGTCGTGGCCGCGGCCCTGCTGCTGGGGCTGGGCCTCGCGCCGCCGCTGATCTCGCAGGCCTTCGCGCGCAGGCGCGCACGGCGTGGGGCCACGCGGTGAACCGGCGTCGCTGGCTCGCGGTGTCGGCCGTCGTGGCACTGACGGTCGGACCGGCTCCGTCGGCAGGCGCCGACAGCGGCAACCCGATCACCGGCACCGGGCTGACCGCGTCCGCGGTCACCGTCTCCTGGGCGCAGGGTCTGCTGCGCTCGGACAACACGACGGTCGCCACACCGCGCGATCCGGCCAGCCCGCTGTCGTTCCTGTATCCGGACTTCCAGAACCTGAAGGTCACCGTCAGCCAGACGCAGGGCCTGGTGCACCAGGCGCTGAACATCAGCTGGACCGGCATGTCCGCCGCCGCCAACGGCGGCTTCCTGCAGTTGATGCAGTGCTACGGCGATTCGGACACCGGGCCGAGCCCGGAGGGCTGCGAGTTCGGCACGCCCGCCAGCCTGTTGCCCTCCGGCCTGGTGAACCCGTCGGCCGGCAGCCGCACGGGGGCGAGCTGTGTGGCGCACTCGGTGCCGAGCACCACGGCACCGCCCGCGGGCGCGGACGGCGGCGGCCCCGCGGAGGGCTGCGATCCGGCGGAGCCGACCGACGCCACCCACGTCGACCCGACCGCGGACAGCCCCGGCACGTTCAACATCCCGTTCGTCCCGGCCGGCACGAACCAGCCGGTCTACCAGGATCAGCTGGGCAGCGTGTTCGACCAGTTGACCACCAACGAGGTCCAGTCCGCGACCAGCGACTCGGACGGCAGCGGGCAGGACTTCTTCCAGGTGCTGAGCGCGACCGAGGCGCCTGGCCTGAGCTGTGGCCAACTCGAGGCGAGCGGCGCCACCCGGAACTGCTGGCTGGTGATCGTGCCGCGCGGCCAGTTCGACGCCAACGGCTTCCAGCTGCACGGCAATTCGCCGCTGGTCGGCAATCCGAGCGGGTCGCCGCTGAGCGCGTCGCTGTGGGCGCAGCGCATCCAGATTCATCTCGATTTCGCCCCGATCGCGGCGAACTGCCCGATCGGCGGGGTCCAGGAGCGGGAGATGATCGGCACCGAACTGGTGTCGCACGCGATGTTCTCCTGGCAGCACGCCCTGAACACGGCCGCGAACTGCCGGACCATCTACGGCTTCTCCCAGGTGCCGGAGTCCGGCAGCACCACCCAACTGTCCAGTCCGGACAGCGGTGACGGGCTGGCGTTCACCAACATCCCCATCGGCAGCGAGGCGACAAGGGCCGGCAACGTCCCGACCGCGAACGGGCCGCCACTGGTGTACGCGCCGGTGTCCGCGTCCGCCATCACGTTCGGGTTCAACATCAACCTGCCGAGCACCAACGGGTTCGACGCGGTGCCGATCAAGCTCACTCCCCTGCTGCTGGCCAAGGCGCTCACCCAGACCTACCGGTTCGACATACCCAACTTCTTCCCGGCCGGCAACGCCCCAGGCCCGGACTGGGCGCTGCACAACCCGCTCACCATCGCGCAGGACCCGGAGTTCGAACGGCTCAATCCCACCGTCACCGACGGCGGCGTCGCCACGCCGCTGGCGCCACTGTTGACAGTGGACCGCTCCCAGGTCAACTTCCAGGTGTGGCAGTGGATCCTGTCCGATCCGGCGGCACGTGCCTGGCTGGCCGGCACGCCGGACCCGAGCGGCATCGTGGTCAACCCGAACTACCAGGCGCTGGGGATGGGCGCTGCGCCGTTCGACTCCTACCCGCGCACCGACCCGACCTGCTTCAACACCAAGGGTATCGGCGAGAAGGAACCCGGCCGGTGCTCGGTGCTGTTGCTGCCGTACGTGGCCAGCCTTGGCGAGGGCGCCGCGGACGTGCGGGCCGCCAGCGATCCGCTCGGGCCGGGCTGGGATCCGACCGCGTCCGCGCCGGACGGCTCGACCGGCTGGTGGACCAAGGCCACGCTGGAGGGCCCCCGCACGACGTTCATGTGGACGGTCACCGACTCGGCGAACCTGGCCAGTTACGGCCTTGTGCCGGCGGACCTGTGTGACCCGGCGGGAAACAACTGCGTCAGCCCGAGCACGGCGTCGATCACGACGGCGCTGGGCACGGCGAAGCCGGACAGCGCCGGGCTGGTACACGTGGACCCGGCCGCGCCGGGCGCGGGTGGCTACCCGTTGGTCGACGTCACGTATGCCGCGGTGCGCACCAACCAGACACCCGCCGCGCTCAACGACTTCGCCACGCTGATCGACTTCGCGGCCGGCCCCGGCCAGACCCAGGGTGTCGGACCCGGACAGTTGCCAGAGGGCTACCTGCCGCTGCCCGACAGCCTGCGGGCCCAGGCAACGGCCGCCGCGGCCACCCTGCGCGCCGACGAGAACCCGGCGCCGCCAACGCCTGCCGCACCGGCCCCGGCCGACGCGGGCTCATCCACCGGGACGAGTCCAACCGGGAGCACCGGCGGCGGCGCGACGAAGCCGGCCACGACGCCGAACACGCCCACCGTGGGCAAACCGGCCACCAGCCAGCAGCCACTCAAGACACTCGCCGTCCGCTACACACCGGGCAGCCCGCTCGGCATGGCGCGGTGGATACTGCTGGGAATCCTGATCGCCGGCGGCATCGGCGCGTTCGGTGGCCTGCTGCTACGGACGAACCTGTTGGGGCGGCTGCGAACCCGGCTGCGCCGACAGTGACGTCCATGTCGTCGGTCCGGCCCACAATGTTACCGGCGACACCATTTCGTGACATCGGAATGGTTACCGGGAGCGAGTCACCGGGTGCTCACGACGACTTCATTTCTCCTTAATGTTGGCGTGTTTCCGCGTACTGCCGTGCGACACCGAAGTTCGGTGTTGACAACGGTCCCGCCGTATGACGATGACATTAACTCGCTCAGCGGTGGGCGGGGTGTGAATACTCCTGATCCGGAGAAGGACACTACATGCGGAAAATCGGAAGCTTCAGCCTGCGGGCGCGGAGTGTCCCCGTCGTCGCCATCGCGATGGCGGGCCTGGCAGCGCTTGCTGTCAGCGTTGCCAGCCCGGCATCCGCCGACCCGGCCACCACGTTCGTCACGGTGGGGTCGGACACCGTCCAGGACGTGATGAACCAGTTCACGTCCGACGAGTTCCCCGGCCTGATCGGCTCGTGGGACGCGGTCAACCCGGTCACCGGTGCCGCCCACGAGGACATCACGCCGAAGCCGGGCTGCAGCATGACGCGGCCCAACGGTTCCGGTGAGGGCCTCGCGGCGCTGCGCAAGTCGATCAACCCGGCCACCACGGCGGTACAGCTCGCCGACCCGCCTGAGCCCGGTTGCGTGGACTTCTCCCGCTCCTCCGCGGGCCCCGGCGCCAACGCATCGGCCACCGGCACCCTGCAGTACGTGCCGTTCGCGCTGGACGCCGTCGCCACCGCGACCGGCCCGGCAGCCGCCGTGACCGGTGCCGACCCCGCGGTCGCGACCCAGATCACCAAGGCCGACCAGTTCACCCTGGGCACCGCAACCGCCCCTGGCGCGCTGATCAAGCTGTACCGCGACTGCGCCGCGGTCACCGTCGGTGGCGTCACCTACGACCCGAACATCCCGGCCGCCGCAGGCGACCAGCAGGTTCACCTGTACGTGCCGCAGGCCGGTTCCGGCACGCGCAACTTCTGGGCCGCCACGCTCAACTTCAACGCGACGACCCTGCCCTCCTGCGTGCACGACACGATCGTGGGCACCACCCCCGCGGTGCCGGTCGAGGAGCACGACGGCACCGTCTACGCCCAGGACGCCCAGGCGTTGGGGCCGTTCTCCATCGCGCAGTTCGACTCGCAGACCAACGGCCACCACGACCGCAGGCACAACGCGGCCATCCACAGCCTGATCCAGACCGCCACCGGCACGACGGCGATCGCGCCGAACGTGGGCGGCTCGCTGAACACCGCCTACCCGATCACCCGCGAGGTCTACACCGTGGTGCTGCGCAGCCGGATCGTCAACGGCGGCGCCGGCTTCGACCCCACGCTGGCCGCTCTGCTGGTCGGCCCGTCGTCCCAGCTGTGCTCCGACGAGCTGACCATCCTCAGCTTCGGCTTCGCAACCCTGGACAGCTCGCCGCTCGGCCACACCTGTGGCGCGACGACCAACGATCTCCGCGCCTTCGACCCGACGACGAACCCGGTCTGAGCGCAGTGTCCGACAACACCGTTCCAAAGCGCCACAACGAAGAAATGCGAGGCCAGTAGGTAAATGAACCTCACAAGACCGAGACTCAAGCGGGCGGGAGTGCTGCTCGGGCTCGTCGCCATCACGGTCGGGACGGCGATGCTCGTCCCGGCGACGGCGCAGGCCACCGTCGGCAAGGACCCGGGTCACCTGGCGTTCAGCCCGGCCGGCGGCCCGGTGGCGTCCACGCCCACCTGGGCCACGGACACCGCCTGTGCCAGTGCCTTCAACAGCTCGGCGAAGCTGTTCGTCATCAAGGACGACGGCACCAGCATCGCCACGTCCGGCACGATCACCTCGGTGACCTCGCCGTTCAGCGGGACGCTGCAGGCATCCCTGTCCGCGATCGTGAGTGCGGCCCACATGGTCGCGGGTCACACCTACGAGTTCGTGGTCCAGTGCCAGACCGCGACGCTCGCCCAGGACCCCGAGCAGTCCGAGTTCCTGACGCTGTCCGCCGACGGCACCACCTACACCACCAGTGCCACCCCGCCGGCCACCGGCGCGGTGACCACCAGCACCTCGCTCGTGGCCAACCCGACCACGGCGGCGGCGGGTGCCCCGGTGACCCTGACGGCCACCGTGTCCGCACAGGACACGGCGACCAATGACGCCGTCGGCAACGTGGAGTTCTTCAACGGCGGCGTTTCACTCGGCACCGCCGCGGTTGCCACCGGCACCGCCGCGATGTCGGTGACCACCCTGCCGGTCGGCACCGACTCGGTCACCGCCAAGTTCGAGCCGACCAGTGCGGCGGCGTTCGCGACGTCGACATCGCCTGCCGCGACGGTCACCATCACCAACGGCACCGGTGGCGGCAACTCGGAGACGATCAACGTCGGTATCGCGTCGACGTCCAGCGGCAGCCTGACCCTCACCGTGTCCAACACGCCGGTCTCGATGTCGGCGCCGACCAACGCCGGCACCTTCCTCGACTCGACCGGTGCGCTGAGCCCGGTGACCGTGTCCGACAGCCGCCTGCCCGACCAGCCCGGCTGGAACGCAACCGGTTCGGTCGGCGACTTCACCAGCGGCACCAACACCTTCAGCGGCAACGACCTGGGTTGGACGCCGGCGATCACCACCCCGAACACCGCCAACGACGTCACCGCCGGCGGCAAGGTGGCGGCGACCAGCCCCGGCCTGAAGACGGCCGCCGCGCTGGCCTCCGCTGCTGCGCACCACGGTGGCGGCACCACGGTACTGGGCGCGGCACTGGACCTGCAGGTCCCGTTCACCACCCCGTCCGGCAACTACAGCGCCACCCTCACGGTGACGCTGCTCAGCAACTGACCACACGGTTTCCCCTGCTTTGAAAGGAAACCAACGCGATCGGGGCTTGCGCAGTTGGGGGAGGCACGGTCGACCGCACGACGTGCGGCCGGCCGGTCTTCCCCATTGCGGCGTAACGAGACCGGCCACCTCGGTGGCCGGCACTGCCGTCTCAACGGGAGGGTTCCATGCACAGATTCCGCATCGCGGTGACCGCGGGCCTCGTCGGCCTCATCGCCACAGTGGCCCTGCCCGGCGTGGCGGGCGCGGATCCGGTGAACATCAGCTGGGCGGTGTCACCGTCCACACAGAACGGTCCGGACGGCCGGACGCACTACACCTACACGGACGTCAAGCCCGGCACCCTGGTGCACGACTTCGTCGGCATCACCAACTACAGCACCCAGCCGGTGACGTTCAGCGTGTACGCGTCCGACGGCATCACCACGACAGCGGGCTCGATCGGCCTCGCACCGGCCAAGCAGAAAGCGGTCGACGTCGGCGCCTGGCTGCACACCGCGCACGCCCAGGTGACCGTGCCGCCACGGGCCAGGGTGAACGAGCCGATCACGCTGACCGTGCCGGCCAACGCGACACCCGGCGACCACGTCGGCGGTGTGGTCGCGTCGGTCTCCGAGGCCCTGCAGGGCGGGAAGTTCGCCAGGGAGGACCGGGTCGGCGTCGCGGTGTACCTGCGGGTGGCCGGGCCGCTGCACCCGGCGCTCAGCGTGGAATCGGCCAGCACCAACGGTTTCCACGGCACCGTGAACCCGTTCGGCGGCGGCAGCACGACGGTGTCCTACACCGTGCACAACACCGGCAACGTCCGCCTTTCTGGCAACCAGGAGGTCACGGTCACCGGCCTGTTCGGCATCCCGCTGGCCACCGTGCACCCGGCGTCGTTGCCGCAGGTGCTGCCGGGCGACTCGGTTCGGGTCGTCGCGCACCTGTCCGGCGTGTTCCCGGCCGGGCCGCTTGACGTGCGGGTCAAGGTCACGCCGGTCGAGGTGCCGGGCAGCCCGCACCTGACCGTGCCGCTGGTCGCCGGGTCCTACGCGGTGAGCATGTGGGCGACGCCGTGGGCGCAGCTGGCACTGCTGATCCTGTTGGTGGCGGCCGCGTTCGGCGTGCGCTGGTGGCTGCGCGGCCGTCGTCGGCGTCGGTCGGACCTGCTGGCCGCCGCGGTCGAGCAGGGCAGGCGCGAGGCGGAACTGGCCGCGGTCAGCGCGGGAGAGGACAGCGCATGAGGGTCGCCGTGGCGATCGTGCTCGCCGGGCTGGCCGTGCTGTTGGGCCCGACGCCCGCGTACGCCGACGGTGGCAGCGGCGGGGAGACGGTCAACGTCGTCATCCCGAGCACCACCGCGCCGCCGCCCGACACCAGCGGGTCGGGCTCGGGCTCCGGCGGCCTCGCCTTCACCGGCGCCTACCTGCTCGGACCGGCACTCGGCGCGGCGGTGCTGATCGCCCTCGGCGTCGGGCTGACGGTGACCACCAGGCGGCGGAGACACCAGTGAGCACGGAAACGAGCACCGAAACCCCGCCACCGGCCGAAGTCCCCACTGGTTGGCCGGTGCGTCAGATGATCGGCACGACACTGCTGATCCTGTCGGCGACCCTGCTCGGCTTCACCCTCTACATCGGACTGGTCGCCCAGCTGCACTACGACCGGACCCAGCACACCGCCTACGCCGACTTCCGCACCCAACTCGCGCAGGCGACGGCACCGGTCGGCCCGACCCAGCCGACCAATCCGACGGCGCTGCTCACCCCGGGCACCTCGGTCGCCGTGCTGAGCATCCCGACGCTCGGCCTGCGCAACGTGGTCTTCGACGGCACCAGCGGCGCCGTGCTGCAGGGCGGGCCGGGGCACCTGCGCGACACGCCGTTGCCCGGCCAGGCCGGCACGTCGGAGATCATGGGCCGGGCCGTCACGTACGGCGGACCGTTCGGCCGGCTCGACCAGCTGAGCCCCGGCGACCCGATCACGGTCACCACGGGTCAGGGCACGTCCACGTTCCGGGTCATCGACCTGCGCCGGGCCGGTGACCGGGAGCCGCCGCCGGTTGCCGCGGGTCACGGCAGGCTGATCCTGGCCACCGCGGACGGCATCGGGTTCTGGCCCTCCGGCGTGCTGCACGTCGACGCCGACCTGGTCTCCCCGACCCAGCCCACCGCTCCCCCGGTGCTGTCGGCGGCCACCCTGCCCGCCGCCGAACAGGCGCTCGCCGTCGACCCGTCGGCCTGGATCCCGCTGGTGCTGTGGGGCCAGGCCCTGCTGCTGGGCGCCGGCCTGATCACGTGGGCCCGCACCCGGTGGGGTCGGTGGCAGGTGTGGATCGTGGCCGTGCCCGTGCTCGGCTTCCTCGGCCTGTCCATGGCCGACGAGGCGTCCCGGCTGTTGTTGAACCTGATGTGAAAGGACATCCGTCGTGAGCACACAGATCGACAGCACGCTCGTGCAGGAGCCCGTGACACCGCTGGCCGGCCTGGCGGCGCGCGAACTCTCCGCGTGGTTCGGGGATCACCAGGTGCTGGACCGGGTGTCGCTGGACATGGCGGCGGGCGAGGTCACCGCGCTGATCGGCCCGTCCGGCTGCGGCAAGTCGACGTTCCTGCGGATCCTCAACCGGATGCACGAGCTGATCCCGTCGGCCGCGCTGGCCGGCGAGGTGCTGTTGGACGGCACGGACATCTACGACCCGTCCCGCAGGCTCACCGACGCGCGCCGGCAGATCGGGATGGTCTTCCAGAAGCCCAACCCGTTCCCCGCGATGTCGATCTACGACAACGTGGTCGCCGGCCTGAAGCTGACCGGCCAGAAGGCCAATCGGAACACCAGGGACGAACTGGTCGCGGAATGCCTGACACGGGCAGGCTTGTGGCGCGAGGTCCGCGACCGGCTTCGCCAGCCCGGCGGCGCGCTGTCCGGCGGGCAGCAGCAGCGCCTGTGCATCGCGAGGTCACTGGCGATCCGGCCGCGCGTGCTGCTGATGGACGAGCCGTGCTCGGCGCTGGACCCCACGTCGACCAGGGTGATCGAGGACACCATCGCCGAACTGGTCACCGAGGTGACGATCGTGATCGTCACCCACAACATGCAGCAGGCGGCCCGCGTGTCCAACCAGTGCGCGTTCTTCCTGGCCGAACACGGCACCCCCGGCTACATCGTGGAGCACGGCCCGACCGACGCCATGTTCAACAGCCCGCAGGACCCGCGCACTGCCGACTACGTCAACGGCCGCTTCGGCTGACAAATCCTTTGTGGACAGGAGGCGGTACGGTTTAACGCGTTCGGACGATGACTGGTGCTTCGCGGTCGGCGTAGAGTCGAAAAATTCGCGCTTGCGTTGTCGGTCGTCGGATGGGGGAGCAGCCGTGTTGGCCGGTCTGGGCGAGGCGTGGTGGGACCGATACTGTGAGTATCATTTCGCGGACGCGAGCACCGGCCTGTCACTCGACCTGAGCAACGTCGGCTTCCCCGACGGCCACCTCGACGCGATGGCGGCACGGACCGACCGCGTGCTCGCTGAAATGACGTGGCTGGAAACCGGCCGAATCGACAATGTCGACGAGCGGCGCAGAGTCGGGCACTACTGGCTGCGCACACCCGCGCTCGCACCGGATCCCCGGCTGGCCGCCGAGATCGAGGACAGTTGGGCGGCGCTGGCCGCGTTCGTCGAGCGGGTGCGGCGGGAACGGCGGTTTCGCACCGTTGTGCACGTCGGCATCGGCGGTTCGGCCACCGGACCCCAGTTGCTGTGCGACGCGTGGCGCGGCCGCCCCGGCGGTCTTGCCGTGCGGGTACTGGACAACGCCGACCCGGACGGCGTGCACCGCGTGCTGGCCGAGGTGCCCGGCGGACCGGACAAGACCCTGGTGTCCGTGGTGTCCAAGTCCGGGATCACGCCGACGCCGTGGCAGGTGATGCTCGAACTGGAACGGGCCTACGCCCATGCCGGCGTCGACTTCGCGTCGCACGCCGTCGCGACCACCGTGGCCGGCACCGAACTGGACCGGCACGCGCGTCGAGCCGGTTGGCTGGCCACGTTTCCGCTGTGGGAGTGGGTCGGCGGGCTGACGTCGGTGACCTCGCAGGTCGGCCTGCTGCCGGCGGCACTCGCCGGTGCCGACCCGCGCGAGTTCCTCGCGGGCGCGTCGGCGATGGACGCGATCACGCGCGTCCGGTCGGTCCGGGACAACCCGGCCGCGCTGCTGGCGTTGGCATGGCACTGGCTGGGCAACGGGCGCGGCGACAAGAACATGGTGGTCCTGCCGTACCGGGACCGGCTCACGGTGCTGCCGCGCTGGATACAGCAGTTGGTGATGGAGTCGGTCGGCAAGGCCGTCGACCGGACCGGCCGGACCGTGCGGCAGGGGCTGACCGTGTACGGCTACAAGGGTGTCACCGACCAGCACACCTACATGCAGCAGCTGCGCGACGGCCGAACCGATTTCTTCGTGACGTTCGTCGGCACCCATCGTGGCTCGGTGCCCGATCCCACCGATACCGAGCCCGGTACCAACCTGGCCGATCATCTGTTCGGCGGCCTGCTCGGTTCGGTTGCCGCGTTACGGGAGCGTGGGCGGCCGACGATCGTGCTGATGCTGCCGGACTACGGCGAGCGGTCGCTGGGGGCGTTGGTCGCGCTGTACGAGCGGGCGGTCGGTGTGTACGCCGAGTTGATCGACGTCAACGCCCATCATCAGACCGGAATCGACAAGTACACGGCGCTGCCTGTCTTGGCGCTGCAGGAGGAGGTGCTGGCGCACCTGGCCAAGGCCGGTGAGCCGATGACCGCCTATGCCATCGCCGACGCGGCAGGGCATGTGGCGGAGGCCGACGTCGTGCATCGGTTGCTGGATCATTTGGCGGCGGCTCGGCGGGACATCGTCGGGATGCTGCCCGGCCGGTCACCCCGGGACACCAGATACGTCTGGGCGGGTGGCGCCGGGGCGGTCTAGGACCCGCGCGATGATGTCGACGCCCTCCGCGATGGCGTGTTCGTTGACCGTCGCGAAGCCGAAGATCAGGCCACCCTGCCCCGGATGCGTGATGCGATACGGCCCGAGCCCGTCGATGCTGACCCCGGCAGTCGCGGCGGCGTCGACGATCGTGGCCTCGTCCCACTCCGGCGGCAGCAGGGCGACCAGGTGCAGTCCCGCGGAAATGCCGGTCGGCGTCAGCGCGGGCAGCCGCTGCGCCAGCGCGGTCAGCAAGGCGTCACGCCGCCGCCGATAGACCGGCCGCATCCGACGCAGGTGCCGATCGAACTCGCCGCCCGAGACGAAGTCCGCCAACGCCAACTGTTCCAACGCGGGCGACCCACGATCGGCGGTGATCTTGGCAGCGGCCATCGCGCCGTACAGGTGGCTGGGCAACACGAACCAGCCGAGGCGCAGCCCCGGCGCCAGCGTCTTGCTGGCCGACCCGGCATACACGACGTGTTCCGGTGCGAGCCCCTGCAACGCGCCGACAGGCGTGCGGTCGTAGCGGTACTCGGCGTCGTAGTCGTCCTCGACCACCACGGCGTCGTGCGCAACCGCCCACCGCAGCACGGCGGCCCGGTTCTCCGGTGAGAGCACCGCCCCGGTGGGCCACTGGTGCGACGGCGTGAGGACAACCGCGTCCGCGCCCGTCGCGCTGAGCAGGTCGACCCGGATGCCGTCGTGGTCCACGGGCACGCCGACCACGTCGAGGCCGGCCGCGCGCGCCATGGGCAGCGCGTCATCGACGGAGGATGGATCCTCGACGGCGATCCGTTTCGCGCCGCCCGCGGCCAGCACGCCGATCAGCAGGCCGATGCCCTGCGCGTAGCCGGTGGTGATGACGACGCGGTCCGGTTCGGCCATCGTGCCTCGGACCCGGTTGAGGTAGTCGGAGATCGCGGTCCGCAGTTGCGGCACGCCACCGCCGGTCAGGTAGGCGAACGTCTCGTTCGGCGCGTCCCGCAGCGCGCGGCGGATCGAGCGAAGCCAGGCCGCCCTTGGGAAGTTGGACACGTCCGCGCGGCCGTAGCTGAGGTCGATGCGGGCGGCCCGCGTCGGTGCCCTGTGCGGCGGGGCCGGTCGCGGCGTGGCGCCGGCTGCCACCTCGGTGTGCCCGCCGACCCGTCCCGCCAGGTACCCCTCGGCCGTGAGCTGCTGGTAAGCCTCGACGACGACCCCACGCGAAATGCCCAACTCGGCGGCGAGGACGCGCGTCGGCGGCAGCAGCGAGCCGCGTGCCAACACGCCGGCGTGGATCGAGTCCCGGATCGACGCCTCGATCTGCCGGTGCAGCGGTATACCCACGTCCCGCCGAAGCTGGACGAGCAGGGCGGAATTGGTACTGGAACTGGCCATCGGCTGGACGTTACCAAGAGGACCGATTCTCGGCCACCGTATCACCGGAGTGATCTTCGTCGGGCTGGCGCCGGGGTGATGCTCGTCGGGCCGGCCGGCACAAAATACGCCGCGAGTGCCAGCGGGTACCGGCCCGATTGCGCCGCGAGTGCCAGCGGGTACCTGCCCGGTCGGCCGCCCACGAACTGGTGATGTGTGCCACGAGTCCCAACGCGCGACGGTCCACTCGACCGGCCCTGGGCTGGCATCTGTGCCGCCGCTCCTGAGAGCTGGCTGATAGTCAGCTGTGGGCTTCCGGCAACGGGCACCGTTCGCTCGGCGCGGTGCGTTATGAGGGTAGGAAGACCTCAAGGAGGGCCACAATGACCACCGCATTCGTGCCGAACGCCAGCAGGATGGCCGGGTTGCCCACGCTGCCCAGCGGCTGGCCGATCGGTTCCTACGACACTTACGAGCAGGCCCAGCGGGCCGTCGACCACTTGGCGGACAACAACTTCCCGGTGCAGGACGTGACTATCGTCGGCATCGAGCCGATGCTCGTCGAGCGGGTGGACGCCCGGCTGACGTGGGGTCGGGTACTGAGCCGAGGCGCGGTGAGCGGCGCCTGGTTCGGTCTGTTCGTAGGGCTGCTGCTGAGCATCTTCACGCCCGCGGCCGGCGTGGCGCCGATACTGCTCGGCCTGGTGTTCGGCGTCCTCTTCGGACTGGCGTCCGCCGCGCTCGGCTACCGCGCCACCAAGGGGCGGCGGGACTTCACGTCGCACAGCCAGCTGGTCGCACGCCGCTACGACGTGCTCAGCCACCCTCGCAACGCCGAACTCGGCCGGCAGCTGCTGGCCGAACTCAACCCGATCGTGTAACACCAGAGTCCACATCAGACAGATCTGCCGCGTCGGGTCGGCAGTGCTACGCCGTTTGATCGGCCAGTGTTATCGTGTCGGCCAGTGCCAGGGTGGTCCGTCCAGTCTGCCCTGGCCGACGACGGTGGTTTCGCCGAACTGCTTGGTTAGTTCGATGGCACCGAAGTCGTCGCCGCGTTCGTCCGCTGCCGCGAGCAGCGACCGGATCAGCATTTGCGAGTGTGACACCACCACCAGTTGGGTGTGCACTGACGCGGTGGTGATCAGCGCGGCCAGGGGTGGCAGCAGATCCGGGTGCAGGCTGGTCTCCGGTTCGTTGAGCACCAACAGTTCCGGCGGCCGCGGGGTCAGCAGCGCGGCCACCCACAGCAGGTAGCGCAACGTGCCGTCGGACAGTTCGGCGGTGTCCAGCGGCCGCAGCAGGCCGTGCTGCCGGAACCGCACGGCGAACAGGCCGTCTTGGTTGGCGATCCTCACCTTGGAGCCGGGAAACGCCTGGTCGACGGCCTTGTCAAGGGCGTCGCTGTCGCCGATTTCGCGGATGGTCTGCAGGGCGGCGGCGAGGTCGGCGCCGTCGTTGGCCAGCACCGGTGTCCTGGTGCCGATCCGGCTGGCCCTGGCCGGCGCGTGCGCGTCGGTGCGGAACTGGTCGTAGAAGCGCCACGACCGGACCCGTTCCCGGAGCACCACCAGCTCCGGGGCGTACCGGGGATTGGCGAACTCGCTCACCATGCTGTCCGCCAAACCGATGGGATGCGCGTCCGGCAGCCATTTCCCGTCTTCGTCGCGGGTGCGGACGATGCCGTTGTGCCGGTCGGCGAGCAGCGTGGCCGGCCGCAGCACCGCGCCGGTCCAGACACACTCGCGCTTGATCTGCGGGTCCAGGTTGAACTCGGTGTCGCCCGGCACCGGCAGGCCGAAGTCGATCGCGTAGCCGAACTCGTCGCCGCCGAATCCCAACCGCAGCGCCACCGACTTCGTGCGCACCGTGCCCTGCACGGGATGTCGACCGTCCCGGACCCCTCGGCCCACCGTTTCCGGCCCGGCCCACAGCGTCGACGGCAGGCCGCCCTCGTACGCCAGCGCGGCCACCGCCCCGTTGCGGGACGCCTCGGCGAGCAGCCGCAGCGCCCGGTACAGGCTGGACTTGCCGCTGCCGTTCGCGCCGGTCACCAGGGTCAGCGGCCGCAGCGGCAGCACGAGATGCCGCAGGGACCGGTAGTTCTCGACGGCCAGCGTGGTCAGCACGACCCGAGACTAGAGCCAGGGTGTGACACGCACAGTTCGCGATGTTGGTGGAACCGACGCTACGGTGAGGACACCATGGCGGACACCGGAGACCACGAGAGAATGACACGGCGGCATCAACTGGCCGATTCGATTGGCCGAGTGCGGGTCGCGTCGTCGTCGCTGCTCGACAGTGCCGACTCGATGGACGCGGTGAACCTCAGTGTGGTGAACTCGCTGGACCACAGTCGCGCGGACACGCAGTACGAAGCCAGCATGCTGGCGGCGGTGGCCACCGCGCAGATGGCGGATTCCGTGCGTGTGTTCGCGCACTACTACCGTGCGACGGCTGACAACGCCGCCATCCAGCACGGCATCGGCCCCGCAACAGCTTGACGAAGCCAAGGCGCTCACAGCGCGCGTAGGACCCGCGTGCGTTCGGCCATCGCTCGTCTGGCGAGCGCCGACTGTGGCGCGAAACGTTCGAAGCCGTGTGGGGCGCCCGGGTAGACGTGCAGCTCGACCGGGACGCCTGCCATGGCGAGCCGCTGCGCGTACGCGATGTCCTCGTCGCGGAAGATGTCCAGGTCGCCGACGTCAACGTAGGCCGGGGCGAGGCCGGCGAAGTTCGTCAGGCGCGCCGGTGCGGCGACCGGCGAGACGTGCGCGCCGCCGATTTCCTCGCCAAGCAGGGCGTGCCAGCCGGTGTGGTTGTTGTCGTAGGTCCAGGTCAGGAACGGCTCGATCGCGGACTGCGGTGTCGGCTCGCGGTCGTCGAGCATCGGATAGACCAGGAACTGTCGGGCCAGTGGCACCTGCCGGTCCCGTGCGAGGATCGCCGCACCTGCCGCGATGCCGCCGCCTGCGCTGTCCCCCATGATCGCGACCCGACCCGGATCGACGCCCAGTTGGGCCGCGTGCTCGATCAGCCAGGTGAGACCGGCGAAGGCGTCCTCGGCCGGCGTGGTGCCGGTGGCCTCCGGCGCCAGCCGGTATTCGACGGACAGGAATGGCACGCCGGTCATCGCGACATACCAGGAAACCCACGGGCCGTACAGATCTATGTTGGCGATAATCAGGCCACCGCCGTGCAGGTGGACAACGGCGGCACCGGGATTGGCGCCGTCCTTCGTGTACCAGCGCAGTTCGATCGACGTGCCGTCGTCGGCCGTGGTGAAGAATGACGTCGACCGGACGTCCGGCGCGGGTGGCACGAGGGTGGCCAGGTACTCCTGGTTGGCGTTGCCGTTGTCCCGCAGCGTCTTCCAGTCGCCTCGCGCGGGCACCGGCACGTCCGCGAACCGCTGTTCGAACTCCGCGAGAACGGCCGCGGTTTCCGGATCCATCGCGTACGGCATGGCGGCAGCCTACCGTGCGTTCAATTCAGTGTGGACGACGTTACCGTCGGATTGTGCGCGCCGAGGAAGAAGATACCGGGGAAGCCCGCCGTCTCGAAACTGGCGCTGACATTGTGGGTCAGGGTCGAGCCGTCGATGCTCATCGTGCCGGTCTTGTCGTTGCTGACGAAGAACACCGCGCCGCCGCCCTCGTTGGCGTGGTTGTTCTGGATGACACAGCCGGCGATCCGCACGGTGTACTGGTTGCCGTCGGTGTAGATCGCGCCGCCGCTGCCGCCGCCCGGCGTGCCGGGCGACGGCGGGTTCGCGCCGTGGCCGATCGCCTGGTTGTCGGTGAGCACGCTGTTGAGCACCGCCCAGGACACGGCGATGCTGCTCAGCGCGCCGCCGTTGGCGCAGACGCCGCCGTCGAACGTGCTGTTCACGACGTAGACCGGCTGGCCGTTGTACTCGCTCAGCGCGCGGACCGCCGCGCCGCCGAGATCCGGACCGGTCGCGTCGCAGCGGTTGCGCAGGAACCGTGAGTTGATCACCGCGAGCCTGCCGCCGCGCGCGAAGACGGCGCCGCCGCCACCGCCGTCCTCGGTGTCCTGGCCGGTGGCGTTGCCGTCGGCGAAGGTCAGGTTCTGCACGGTGAGCCGTGGCTGGGCCTGGTTGTTGCAGTCCGATGTGGACGTTCCCTGCGCCTGGTCACACGTGTCCTGGTACAGGATTCGCCGGGTGCCGCCGCCGCTGAGCGTCACCTTGCCGCCGCCGTCGATGACCACGGTCGCGTGGCTGTTGCGGACCTTGGCGGTGGCGGCCATGGCGATCGTCACCGGGGCCGGGCCGCAGGAGAAGGTGATCACACCGCCCGTGGCGACCGCCGCGACAACGGCCGACGACGTGCAACTGGCCGCCGTGCCGGTGCCGACGACCGTGGTCGGATGCGAGGTGTCCACGGGCTGGCCCTCGGCCGGGACCGCCGCGTGGCCGTTCGGGTTGCCGGCCGACGGCAGCGCGGCCGGTGGCGGCGCGGCAGCGGTCGGCGCCTTCGTGGTGGTGGTCGGCACGGCCGTGGTGGTCGGTGGCGCGTAGGTCGCGGCGCTGCCGATGGACGACGTGCGCGGCGCGATCGCGATGCCGCTGATCCGGTCAGAACTCCCACATGCGGACACAACGAACGCGCCTACCACGATGATGACCAGGGCCGGCCTCGCGCGCACGGACGCGATGTTATCCCGCTGTGTCAAGGCCGTCGTGCCGTGATGATCCAGGCCCGCGAGTCGAAGTACACGCCGTCGCCGGTGTCGTGCGCGGCGAGGGTGGCGCGCAGCCGTTCGAGCGCGGACCCGGTCGTCGGCGCGTCCAGTCCGGCGAGGAGGTCCCTGGTGCTGGGGAAGCCGAGCGCGAACTCGCGGGCGATTTCGCTGTTCCGACCGTAGAAAACGGGCTCGCGCACGTCGACGGTCGCGAAATCGACGAAACCGGCATCGGTGAGAATGCCTTCGGCGACAACGGGATCGGCCAGCGAGAACGGATTGGGCCCGGTCGGCGGCGGCGCCGGTACGGGCGCGCCGAGTGCCGAGCGGATCGCGGTGGACCACTCGTTGTGGTCGCGGTCCTGCCAGACCAGCAGCACCAGCCGCGCGCCGGGCCGCAACGCCCGGCCGATGTTGGTGAACGCGGCCACCGGATCGTCGAAGAACATCGCCCCGAACCGGCTCACGCACAGGTCGAACGACGCCGCGGGGAACTCGTGTTTCTGGGCGTCGGCTCGCAGGAAACCGACGTTGCGCAGGCCCTGTTCCTCGCTCAGCCGACGTGCCAACGCCAGCATCGCCGCCGACAGGTCGACACCCACCACATTGCCGTCGACGGCGGCACGGGCAGCGTCCCGTGTGGACTCCCCCGTGCCGCAGCCGATGTCGAGCACGCGATCGTGGGCGCCGATCGCCGCGACGGCCCGGAACCGCTCGGCGGGCCGACGCACCTGGGCCTCGATCAGGTCGGCGTACCTGACCCGGTGCTCGCCGGCGGGGCCGTCCCACGCGTCGGGCCCGTACGACTCATCATCGGCATACGTCACCAGCGCACTCTGGCAGACCGGCGTGCGGCACTCAACCGGGCCGGTGGAGCAGTTTCCGTTCCGCCACCGTCCAGGTCGTCGACGTGAGCAGGTAGATCCCGCCGACCAGCGGCAGGATGGCGGCGACCAGCAGCGGGAAGTAGGCGAGATACCGCACAAGGCGGGCGCCGGGCGGTGGCTCGACGGTCACCGTTGCGGCCTGCCAGCGCAACGAGAGCGTCGCTACCACGCCGAGCGCGGCCAGCAGCACGAAGAACACGAAGCCGGCCGGACCGTGCATGGTGGCCAGCAGGTGCTGGTTCAGTGGCACGCCGAACATGCTGCCGGCCAGCAACGTGTTCGGGTGCCCGGCCACGGTCGGGGACGTGAACAGCCGGTACATGATCGTGAAGAACGGCGCCTGCGCGAGCATCGGCAGGCAGCCTGCGAACATCGACAGGCCGGACTCCTGTTGGAGGGTGGCCACTTCCCGTTGCAGGCGTTCCGGATCGTTCTTGTGCCGCGCACGCAGCGTGGCGATCCGCGGCGCGAGCACGGCCCGCGCCCGCTCACCGCGCACGGCGGCACGCGCCAGCGGCAGCAACAACAGACGAACGGCACAGGTGAACAACACGACGGCGACGGCGACGCACACGCCACCGAACAACGGATGCAGAACCGCGATGATGGGCACGATCAGGTGAAACGCGCCGGCAACCGGCACGTTGAGAAAGGTGAACACAGGGACGCTCCAGCATGTCTGAGGGTGTCAGGACAGGCGAAACGGCCACATGACCGAGAAATGTGGAAACGGGTCACACGGCCGGGGAAGCGAACCCCGGTGCTCGTGGACGAGGGCGGCCCGCCGCGTCGGGATCGCGCAGCCGCAGTGGTGCGGAGTGTCGGGACCGCTCGCGCAACGCGATCGCACGCACGCGAATCGCGGCTCCGGCCAGGTCGGCGAGGTCACCACGCGCCTGGACGACCAGCAGTACCAGCAACACGCCGGCAACGGCGACCGTGGCGAGACCGAGCAGGCCGGCCGCGCCGGTCGGCGCCGGCAACAGGCCGAGCAGCACCGACACCAGGTGAACGAAGGCGGACTGCGACGCCGTAGCGAGCATCGTCCCCCTCCTCTCGCGCAGGTGCGTGCCGCCGACTATACGCGGACGCGGTCCGGCACAACGGAAAATCGCTGGTGGTGGCCTCGTAGAGTGTCAGCTGTGGATCTAGCACGCAGCTTCGTCATCAGGGAGAGCGGTCACCGTATTCACAACCCGCTGACCAGCGCCAAGCTGGCCACCCTCGGTGCGGCGCTCCGTCTGCCAGCGGACGGTCGGCTGCTCGACCTGGCCTGCGGCTCCGGTGAGCTGTTGTGCACCTGGTGACGCGGCAGGTCATGTCGCCGACCAGCCGGTTGATGTCGCGTCGTGTGTCGGGGCCACGTGGATCGGTGACGGCGTACCCGGCACGGTCGAGCTGCTCCGTCGGAGCATGCGGCCCGGCGGCCTGATGCTGATCGGCGAGCCGTACTGGCGCCGCGACCCACCCGACCAGGCCACGGTCGAGGCCTGCCACGCCATCGGTGCGGACCAGTTCCGGCCGTTGCCGGACTTGATCGAGCAGTTCGGCGAGCTGGGTTGCGACGTCGTGGAGATGGTCCTGGCCGACTGGCCACTGGGCCGGCCAATCATGTCCGGTACCGACGGGAGTACCTCGGCTGGGGAATCTTCGCCCTGATGGACCGCTGACTCAGGTTGGGTCGAACAGTGCGCTGACGGACTCGCCGTTGTGGATGCGGCGCATGGCCTCCGCCAGGGCCGGGGCGACCGAGAGGACGCTGAGCTTGGGCACCCGCTCGCCTGCCGGGATCGGCACGGTGTTGGTGCAGACGATCTCCACCACGTCCGGCTGGTCACTGATCCGCTTGAGCGCCCCGCCCGCGAACAGCCCGTGGGTGCAGGCCACCCGAACGGACCGGACGCCCAGCTCCCGCAGGCGGTCCAGCAGTTCGAGCACGGTGCTGCCCTTGGCGATCTCGTCGTCCAGCACGATGACGTCCCGATCGGCGACCTCGCCGATCACCGCACTGATGCTGACCCGGTCATCGGCGAAGCGCTGCTTGGCCCCGGCCGCCACCGGCACGCCCAGCAGCCGGGCGAAGTGCGCGGCCTCCTTGGCGTTGCCCAGGTCCGGTGACACGACCGTGGTGTTGGCCAGGTCGTACCGGCGAAAGTGCCCGGCCAGCTCGCGCAGCGCGTGCAGGTGGTCGACCGGCACGCTGAAGAACCCGTGCACCTGCGGCGAATGCAGTGTCATCGCCAGCACCCGGCCGGCCCCCGCGGTGACCAGCAGGTCGGCCACCAGCCGCCCGCCGATCGAGATCCGCGGCGCGTCCTTCTTGTCCGACCGCGCGTAGGCGTAGTGCGGCAGCACCACGGTGGTCCGAGCCGCCGACGCGCCGCGGGCCGCGTCCAGCATCAGCAGCAGCTCGACCAGGTTCTCCTGGACGGGCCGGACCAGCGGCTGGATCAGGAACACGTCCCGCTCCCGGCAGTTGGCCTGCAACTGCACTTCCAGACAGTCGTTGGCGAAGCGCCGGACCCGCACCGGGTGCAGCGGAACCTCGAGATGAGCGCAGATCTCGGCCGCCAACTCGGGATGGGCACTCCCACTGAACACCGCGATATCCCGCACGCCCGAATGCTACTGGCCGCACATCCCACCAACACACAGGCAGACCCCCACCCAACCCCTGGGATGCTGTTGGCGAATCAGGGTGGGGCTGTGAGCTGCGGAAATGCGGTCGGCAGGAGCCTGGGCTGGTCTCTCACACCCTGTTCGGGAGGTTGTGGGGCAGGTCAGCCACACCTGTCGTCGCCCACAGCATGGTCGTCTGGTTGGTATTCCTGGAGGTCAAGGGCTGTCCCCTAATTCGCTGGGGTCTGTCCTTTGGGGTAGTCGGCGTGTTGCTGTCCGCTGTGTGGCTTTTTGCGCACGGTTTGGGCTTCTGCATCACCCCGATACTCGATTGTCGTGACGGTTGGTGGGGTTTGTCAAGGCGGGAAAGAGTACCTTGACAAACCCCACCAACCGCTTTCAAAGAGGGCCCGTATCGGGGTGATGCAGAAGGACTGGGTAACGGAAGGAATGCCGCGTTATTGGGGCTAGTCCCGCCGAAGCGAGAGCCGCCTCGGTTGGCAGCCTTCTCTTGTTCGCCCGGCGGGTCCCGTTTTCGGTGGTGGTCGCTGGCGCCTCGGTGGGGAGGCTGCTCCTGTTCGGCCGGCGGGTTCCGTTTCGGTGGTGGTCTCGGGCAGTGGTCACGGGTGCTGGTCCCCAGGGCCAGGCCAGCGACGACTCACCGAGCGAACGCGACCCGCCGGACGAACACGAGCAGGCCCCCCACCGAGGCGCCAGCAACCACCCACAGACCGGACCCGCCGGACGAACACAAGCAGGCTCCCCACCGAGGCGGCTCTTTCGCCTTCCAAGGACTGACCCAAATCACGCGGCATTCCTTCCGTTACCCAGTCCTTCTGCATCACCCCGATACGGGCCCTCTTTAAAGCGGTTGGTGGGGTTTGTCAAGGTACTCTTTCCCGCCTTGACAAACCCCACCAACCGTCACGACAATCGAGTATCGGGGTGATGCAGAAGCCACAACGTGCGGAAAAAGCCACATAGCGGACAGCAAGACGCCGACTACCCCAAGGACAGACCCCAGCCCAGGAATGGGCCAGTGAACTGCGGACAGGAGCCGAGAATCTGTGGATAGAGTCGGCGGGCTGAGACGGCAGGGGTCCGGTGCCGCGCCGGGGGATGGGCGGTGCGGCACCGGACGGACCGGGGTGGCTCAGTCGTTGATCAGGTCGAACTCCTCCCACGGACCGATCGCGGTCCGGTTCGCGATCAACGCTGACGCGCCCGCGTTCTCGGCGGTGACGATCATGTTGTTCGCCGCCGCCCTGAGGCTGATGCTGCCGTCGCCGTTGTGGAGCAGGGCGAACGTCTCCCACTGGCCGACGGCTGTTCTGTTGGCGATCAGTGGGGACGCACCGGCGTTGTCCGCGGTCACGATGTTGCCGTTGGCGTGCGCCCGCAGTGCGATGTTGCCGTTGCCGAGATCCAGCTCGTCGAACTGTTCCCAGGTGCCGACGGCCGTCCGGTTGGCGATCAGCGGGGACGCGCCCGCGTTGTCCGCCGTCACGATCATGTTGTTGGCGTGCGCCCGGAAGCTGACCACGTGGCCCGTCGAGACGGAGTTGCCGTCAAGGCCGATGGTCTGGTTGCCGAGGTGCTTGGCGGTGGTCGCCGGGCTGCCGCTGATCGACGCGAACGGCAGTGACGTCGTCGGCGACGAGGTCAGCTCGACCAGGTAGGACTTGCCGGACTGCACCGGAATCGTGAACGTCGAGTTGCTCTGCGAACCGACCACGGTCGCGCCGGAACTGCCGTCGACGACCGTCACCGCCTGGCCGGGCCACGGGCTGCGGATCGAGATGGGCGTGTTGCTGCCGGACTCGATCGCGACCGTGCTCGGTGTGCCGTTGGTGAACTGCACGTCCACCTTGGTGTTGTGCTGGATGAAGACCGAGCCCTCACCGCTCCAACTGCTCGGGAACGCGGGCGCGATCCGCAGCAGGCCGTCGTAGTCCTGTACGAGGGCCTCGCTCACCGCCGCCGCGGCGACGCCGGACTGCTCGACGTAGGGTTCGTCGCCCTTGGAGCCGCCGAGGTTCGCCAGGCCCGAGGGATAGACCTGGTAGGTCTTGGTGGCGTTGAGCAGGTCGTTCTGCACCTCGCTGGCCAGGCCGAGCCGAGCCGCCTGGAGCGAGTCGAACGTCCAGTCGCCCGCGTTGACGTAGCTGCGTGACGTGTAGGTGCGCTTGGCCAGCGCCGTCATGCTGCTGTTGTCGCCGATCAGGTTGTACGGGAACACCGCTTCCAGGCCGAGGTTCTCCGAGTTGTGCCGGGTCGCGGTCGGCTGGGTGGACAGGGCGATCATGTCGTTGCCGGCCGCGTCGGCCGACGGGCCAAGCACCTGGGTCTGGCCCGCGGTGTCGGTCCTCGGCAGCGGCGGGATCTTCGGCATGGCGGCCTGGAGCTGGCTGACCAGGCCGCTGTCGGTGTTCAGCAGCTGCGCCGCCTTGATGGTCACCGGCCACAGCGCCTGCATGGCCACGATGTCGGTGACCGGGTCGGTGACGTTCCACTGGGTCTCGTGCGCGTTCTCCGTGGTGTGCAGCAGGCCGTCGGAGCCGGTGGTCGCCGACGCGAGCAGGAACTGCGCCGCGCCGCGCATCAGCGGGTAGTTGGTGGACAGGAACGACTGGTTGTCGTTGGCCAGGAACTCCTGCCAGACCCACAGGCCGATCTCGGCGCCGCTGGTGATGGTCTCCGCGTTGAAGCTCGGGGCGATCGTCGCGTCACAGGACGCGTTGCTCTCGCCGCCGACGTAGAAACCGTTGCCGTTGAACCGCATCGTCTCCGGCACGCACGTGCCCGCGCGGCCGTTGTCCTTCGTCGTGGTCCACGACGTGATGTTGTTGACGTTGCTCTGGTACAGGTTCAACACCGGGTCGTTCAGGCTGGCCTTGCCGGCCGACAGGTTCGCCTGTACCTGCATGCGCAGGTTCCAGAACCAGAAGCCGGACGGGAACCAGTCCTGGTGGTCCTGGGAGAAGTTGAACAGGTCCGCGACACCGGCCTGCGAGCCGGGGAACGGGCCACCGCGCTCGGCGGCGGCGTCGTACAGGTACAGCGTGCGGATGTTCTCGATGTACTCACCGGAGCCGTCGGACGAGCTGATCTTGATCAGGCCCGCGGTGTTCCAGTAGTTGTGCCAGAAGGCCAGGTGCGCGGCCTGGATCGTGGACGCCGGCTTGGTGGTGTCGCCGTTGATCACCGAGTTGGCCGTGTTGATGGCGTTGCCGCCGGTCCAGTTCGGCGCGGCCACGATCACGCGGAACGAGCCGTCCGTGTTGGGCTGGAACGCGACCTGCGCGGTCAGCCCGTCCGGGTTGGACGCGGTCACGTTGCGCCCGCCCGCGCTGATGCCGGCCAGTGAGCCGAACGTCTGCCCGGACGCACCAAGTCCGCTGTTGTCCACGAAGGTCTCGGACAGGGTCGCGGTGGCGCCGGATGCCTGGGCCGACGGCGACCTGCCGGTCCACAGCTTGACCTGCGCGGTCTGCGTGTTGTTCGGGTTGGCCCCGGTCACGTCGACGACGAGCTGCGCGGTGTCGGACCGGACGTAGGCGGTCAGCGTCATGCCGCCGCCGGACTCGTGCAGCATCCCGTCGTACGGGTCCAGGAAGCCGCTGAAGTTCGACGCGGTCGTCATCGCCGACAGGCCCGGAATCACCACCTGGCCCGGTGACTTGCGGTCGGGGAACGTGTCGGATCTGTTGAGCTGGGCGGTGAATCCGTTCGCCGCCCACACGGCGGCGCCGAGCGTGCCGTTGCCCAGCGGCAGGAACGTGGTCGGGTCGGTGTTCGCCTTGCCCAGCACGATGTCCGAGCGACGCACCACGTTCGGCGTGTCGACCGAGAACGATCCGTTCTGCCAGGCGGTCGTGGTGCCGGCGGCGAAGTTCGGCGCCGCCGACACGGTCTGGCCGACACCCAGGGTGATACCGGCCACGAGTACGGGTATGAACAGCAGGGCCCGTCGTGCGGACATGTCAGCAGTCCTTCATCAGTCGTTGATGAGGTCGAATTCTTCCCATGGACCGATCGCCGTCCGGTTGGCGATCAGCGGTGCGGCGCCGGCGTTCTCGGCCGTGACGATGTTGTTGTTCGCCATCGCCCTGAGGCTGATGCTGCCGTCCGCGTTGTGGATCAGCCCGAAGGTCTCCCATTGACCTACGGCCGTGCGGTTCGCGATCAGCGACGACGCACCCGCGTTCTCGGCGGTCACGATCATGTTGTTGGCGTGCGCCCGCAGGGCGATGTTGCCGTTGCCCAGATCGAGCTCGTCGAACTGCTCCCACGGACCGATCGCGGTCCGGTTGGCGATCAGCGGGGACGCGCCCGCGTTGTCCGCCGTCACGATCATGCCGTTGGCGTGCGCCCGGAAGCTGACCACGTGACCAGCCGGCGCGCCGCCGATCGTGACCTGCCCGGTGAGGCGGATGTCCCTCGACGACGCACCGACCATGATCTGGTTGGTGCCGGCGGAGTTGACCCACGCGCCGTTGGTCCAGGACTGGAAGCTGCGCGCGTCCAGCGTGACGCCGACGTGCTGGGTCTGGCCGGGGCTGAGGCTCACCCTGGAGAAACCCCGCAGGTTCTTCGGCGGTTCCCCGGACGACGCGGGCTGGCCGACGTAGACCTGCGCCACCTCGGCGCCGGCCCTGGTGCCGGTGTTCTGGACGTCGAACCCGACCGCGACGTTGCCGTTCGCGTCCGGCGCGCCGACCGTCAGGTTGCGGTAGGCGTAGTTGGTGTAGGACAGGCCGAACCCGAACGGGAACATCGGCGTCTTGTTCTGCGAGTCGTACCAGCGGTAGCCGACGTTGACGCCTTCCGAGTACTGCACGGTGCCGTTCTGGCCAGGCCACTGCGCCGGGGTGCTGGCCGGCACGTCGGCAAGGCTCTGCGGGAACGTGACCGGCAGCTTGCCGGAGAAGTTGACGTCACCGTAGAGCAGCGCGGCGATCGCGTTCCCGTCCGTCTGGCCCGGATACCAGTTCTCGATGATGCCCTTCACCGAGTTGGCCCACGGCATGGTGACCGCGGAGCCGCTGTTGACCACGACGACGGTGTTCGGGTTGGCCGCGGCCACGTCGCTGATGAGCTGGTTCTGGTCGGCGGACAAGTTGATGTCGCTCAGGTCCGCGCCCTCACCCTCCCCTTTGGACACGAAGACCACGGCGACCTGCGCCGCCCGCGCCGCCGCGACGGCCGGGTCGTGCAGGTTCTGGTTGGGGATCTGCCAGCCGAGGTTGACCTGGCTACCGCCGCCGTCCTGGAAGTAGTCCACCTCGATGCTGACCGGCTGGCCCGCGGTGAGGTTGACGTTGCCGGACATGGTGGTCGGCGGCTGGTCCTTGAAGTTGTTGATGATCTGCTGGCCGTTGATGAACAGCCTGCTGCCGTCGTCGCTGGTCAGGTTGAAGGTGAAGTTGCCGGTGGTCGGCGGGGTGAGCGTGCCGGTCCACTTCGCCGACCACGACGTGCCGGGCACGCCGGGCAGCGGCGGCTGGCCGCCCCACAGGAAGTTGACGTTCGGGTCGTTCTGCGTCACGACCGGCGTGCCGGAGAACGAGGTGTTGTTGAAGTACTGGCCGGTCAGCCCGGTGCCGGTGCCAGAGGACGGCTTCAGGAACGACGTGTCGACGATGTCCCCGGTCGGCGAGGCGACGCCCTGGGAGAACGTGACGTTCGCGCCGCTGCCGGCACGTGCCTTGATGCCCTGGAACGGCGTGACAACCGAGGCCAGCGTCGACGGGTTGACCTGTGTGCTGCCGCCGCCGGAGGTCATCGCGTTGGCACCCGCGTCGTTGCCGATCACCGCGACCGACGTCGAGCCGCCGACCGGGAGCACCGAGCTGTTCTTCAACAGCACGCTGCCTTCCTCCGCGGTCTGGGTGGCGACGGCCTGGTGTGCCGCTGAGGTGACCGTGGCGCCCATGGTGCCGGTCTGCGGGTTGTCGAACAGGCCCTGCGTGAACATCGCGGTCAGGATCCGCCGGACGTGGTCGTCGATGGTGGCCTGGGAGACCTGGCCCGCGTTGACCGCCGCGATCAGCGGGTCACCGAAGAACGTGCTGCCGGTCATCTCCTGGTCGAGGCCGTTGTTGGCGGCGTTCACGGTGGAGTGCGTGCCGCCGAAGTCGGACCCGACGAAGCCGGTGAAACCCAGCTCCCCCCTTGAGGATCGTGTTCTGCAGCAGGCCGTTCTCGCAGGCGTCGGTGCCGTTGACGGTGGCGTAGGAGCACATCACCGCGTTGGCCTTGCCCTGCTGAACTGCGGACACGAACGCCGGCAGGTAGATCTCCCGCTGCGTCTTGTCGGACATGATGACGTTGTCCTGCGGCGTGTTGCGGAACGTCTCCTGGTTGTAGTCCGCGTAGTGCTTGACCTCGACGATCGGGCCCTGTGCCTGGATCGCCTGGATCTCGGGTGCGTCGAGTTGCGACGCAAGGAACGGATCCTCGCTCAGCGACTCGAACGCCCGGCCCCATCGCGGGTCACGGACGATGTTGATCGTCGGCCCGAGCAGGGTGTTCACGCCCTTGCCGAACTCCTCGGAGCCGATGACCTGGCCGTACTGGCTCATCAGCGCGGTGTCCCAGCTCGCCGCGCCCGCGACCGGCGCCGGCAGCTGGGTGGCACCGATGGCGCCGTCGGCGACACCGGCCGGGCCGTCCTGCAGCCGCAGTTGCGGAATGCCGAGGCGGGTGTTGGGGTCGACGCAGGCGTCGTAGGCGCAGGACGCGCCCTGGTGCATCATGGCGACCTTCTCGGCCAGGGTCATCTGCGCGAGCAGCGCGTTGGCCCGGTCGACCGGCGTCGCGGCAGGCGCGCTCAGCCGCGGTTGCACGGCGGCATGTGCGGGGAGAAGGCCGCCCGACAACGCGAGAACCGCGGCGAGGACCAGGACGGAACGCCTTTTCATCACGCCTCCGACTTCGTTGAAGCAGGCGAGAGTTTCTTAGTTCAAGGGTTGAACTAATCGGGAGCTTAAAGTGAGCTGCGCCACCCGTCAAGGACAGAGATCCGATGGTTTCGATCGCAACTGCCCCGCGGTTCGATCAAGCTGGCACCGGTTCGGTGGAAACATCGGGTCGATACCCTGATCACGTGACCGGGCTGACGGGCGACGACCTGCGGGTCGTACAGGCGGCGTTCCCGGGGCGCGAGGTGGTCTCGGTCGACCGCCTGCGCGGCGGCAGCAAGAAGGGCGTCTACCGCCTGACCCTGGACGACGACACGACCGCCATCGCCTATGCGTGGCACGCCGACGAGGACCACTGGCCCGACGCGGGCGACTCCGACCCAGGCGACCCGTTCGGCCACGCCACCGGCCCCGACCTGTTCGCCGCTGCCCACGCGACGCTGTCCGGGATCGGGGTGCGGGTGCCTCGGCTGATCATGCGCCGCGGCGAGATCGCCCTGCTGGAGGACGTGCACGGCTCGCTGGAAGCGTTGTGCCGACGCGACCCGCACCGAGCCGAGCCGGTGCTGGCCCGGCTCGGCGACACCGTCCGGGCGATGCACCGGCACCGACGAACCCGGTACGGACGCCCCGGCGCCGGCCAACCGACCGAACCGCCGGAGCACGTGGTGCTGCGCCGCGCGCTGGGCCAGTTGGCGGAGGCCTCCACCCAAGTCGAGCGCATCGCGACCGCCCGGCAGCGCATCGCGGACACCCTGCTGGCGCGGCATGCCGCCGTGTCGCCACGCACCGGGTACGGGCTCATCCACGGCGAACTCGGCCCGGACCACGTGCACGTCGACGCGGCCGGCCAGCCGGTGCTCATCGACATCGAGGGCGTCATGTTCTTCGACGTCGAGTGGGAGCACGCCTTCCTGGAACTGCGGTTCGGCGCGAATTATCAACATTTCCACACAGACGGCCTCGACCCGGCCCGGCTACGCCTCTACCGCCTCGCCATGTACCTGTCACTCGTCGCAGGCCCCCTGCGCCTGCTGGCCGGCGACTTTCCGGACAGGGCGGCCATGGCGGACATCGCGGCGGGAAACATCGACCGCACCCTGGCCGAACTCGATTCGGGCGGCAGCACCGCGGCATTGCCACTGCCGCGGCAGGCCGATCACGGCGGCGGAAGTTCCTTGGCGACCTGAGCCGCCGCGTCGAGCAACACGGCAGGCGTCTGCCCGCGTATCGGTTCCACCTCAGCGATCTCCACCAACGCTCCGGCACGACGCGACCCGTAGTGCGCCGCGGTGAACCGGACACCACCCAGTTGCAACACCTCAGCGGCGATCGGCGTCACGTCACCGGTTCCGAAGGTGTCCTCCAGCTTCTTCAACCGGACCGCACTGTCCGCGCTGCGCATCCGCACCCACGCGACCGACACCGCGACCAGATTGCTGTTCGGGTCGCCGATCGCCAGCACTACGCCCGCCAACGAGAGACAGGGCGTGCGAAGCAGGAACTCCCGAACCTGGCCGTTCGACTGGAGGGCGCACTCCAGATCATTCTTGGCGACCTTCTTGAGCTCTTTGAGGCCCAGCCGTCGCCACGCCTCGGTCTCCTGCCCGTCGCGGGCGGCTGTTTCGCTGCTCTGGGTCTCGGCCTTGACGGCTTGGGTGATCGACGAATCGGCAGCCGCACCAACCGACCCCGCACCACCGACGCCCCCGCCGACCGCGATCAGACCCGCGGCAACGACCGCGGCGGCCGCACCGCCCGCCGCGCCCTTCTTGGGGGTGATCGGCCGGACCCGGCCCTGCGGGTCGGTAAAGAATCCCTGCGGCGCCACTGCTGCTCCTCATCGCCATCCCCCGAGCAACAGGAGCACATCGGAGTCCAGTACGGACACGATTCACTCGAATGGACCGGTCGAGTCGACAGTCAGTCCTCCGACGATTCGGCTGGCAGCGCGACATGTGAGCAGCGGCGCGACATTTAAACAGAACGACAGCTGCGTTGCCCGGCCGCGCACAACGGGGCTCAACCGGAACGGCCGACTACGCTGCCTCGACGTGGAGCCAGCTGAACCGGCCAGCGGAGTGCTGGTCGTGCGCGCGTCCGGTGCGGGCGCGGCGCTCGCCGCGCTCAGCGGATCCGCCCAGAAGGCCGGCGACGTGCAGCTCGTCATGCGTGCCCCGGTACCTCGTCGGCTGCCGCCGTCGGCTCGGACGCTCGCGGTGCCGGGCTGCGCGGTGGAACTGCGTCCGTCCGCGGAGCCTGCGCAGCGGGCCGGGGTGGTCGTGTTGACCGTGCCGACGCACCGGCTGTCCATCGACGTTGCCGAGCTGCAACCGCTGATGTTCCAACAGATCCCGGTGGACCGGCCGCTCGCGGCGCTGTTCGGGGCCGCGGTCGGCCAGTTGCTCGGTGCCGCGGGCCAACCGGACACACTGGACCAACACGGCACCGGCCACTATCTGGTCGGGTTGGTGGAACTGGTGCTGCGCAGTGCGTTGCGCAGCCAACTGCACCGCAGTGACACGGCGGGGGCGCGCTACCGGGACGCGGTCGACTACGTCAACCGGCATCTCACCGACCCGGAACTGAGCGCGGAGCGCATCGCGGACGCGCTGTTCATCTCCCGCCGCAGGCTGTACCAGCTGTTCGACGACGGCGACGGCATTTCCGGCCGCATCAGGAGAATGCGGGTGGCGCGGGCGAAGGAACTGCTCGCCGACCCGACCCGCGGCGGGCACGGCATCGGCGAACTGGCCCGGCAGTGCGGTTTCGTGAACTCGGCGCACTTCTCCCGCACCTTCCGCAAGCTCACCGGCACGACCCCGCGCGAGTTCCGGGACGGCGTGCGGTCAGCCGAAGTCGACGGACGCGACCAGCCGGCCGAAGACGCCTGACAGCTCGAGCCAGCCGCGCCCGGTACTGGAACTGAGGGTGAACACCGCCATCCGCCGGCCGACCGGATCGGCCACCACGGCCTGCAACTGGCAGTCGAACGGCTCCCCCGCGCGCAACTGGGCCTCGGTGACCACCCGCTCGGCGAACACCACCGGATACCCCAGCGGGCTGCGGCCCTCGACCACCTCCCGAATGTCCGAACCGGACTCGGGCACCATCCCGTTCGCGCTACCGGCGACCAGCACACCGAACAGCAGCGCCGGATCGGCGGCCGGGTGTCGCACCACGGCGACAAGGCCGGCCGACGAGCGGTGCGCGATCTCAGCAACCGAACGCGCGGACTCGGCCGCGCCGGGAGCGGCACCCCGGCAGGCGATGATCAGTTCGGTCAGCTCGTGCGCGGTCTGTTCGACGGAACCGACGGACACGGGCGTGATCCCCGCGACCAGCTCTACTCTCACGTGGCCAGGTCTCGCCGCAATCGGTCGATCGGGACGGCGGGCCCGCCGAACACCCAGGTCCGGGTCGGCGGCTCCGGCGGACCGCAGGCCAGCGCGGTGGTGACCGCGCCGGCCGGCGGCACGACCCGGTGCGGTTGGCCGGCCAGCGCGGCAATGGCGGCGGCGCGTCGGGTCGCGGTGGAGAGCCCGGTGAGCAGTGCGCCCGGCGACGGGCTGGCGCCGCGCAGTTCACGGGTGACCTGGTCCGCGGCCCGCTGGTGCTCCGCGGCGAGTTGGCGGGCGCTGTCCAGCAACGGGGTCAACTCGGCGTGGAGTCCGTCCAGTTCCCGTTGGTGGCCCGCCAAAATCGCCGCCGTCTGCGGGCGGGTGTGCGTGCTCGCGACGCTGACCGCGGTGGTCCACTCCTCGACGAGCCGCTCGGCGGCCGCGATTCGGGTGCGCAGGGCCCTGGCCCGGCGATCGAGTTGCTCGGCACGCCGTTGCAGGTCGGCCAGGGTGGCCGACCAGCCGAACAACACGTCGGCGGCGGCGGTGGCGCTGTCCCGCTGCGCGGCCAGCCGGGCCGGCAGGTGGGCGGCCCGCCGCCGGAACTCGTCGGCCGCCTGCCCGACCCACGGTCCCGACCGGTCCACGGCCCCGGAGATCCCGGTGTGCGCGTCGGCCGCGTGCCCGGCGGCCGACGCCGCGGCGTCCGCCAACGCGGCCACCCGAGCGGGGTCGCCGGGCGCCGGATCGAAGCCGAGGCCCGGATAGGCCGTCACGTCGAATCCCTTAGCAGCCCGGCAATCCGCGCCTCGGTGTCGGCGTATTCGGCGTGGCAGCGGCGGACGCCGGCCGACGTGTCCGTGACCGCGTCCGATATCGCGCTGAGTGTCGTGGTCCAGCCGGCCAGCAGGTCGCCCGCCGCGCCGTCCAGCGCGGGCGTGCCGAGCTCGGTGGCGAGCGCGCCGCGCAGGTCGGCGACACCGGCGGACACGTCCGTACCGCCCTCGTCCAGCGCGCGCAGCACGTCGAGCAGCACCTGGTCGTCGATGTGGTAGCCGGCCACCGCTACAGCCCGAGCACCGGCGGGAACGCGGGCGGCAGTTCGCCGATGAGGTCCGGCCGGCCCGCGTAGCGGTCGCGGTGCTCCTCGTCCTGCGCACCGCGCTGGCCGCCGGCACCCATCGGCGCGAAGCCGGACCAGCCGCCCTGCTCGGCCTGGGCCGCGTTCATGGCGGCCAGTTCACCCTCGGTCGCAGCCATCATGCCGGCCCCGCTGACCGCACCCGGCAGCGCCGCCGACGCCCCGCCGGCGACACCGGCCGCAAGACCACCGCCCGAAAGTCCGCCAACCGCACTGCCCGGCAGACCGCCTGGCCCGCCGAATCCGGTGGCCCCGGAGGTCGATCCGGTGAAGTCGGACGGTGTGGTCACCGAGGACTGCGTCGTGGTCGGGGCGGGCTGCTGCGCGGGCGGTACCGGCGGCACGATCGGGGTCGGCCGGGGTGGCGACACCGGCGGCGGCACATGGACACCCGGCACCCGCGGCGGCGGCGTGAACGTGGGCATCCCGTGGTAGGCCTGCACAGAGGCGGTCTCGTAGCGGTGCATCACCGCGACGGCCTTGTCCTTGGTCGCATGCGCCTGCTCGGGGGTCGCGGTCGTGCCGACCGGCATCGGCATGTCCTCGCGCGCCTGGTTGACGGCCTCCGCGAACCGGCCGAGGCGCGCGGCGATCTCGCTGCCCGTGGTGGCCGCGGTCGCCATCCAGTCCAGCACCGGGCGGACCACGGCGGCGACCTGGTCCGCGGTGCCGCCGCTCCAGGTGGCCAGCAGCGTCTCCAGGGTGCGGTGCGCGTCCTTGCCGGCGGCCCCCATGCGCGTCGCCAACGTGTCGAGGTGCGCGGCACGCTGCTGCAGCGCGGCCGGATCGGCCGACATGACCATGTGCCACAGTCGTTCGTGGCTGTAGTTCGACCAGGGCACGTGCCCGAGCTGGACCTTCTTGCTCATAACTGCTCACCGGCGATCGTGCCCGATGCTTCCTGTTCCACTCGGGTGTAGTTGTTCATGGTCGTCCGCAGCGCGTTCAGGATTTGATTCAACTGGTCGAGGTTCACGCGCACCGCGTAGTCCATGCCACCGTCGGAACCCAACCGGTGGCGGAACGCGGTGCCCACCACGTCGGCGACCGGACCGGTACCGGCCGGGAGGACGCCTGCCAGCTCAGGCGACGAGTTGACCTCCTTGGCCAGGTCGTCGAACCTGTTGGACAGCGCCGACATCGCCTGTTGGAACTCGGTCAGGTCCACGGCGAAGCTGCCGTTGGCGGCCCGCAGGTCGTTGGCGCCAGCGAAATGGTCAGCCTTCGGTACTTTGTCTTTTTTGGACAGAGCACCGACCTTTCGCTGCTGGCTGTTCACCCGTGAGGTGCCCACCGATCCGCTCCTTGTCGTCACGCTGCGTTCCATACCGACGGCGGGTACAGGATCGCGGACAACGGCCGCCGACGCCACGTACCGATACACAATCGAGCACAAGAACGGCTCAACCGGCACACGCCGCTCCGGTCAGGCTGAGCGGAACCTGTCTCCTCGTGGACGGATTCGTGGCCGGCTGAAACCTTGACAAAACACCCCAAGTGCGAGACAACTACTGTTCTAGTTGACTAACACAATCTGGGGGTGGGGGATGTCTACGTCCACTCGGTGGCGCGCGCTGCTGGTCGGCGCGGTTACCGCCGGTCTGGCGACCATCGGCGTACCGGCGACGGCAACGCCGGCACCGACAACGTTCGCCGTGACCGGCGCGCACACGGTCACCTTGATCACCGGCGATCAGGTCACGGTGCGCACTTCGAACGGCAAGCCGATCTACCAGACCAGCTCCAGCAGTGGTTTCGCGTCATTTTCCGACGGCACCGGGGATCACTACGTGGTGCCCGCGGTCGCACTGCCCTATCTGGGCACTCAGCTGGACCGGTCGCTGTTCGACGTGTCCGCGCTGGTGCGGGACGGCACGGCGGGCAGGTTACCGGTGCACCTGTCCTTCAACGCGGGTGTCACGCCGACCGCGCCGGGCGGCGTGACGTTCACGTCGGTCACCGGCAGCACCGCCGACGGCTATCTCGCGTCCGGCAGTGCGTTCACGGCGGCGCTGCGCAAGCGGATCGGCGCGGACATCGCGGCAGGCCACCAGGCCGGCACCAGCGGCATCGCCGACGGCCTCGCCGGCATCGGCCTGGCCGCGGCCGGCGCGCCCGGTCCGGCCGTGCTGCCGCACTTTCCGTTGCACATCCTGCAGATCAACGCGACCGACATGACAGGGCAGCCGGTCAACACGATCGCGTTGCTGACCAACACGGACTCGTCCGCGCGGGCGAACGACATCGTGCCACTGGTCGGCGGCATCGCCCGGATCGCGGTACCGGCCGGCGACTATGCCGCATTCGCGTTCTTCGACGACTTCGACGCGCAGGGCAACCCCACCGCGTTCCGCCTGCTCAGCGCGAACGACTTCGTGGTCGCCGACACGCCCGCGGTCAGCACCGTCGCGCTGGACGAACGGACCGCGACCTCGGCCATCTCGGCCACCACACCGCGTCCGGCCATCCAGGACGTGACCGTCGCCTCCACCGAGCGGTTCGACGCGACCGGGAACGCCGCCTCGGCGGCCTCACAGTCCAACTTCGGCGCCCCGACCGCACCGGTCTACGTCAACCCGCAGCCCTCGGCCAAGGTCGGCACGCTGCACTACGTGGTCCAGTGGGGCGGCGCGGCCACCAAACCCAGCGACAACTATCGCTTCGACCTCGCGTTCGCCAACAGCGGCATCCCGGCTGACGAGACGTTCGTCGGCCGCTCCGACCAGGTCGCCGCGGTGCATGAGCACCTGTTCGCCGACCCGGCAGGCGGCCCACAGGGCCAACTGTCGTCCGGCGCGCTCGACCCGTTGACGTTCGGATTCGACCTGGTCGGTCTCCAACGGGCCATGCCAGCCGATCTCGTCGACTACCTGGGCACCGCGGACGGCGGCGAATGGCTCCAGGACGACCTGACACCGAACGACCTGGACCTGTTCGGCGATCCGCACACCTATGCGGCCGGGCACGACTATTCGGTGGACTGGGCGCGCGGCCCGCTGACCGCCGGCCTCACCCACTGGACCAGCCCACAGTTCTGCGACGCCTGCACGGCGGGCAGCACGCTGTCGCTGGCCATCCCGTTCGTGCGGGACACCGTGCCGGACCACGCGGGGAACTTCCCGTTCTTCGTTCCGGTCACGGTGCATTTCGCGCTGTTCCGGGACGACACGAAGCTGTTCGACCAGGACGGTTTCTTCGGCACGTCGGTCACCGACATCCCGGCGACGCCGAGCACCTATCGCGGCGTGCTGGACGTGGACCTCAGCGCTGCCAACAACTACAGCCAGTCGACGAAGACACATACCGAGGTCACGGTGAAGTACTCCCCCACCGCGACCGGCACTCCGCTGCCGACCACGGACGCCTGCCAGGGCCAGGCGCCGACCACGCCGTGCCAGATCCTGCCGGCGCTCACCCTCGACTACCAGCTCGCCGCCGACGAGTCCAACACGAGCCACTCGCCGGTGCAGACCATGGGACTGACGGTCGGCCACGTCAGCTACAACGGCATCGGTTCCCATTCGCCGATCACCTCGGCCACCGTCTCGGCGTCGTTCGACAACGGCACGACCTGGCACCCGGCCGCCGTGGTCGGATTCGCCGGCCATTACCTGGCTCTGTGGCACAACCCGGCCGCGGGCTCGCCGGAACTGCGGGTGACCGCGACCGACGCGGCAGGTGACGCGATCACCCAGACCATCACCAACGCTTACACCATCGGCAATGTGGGGGCCGGACGATGAACAGAACTGCCCGCCTGGGCGCCATAGTGATCGTCGCGTTGGCGACCGCGCTGACCGGTACCGTCGCCAACGCCGGCCCGGCGACCACTGTCCGAAACGTGTGTGGGGCGGCGGCGCCGGGCTACGCGCGGTGCTTCGCCGAGGTGCGCACCGATACCGTCCGGGCACGGTCGGCCACCGCACTGCCGGCCGGCTACGGCCCCGCCGACCTGCACTCCGCCTACAACCTGCCGACCACCGGCGGCCAGAACCAGACGGTCGGCATCGTGGACGCGGGCGACGACCCGACCGCGGAAGCGGACCTGGCCGTCTACCGGTCCACCTACGGCCTACCACCGTGCACCACCGCGAACGGCTGCTTCCGCAAGGTCAACCAGCGCGGCGCGGCAAGTCCGCTGCCGCCCGACCAGGGCTGGGCGGTCGAGATCGCGCTCGATGTGGACATGGTGTCCGCGGCCTGCCCGCTCTGTCACATCGTGCTGGTGGAAGGCGACGACGCCAGCTTCGGTTCGCTGGCCACGTCCGTGGACACGGCGGTCGGCCTCGGCGCCAACGAGGTGTCCAACAGCTACGGCGCCACCGAGGCGAACGGCCTCAACGCGTTCGCGGCCAGCTACCGCCATCCCGGGGTGGCGATCGTGGCTTCTTCCGGTGACTTCGGCTACGGCATCCCGAACACGCCCGCCGTGTATTCGAGCGTGATCTCGGTCGGTGGCACCACGTTGACCAGGGCCGCGAACGCACGCGGCTGGAGCGAGTCGGCCTGGTTCTTCGCGGCCAGCGGGTGCTCGGCCTGGGTGGACAAACCGGCATGGCAGCACGATCCGAACTGCCCCGGCCGGATGGTCGCCGACGTGGCGGCGGACGCCGACCCGAACACCGGACCTGCGGTCTACGAGACCCACGACGCACCCGGCTGGATCATCGTCGGCGGCACGAGCGTCTCGTCGCCCTTCGTCGCGGGCGTGATCGCGTTGGCCGGCAACCCGGGGCGGTACCCGGACGCGTCGTACTTCTACACGAACCCGGTCGGGCTCAACGACGTGACCACCGGCAACAACGCGATAACCGACTGCGGCGGCGACTACCAGTGCACCGCCGGGGCCGGCTACGACGGCCCGACCGGCAACGGCACCCCGAACGGCCTCGCGGCCTTCTAGCGGGATTACGCTGCCCACAACCGGATGAGTGGAGATCGTCATGGACATGCCATTGCCGCCGTCGTTCGGCGAACTGCCATCGTCCGTGGACGTCTCGGTGCCCAACCCGGCACGGATCTACGACTACCTGCTGGGTGGCAACCACAATTTCGCCATCGATCGGGAGACGGCGGACAGGGCGATGGCCGCTGGCCAGGTCAACGCCCTGCCCGCGATGGCGAACCGGTCGTTCCTGCGGCGGGCCGTCCGATTCATGGTCGACCAGGGCGTGACGCAGTTCCTCGACCTCGGATCGGGCATTCCGACCGTGGGCAACGTGCACGAGATCGCCCAGCAGGCCGATCCCGCGGCGCGCGTGATCTACGTGGACAACGAGCCGGTCGCGGTGGCCCATGCCCGGCGGCTGCTGGCCGACAACCCGAACGCCACGATGGTCGCGGCCGACCTGCGGGACACCGAGTACGTGCTGACGCACCCGGAAACCGTGCAGCTACTGGACTTCAGCCGGCCGGTCGGCGTGCTGATGGTGGCCGTGTTCCACTTCATCCCGGACGCCGCAGACCCGGCCGGGATCATCCGCGACTACCTCGCCGCCCTGAAATCCGGTGGCTACCTCGCGCTGTCCCACTACACCCAGGACGGCTACACACCGGAGAAGCGGGAACGCGCCCGGGCCGGCCTCGCGGCCTACGCGCCGACCCAGACCCAGGTCGTGCCACGCACCCGGGCGGAACTGACCGCCCTGCTCGGCGGCCTGGAAATGGTCCCGCCCGGCTGCGTGTACGCGCCGCTGTGGCACCCCGACAACGAACCGGTCACCGTCACCGACCCGGCCGATGCGGAGATCTACGCCGTCGTCGCCCGGATACCCGGCTGAGGGCTGAAGTGCGCCCGCACGTCCCGGCGGGTCACCGCGAACAGCAGGCCCAGCAGCACGACGGCCTGCAGAATCTGCCCGATCCGCAGCCACACCGGGAACTGCGCGCTGATCACCAGGTAGATCGCGCCGGCACAGCCGAGCACGCCGATGAGCAGCACCCGGAGGTACGTCCGGCGCCTGCCAAGGCGTAGCCGGCCGGCCAGCCGCAGGTAGATGAGCCCGATCAGCAGCACCGAGGCAGGCCGGATCCAGAGCGCGCCGGCCAGCGCGGACCGCCGCGCCTCGTTACCGCCGGCCAGCCGGGCGACCTGGTAGTCGAGCACGTTGTGCTGGAAGACGAACGTCAGCACCGCGAACACGACGCTGATCGCCAGGTTCAGGTAGAGCAGCCGAATCACCGGCCGCAGCAGGTCGTCGGTATCCATGAGTTCCCCCTTTGTCAGGCCGGACCGGTGGCCCGGTCGAACGTGGTGACGAGTTGCCTGGCGAAGGCGGCGATGTCGGTGTCCGGATCCACGGCCAGCAGCCAGTGAATCCCGTCGATCGCCTGACGCAGCGTGATCGCCATGACCATCGGGTCGAACTCGCCGAACGCACCGGCCCGCTGGCCCGCGGCGAAGTGCTCGGCGATCAGGTTGATGGCGGCACCGAGCCACTCACCCCCGCCGCCGACGGTCAGGCTGGCGCGCATGATCGCCAACAACGCCTTGACCTCGGCCGGGTGGTCCCGCACGAAGTCGAGATTCGACTCGATGTACGCGTGCAGCGTCGCGCGGTGGTCGCTCGCGGCCTCGATGCGCGGCGCCATGTAGGCCGCCGCGGCGCCGGTCACCTCCGTCATGACCGCGTGCATCAGGTCGTCCTTGCCCCGGAAGTGGTAGGAGATCATCCCGGTGCTGCTCAGCCCGGCGCGCTCGGCGATCCGCGCGAACGACGTGGCGTGGTAGCCGAGCTCACCGATCGTCTCGATAGCGGCACGCACGATCTGGGCACGCCGCGCGTTCTCGGTGAACGTCCTACCTTGCTCACCCGAGCTGTTTGTTGCTCGCATGAGCAAACAATAGCTCACACTAGCAATCCGGGCAAGGTCCGTCTCGGCTGGCCGTACGTACGGCGTCCACCTATACTGAATCACGCGGGCCGATCACGATTCACTGCTGCCGGGGGTGACCATGACGACAACGAATACTGGCGCGCTGATCGAGCGAGCCCGCGTCGCCGCGGGCCTCAGCCAGCGCACTCTTGCGGAAATGACCGGCGTCTCTCAGTCCACTCTGTCACGGATCATCTCTGGGGATCGGGCGGCGAAGATGCCGGAAGTGGTGGCGATCGCGTGGGCAACCGGACATACGGTCGCCCAACTCACCGGGGCCGGGACGGTGGCCGATCGCGCGCAATGCGTGGCGCGAGCCACCAATGACGCCGGCATGGACCGAATGCGCGAGGCGCTGCTGCACTTCCTGGAACTGGATGACTACCTGAACGACCAGGCCATCCCCGCCACGGTCTGACGCTGGGACAGAAGACGTTGAACGCCGAAGCTGAGGGACGTACCGCCGCCACGCGGTTCCGCCAAGACCACCACCTGGGTGTGCAGCCGTTAGGCGACCTCGTGGCGGTCATCGAGCAGGCGACAGGGATCGACGTGGCAGTGCTCGACGTAGGCCCGGATGAGCACGGCCTGACGATGCGGGATCCGGCACGTGACGCCGTGTTCATCGGTGTCGCTCGCACCCGGAACCCGATGCGGCAACGCAGCACGCTCGCTCATGAACTCGGCCACGTGCTGTTCGAGGACTGGGCCGACAGCGGTACAGGCAACTGGAGTGACCGAAACCACGCGGAGATTCGAGCTGACGCCTTCGCTCGGCACCTGCTGGTGCCGGTCAAGGGCTTGCGTGAATTCCTCGGAACCCGAGATTTCGTGACAGAACCCACCCTTTCCGCAGTCGTTCAGCGATTTCTGGTATCACCCAAGATCGCCGCAATCGCACTGCACCAGGCCGACTACGTCGACGACGACACGAAGCAGGAGTTGATGGCGCTGACCGCGCCACAATTGGCTGCCCGGTTCGGGTGGAGCGATCAGTACCGCGCACTGCAGGCCGACACCGATCAGCGGAGGGCACCGCAACTGTTGCTCGCCCGCGCGATCCGGGGGTACGCGGAGGGGGTGCTGCCTGCGCAGGCCATCGCCACGTTGCGCGGTATTACATTGGCGGCAGCCGAGGCAGACCTGCGCGAGGCTGGTGTCGTGCCCGCCGAGCGACCGGTCGTGTGGGCTGATCCCACCGAACTGCCCGACGTGCGGGTGGACCTGGCGGCTTTGGACGTGGACCTCAATGTGCCGGATGACCACGGCCTGGCCACGGCGGTGGAGAGCGACGCGGGATGACCCACCGGCCGATCATCGACGCCGGCCCCGGCCTGAACTTCCTCGCCGCCAACAAGGAGCGCCTTCTCATCGGCGTCCTGGGGCCGCTCAGCACTCCGGAGACCGTGCAGAACGAGCTATTCCGTAAGTCCCGGCACGATGAACGCTTCCGCGCCGCCGCAACGGTCTGGCGAAAGCTGACACCCAAGTGGATGCGGATACTCTCCGACGACCAGACACCCGAACTCGCGGCTGTCGTTCACCGGATCACCCAACTACCCATGGACGAACGGCTGAGACACCCGAAAGACCTTGGCGAGACCATGGTCATCGCGCACGCGGTCGTCGCCGCCGAAGCAGGCGAGACAGTGACCGTGCTCATCGACGATGGGTCAGGAGCACGGATTGCCACCTCGGAGATCAACCGACTCAGACTGCTCCGGACCAACGGTCACGCTGTCGGGTCGATCAGACTGGCAAGCACACTGACAATCCTCGAGCGGGCAGCAGGCGGCGAGCACATCCCGGACAAGGCCATGATGCGCAGCACCTACGAACGGCTCCGCTGCCTCGATGACGGCCTGCCGCCGATCGAGACGACCAATCTGATGTCGTCCGCTCGCTGGTCCTGAGCCCGCCCTGTCGCGTTGATGAGCAGCCGCCAGTGATACGGCTCAAACGGCGATACGGGTCAAACAGCGGCGATCAGAGGCCAGGGATGACCACATGGCCCAGCCGCTTCTGCGGTGGAACCGCGATCCGGGCCGATGGCTGTCGCCTGCGGAGACGCTACATCCGCGAACCGCTCGAACCGCGGCTGTCGATCCGACCAGATGAATGACCACAATGGACTTTCACCTTGGCCACACCTGGAGGGAGTACAGTCAGCAGAGCTGGGTCGACGGAGAGCCCACGATGGCTGCCGACCCGATGGTCGCTGAATGGCGTCCTGATCATTCCGAAATTGGCTGACTGTCGCTCCTGTCCCTGGCGGTATGCACTCAATGCGCGACCCCAAGGCAGGCGATCAGATGACCACTTCCCTCTCCGCGCCCCCGGCTGCCAAGCCGCTGATGGGCGAGGACCGCACACCCGGTGAGCACGGTCTGGTGCACGTGTTCATCCTGGTGCCGTTCCTGGCCCTGATCGTGGCGGTGCCCTTCGCGTGGGGATGGGGGCTGAGCTGGCTGGACGTCGAACTGGCCGCCGGTTTCTACGTGGTGACCGGGCTCGCCGTGACCGTCGGTTTCCATCGGCACTTCACCCACGGCGCCTTCAAGGCCGCCCGTCCGCTGCGGATCGCGCTGGCGGCGCTGGGCGTCATGGCGGTGCAGGGACCGGTCACCGAGTGGGTCGCCGACCATCGGCGCCACCACGCCTTCTCCGACCGGGACGGCGATCCGCACTCGCCGTGGCGCTACGGGACGAGCCCGGCCGCGTTGACGAAGGGCTTCTGGCACGCGCACCTCGGCTGGATCTTCGAGCGCGGGAAGACCAACCTCGACCGGTTCGCCCCGGATCTGGTGGCCGACCGCGACATCGCCGCCGTTGACCGGCTGTTCGTGCTGTGGACGGTGCTGACGCTCGGGTTGCCGCCGTTGCTCGCCGGCCTGATCACCTGGTCATGGTGGGGCGCGGTGACGGGGCTCTTCTGGGCCGGGCTGGTGCGGATCTCGTTGCTGCACCACGTGACCTGGTCGGTGAACTCGGTCTGCCACATGATCGGCGCCCGCCCGTTCGTATCCCGCGACAAGGCGGCGAACTTCTGGCCGCTTGCCATCCTGTCGTTCGGCGAATCCTGGCACAACTCGCACCACGCCGACCCGACCTGCGCCCGCCACGGCGTACTCCCCCGGCAGCTCGACATCTCGGCGCGGACCATCCGGATCTTCGAAAAACTGGGCTGGGTAAGGGATGTACGGTGGCCGACCCCGCAGCGGCTGGCCCGCCTGTCCCGCTGAGCCGACATCGAGACGGTGGGCCGAAGCCCACCGTCTCGAGCCAGCGGTCAGGACGACGCGGTGATGTGGAACGTGGCGTCCGCGGTCGCGGCGAACTCGTTGTCGTAGGTCTTGGTCAGGTCGACGTTCTTGACCTCGGAGTTGAACGCCGAGAGCACTTTCAGCACAGTGGACGGGCCGTCGGTCGGCATCATGCCGTTCGGGTCGTAGATGCCGATCTCGTTGTGCAGCGCCGCGACATAGGCGGCCTTGCCGGTGCCCGCGTAGTAGGCGGCCGGCATCTTGTCGGTGATCTGCGCGGCCGAATGGGTCTGGATCCAGTTCAGCGTCTGGACGTAGGCGTTGGCCAGTTTCTGCACCACATCCTTGTGGCTGGTGACGAAGCTGGTCGCCATGTAGAGACTCGACGCCGGGTACACGCCGCCCAACGCCTTGCGCGCGCCCGCTGCCGTGCGGGTGTCCAGGATGATCCTGGCCTGGCCCGAGTTCACCAGCTGGGACACGGTCGGTTCGGTGGTCATCCCGCAGTCGATGCTCTTGTGCTGCATGGCGGCGATGAACGTGGTGCCGGCCTGCACGCCGAGTTCGTGGATGTCGGTGACCGCGACGCCGTTGCGGGTCGCGAGGTACTTGGTGAGGAAGTCGGTGGACGAGCCGACGTCGGTGATGCCGAGGTTCTTGCCCTTCCAGTCCGCGGGTGACGTGATGTTCGGCTCGTCCGAGCGGCACAGCTCAACCTCGCCGGGCACCTGGAGCAGTTGCACCACCTCCTCGGTGGACTTGCCCTTGGCCTGCAGGTCGATGTTGTGGTCGTAGAAGCCGACCACCGCGTCGACCTGCCCGGCGATCATGTCGGTCTCGGCGTTGACGCCGGCGGGCTCGTCGGACAGTTGCACGTCAAGGCCCTGCGCACTGTAGAAGCCGAGCTGCTGGGCGAGCATCGCTGGCAGGTAGATCTGCTTGTCAAGGCCACCGACCATGATCCGCACGACCGGCTTGCCGGCGGAGTCGGTGCTGTTGCCGGACGACGAGCCACAGGCGGCCACCGTCCCGGCCAGTGCCAGCGCGGCGCCGACCACGCCGATAGTCCTCAGCTTCATGGAAAACTCCTTCTTTAACAAGGGAAACTGGATCAAATGCCGGCAGTGTCCGCGGTGGACACAGGTGGCCGCCAGGCAAGCAGGCGACGCTCCAGCAGGCTGATCAGGCCTTCCGCGACCAGCGCGATGATCGCGATGACGAACATCGCCGCGAAGACGCCGTTGGGATTGAAGGTGTTCTGCGACTGCGCGATCAGCAGCCCGAGACCCTGCTGGGCACCCATGTACTCACCGACGATCGCGCCGATCAGCGCGAACCCGAAACTGACGTGCAGGCTGGCCAGAATCCAGGTGAACGCGGAGGGCAGCACCACCTGACGGGTGACCTGGCCGGGCGACGCGCCAAGGATGCGCGCGTTGGCGATCAGATTGCGGTCCACCTCACGGGCGCCCTGGAACGCGTTGAAGAACACCGAGAAGAACACCAGCACGATCACCAGCAGGACCTTCGACTCCAGCCCGAGTCCGAACGCGACGGTCAGGATGGCGCCGAGCACGATCCGCGGGATCGAGTTCACCACCTTGATGTAGGGACCGAGCACGTCGGACAGGAACCGGACCCGGCCAAGCGCGATGCCCAGCGTGACACCGAGCGCGACACCGATGACGAACCCGAGCACGGTCTCCTCGAGGGTGACGCCGATCTGTGTCCACAGTGAACCGTAGGGTGTGCCGTCGTGGAACCAGGTCAGCGCCTGCCGCACGATCTTCGTCGGCTGGCCGAAGAAGAACTGGTCCACGATCCCGAGTTGGGTGCACAGCTGCCAGCCGCCGAAGATGATCACGAAAACCGCCGCTCTGACCAGGTACACGACGGTCTTCCGTCGGCGTGCCCGGTTGGCGAAGCGGGGATCGACGACACCCTCGCCCTGCGTGGTGTCCGCGGGCTGCGTCGCGGTGGGAACGGACATCTGCATTCTCCTCAGCTCAGCTCGCCAGCGGTGTTGCCGTGGTCTGGCGGGCGTAGGCCACCCGGACCTCGTCGCGCAACGTGTCCCAGATCCGCTGGTACAGGTCGATGAAGTGCGGGTCGAAGCGGATCTCCTGGACGGTGCGCGGCCGGGGCAGGTCGATCGGGTAGACGGCCTTCACGGTGCCGGGGCCCGCGGACAGCACGACGACCTTGTCCGCCAGCGCGATGGCCTCTTCCAGGTCGTGTGTGATGAACACCACCGACGGCCGGGTGAGCTGCCACAGGGCCAGCAGTTCGTCGGACATGATCGACCTGGTCTGTACGTCCAGCGCGGAGAACGGCTCGTCCAGCAGCAGGATGCCGGGCTCGTTGATGAAGCTCTGCGCCAGCGCGACCCGCTTGCGCATCCCGCCGGAGAGCTGGTGCGGGTAGCGGTTCTCGAAGCCGGCGAGGCCGACCCTGCGCAGCCAGTCCCGCGCCCGTTCGTGTGCCGTCTTCTTGCCGGCGCCGCGGAACAGCGGGCCCGCGGCCACGTTGTCCAGCACGCTCTTCCACGGCAGCACGGCGTCGGTCTGGAACACGAACCCGGTGTGCGCGCCGATCCCGTCGACCGGCTCGCCGTCCACCAGCACCACACCCGCCGACGGGCGCTCCAGCCCGGCGATCAGCGTGGCCGCGGTCGACTTCCCGCAGCCGGTCGGGCCGACCATCGCGCAGAACTCACCCGGTTCGATGGTCAGGTTCAGGTCCGCCAGTGCGGTGTGGACACCGCCGGCGGGGGTACGGAACCGTTTGGTGACCCCGCGCAGTTCGATCGCGCCTTCGCTGGTCGTCATGCCGGCGTACGCTATGGGGGCCGGCGTGTGACGACCAGATTTCCACGGGTTACGCGCTTATCGGCCGTTTCCGCCACTTGTGAGCCTTCTGAGCCCGGCTGATCCGGTGTCCGTGGTGCACACTGAGTCGGGTGAGTCGCCGGACAAAGCTGTCCACCAGCATGCTGGTCAGCCAACTAGTCATCCTGGTCGTCACCATGTGTATCGGCCTGGCCCTCTACGCGAGCCTGACCAGGGACCAGCTCGACCAGCAGTACCGGGCCCGCGCGCTGTCCATCGCGCAGTCGGTCGCCGCGATGCCGGAAGTGCAACAGGCGTTGCTGCGCAACGACATCGGCCAGAACAGCGCGGTGCAGGCGCTGGCGGTGCGGCTGCAACAGGCGACCAGCGCCAGGTTCATCGTGGTGATCAGCCCGGCCGGTGTGCGGCTCACCCATCCCCGGCCGGAACTGATCGGGCAGCGGGTCACCGAACCGGTGGTCGCGATGGACGGCCGGTCGCACACCGGCCTGGACCCCGGCGTGCTCGGCCCGTCCGCGAACGGCAAGGCGCCGGTGTTCTCCTCGGCCGGCACGGTCGTCGGCGAGGTGTCCGCCGGTATCCAGGAGGACCAGGTCACCGGCGCGCTATGGCAGGAGATGCCGCTGATCGCGCTCTACACGGTGGCGGCGCTGGCGTTCGGCGCGGTGGCGGCGTTGTTCCTGGCCCGGCGGCTCAAGCGGACCACGTTCGGCCTCGAACTGCACGAGATCGCCCGGCTGCTGCAGGAACGCGAGGCGATGCTGCACGGCGTCCGCGAAGGTGTGATCACCTTCGACCCGGCGGGCAACGTCACCCTGGTCAACGACGAGGCACTCCGGCTGACCGATATGCAGGCGGGCGCGGTCGGCAGAAGACTGGACGAACTGCTGCCCGACGGCAGGCTACGGGACGTGCTGTCGGGCGAACAGGACGGAACGGACCAGATCGTGCTCACCGGCGACCACCACCTGATCGTGAACCGGATGGCGGTCGCGCTGGCCGGCCGCCCCCTCGGCGCCGTGGTCACCCTGCGCGACCGAACCGAGGTGGATCAGTTGATGCGGGAACTGACCAGCACCCGAGGCCTGACGGATGCGCTGCGCGCCCAGCAACACGAGTTCGCCAACCGGATGCACACCGTGGCCGGCCTGCTGGAACTGGGCAGATCGGACGAAGCAATGGCGTTCCTGACCGAGACGAGCGGCGCGGTCGACGGTTTCGCCGAGTCCGTCGGCGCCCGAATCGCCGACCCGGTGGTGGCCGCGCTGATCGTGGCCAAGGCCACGGTGGCGGCGGAACGCGCGGTGACCCTGCTGCTCACGGAGGACTCCGGCCTGACCGACCGTCCCGCGGACGCGCAGGCGGTGGTCACGATCCTGGGCAACCTGGTGGACAACGCCATCGAGGCGGCGGGCCGAGGCCCGTCGCCGGCCCACGTGACGGTCCGGTTGCGTCAGGTCGGCGACGAACTGACCATCCGGGTGAGCGACACCGGCCCCGGCATCCCGCCGGGCGCGGCCAAGTCCATCTTCCGGGCGGGCTTCAGCACGGCGGGCGCGGGGCGCGGGATCGGCCTGGCCCTGGTGCACCAGGTCACCACCCGACTCGGCGGCCGGATCACCGTGACCGACGGCGCCGGCCCGGTCTTCACGGTCGTGCTGCCACTGTCGGTGTTCGTATGATCACCACACTCGTGGTGGACGACGACTACCGGGTCGCGGAGATTCACGCCAGCTACGTGGCGCGGGTGCCCGGATTCCGGGTGGTCGCGCAGGCGCACACGGCCGCCGCGGCAGGCGCCGCGGTCGATCGGACGCGGCCGGACCTGGTGCTGCTGGACCTGTATCTGCCCGACGGCAACGGTTTGGACCTGATCCGTACCCTGGACGCGCGTCCGGACCGGCCGGATTTCCTGGTCATCACCGCCGCTCGTGATGTGCCGACGGTACGCGGGGCCATGCAGCTCGGTGCGGTGCACTATCTGGTCAAGCCGTTCGGTTTCGGGCAGCTTCGTGAGCGGCTGGAGTCCTATCGCGACCTGCGGCGGCGGATCAGCTCGATCGGCTCCGGTCGTGAGGCCGATCAGGAGCAGGTGGACGGCTTGTATGCGGTGTTGCGCACCCCGCCGTCGCCCGGTGTACTGCCCAAACGGCACTCCGCGCCGACGATGAGCCGGGTGCGGGACCTGGTGCGCGGCGCCGAGGATGACGTGTCCGCCGCCGAGGTTGCCGGGGAGTTGGGTATCAGTCGTCCAACCGCGCAGCGCTATCTGTCCTATTTGGCCAGTCAGGGCATGGTGGAACTACGGCTGCGCTACGGCGGCCCAGGCCGGCCGGAACAACGCTACCGCGCGCTGACCGACCGAACCTGAGGTTCGCGCTTGCTGTTCTGTTGATGGGACGTTGTCAGCGGTTGGCCCATTCTTCCGCGAGTAGTTGGTAGGAGCGGACACGGTCGGTGTGGTCGTGGGTGATGGTGGTGATGATCAGTTCGTCCGCGTCCGTCGCGTCGCGGAGTTGGGTCAGTTGGTCGGCCACCGTCTTGGGTGCGCCTACGAACTGGGTTTCCAGGCGGTCCTCGACCAGGGTGCGGTCCTGTTCGGTCCACTGGTGGGCTCTGGCTTCCTCGGGGGTGGGGAACTGGATGGCGCCGCTGCCGGTCCGGATGCTGCGTACCCACAGGCCGTAGCCGGTGGCGAGTTCGCGGGCCGTCGCGTCGTCGTCGGCCACCACCACGTCGGCCGAGACGGCGACGTACGGGCGCGGCAGTTCGGCCGACGGGTGGAACGCCGCCCGGTAACCGGTCACCGCTTCCAGCACCGTCGCGGGGCTGACGTGGTAGTTCGCCGCGAACCGCAGCGCGTTGGCGCCCGCGACCTGCGCGCTCTCGCCACCGCTGCTGCCCAGGATCCACACCTCGACCTGGGCGCCCTCGCCGGGCACCACGTGTGCCTCGACGCCGTCCTCGGAGCGGTAGTCGCCGCGCAGCAGCGCCAGGATGTCGGCCACCTGCCCGGTGTAGTCCTGCGCCTTGGCGTTGGGTTGCTGTAGCAACATGCGGGTCAACGCCAACCGGGGCGAGCCGAGCAGGTTCGCGGGCGAGAACCGGGCCGGAATCCGCAACCCGTTGGCGGTCACGCCGTTCGTGACGGCGGCGGCCGCGACCGGGGCGGGTGCGACCGGGGCGGGTGCCGGCGGCGCCGTTGTCGGGCGGCCTGCGGACCGGCCGAGGCCGAGATCGAGCCGACCGGGATGCAGGGCGTCGATCAGGCCGAACTCCTCCACCACCGACAGGCCGGTGCGATGGCCCATCTGGACCGCGCCCGCCCCGAGCCGGATGTGGTCGGTCGCCGCGGCGACCAGTGCCAGCACGACCGGCGGGGACGTGCCGGCGACGCCGGGGTTGAGGTGGTGCTCGGCGAACCAGTAGCGCCGGTAGCCGAGGCGTTCGGCCTGGCGGGCCAGGTCGATGCTGTTGCGCAGCGCGTCGGTCGCGGTCGAGCCGGACGGGATCGGCACCAGGTCCAGCACCGAGAGTGGGACACCTGCCATGGTCAGTTCACCCCGATCGGGTCCGGGAGCTCGGTCGCGCGCACGGTCCGGGTGATCTTCATGACGGCACCCTTTCGCCGGCGAGGCCGAGGTGTTCGCGCAGCGTGCTGCCCTGGTATTCGGTGCGGAACACGCCGCGTTCCTGGAGCAGCGGAACCACGGTGTCGGCGAACTCGTCAAGGCCGCCCGGGGTCAGGTGCGGGACCAGGATGAAGCCGTCGCTCGCGTCGGACTGGACGAACTCGTTCATGGCGTCGGCCACCGCGGCCGGCGTGCCGATGAACGACTGGCGGCCGGTCACCTCGATGATCAGCTCGCGGATGGACAGGTTCTTCGCGGCCGCGATCTCGCGCCACTGCCGGGAAACCGCGAGCGGATCGCGGTTCATCCGGACGCTGGCCCTGCCCTTGGCGATGGTGTTCTCCCCCGGTGCCGGGTCGATGTCCGGCAGCGGGCCGTTCGGGTCGTAGCCGGACAGGTCGCGGTTCCACAGCTGTTCCAGGAACTTGATCGCGGTCTGGCCGCTGACCTGCTGGTGCCGGATGACGTTCGCCTTCTCCCGCGCGTCGGCGCCGGTGTCGCCGAGTACCACGGTCACCGCGGGCAGGATCAGCAGTTCGGCACCGGTTCGACCGTGTCGGGGCAGCCGGTTCTTGACGTCGGCGTAGAAATCGCGGCCCGCGTCCAGCGTGCCGTGCCGGGTGAAGATGGCGTCCGCGGTCGCGGCGGCGAACTCGCGGCCCTCGTTCGAGTCGCCCGCCTGGAAGATCACCGGGCGACCCTGCGGGCCGCGCGGCACGTTGAACCGGCCCGTGATGTCGAAGTGCGGGACGTGATGGTCGAACGTGCCGGCCCGCGGGTCGGTGCGGAACACGCCGGATTCCTTGTCCGCGACGATCTCGTCACCTCGCCACGAGTCGAACAGCACCCAGGTCGCGCGCAGGAACTGCGCGGCCCGCGCGTACCGCTCGTCCTGCGGCAGGAAGCCGCCGCGCCGGAAGTTCTCGCCGGTGAACGCGTCCCACGAGGTCACCACGTTCCACGCGGTCCGTCCGCCGGACAGGTGGTCAAGGCTGGCGAACTGCCTGGCCACCTCGTAGGGCTCGTTGAACGTGGAGTTGATCGTGCCGGCCAGGCCGAGACGCTCGGTGACCGCGGCGATCGCGGCCAGCACCGTGAACGTGTCCGGCCGGCCGACCACGTCCAGGTCGTAGATCTCGCCGCCCTGCTCACGCAGCCGCAATCCCTCTGCCAGGAACAGAAAATCGAACTTGGCCCGCTCTGCGGTCCTGGCCAGGTGCGCGAAGGAGGCGAAGTCGATCTGGCTGCCGGACGCTGGGTCGCTCCAGACGGTGGTGTTGTTCACGCCGGGGAAGTGCGCCGCGAGATGGATCTGTTTGGTCATCGGTACTCCCCGTTCACGCGGCCGTGTAGCGGTTGGCCGGGCGTGGCAGGCCCAGCAGTCCGCGCAGGGTGTCTGCTTCGTAGTCGCGGCGGAAAGCGCCGCGCCGCTGGAGTTCCGGCACGACGTGCTCGACGATCGCGGTCAGGTCGTGCGGCAGCCCGGCAGGCCGCAGCCGGAACCCCGAAAGGCCCGCGCTCTGCCAGTCCAGCAACAGGTCCACGAGTTCGGCCGAGGTGCCGGTGAAGATCGGCGCGTCCGACGAGTACGGCTCGCCGGCCAGTTCGTCCCACCGTGCCCTGCGGTCGCGTACCTCGTTTCGTCCAGGAACACCACGAGGTCGCCGAAGACGTGGCTTGCCTTGATGTCCGGCACGATCGTACGGACGTGGTCGGTGTCGACCGGTGTCACGAAGACGACGTCGGCCGCACCGGTCGCCAATCCGAGAGGCGCCGCGACTATCGGCTGGCCCTGCGGCGGCCGTGGCGTGATGGACGGGCCCCGGACGCTGAACCACCGGCCGGCGAAGTCGATGTAGTGCAACCGGTTCCGGTCGATGAACCGGCCGGTGGCCGCGTCGCGGATCTCCGCGTCGTCCTCCCAGCTGTCCCACAGCCGCCGCACCACCTCGGCGTAGTCGGCCGCCTCGTCGGACAGGTCGGTCAGCGTGTCCCGACGGCCGAACAGCGCCGCATCGTCGGCCCGCGCGGAGACCTGGAGCTGCCAGCCGGCGCGGCCGGTGCTGACGTAGTCCAGGGTGGCGATGGCCTTGGCGAGGTGGAACGGCTCGGTGTGCGTGACGACACCCGTTGGCACCAGTCCGATGTGCGTGGTCAGCGGCGCCACCCTGGCCGCGATCAGCACCGCGTCCAGCCGCCCTCGGACCTGGTCGGTCCGGTCGTCCGGCCGGTCGGACAGGGTCGACTGGAGCCCGAGCGAGTCCTCGATGGTGACGAAGTCGAGCAGCCCACGTTCCGCTTCGCGGACGAGGTCGAGCCAGTAGGGCGCGGTGAACAGGGCTTCCGGCCGGGCCTCTCGCGCACGCCAGGCGGCCGGATGCCAACCGGCACCGTCCAACGCGACAGCGAGATGTAACGGCGGTGTTTCCGGCATGACCGCGATCCCCACTTTCCTGAACCTTTCCAGCCACCATACGTAGCGTCGTTGCCGAACACCGAACTGGTCCACCTGGCGGGATTACCTGTCGCAGTCCGAACTTCTTACCGACCACTGTGGACTGAAACCCCGCCCGCCGGAGGCAGCCCCCACCACCCCGCCCGGAGGCAGCCCCCACCACTCCGCGGGGGGCGTCCCATTTCCAACGTACCGTTTGTCAAGTCCCAAATGGGGGGCTACCGGCGAGTTGTGGATAACAAAAGTTCTGTCCACAACTTGGCCGGTTCGGGCGTCCTCGGGTGGTCAGGCCCTGCGGCGGCGCCGGAGGAACGGGTTGACGAGTGCCGGCGCCAGGTAGCCGATGTCGGCACGGGACAGCGTGACGCCGGGCGGCACGATCTCGTCGATCTGGTCCAGCACGTCCGTCGACAGCACGACATCGGCCGCGCCCAGTTGGGACTCCAGGTGTGCCATCGTCCTCGGCCCGATGATCGGCGCCGTCACCGCGGGGTGCTCGAGGACGAATGCGAGCGCCAGGTGGATCAGCGAGATGCCCGCCTTGTCGGCGAGTACCGCGAGTGCGTCGGCTGCGTCGAACTTGCGCTGGTTCTCCGGGTCGGACAGGTCGTACCGGCCGGGCATCCGCTGGGCGCGCCGCGCGGCGGGCACGTCCTCGCCCTTGCGGTACCGGCCGGACAGCCAGCCGCCTGCCAGTGGGCTCCACGGCAGGATGCCGAGGCCGTACTGCTCGGCGACGGGCAGCAGGTCCGCCTCGATCCCGCGGACCAGGATGGAGTAGGGCGGCTGTTCGGTGACGAACCGGCTGAGGCCGTGCCGCTGCGCTGCCCACTGCGCCTGTACCACCTGGTGCGCCGGGAAGGTCGACGAGCCGAACGCGCGGATCTTGCCCTGCCGCTGGAGATCGGTGAGCGCCGACAGGGTCTCCTCGACGTCGGTCTCCGGGTCGGGACGGTGCACCTGGTACAGGTCGATCCAGTCGGTGCCGAGGCGCCGCAGGCTGTTCTCGACCTCGCGGACGATCCACCGGCGGGAGTTGCCGCGCTTGTTCGGGTCGCTGCCGGGCGTGCCGACCGGCGAGTTCACCGGCACGTCCATCGGCCCGTGGAATTTGGTGGCGAGGATCACGCTGTCGCGTCGACCACCGGCGAGCGCCTTGCCGACGATGGTCTCCGACTCGCCCTGCGAGTAGACGTCCGCCGTGTCGATGAAGTTGATGCCGGCATCCAGCGCCCGATGGATGATCCGAATCGACGTGTCGTGGTCGGGCTCACCCCACGCGCCGAACATCATGGCGCCGAGACAGAGCGGGCTGACCCGCATACCGGTGCGTCCGAGGCTGCGATATTCCATATACCGACCCTAACCACAGGTCCGGCGTTCCCGCGAGCGCGAGCTAGCCGCCGAAGGCGAACACCGGTGGGTCCGGGTTGACGCTGACCTGGTTGACCGCCACATAACGGCCGGCGACCGGGTAGAGCGCGACATCGTCGTTGAGGTCGAAGTCACGTGAGTTGATCACGCCGAGCTGGCTGACCGAACCGTTGGCCAAGGAGATGGACTGCATGACCATCGCGGGCTGGGTGTCGTCGAGCACCATCAGGCCGTTGCCGTTGCGGGCGACTGCGTCAACGTTCGTTGACAACGCGGTCAACCACTGTTGGCGGCCGGTGGCCAGGCTGAAGGCGATCGCGTCGTCGTGACCGTTGACCTCGGGGGTGACGCCGACGAGCATGCCGTCAGCCACCACGGCCCACCACAGCGGCTGCGGGCCGAAACCCTTGCCGCTGCGCGGGGCGATGGCAAGGCCCACCGGTCCGTCCGGGCTGCTGACACTGCTCACCGGAATCGTGACGTCCTGCTTGCCCTGCGCGGTGAAGACGCGCACGTTGTCCACCGATCGGGCGCCAGGCACCAGATCGCTGACCACGACCGGCGCCACGGAAAGCAGCGCCAGCTGGTAACTGGGTTCCACCACCGGCGTTTCCCACTTCGGCGTACCGGTGGCCGGATCGAGGTCGGACACCAGGTAGCCGTTCTGGCAGGCCGCTATCCCGACCACCGCGCTCGGGTCGGCCGCGACGAACTCCACCTGGCAACCGCTGGAGGAACTCCGCGCCCAGCGCTGTGCGCCGGTCCTGGCGTCGAAGGCGACGACCTGATCGCCGACGCGCGTCACCACGAGATTGCCGGCCGCCGCGACGAAATCGTCGATCGGCGGGGCTTCCTGGCCGTCGGTGGGCACATCGGTGGCCCACAACTGCCGGCCGCCAGTGAGATCGATGGCCACCAGGTGACCGCAGGGCGCGTTCTGCGCGCCGTAGGCGAGTACGCCGACCGACCCGGCAGTCGTCCTGCTGACCGCGCACACCGCGTCCTGGCCGGGAATCGGGTACGTCCACTGGGCCGCGCCGGTCGCGTCGGCGTAGCTGACCACCTCGTCGATGCGCACGCGGACCACCGAGCCGCCCTGCACCCAGACACCCTGGGTGGCGAGGTTGTTCGGCCCGTCGAACGGCGTGCTCCACCTGACCGAGAGGCTCACGCCGTGCAGGCCGGTGAACGCGGCCTGGCCGGCGAAACCGCCGCCGACCAGGCCGACCACCAGCAACAGCAGGAACAGGCGCCGCGGCCGCCAGTACCACGTGAACAGCGCGGCGGGAATCGCGACGAACGCGACCAGGAACGAGCCGACCAATACCGGCGTCGAACCGGGCGGACAGGCGCCGTACCGGGTCCCGCACGCGCCGCCCGAGTCCGTACCCAGCGACGACCAACCCTGGATCTGCAACCAGATCGCGGCACCGGCCAGTGCGGACACGATCAGTGCGATGACCACACCGAGGAGAGTCGAGCGCGGCTGCAACCGTCCCGAAACGCCACGCACCGAGCGTGTTCCCGGTGGGTCGACGTAGATCTGATCAGCCACCGGGTCACTTAACAACAGCGAACCCACCGATCAGACGCGATCAGGCAAACCAATTCCTTTCCGAGCAAAGGTTATTCAGCCGCCGGTGTGGTTGAAGTCGGCGGTGAACGTGGACTCGACCCCGCCGAGTACGCCGGTGTCGCTGACGATGAAGGTGCTGGCCGACATGGAAAAGCTGCTCAAGACTGGCGACGGCGTCCTGTGGTTGACCGATCGCAAGGGCCGCCGGGTCGGCATCCCGGTGGCCAAGATCGCCTACGTGGAAATGGGCGAGCCCACGGCGGAGCGCCGAGTCGGGTTCGGCGCACCCTGAACCGCCGGCGCCGCCTGCCGTGCCCAGGCGCGGACCCGTTCCACCCACCAGGGCGCGGCTCCGGCCAGGTGGTGGTAAGCGGTGACGATGGCGGCGCCCGACCTCCTCCAGCTCAAGCTGGTCTTCGTCACCGGCAAGGGTGGCGTGGGCAAGACGACGGTCGCCGCCGCGCTTGACCCAGTTGGCGGCCGCCGCGGCAGGGATCCTGATCGGGAACACCTTGCGGTCGAAGACGAACTTGACCTGGAGAAACATGCCCGGCCGCAAGACGTCGTCGGGGTTGGGCACGTCCACCTGCGTGAGCAACGTCCGCGTGTTGGGGTCAGGGCGTTGGCCGTCCGCGTCACCTTGCCGGGTACTGATTGTGCGGCTCGTCCCGGAGGTAGACGACCCCCTCTGGCCCACCTTGATGCCGGTCGCGAACAACTGCGGCACGCTCACGAACACGCGCAGCACGTCCGTCCGCATCAGGTGGAACAGCTCCAGGGTGTTGCTGTCGGCCGTGACCAGGTCGCCCGGATCGATGCGCCGCGCCGTGATGACTCCGGGGAAGGGGGCGACGATCTTCTCGAAATTCTGCAGGTCGGTGACGCTGCACCGCGGACTTGTTGACGCCGACGCTGGCCCGTGCCGCTTCGACCTGGGCCGTCGTCACCTGGGCCGTGGCCCTGTCCTTGTCCACCTTTTGCTGGGACAGGCTCGACCCGAGTCTGAGATCCCGCTCGTAAATGATCTTCGCCACGTTCGCCTCGCCTCGGAGAGCCGCAGGTTGGCCTTCGCCAGGGTCAGGTTGGCCCTGGCCTGGGCGAGCTGGTCGTCGATGTCGGGGGCGGCGATGACGGCCAGCAACTGGTCCTGCTTGACGCGGTCGCCGATGTCCACCCGGCGCCTTGATGTAGCCGGTGGACCGGGCGTAGAGCGACGCCTCCAACAGCGGCAAGGAGTTGCCGGGGAGCACGCGGTCGGTGACGCCCGCCCCGCGGCGGGCGACCGCCACGGTAACCCGCGGCGGGGCGGTGGACGCCCGGGCGGCAGCGGCGTGTACTTTCCGCTCCCGCTGGAGCCGGGGCAGGGTGCCGGCGACCAGCGCGCCGCCAAGGACCAGGGCGGCCAGGGCACCGACCCCCAGCAGCCGCCCGCCGGCCCGCCCGCGGCTGGCTCGCTCGGCGTCGGTCGCGCGGGGGCCTCGGAACGTTGGGGTTCCTGTCCGCGCGCAACCGGTTCAGTGGCCTGCGACACGTTCATGGTCGGTCCTCCCTTCGGGCAACTCCGGCGCCGGTGGTTGGCGGCGGAGCAAGCTGTACATGACCGGCACGAAGAACAGGGTGAAGACGGTGGCCACCAGCAGGCCGCCGATGACGGCGCGGCCCAGCGGGGCATTCTGCTCGCCGCCCTCGCCCAGCCCCAGCGACATCGGCAGCATACCGATGATCATCGCCAGCGCCGTCATCAGCACCGGCCGCAGCCGGGTCGCGCCGGCCGACAGGGCGGCGCTGCGGGCGTCCGCTCCTGCCCGTCGCCGCTGGTCGTTGGCGAAGGTGACCATCAGGATGCTGTTGGCGGTGGCCACGCCGATGCACATGATCGCGCCCATCAGGGAGGGCACGTTCAGCGTCGTCTGCGTCAGGTACAGCATCCACAGGATGCCGGCCAGCGCGCCGGGCAGCGCGGTCAGGATGATGAACGGATCGAGCCACGACTGGAAGTTCACCACCATCAGCAGGTAGACCAGCAGCACGGCGAACAGCCAGGCCAGCCGCCAGCCCGGTGAACGAACTGTTCATGGTCTCCACCTGGCCCGGATCACGATGGTACTGCCGCGGGGCAGCTCCGGCCGAACCGCGTCAACGGCCTTCTGCACGTCGGCAGCGACGCCGGCCAGGTCGCGTCCCTGCACGTTGGCGAAAACGTCGAAGACCGGCTGCACGTTGTAGTGGTTGATGTTCGCCGGCGAGACGGTGCGGCGCAAGTCCGCCAGGTTGCTCAGCAGACCGGGGCGGCCGCTGCCCGGTAGCCGTTCCCTTCCCTGCGGGGAAAAGGGGGCGTCGAGGACAACAGACCTTTGATGATGGGCGTGTTCATCAGGGCGTCCACGGAGTGGACGTTGTAATCCGGGGTCTGGACGGCCACCCGGTAGTTGACGCGGTTGGTCGGGTTGACCCAGAAGTTCGGCGCCACCTCGGTGGTCGAGCTGAGCGACACCAGCACGCTGCCGGCCACAT
>CAVPCF010000152.1:0-15944 GCA_963702275.1 Candidatus Melainabacteria bacterium
TTATTTCTGGCTTGAGCGGTTGCATGGTGGAACCGTGCAGCGTCGCGGCGGTGATCCGGCCGGCCAGGGCGGCGGTTCAGCTGCCGGCCTTGGCCTCACGCAAGGCATCCAGCTCGAATCTGTAGGCTGTACCGTACCCAGTTCGCGGCCACCCGGATCTCCGTAGTCCCGGAGCTACTCCCCGGAACTGCACTGTTGAACCCGAATTCGACCGGCAATCCTCGAATGCCTTACCAGACAACGGATTCCGGCAGTCGATACACCGCAGCCAGCAAAATCACCGCAAGATAAAATCACCAAATCGTCAGAAATTGCGCCGCCCAAGGTCAGGGGCGCCGCCCCAATTCCAGTCTATTTCATTTGGGGGTGGCGCGGGCTGGTTGGCGGCTGGGTGTGGATAACCTCGGTGGCTGTGGACAGGTCGGTCGGCTGGTGGGCGGACCGTGGTAAGGCGGGTGCGGCTAGCGTGAGGTCATGCGTACCGCGCTCGTGACTGGTGCCACCGCCGGTATCGGGGCCGCCTTCGCTCGTCGGTTGGCTGCTCAGGGCAGTGATCTGGTGCTGGTGGCCCGGACGACCGACCGGCTGACGGAGCTCGCCGAGCAACTCCGTGGCAGACACGGGATCGACGTGGCGGTGCTCCCTGCCGACCTGGCCGACGACACCGCGCGGCGGGCCGTGGCCGACCGGCTGGCCGACGAGCGGCGGCCGATCGACCTTCTGGTCAACAACGCCGGCATCGGGCTCGCCGGTGAGTTCTGGACCGCGCCCGCCGACGACCTCCAGGTACAACTCGACGTGAACGTGACCAGCGTGCTGCGCCTGACCAGGGCAGCGCTGCCGGGCATGGTGGCTCGGGGCCACGGCGCGGTGATCAACGTGTCCAGCGTGGCCGGCTTCCTGCCGGGCCGCGGCTCGACGTACACCGCGAGCAAGGCCTGGGTGACCGCGTTCACCGAAGGACTGTCCTGCTCGCTCGGTGGGACCGGCGTGCGCGTCATCGCGCTGTGCCCGGGCTTCACCAGGACCGAATTCCACGAACGGGCCAACGTCGAGGCGCCGAAAGGCTTCTGGTTGACCGCCGATCGTGTGGTCGCCGACTGCCTGACCGACCTCAGCAGGGGCCGGGTCGTCTCGGTGCCGAGCGTGCCGTACAAGGCCGTGGTCGGGGTCAGCAGGCTGTTGCCGCGCAGCCTGTTGCGCCGGCTGGCCGGTGGCACGTTCGCCGGGCGGAATCGCACCTGACCTAGGGTGTTGGCCGTGACGACAATCGACCGAGCCGGCAAGACCGAGCTCGCCCGGCTGGTCAGCGAGCTCGCCGTTGTCCACGGCGAGGTCACGCTGTCCTCAGGCGCGATCGCCGACTACTACGTCGACCTGCGGCGGGTCACGCTGCACCACGCGGCCGCCCCGCTGATCGGCGTGCTGCTGCGCCAGCTCACCGCGGACTGGGACTACGTCGCGGCGGGCGGACTCACGCTGGGCGCCGACCCGGTGGCCGGCGCGATGCTGCACGCGGCCGCCGCCAACGGCGAAGTGCTGGACGCGTTCGTGGTCCGCAAGGCGGCCAAGGAACACGGCATGCAGCGCCGGATCGAGGGCATCGAGGTCAGCGGCCAGCGGGTGCTCGCCGTCGAGGACACGTCGACCACCGGTGGCAGCGTGCTGACCGCGGTGGCCGCGCTGCGCGACGCGGGTGCCGACGTGGTGGGCGTGGCCGCGATCATGGACCGCGACACGGGGGCCCGCGAGGCGATCGAGGCGGCCGGCCTGCCCTACCGGTACCTGCTGAGCCTGGCCGACCTGAACCTGTGACCCAGGTGAACTGGTGATGACCATCGCGACCAAGACCCTCGCCGACCGGCTACCCGCGATCTACGCTGGACGCGGGAGGTTGCCATGGTCGCGCGGGTGCTGGACGACATCACCGTTGCCGTGCATTACCTGGTGATGGGCTACATCGTGTTCGGTGGGTTCCTGGTCTGGCGCTGGCGGCGGACGTGGCCGATCCACGCCATCATGATCGCGTGGGCGGTGATCAGCCTGATCTTCCCGATCAGCTGCCCGCTGACGTTCCTGGAGAACTACTTCCGGCACCAGGGCGGCCTGCCGAGCCTGAACGGCGGCTTCATCAGCACCTACATCACCGGCGTGCTCTACCCGGCCAACGACGTGGTGCTGGTCCAGATCATCGCGGGCCTGATCGTGGTCGCGTCGTGGGTCGGGATCTACCTGCGGTCGCCGCGCCGCCAGCCCCGGGATCGTGTCGAGAGCGCCGATCACGCCACCCTGGGCTGACGCCTACCGTTACCGGGTGATCGAGGACCAGGACGCCGGACCGACGGAGTGGGCCGCGGCCGAGGTGGGTGTCGGGCCGTGGCCGGGCGAGCCGCCCACCGACGACCGCTACGACCCGGAACTGCTGGCCGACGGCGACCGGCGCAACGTCGTGGACGCCTACCGGTACTGGCGCCGCGCGGCGATCGTGGCCGACCTGGACACCCGGCGGCACCCGTTCCACGTGGCGATCGAGAACTTCCAGCACGACCACAACATCGGCACCGTGGTCCGCACCGCCAACGCGTTCGCCGCCCGTGCCGTGCACATCGTGGGGCGGCGCCGCTGGAACCGCAGGGGCGCCATGGTCACCGACCGGTATCAGCACGTCGCGCATCACCCGGACGTGCCACAACTGGTCGAGTTCGCGCGGGCCGAGGGGCTGACCGTCGTCGCGGTGGACAACACGCCCGGTTCGGTGCGGCTGGAGCGGACCGAACTGCCCCGCGACGCCCTGCTGCTGTTCGGCCAGGAAGGTCCGGGGCTGACTCCGCAGGCGCATGCGGCGGCCGAACTGGTCGTGTCGATCGCGCAGTTCGGGTCGACGAGGTCGATCAACGCCGGTGTGGCGGCCGGGATCGTGATGCACGCCTGGATTTGCCAACACGCGGACCTTGCGGCGGCCTGGTGATCCGTTCGGGTCTCCTGCCGGACATCTCGACCGATTCAGACCGCACGATGGTGGAGTGAGTGAACGGGGAGGGCAGGCGAGGCCGACGTTGTGGGCGGCGCGCGCCGGGGTGGCCGAACGGGCCGTCTACGCGCGGCATCTGCGCCGCCTGTGGGGGTTGCCCGGCACGATGCTCGGCGTGGTCGGCTGGCCCGCGTCGAACAACCAGCGGGTGTTCGGCCACTGGCACTACTGGTGGCAGGCGCACGTGCTGGACTGCCTGGTCGACGCGCAGCTCAGGGCGCCGACGGACCGACGGAAGGCCGCGATCGAACGACAGGTCAACGGCATCCACCGGCGCAACCTGGGCACCTGGCTCAACGACTACTACGACGACGTGGCCTGGCTGGGCCTCGCGCTGATGCGCGCCGAGCAGTACGCCGGGATCCGGCGACCGGACGCCGTCCGGGCGATCGCGGCCCGGCTGCGGTCCGGCTGGACCGACCATGGCGGCGGTGGGATCTGGTGGCGCCGCAACGACGACTTCAAGAACGTGCCATCCAACGGGCCTGCCGCGATCCTGCTGACCCGCCTGGCGGACAGCGCGGCGGGCGGCCACGGCGACCGGGCCGACCGGCAGCGCGCGCGGTCCACTGTGGAATGGATCGAGGAGTACCTGGTCGATGAGGAGACCGGGCTGGTCTTCGACGGCCTGCACGTGTACCCGAACGGCGAGATACGCGAACGGGAAAACGCCATCTACACCTACTGTCAAGGGGTTTTTCTGGGTGCCTGCGTCGAGCTCGCGACCCGGGACAGCGTGGCAGGCGGCGGCACCTGGGCCGCGCGCGCGGTGCGCACCATCGAGGCGGTGGCCGGCCACGTCACCGTGCCGGACGAGCTGGGGCTCGTGCTGCGCGGGCAGGGCGGTGGCGACGGCGGCCTGTTCGCCGGCATCCTGGCCCGCTACCTCGCCATGGCCGCGAGCTCCCTGCCGCTGCTGGGCACCGAGTACGCCGTTGCCGCGCAGCAGGCGGCCAACCTGGTCTACTGCTCGGCCGAGGCCGCGTGGCGCAACCGGACCATCGCGCCGGGCGGCCCGCTGTTCGGTCCGGAATGGACGAAACCGGCCGTGCTGCCCGGCCGCACCGGCCGACCCGAGCGCGACCTGTCCGTCCAGGCGGGCGCGTGGATGCTGCTGGAGGCCGCCGCCGGCCTGGAACGCGCCGGTATCGAACCGGCCTAGGCGCAGCCGCAGGACTGCCGGTGCATCAGGACCGGTGGGATCCGCACGATGCTGGCCGGCCGGTCCGGGTCGGCGATCCGTGCCAGCAGCAGCCCCACCGCGGTCGTCGCGATCCGCTCGACCGGCTGTGCCGTCGTGGTGATCCCCAGCAGCTCGGCCCAGTCGACGTCGTCGTGCGCGACCACGGCCAGGTCGGTGCCCAGCCGCAGGCCGAGCCGCTGGGCCGCGCGCAGCACGCCGAGCAGCACGATGCCGTCGCCTGCCACCACCGCCGTGGGCGGCACCGGCAGGTCGAGCAGGCTGGCCATCTCCGCCGTGGCGGCGGTCGGCGGCCCGCTGGCCACGAGTTCGGGATCCCACACGAGTTTCGCCCGGCCGAGGCCCAGCCGATAGCCGAGCAGGCGTTCTGCCGACGTGCTGATCGCGGCAGGCCCGGTGACCATGGCGATCCGCCGGTGGCCGAGGTCGCCGAGATGGCGCACCAGGTCGGAGGTGGCCTGCACGTTCTCCGGTCCGACCTGGTCTGCGCCGGTGTGTTCGGGCACCCGGTCCAGCAGCACGGTCGGCACGCCGAGGCGGCGCAGTTCGGCGGCGGCGCCGTCCGCCGCCGTGCCGTCGGCCCCCGCGGTGGGGGTGAGCAGGATGCCCTCGACGCGGCGGGAGCGCAGCGCCCGCAGTGCGTCGTGTTCCGGGTGCTGTTCGTCGTGCGTGTCGGCCAGGATCAGCGTGTAGCCTGCCGCGGTCGCGGCGCCCTCGACGGCGGCGGTGAGCGCGGCGGCATGCGGGTTGCCGGCCAGCGGCAGGGCGAGACCCAGCGTGCGGGTGCCGCCGGTGACCAGGGATCTGGCGATGGCGTCGCCGGTGTAGCCGGTCTGCGCCACGGCGGCCAGCACCCGATCCCGCGTGTCCGCGGCAACCGGGCGCGTGTCGTTCACGACGTGCGACACCGTCGTGATCGAGACGCCAGCCAGCCGAGCCACGTCACGCATCGTTACCATGTCACTCCAACGTGGAACGCAAACGGCTGCGCAATCGCTTGCCGGCGCCTAACCCGATCGTGTGCGAATCATGCCCGATGCCCGTACCCTCGGCGCGGCAGGACACTCCGAGATCAACGAACGAGGTCGGATGAGCCAGGCCGGTGTGCTGCTGGTCGGCCTGTGCACGGTCGACGTCGTGCAGCGGGTCACCGAACTGCCATCGCCGGGCCAGAAACTCCAGTCCACCTCGGTCGAGCTGGTCGCGGGCGGCCCCGCGGCCAACGCCGCGATCACCGTCGCCGCACTCGGCGGCCGGGCCACCCTGGCCACCGTGCTCGGCGCGCATCCACTCGGCTCCCTTGCCCGCGCGGACCTGGTCGGTCACGGCGTACGGATCGTGGACACCTCGCCGGTGTCCGCCCAGCCGCCCGCGGTGTCCTCGGTGCTGGTGCGGGACCGGGACGGCGAGCGGATCGTCGTGTCCCACAACGCCGCAGGCCTCGACCCACCGGCCGACCTGCCGGCCTGGCCCGCGCTGCTGGCGGATACCGGCGCACTGCTGCTCGACGGACACCACCCCCGGCTGGCGGTGGCCGCGGCACGAGCGGCAAGGGGACACCGGATCCCGGTGGTGCTCGACGCCGGCAGCGACAAGCCGGTGCTCGCCGAACTGCTGCCACTGGTCGACGTGTGCGCGTGCGCCGCGACCTTCCGGCTCGGGCGCGCCGGCACCCGGGCCACCGAGCGTGCCATCCACGACCTCGGCGTGCCCGTGGTGCTGCGTACCGACGGAGCCGGCCCGGTTCGCTGGTCGGTGGCGTCCGACGGCCACACCGTGACCGGGCAGGTCCGGCCGCCGACCGTGGTATCCCGGGACACCCTGGGCGCCGGCGACGTCTGGCACGGCGCGCTGGCGCTGGGTGTCGCCCGGCTCGGTCGGCTGCCGGCCGCGGCCGAGCTGCCCGGACTGGTCGAGGCGGCCAACCGGGTCGCGGCGACCAGGGTCGGTGTCGTGGGCGCCAGGGCGTGGCTCCGGCAGGTCCGGTGACCACACTCGACGACCTGGTGGCCAGGGCGAGCCGGCTGGCCGACACCGGCGGCAGGCGCATCCTCGGCATCACGGGCGCCCCGGCGGCCGGCAAGTCGACCCTGGCCCGGCGGCTCGTGGCGGCGCTGGGCGAGCGCGCGGTCGAGGTCGGCATGGACGGCTTCCACCTGGCCCAGCGGGAGCTGGACCGCCTTGGCCGGGCCGAGCGGAAGGGCGCGCCGGACACGTTCGACGCGGTCGGCTACGTGGCGCTGCTGGCCCGGCTGGCCGCTGCCGGGCCGGACGTGGTCTACGCGCCGGAGTTCCGCCGTGATCTGGAGGAGCCCATCGGCAGCGCGATCCCGGTGCCGCCGACCGTGCCGCTGGTGGTGACCGAGGGCAACTACCTGCTGCTCCCCGGCGAGCCGTGGCGCCGGATCCGACCGCTGCTGGACGAGGTGTGGTTCCTCGCCCCACCGGAGGAGGAACGGCTCGCCCGGCTGATCTCGCGTCACCGGGCGTTCGGCCGCAGCGAGGCGCAGGCGAGACAGCGGGCCTACGGCTCGGACCGGGCGAACGCGGACGTCATCGCCCCGACAGCGGCACTGGCGGATCTGGTGCTGACGGGCTGGCCTGCCTAGTTGTCCGCGCCGACCTCGGCGGGCCTGCGTTCTGGCGTGGGGCGGCGCATCTCCTGCCGATAGCGCCACAGGCCGTACGCGGTGCCGAGCACGAAGAACGCGATGCTGCCGGTGGCCGCGGCCGTCTTCACCCAGGGGAACTGGTCGAGCAGGCCCGCGCCGTAGTAGCCGGCCAGGACCAGCGCGGGCACCCACAGCACGGCGCCGACCGCGGTGCTGGCCAGGTATCGCCGCGCGTCCATCCGGGCCGCGCCCGCGATCAGCGGGGCGAGGGTGCGGATCCACGGTATCCATCTGGCCAGCACGACCGACCACCAGCCGTGCCGGTCCAGGAACACCTGCGCGCGGTCCAGCCGCGCCTGCGTCAGCACCCGGGCGCCCGGCCTGCCGACCAGCGTGGTGCCGGTCTGCCGGCCGATGTAGTAGCCGATCTGGTTGCCCAGCACCGCGACCACCACCGCGGTCGCGGACAGCGCGAAGGCGTCCACGGCCCCGTCCCGCTGGGAGAGCACGACCCCCGCGGTGAACAGCAGGGAGTCGCCCGGCAGGAAGAGGCCGATCAGGAAGGCGCACTCGACGAACACGAAGGCCAACACGATGACCCACACCATCACCGGACCCGCGGTCTCCAGATGACCGAAGGCGACGATGTGGTGTTCGGCGTCCGCGCGCACCCCGAAAGGGTACGTGGTCAGCCGATCGGCGTCCCGACGGTTGGCACAATGCCGGATGTCAGCCCGCGGCGACCTGGGTGACCTCCTGTTGTGTCGGCTCAGGCGCGTCGCTCTGGTAGTCCGCGCTCGTGGTCTGGTCGACGCCGTCGGGACGGCCGAGCGCCCGGACGATCAGCGTGGCCACGATCGCCACCACCAGGTTGGCCACCAGCGCCACGACACCGACGTAGATCTGCACCGTGGACGTGCCGAACGGGTGCCAGCCGAACAGCGACAGCTTGCCAAGGGCCAGCGCGGACCCGCCGAAGTGGCCCTTCCCGCTGGCCGCCGGGATCGTGTAGAGCAGGTAGACGCCCCAGCCCATGCCGACCACCCAGCCGGCGATCAGGGCCCACGCGTGCAGCCAGCGCGAGTAGAGCGAGATCGCCACCGACGGCAGCGTCTGCAGGATCAGCACACCGCCGATGAGCTGCAGGTCGATGGAGAACGCTGGGTCGATGGCGACCACGAACAGCACCGCGCCCAGCTTCACCACCAGCGACGCGAACCTCGCCTGCCGCGCCTCCTGGGCCGGCGTGGCGGCCCGGCGCAGGTAGGCCTTGTAGATGTTGCGGGTCCACAGGTTGGCCGCGGCGATGGACATGATCGCGGCCGGCACCAGCGCGCCGATGCCGATCGCGGCGAACGCGATACCGGCGAACCAGGACGGGAAAGTGTGGCCGAACAGCTGCGGGATGATCGTGTTGGTGTCCGGCTTGCCGGTGGCGCCGTTGGTGATCGGCTTGATGCCGGCGGACATCGCGACGTAGCCCAGCAGCGCGAGCAGGCCCAGCAGGAGTGAGTAGGCGGGCAGCGCGACCATGTTCTTCTTGATCACGGTCCGGTTCTTCGACGCGAGCACGCCGGTCACCGAGTGCGGGTACAGGAACAGCGCGAGGGCCGACCCGAGCGCGAGGGTGGCGTACTGGAGCTGGTTGTTGTTGGTGAGCAGGATCGAGCCTGCCGGCTTGCCGGTGATCGGGCTCTTCTTGGCCAGCGTGGTGGAGGCGTGGCTGAAGATGCTGCCCCAGCCGCCGAAGTGGGTCGGTAGGTAGATCAGGGCGACGATGATCACCAGGTAGATCAGGATGTCCTTGACGAACGCGATCAGCGCGGGCGCGCGCAGGCCGGACGTGTAGGTGAACAGCGCCAGGATCACGAACGCCACGAACAGCGGCAGGTGGCCGAGGAAGCCGGAGTTGTTCAGCCCCATAGTGCGCAGTACGGCCTCCAGCCCGGCGAGTTGGAGCGCGATGTAGGGCATGGTCGCGACGATGCCGGTGATCGCGACGAGGAACGCCAGCAGCGGCGAGCCGTGCCGGCCGAGCACGAAGTCGGCAGGCGTGACGTAGCCACGGACCCGCGACACCGACCACAGCCGCTGCACCGGCAGAAACACGATCGGGTACACCAGGACCGTGTACGGCAGGGCGAAGAAGCCGGTCGCCCCGGCACCGAACACCAGCGCGGGCACCGCGACGAACGTGTAGGCCGTGTAGAGGTCGCCGCCGACGAGGAACCACGTCACCCAGCCGCCGAACCGGCGACCGCCCAGCCCCCACTCGTCCAGGTGATCGAGCCCCGCGCCACGCTTCCACCGCGCCGCGACGAAGCCGAGCACGGTGACGAACAGGAACAGCACGATGAAGATGACGAGTTCCGTCACCTGCGCCCCGGTCATGACCGGTCCCCCTCATCCAGGTCGTCCACGCTGAGCCGGTCGGCTTGGTCGGTGCGCGTCGGCTGTTTGCGGGTGGCCAGGTAGACGATCCACACCGATGCGACGCCCACCAGCACGAACGCGAACTGGTACCAGTAGAAGAACGGCAACCCACCGATCTGCGGCGTCGCCCGGTTGAACCAGGGTGTGACCAACATCAGCAGGGGGAGCAACAGAAGCAGATTCCACGGACTGAAGACGGAAGCAGACCGGCCAGCGCCCTCCGGGGGCGGCGAATCGGACATCGTTGTCCTCCGACGGTGTCATGCGGATACGGACTGCCGGGATGCTAGGCCGGGCAGGCACGGGCAGTCACTAGATCAGCGCCCCCCGACACCGATGCAATGACCGAACCGTGACCAAGACCATCGAATGGACGCAGATCCCAACTTATCCACAGCCTGTGCACCAAACCATCCACAGCTGTGGACAACCTGGTCGCCACCCGGGGCAGCCCACTTGGTGTCTGCCTGAAGGTTGTGGACAGGTGGTCAGCCGCCGATGACCGGGGGCACGGTTCGCTCGTCGGTGCCGAAGATCGAGTCGGGGTCGGCCTCCACCAGGAACGAGGCACGTTTGTGTTCCTCGTCGTCCTTGCCGCGTTGGCCACGGCCCGCGCCCATGCCGCCGCCCATGCCGCTGCCGCCCGGCTCGCCCGCGACGCCGCGAGTGCCGGCCACGCCACGGCCCAGAGCCGACTCCTCGGCCGCAGCCGCACCTGCCGCGCTGCGGGCGCCGGCCGCTGAACTGCTGTTGTCGCCTGTCGCGCCGCCGCTGCCGCCCGGGCCGAATCCGGACTTGCCGAGGCCGCCGCCGCCCGCCCCACCGGAACCGCCTGCCGAACCGCCACCGCTACCGAAGCCGGAACCGCCACCGCTACCGCCACCAGCGCCACCGCCACCGAACCCGGTGCCGCCGAAGCCGCCGATCGGCATGCCGAAGCCACCACCGGGACCGCTGCCCGCGCCGACCGGACTGCCGCCACCGCCACCGTTGAAACCGGGCGAGCCGGGTCCGACGCCGCCAGGGCCGACACCGGACGTGAACGTGCCGGGGCCCGTGCCGACGCCCACGCCGCTGCCACCGTTGGACCCGCTACCGGACGTGCCACCGCGGTTGGGCGGCAGCGGCACACCACCGAAGCCGCCACCGGCAACACCACCGCCGCTGCCGGAACCGCCGCCGACACCGCCACCAGTCACGCCACTGCCGCCGGGGGAGGTCGGGCCGCCACCACTGCCGCCGCCGATGCCACCGACGCCGCCGGTACCGCCGACACCGCCCGGACCGCCGCCCGCGTTCTGGCTGAAGGTGGGCGGCGGCGACATGGCCGGCATCTGCCCTGCCGACTGGTTGAGCGAGTGGTCGTAGGACTGGACCGCGGTCGCGGCCGCCTGGTGCGCCTTCTGCTGCGCGGCCAGCTTGTCGTTGATGGTGTTCATGCCGGCGGCCGGGTTCGGCGCGGTGAAGAAGTCCTGCAACTCGTTGGCGAAGCTGTAGGGCACCGGCTTGGGCACGGCCGACTTGGCGGACTGCGCCGCCTGGGACTGGTTGTACATGTTGTCCGAGACCAACTGGGCGCTCTCGCTGGCGCTACCGGTCCAACTGGACACTCCCGTGTGGAAGCCGCGCGCCGTGTCGGCCGCGGTCCCCGTCCACGAGCTCTCCGTCGACGTGGCCGCGGTGTTCAGCGACTTGCTGATGGTCACCATGGAGTTGCTGATCTTGTTCCAGGACTGGCTGTTGCTGCCGACCTGGCCGGCGTCCAGGCCGTTGTTGACCATGCCGTACAGCGCGTCGTGGCTGTAGTTCAGGTAGTTGTTGCCGGCGACCGACGGCGCGGAGCGGGTGTTGACGTCCTGCGCGAGCGTCTGCTGCTGGTTGCTGATCTTGCTCTGCGCCGCCGCCTTGGCCTGCGCGGAGGCGCGCATGCCGTTGACGATCGCGCCGATGTAGTTCCACGGGCTGCCACCGTTGGCCTGGGCCTGCGCCATGGCTTGTTGCCACGCCTGGTCCTGCGCCTTCTGGGTCAGGTCACCGGCATCCTGGTAGCTCGTCGGAAGCTGGTTCGGGTCGACGTGCTGGCCGTGGCCGCCGTTCCCGTTGCCGTTGGGTGGCATTGTCGTTCCCTTCCCTTGGGCGCACTGAAGACCGGCATGTGGCGCAAATCTGCCACCCAGACGGTACCGCAGGTCACCGTGCCCGGTTCGGGGATTCGCGCATCGTCAGCGTCGGTGGGCGCCCGGCGGTGACTGCTGGGGCTGGTCGACGTTGCCGAGCATGCCGACCAGCTGCTGGGTGATCCGGCTGCTGTCGGCGGGGGCGTACGTGGTCCACTGCTGGCCGTCCGGGCCGGGACGGCTGTGGCCGAGGTAGCGGCCGTCGTCGGTGTCGAACCAGCTCAGGGCCGGGGTGCGGAGTTCCCGGCCAAGGCGGTCGCGGCCGTAGACGGTGAACATGCCGACTCGCTTGCGGGTGCGTTCCCACATGGTCTGCGCGGCGCGGCGTTCCAGTTCGTAGCCGCTCTGTGGTGGGCGGACCGGCTCGAACACGCCGCGGAAGCCCTCTTCCGGGTCACGGCGGCGTTGCGGCCGCTCGGGCTCCTGGCCCGGTTCGGGGAAGGTCACCGATCGGCCGGGGCCCGGTTTCTCGTCGCCGATCAGGCGGACGACCTCGTCGATGAGACCCTCGGGACGGAACGTGGTGAAGCCGATGGTCTGGTCACGCAGTCTGGCCAGGACCGCGGTCCGGCCGTCCGTGGCCGACCTGGCCAGCAGGCGTTCGTCGTCGTCAAGGACGCCGACCGCGTCGATCGCGTGGTGGAATCGGGCCAGGGTGACCAGGGCCTCCTCGACCTCCGGTTCGACGCGGCCCCGGTGGGCCAGATCGCGCGATGCCAGGTCGTCGAACACGATCTGCCGCAGCCGTTCCCGGTCCGCCACGGTCGCGCCGACGCTGGGCACCTCGAAGATCGGGACCGCGGTCCCGAGTCGCAGCTGCTCCCACAGCAGGTCGATCGCGGCCAGCGACAACGAGAACTCGGTCGGCATCGACACCCCCCGAACATGCTCGGCGCGGGTCGTGGCGCGCCGGTTTGTCCCCGCAGGTAGCGGTCCGGTCCCAGAACGTACCCGACCCCGCTCGGCTCTGGCACGCTGGTCGATGTGGGTGAGGAGAGTGCGGAGCTGCCGTCCGGGCTACGTCATCAGATGGATGACTGGACCGAGCAGGTCCGCGAACAGCAACTCGGCTTTCTCGAGGCGGCCGAGGATCTTGACTCGCGCGCGGCCGAGATTCAGGCCCAGCTTGACGCGGCTGTCACGGCTGGGCTGCCGGCTGATGGGCTGCGGAACGAGCTGCGCTGGGTGACTGATCTCGCGACCAGCGCCAGGACCATCTCTCGGGTGCCGTTTCTTATTCCGGATGAGGGGGTTGCGGTTCGGGAGGATCCTGGGGGGCCGGATGGGCTTGCTTATGCTGATCCGGCTGAGATGACGCCTCGGGTTGGGGACGATCTTCGGCCTTCGCCGCCTGACGAGTTGAGTTTGGCTGGTCCTCAGCTTTGGGCTTCTGCATCACCCCGATCCGTCATTGTCGTGACGGTTGGTGGGGGTTTGTCAAGGCGGGAAAGAGTACCTTGACAAACCCCCAACAACCGCTTTAAAGAGGGCCCGTATCGGGGTGATGCAGAAGGACTGGGCAACAGATGGAATGCCGCGTGGTTCGGCCGTCCGCGGAAGTGAAAGAGGCGCCTCGGTTGGGAGTCTGGTCTTGTTCGTCCGGCGGGTTCGTTTGGTGGTGGTTGCTGGCGCCGGAGTTTGCTCTTGCTTTGTTCGTCCGGCGGGTCGCGTATCGCACGGTTGGAGATGCTCTGCCGGTTGATTATGCCTGTAGGTCCACTACCACTTTGACGTCGTCTTGTTGGCGGTTCAGGGCGTCTGGCCACTTGTCCAGTGGGACGCGTCGGGTGATTAGCTGTTGCAGCCACTGCTGGTCCGCGGCTGCCAGTGCCTCTGCTGCTTGTCGGTAGTTGTTCAGGCTGGCGTTCACGCTGCCTACGAGGGCGTCGTTCTCCAGGACCAGGGCGTCGTTGATCGCTGATGCCGGTATCGGGATCGACCGCTGTTGTCCGGAGAGGCCCGTCAGTACGGTGACCGCGTTTCTGCCGGTTCGCCTTAGTACGTCGAATACCAACTCGCCGACGCCGGTGCATTCGATTACTACGTCCGGCTTGCCCGGGAGCGTGTCCAGGTCGTTGTGGTACGTGCCGCCGATCTGGCGCACCAGGTCGGGCTTCTTGCCGTCCGTCATTCGGTCCAGTACGTGTACGTCCAGTCCTTTCTGGACGCCCAGCAACGCCGCCAGCAGGCCGATCGGGCCTGCTCCGGTGACGAGTGCTGTCCGGGGGGCGAAGTAGGACCTGCCGCCTACCTTCTCCGCCTGCTCCCATGCCTTGGCAACCACCGACGTCGGCTCTGTCAGTACTCCGGTGTCGCCGAGGGACGGGTCAAGCCGGATCGCGAACGATGGCTCTACTGTCCACTCCGTACTGCCGTAGCCGTCGCGTTCCTTGATGCCGCGTTCGGTGTAGCCGCCGTTGAGGCAGAAATCCCAGTGGCCCGCGGCGCACGCGGGGCACGGCTGGGGGTCCGGTCGCCGGACCACGCCGACCACCAGGTCGCCGACCGCGAAACCCGAGTCGGCGGGCGCCGCGCGGACCCGGCCCAGTGACTCGTGGAACAGGACCAGGTTGTCCGCGCCGGGGGGCACCCAGCCGTAGCCGTGGACGGCGATCTCAACGTCCGTTCCGCACACCCCGACCAGCAGGCCCTCCACCGTCAGCGCTGCGTCGGTGGCTGTCGGGTCCGGTCGGTCGGCGACGCCCGCACTGGCGAGGTTGCCTGGCACCACGGTGGCCGCTCTCATGACTGTGCTCCGGTGGTCGTCGTGTGGGATTTACGGGTTCTGCGGCCGCGGTGGTGACGGTGGTGGTGCTGTTCGCCCCACAGAACCGCGGCGCTGTTGACCAGTCCCAGGTGTGAGAAGGCCTGCGGGAAGTTGCCGAGGAAGCGGCCGCTGACCGGGTCGTACTCCTCGGCCAGCAGGCCGATGTCGTTGCACAGGCCGACCAGCCTGCCGAACATCGCCTCGGCCTCGTCCTTGCGGCCGGACAGGGCCAGCGCGTCCACGTACCAGAACGAGCACACCAGGAACGAGCCCTCTCGGCCGCTGAGTCCGTCCACATCGGACGTGCCTGGGCCGGTGGTGTACCTGTCGACCAGGTCGCCGTGCTTCAGCTCTTTCCCGATGGCGTCCAGGGTGGCGCACACGCGCTCGTCCGCGCCGGGCAGGAAGCCGACGGCCGGGATCAGCAGGGTGGCCGCGTCCAACTCGGTGCCGCCGTAGTACTGGGTGAAGGCGCCGCGGTCGGCGTTGAAGCCGTTGGCCAGCACCTCCTCATGCAACTCTGCGCGTAGGTCGCGCCACCGCTCTACCGGGCCGGGCAGGCCGTCCTGCTCCACCGCGCGGATGGCGCGGTCGAACGCCACCCACAGCATCACCCTGCTGTGGGTGAAGTGCCGACCTTCTCCCCGCACCTCCCACAGGCCGTTGTCGGGCTGCCGCCAGATCGTCTCCAGGTGCGTCATCAGGCCGCGCTGCATGGCCCACGAGTCCGACGTCTCCGTCAGGCCTCGCTCCCGCGCCAGGTGCAGCGCGTCCATCACCTCGCCGTAGACGTCCAGCTGCAACTGCCGGTGGGCGGCGTTGCCGACGCGCACCGGCTGGGCGCCCTGGTAGCCGGGCAGCCAGTCCAGCTCCCATTCGACCAGGTGCCGTTCGCCGTCGATGCCGTACATGATCTGGAGGTCGGCGGGGTCGCCCGCCACGGCCCGCACCAGCCACTTGCGCCACGCCTGGGCCTCGGACGAGCAGCCGAAGTTGTCGAACGCCAACAGGGTCAGCGTGGCGTCGCGCAGCCAGCAGTAGCGGTAGTCCCAGTTGCGGTCGCCGCCTGGCGACTCCGGCAGCGACGTCGTCGGCGCGGCCACGATGCCGCCGGTGGGGGCGTAGGTCAGTGCCTTCAGCGTGATGAGTGATCGCCGCACGGTTTCGGCGTGCGGGCCTTCGTAGTGGATTCGGTTGGACCACGAGTGCCACAGTTCCTCGGTGTGGCGCAGGTCCGTCTCCGTGTCGATCGGCGGCGGTTGCAGGTCCGGATCGGGCAGGTACTCCATCACCCACGCCATCCGCGCGCCGGCGCCGACCGTGAACCGGGCCTCGTGCGCGCGTTGGTGCGGCACCCGCAGCGGCAGCAGGTCGCCGCGCAGCGTGACGGCCCTCGGGCCGGCCAGCGCGAGCAGGTATTCGTTGCCGTGCTTACGCATCCGGCGCACCCAGGGCACCGAGTCGGCATACGCGAACCGGACCACCCAGCGCAGCGCGACCTCGACGTTGCCCGACACGCCCTCCAGGATCCGCACCACCCTTGGCTGGTCCTTGGTGTTCTTGTCGGCGGACTGCGGCGGCAGGAAGTCGATCAGCCGGATGACCCCGTCACCGGTGACGAACTCGGTTTCCAGCACCATGGAATTGTCCCGGTAGCGCCGTCTGGCGTCAATCCCGCCGCGTGGATCGCGCCCAGCAACGGGGTGAGCATCTCCGCCGCCGG
>CAVPCF010000153.1:0-59112 GCA_963702275.1 Candidatus Melainabacteria bacterium
AAACCATTGGTCGCCCGGTTCGGCGGTATCCCGTTGAAACGACGAGAAAACGCGGTCCTCGCTGACCGTGCGGTGTCCCCGGTCATCATCCGGCGCACAGAGTTGATCAGTCGACTCCTCGCCGGCCGATGCGAGATCTGCGCGCACAAGGGCGAAGTTCAAGTCCATCACGTCCGGAAACTCGCCGATCTCGACACACCGGGACCGAAACCGGTATGGGCGGAAATCATGGCAACAAGGCGACGCAAGACCCTCATGGTCTGCCAAGAATGCCACGACACCATCCACAACCGGAAACCAACCGCCGCACTCACGGAATAGTCACTGGAGAGCCCGGTGCAGGGAAACCTGCACGCCGGGTTCGGAGGGAGGCCGTTGGAAAAGGACCCGATTCTGGATACCTCGCCAGCGGCCCCAGGGTAACGGCAAGATCATCTTGAGTGACGGTCGGCTACGTTAAGTGATCACCATGGCGAGCGCTCGGCAAGGGTTGCGGCCGATCCATTCGGTGGTCTTCTTGATCTGGCGGTGTCCGTGGATGCGCAGCAGACTGGCTGCGGCGTTCCGGAGGGTTGCCATGACCTGCGGGGCGTTCCCGATGTTGATGTGGTGTGCATCTTCGCGCCAGGTGGTATCGCGGACGTAGTGGCTCTTGTTTTCGATTCCCCAATGCGCACGGACTTGCTCGTGTAGACCTGTGGCGGTCATATTCGAAGTTGAGGCGCTGGTGAGGATCCAAGCGTATTCACGGCTGATTCTGACCCGGTCCAGGTCGAAAACCTGTCGTCGTATGCACCCGATTTGCTGGGCGTGAGGGAAGTCGATCCCGTCCGCGTTGGTGATCCATGTTTCCCATTGGTTGATCCGGCCGTGTGCGCGTTCCCGGACGACGTGACCAGGCGTGTCCGTGATCAGGGATACCGCTTTCTTGGATACGGTTTGAAGCAGGGTCGGCTGGTTGCCCTTCGTGTTCATGATGTAGTCGAACCCGCGGGTTCCGGCGAGGTAGGTGGCGGTGTCGCGTTGGGTGTGTGCTGCGTCCATGGTAACTACCACGCGCTCGCCTTCTCGTGCCGTCACCGGGTCCAGCAGGGCCTTGACCTGGGTGATCTCGTTGGTGTCCGGCGGGACGCGTACCTGGGCGATGGTCACGCCGTTGTTGTGGATCATCGCGGAGAACAGGGTGAACTGGTGGTCGTCTCCGGTTCGGACTCCTCGAAGGACCTTGCCGTCGATCGCCACGCGGAGTATTCCGTCCCCGTCGTGATAGACATGTTCGCGTAGCCATCTGCCGATGGTCTTGTCCAGGTGATCGGCGTCGATACCGGCGAACATGTTGCGCATGGTTTTCTCGCTGGGTACCCGGCAGGGCAACGGCGAGGTCACTGACCGAGGCTATCGTGTGACGTTGCGTAACAGGCTGATTGGGGTCCGGTGATGTGAGGATGGCCTCCGTCTGGAAATATGGAGATTGCTGAAGTCACCAAAATCTCCGTCAGAAGGCCATCCGGGTGTCATCGTCTCATGCCAGTTCATCCTCGCCATGTCCACCCCGCGACGCGGAACAGGACGACGCGACCGTGGCAAGCCTGCTCAGCGTTCTCGGCGGCATCCAGGACTCCCGTAAAGCGCGCGGGAAGATATACCGACTGGTGTTCGTGTTGGCGGTCTCACTAGTGGCCGTCATGGGCGGCGCGGCCAATTTTCGACAGATCGCCGACCAGGCATCGGACTTTCCTCAGGACCTGTTAGAGAAACTGGGTGGAAAGTGGTGCCATTTTCGTAGGCGCTACCGGGTACCCAGCGAGAAAACCATGCGCAACATGTTCGCCGGTATCGACGCCGATCACCTGGACAAGACCATCGGCAGATGGCTACGCGAACATGTCTATCACGACGGGGACGGAATACTCCGCGTGGCGATCGACGGCAAGGTCCTTCGAGGAGTCCGAACCGGAGACGACCACCAGTTCACCCTGTTCTCCGCGATGATCCACAACAACGGCGTGACCATCGCCCAGGTACGCGTCCCGCCGGACACCAACGAGATCACCCAGGTCAAGGCCCTGCTGGACCCGGTGACGGCACGAGAAGGCGAGCGCGTGGTAGTTACCATGGACGCAGCACACACCCAACGCGACACCGCCACCTACCTCGCCGGAACCCGCGGGTTCGACTACATCATGAACACGAAGGGCAACCAGCCGACCCTGCTTCAAACCGTATCCAAGAAAGCGGTATCCCTGATCACGGACACGCCTGGTCACGTCGTCCGGGAACGCGCACACGGCCGGATCAACCAATGGGAAACATGGATCACCAACGCGGACGGGATCGACTTCCCTCACGCCCAGCAAATCGGGTGCATACGACGACAGGTTTTCGACCTGGACCGGGTCAGAATCAGCCGTGAATACGCTTGGATCCTCACCAGCGCCTCAACTTCGAATATGACCGCCACAGGTCTACACGAGCAAGTCCGTGCGCATTGGGGAATCGAAAACAAGAGCCACTACGTCCGCGATACCACCTGGCGCGAAGATGCACACCACATCAACATCGGGAACGCCCCGCAGGTCATGGCAACCCTCCGGAACACCGCAGCCAGTCTGCTGCGCATCCACGGACACCGCCAGATCAAGAAGACCACCGAATGGATCGGCCGCAACCCTTGCCGAGCGCTCGCCATGGTGATCACTTAACGTAGCCGACCGTCACTCAAGATGATCTTGCCGTTACCCTGGGGTACCCGGTAGCGCCTACGAAAATGGCACCACTTTCCACCCAGTTTCTCTAACAGGTCCTGAGGAAAGTCCGATGCCTGGTCGGCGATCTGTCGAAAATTGGCCGCGCCGCCCATGACGGCCACTAGTGAGACCGCCAACACGAACACCAGTCGGTATATCTTCCCGCGCGCTTTACGGGAGTCCTGGATGCCGCCGAGAACGCTGAGCAGGCTTGCCACGGTCGCGTCGTCCTGTTCCGCGTCGCGGGGTGGACATGGCGAGGATGAACTGGCATGAGACGATGACACCCGGATGGCCTTCTGACGGAGATTTTGGTGACTTCAGCAATCTCCATATTTCCAGACGGAGGCCATCCTCACATCACCGGACCCCAATCAGCCTGTTACGCAACGTCACACGATAGCCTCGGTCAGTGACCTCGCCGTTGCCCTGCCAGCGGCCCACCCTACTCCTTGCCCAGATGGCAAGCGACTTCGAGCGACAGGAAGAGGCCCGGCATGACGCCCGAGACGCAGGGAGGCTGGCGCAAGAGCAGCTATAGCGGCAGCGGAGACAACGACTGCGTCGAGGTGGCGTTCGCGACCAGGGCGGTCGGGGTGCGCGACTCCAAGAACACCAGCGGACCCACCTTGGCGTTCTCCCCAACCGCATGGCGGAACTACACGCGCTCGACCAGGGCGGCCATGCCCTGACCGGTGGTGCTCTCCCGGATTTCCAGGGTGAACGGGGTCTGGATGTCCTGCGGCGGGAACTGGTCGTCGCCCTTGGCGCGCCTGCGTATCAGCTGCACCGCGGTCTCCGCTATCGCGGCCTTGTCCGGGGCGATGGTGGTGAGCGACGGCAGGCTGTACGCGCTTTCCTCGTTGTTGTCGAAGCCGACTATCGCGATGTCCGCCGGCACTCGGAAGCCGTGTTCGGCGGCTGTTCTCAGGGCGCCCGCGGCGAGCAGGTCGTTGAAGCAGAACACCGCGTCCGGCGGCTCCGGAAGGCGCAGCAGGTGTGCCATGGCATGCGCGCCGTCGCTGCGGTGGTAGTTCAGTGCGGGCACCACCAGTTCGGGCGGCTGGGGGAGACCGGCCGCGGACAGTGCGGCTCGGTAGCCTGCGAGCCGTTGCGCGGCGGTGCCTCGGTGCGGGTTCTGGCCGATGGCGGCGATGCGGCGCCTGCCGATCTCGATCAGATGGTTCACCGCGGTGTGCGCGGCCAGGACGTTGTCGATCGCGACGTGGTCGATGGGGACGTCCACCGCGTGCTCGCCGAGCATGACCAGCGGGATGCCGGGGTCCAGGAGGTCGTCGGCCTCCAGGGCTTCCGGGCTGACGATCGCGCCGTCGATCAGGTGCGGGCCGAGTGACGCCAGCGTGGCGCGTTCCCGGTCCCTGGTTCCCCTCGTCTCCTCGATCAGGACGCTCCAGTCCTGTTTCTGGGCCGCGCTGATGATCAGTCCGGCCAGTTCGCCGAAGTAGGGGATGGTCAACTCGGGCAGCACAAGCGCGATGAAGCCGGTCCGGCCGCGGCGCAGGTTGCGTGCGCCCAGGTTGGGCCGATAACCCGTGGCGGCCAACGCTTCCTCCACCCGACGCCGGTTCTCCGCCTTCACGAAGGCGTAGCCGTTGACGACGTTGGACACCGTCTTCACCGACACTCCGGCCAGCGTGGCGACGTCCCTGAGCGTAACGGCCATGCAGGAGCCCCTCTCTGCTGCGCACCGGCAGTCTAGTCAGGCCGGCGACCTCTTTACAACGTTGTATCAACGATGTAAAAAGCTTGGTGACGCGGGTCACCGTCCCGCCTACCCAGCGTCAAGGAGAGAACATGTCCCTGCCCGTCCTCCGGATCGGCATCGCCGTCGTGGCCGCGATAGCGCTGGCCGGATGCGCCAAGACCGAGTCCCAGTCCACCGCGTCGACCGGCGGTGGTGGCCCGGCCGCCTCCGCCGCTGCCGCGCAGTCCGGCGGCCCCGGCTGCACCATCGCGAAAACCGGTTACCCGAAGGTGGATCTGAAGACCGCGATCGTCGGGTTCTCCCAGTCGGAGAAGGAGGCCAACCCGTTCCGGATCACCGAGACACAGTCGATCCGGGACGAGGCGGCCAAGCTCGGCATTCCCGCGAACCACCTGTTGACCACCAACGCGCAGAGCGACCTGAACAAGCAGATCAGCGACATCAAGTCGATGCTGGACCAGGGCGCCCAACTGCTGATCGTCGCGCCGCTCAACTCCGACGGCCTGCAACCCGCCTTCGACGCGGCCAAGGCCAAGAAGGTCCCGGTCGTCACCATCGACCGCAAGGTCAACTCGCAACCCTGCACCGACTACCTGACCTTCATCGGGTCGAACTTCGTGCAGCAGGGCAAGCGTGCCGCCGACGAGATGATCAGGGTGACCGGCGGCACCGGCAAGGTCGCGATCCTGCTCGGCTCGTCCGGCAACAACGTGACCACCGACCGCACCTCCGGCTTCACCGCCGAACTGGCCACCGCGAAGGGCCTTTCCGTTGTCGCGCAACAGACCGGTGACTTCGACCGGTCCAAGGGCCAGGCGGTGATGGAGCAGCTCATCCAGAGCCATCCCGAGATCACCGCCGTCTACGCCGAGAACGACGAGATGGGCATCGGCGCGGTCAACGCGCTCAAGGCCGCCGGCAAGAACCCGGGCAAGGACGTCAAGGTCGTGTCCGTGGACGGCACGCACAACGCGGTCCAGCTCATCACCGAGGGCAGCTACAACGCGGTGATCGAGTCCAACCCGCGCTTCGGCCCGCTCGCCTTCCAGACGCTGCAACAGTTCGAGAGCGGCAGCTCGATCCCGGCGAACGTGATCATCTCCGACAGCCAGTACGACGAGACCAATGCCGCGCAGAAGGTCGGCAACTCCTACTGACTCCGAGAGGGGAGCAGACGTGCCGGTGCTGGAGGTCGTCGAGGCCAGCAAGGAGTTCCTCGGCACCAGGGCCCTGGACCGGGTGTCGTTCGCGGTGCGGCCGGGGGAGGTGCACGCGCTCGTCGGCGAGAACGGCGCCGGCAAGTCCACCCTGATCAAGGTGCTGACCGGGGTGTACCGGCCGGACGGCGGCGAACTGCGGCACCGTGGCAAGCCGGTGGTGTTCGGTACGCCGATCCAGGCGCAGCAGGCCGGGATCTCCACGATCTACCAGGAGGTCAACCTCGTCCCGCTGATGAGCATCGCCGCGAACGTGTTCCTCGGCCGGGAGCCACGCACCCGGTTCGGGCTGATCGACACGGCCGCGATGCACGCCCGCGCCACCGAACTGCTGGCCGGCTACGGCATCGACACCGACGTGCGCAGGCCGCTTGGCAGCCTCGGCGTCGGCGCGCAGCAGATGGTCGCCCTGGCGCGCGCGGTGTCCACCGACGCGCACGTGGTGATCATGGACGAGCCGACGTCCTCCTTGGAGCCACGCGAGGTGGAGACGCTGTTCGCGGTGATCGACCGGCTGCACCGGCAGGACATCGCGGTGGTGTACGTCAGTCACCGGCTGGACGAGCTGTACCGGATCTGCGACCGGGTCACCGTGCTGCGCGACGGCCGGATGGTGCACACCGGCCCGCTGGCCGAGCTGCCAAGGCTCGAACTGGTCTCGCTGATGCTGGGCCGCGAAGTAGGCGACATCCGCGCGCACGGCGTCACCGGCTTCGGCGAGGACCACCATGCCGACCGGGAACCGTTGCTACGCGCGGAGAACCTGGCCAGCCGCCACCACCTGGCCGGCGTGTCGGTGAGCATCCGGCCCGGCGAGGTGGTCGGCTTGGCCGGGCTGCTGGGCTCCGGCCGCAGCGAGACGGCACGCGCCATCGTCGGCGCGCTGCCGCTGGACGGCGGCACAGTCCTGGTGGCGGGCAGGAAGGTCCGCTCTGGCAGCGTCGCCGCCGCGATGCGTGCCGGCATCAACATGCTGGCCGAGGACCGCAAGGGCGACGGGATCATCCCGAACCTGTCGGTGCGGGAGAACATCGTGCTGGCCGCGCTGCCGGAACTGTCCCGCTTCGGCCTGGTCAGCAGGGCACGGCAGGACCGGATCGTGGACGTCTTCATGAAGCGGCTGCGGATCAAGGCAGCCAGCCCGGACCAGAAGGTGGCCGAGCTGTCCGGCGGCAACCAGCAGAAGGTGCTGCTGGCCAGATGGCTGTGCACCCAGCCACGCATCCTGCTCCTGGACGAACCCACCCGGGGCATCGACGTCGGCGCCAAGGCGGAGGTGCAGGCGCTGATCGACGAACTGGCCGCCGAAGGGCTGGGCGTCCTGCTGATCTCGTCCGAAATGGACGAACTGATCGACGGGGCCGACCGGGTGGTGGTGCTGCGCGACGGCGCCGCGGTCGGCGAACTCGTCGGCGACCAGGTCACCGAGGCCAACGTGCTGGCCGCGATCGCGGCCGCCGGTGAGGGGGAATCGGTTGTCTAGCGCGGTATCCGCTGTTCGGCCCCGTACGGCCGGCTGGCTCCAGGAGTACGGCGTGTACCTCGCCGTCCTGGTGCTGCTCGTGTTCAACGTCCTGTTCACGCGGAACTTCGTGGCGTTGAGCAACTTCCGCACCCAGCTGCTACAGGCCGCGCCGGTGTGCATCGTGGCGCTGGGCATGGCGCTGGTGATCGGCACCGAAGGTGTCGACCTGTCCGTCGGCGCGGTGATGGCCCTGGCCGCCGCGCTGATCCCGCTGTACCTGGGCTACGGGGCGGTCGCGGCCATCGTGGTGGCGCTGCTGGTGGGCATCGCTGCCGGGCTGTTCAACGGACTGCTGGTCGCCTACGTGGGCATCCAGCCGATCGTCGCCACGCTCGCGCTGCTGGTCGGTGGTCGCGGACTGGCCCTGGTCATCGCGCACGGCCAACTCGTCGAGGTGCACGATCCGGCCTTTCTGGCCCTTGGTGCCAATGATCTGCTCGGTGTCCCGATCGGTGTGCTGGTCGCGGCGGTGCTCGCGGTCGTTGTCGGGTTCCTGGTGCGGCGCACCACGTTCGGCCGGCACATCGTCGCGGTCGGCGGCAACCGGACGGCCAGCACGCTGGCCGGATTGCCGGTGCGCCGCGTGCTGCTGGGTGTCTACGCGATCTGCGGGCTGCTCGCCGGCGTCGCCGGGGTGCTGGCCACCGCGCGGTTGGGTGCCAGCGATCCGGCCGATGTCGGCCTGCTGTTGGAACTGTCCGCGATCACCGCGGTCGTGGTGGGCGGTACGCCGCTGACCGGCGGCCGGGTTCGGATCCTGGGCACCGTGTTCGGCGCGGTGCTGATGCAACTGGTCCGGGCCACGCTGATCAAACACAACCTGCCGGACTCGACGGCACAGATGGCGCAGGCCGCGATCATCGTCGTCGCCGTCTACGCCGCCCGTGAGCGGAGCAGCCGATGACGGCCACCTCCGCGCACAGCCCGACACCCACGCGGCCCAAGGGCCGGCCGGGCACCCCCGCGCAGACCCGCAGGCTGTTGCTCACCGGCCTGCTGCAACGCCAGGGCGCCGCGGTGGTGCTGGTCGCCGTGGTCGTGGTCGCCTGGCTGAGCTATCCACGCTTCGGCACCGCGGACAACCTGCGCGATCTTGCCCTGCAGAGCTCCTTCCTGACCGTGATCGCGCTCGGCATGACCTTCGTGATCATCTCCGGCGGCATCGACCTGTCGGTCGGCTCGGTCTACGCGCTCGGCGGGGTGCTCGCCGCCTACGGCTCGCACTGGGGGCCGGTCGTCGCCCTGCTGCTGCCGCTGGCCGTCTGCGGGCTGATCGGCCTTGTCAACGGGCTGCTGATCGCCCGCACCGGGATGGCGCCGTTCATCGTCACGCTGGCGTCGCTGTTGTTCGCACGCGGTTTGCTACTTGCTATAACACACGAAGGGTCGACGACGTACCAGATCAGCGGCGGTTCGGCCTTCCTGCGGCTCGGCCAGGGCACGCTGTTCGGGATCGGCTATCCGGTGTACGCGGCGCTGCTGCTGTGCCTGCTCGGCGGTGTCCTGTTGCGACGGACGCGGTTCGGCCATTCGGTGTTCGCCACCGGCGGCGCCGAGTCCTCCGCGCTGCTGATGGGGCTGCCCGTCGCCCGTACCAAGATCACCGTCTACACGCTCAGCGGGCTGCTGGCCGGGTTCGCGGGCGCGATGACCGCCGCGTACCTCCAGTCCGGGGTGACCGTGATCGGGGTTGGCACCGAACTCGACGCGATCTCCGTGGTCGTCATCGGCGGCACGCTGCTCACCGGCGGTGCCGGCACGGTGCTCGGCACGGTCATCGGTGTCCTGCTGCGCAACGTGATCCAGAACGTCATCAACCAGATCGGCACGCTGGACAGCAACTTCCAGTCCGTGGTCAGCGGCGCCTTCCTCGTGGTCGTCGTGGTGATCCAGCGGTCGCTCGCCCGCACAAGAGACCGTTCGGGAGCCGCCCCATGAACCTCGCCGACGCTTTCGCCGCGTGCTACGGCCGCCCGCCCGACGGCGTGTGGCAGGCACCGGGCCGGGTCAACCTGATCGGTGAGCACACCGACTACAACGACGGCCTCGTGCTGCCCTTCGCGTTGGCCCAGAGCGTTTCGGTGGCCATGGCCCGCCGCGACGGCATGCTGGAACTGCGTTCCCGGCAGGTGCCCGACACCGTGGTCATGGTGCCGCTGACCGACCTGAAGCCACGTTCGGTCGCCGGCTGGGCCGCCTATCCGGCCGGTGTCCTGTGGTCGCTGCGGCAGGCCGGGTATCCGGTCGGTGGTGCGTCGGTGCTGCTCGACGGCGATCTGCCTTGGGGCGCCGGGCTTTCGTCGTCGGCCGCCGTCGAGTGCGCGATGGCCCTTGCCCTGCGCGATCTCTACGGGCTGTCGGTCGACCGGCCCGAACTCGCCGTACTCGCGCAGCGGGCGGAGAACGAGTTCGTCGGCATGCCGTGCGGCATTCTCGACCAGTCCGCTTCACTGCTGTGCACAGCCGGCCACGCCCTGCTGCTGGACTGCCACAGCGGCGCGTCCACCCAGATCCCGCTCGACCTCACCGGCCTGACCCTGTTCGTCATCGACACCAGGGCGGCACACCAACTCGTCGACGGCGAGTACGCCACCCGACGCGCCGAATGCGAGCGGGCCACGGCGCTGCTCAACGTGTCCAGCCTGCGCGCGGCCGCCAGGGTCGACGGACTGACCGACCCGGTGCTGCGGCGCCGCGCGGCCCATGTGGTCAGCGAGAACGACCGGGTCACCGCCGCCGTGCGGCTGCTGTGCGCCGGCCGGACCGCCGAGATCGGCCCGCTGCTCACGGCCGCGCATGCCTCGCTGCGCGACGGGTTCGAGGTGTCCTGGCCGGAAGCCGACGTCACCGTCGAGGTCGCCGTGCGGGCAGGCGCGCTGGGCGCCCGGATGTTCGGCGGCGGTTTCGGCGGCTCGGTTCTCGCCCTGGTGCGCAAGAACCGCGCACCCACCGTCCGCCACGCCGTCAGCGGCGCCTACCGGGACCAGGGCTGGACCGCACCCACCTTCCTGCGTGCCACCGCATCCGCGGGCGCCCGCCAGGTATCACCCGTATTGACCGCATAACCCCACTGTCTCGTCGAGTCGCGATCGGCCCACATCCAGAAAGGATCTGCCGATGCCCATCTCACACGAGCACAACCCGTTCCTGTCCCGACGCACCCTCCTCCAAACCGCGGCCCTCATTGCGGGCGCCGCACTGTTGCCGAGCGGATTGGCATACGCCGCACCGGCTTCCACCTTCAGCCCGCTGCGGCCACCGGCCACCCCGCTGGCCGTCCGCTCGCCCTACCTGACCACCTGGCTCGCCGGCGACACCCTGCCAGGAACCTGGCCGACCTTCTGGAACGGCCACATCACCGCGCTGTGCGGCATCGCCCGCATCGACGGCGCGCCCTTCGTCTTCGCCGGCAGCCCAGGACTGCCCGGCGGTCCCGCGCTCGGCACCATGACGCAGACCTCGGTGCAGCTCACCGCCACCCGCTCGATCTTCACCCTCACCGCGGGCGGCATCACCCTGACCGTCACCTTCTTCTCACCGGTCGACCCGGGCAACCTGCAACGCCAGAGCGTGCCGTTCAGCTACGTCACCATGCAGGCCGCCAGCAACGACGGCCGGTCGCACACCGTCGACCTGCACTTCGACGCGTCCGGCGAATGGGTGCACGGCAACGTCACCACCCCGATCACCTGGGCGCAACAACGCACCGGCAGCACGATCGCGCTCACCGCGACGGCGGCCACCCCCGGCGTGCTCCAGGAATTCGGTGACCAGGCCTCCTGGGGCACCCTCGTGCTCGCCGCACCCAACGCGCCAGGACTGACCTGGCAACTCGGCCAGGACACCGTGGTACGCGGCGCGTCGGCCGGGCAGGGCGTGCTGAACAACACCTCCGACACCGCCCAGCCGCGCGCGATCAACGACCGCTGGCCGGTGCTCGGGCTCAACCAGAACCTGGGCACCGTCAACCCCGGCACGCCGTCGGCGCCGTTCACCGTGTCCATCGGCCACGTCCGCACCCCGGCGCTGAGCTACCTCGGCGCCCAGCTCAACCCGTGGTGGACGCACTACTGGAGCACGTGGCCGGCGATGCTCGACTGGTTCAACGCCGACTTCGGCCCCGCCCTGACCGCGGCCGTCGCGCTGGACCAGCGAGTGCACGACGACGCGGCAAACGCGGCAGGCGAACACTATGCCGCGATCTGCGCGCTCGCATTGCGCCAGGCCGTCGGCGGCACCGAGCTGGTCGACCGGGGCGGCGCGCCATGGGCGTTCCTGAAGGAGATCTCGTCCGACGGCAACGTGTCCACAATAGACGTAACCTATCCGGCCTTCCCCGCCTACCTCTACCTGTCGCCCGCCTACCTGCAACTGCTGCTGGCACCGCTGCTGGACTATCCGGAACACGGCGGCTGGCCCAAGGTGTTCGCCCCGCACGACCTCGGCTCCAGCTACCCCAACGCGACCGGCCACAACGACGGCAACGAGGAGGACATGCCGGTCGAGGAGTCGGCCAACATGCTGATCATGTCCGCCGCGCTCGTCCAGCGCCTCGCATCCGGTGCCAGTGCGTTCGCCACCACCCACTACTCGATCCTGCGGCAGTGGGCCGAATATCTGGTGGCGAACGCCCTCGATCCCGGCCTGCAGAACCAGACGGACGACTTCACCGGCTTCATCGCGCACAGCGCCAACCTGGCGCTCAAGGGCATCGTCGGCATCGGCGCGATGAGCGTGATCGCCACCGCTGCCGGCAACGCGGCCGACGCGAACCACTACCTGTCGGTCGCCAGAAGCTACATCAGCCAGTGGGTGAGCAAGGCAGAGGACTCGTCAGGGCAACACCTCAAGATCGCCTACGACCAGGACGGCACCTGGAGCCTGAAGTACAACGGCTTCCCGGACCGGGCACTCGGCCTGAACCTGGTGCCTGTCGGGGTCGCCGCGCAGGAAGCCGCCTGGTATCAGTCGCACGCCGGCACGTTCGGCGTGCTTCTCGATCCCCGCAACAACTACACCAAGGGCGACTGGGAGTTGTGGACCGCGGCCTGGCTGGCCGACCAGCCGGTGCGTGCCACGCTGATCGAAGGGGTCTACGGCTTCGCCCAGTCGACACCGCAGCGGGTGCCGTTCTCGGACTGGTACGTGGTCGCGGACGCGACCCAGAAGGGCTTCGCCGACCGCCCGGTGGTCGGCGGCGCGTTCGCATCGCTGATCACACCGGCCGCCAGTGCCACCGTATGGCGGCGCATCCAGAACCAGCACTCCGGCAAGGTCCTCGCGGTCAACGGCATGTCGCTGGCCGACGTCACGGATGTCACGCAGTGGTCGGACAACGGCACCCCCGACCACCTGTGGACGCTGATCGACAACGGTGACGGCACGGTCCGGATCGTGAACCGCAACAGCGGCAAGGTACTCGCGGTCAACAACCAGAGCGTCGCCGACGGCGCCCACGTCCAGCAGTTCCAGGACAACGGCACCCCCGACCACCTCTGGCGGTTCGTGGACGCGGGCGGCGGCTGGTCGAAGATCGTCAACGCGCACAGCGGCAAGGTGATGGCCGTCGACCTCCAGTCGTTGTCCGATGGCGCCCAGGTCACCCAGTGGACCGACAACGGCACACCGGATCACCTGTGGCGGCTGATCTGACCCGATTACTGGGTAACGCTGGCGTAGTCATCGGATGTCTGATAGTTCTCAGTCATGTCCCCCAGCGGTTTGATCGCGGCACTGCTGTTGGCCACCAGCACGGCGGTCGTCGCCCCGACGGCGACCGCCACCACCGCCTGGTGGGACGGCGCGTTCCACGTCGACGTGCCAAACCTGGTCCACAGCTCCGATGTCGTCCTGGGCCGCCCGAACACCGACCTGTCCCAGGCCATGCCGTTGGGCAACGGCAGCCTCGGCGTCGGCGTATGGGATGCCAACGGCCTGACCGCCCAACTGAACCGGGCCGACACCATGCCGGACCGGCTCTCGCCCGGCCAGGTCGTGGTGCCCGGCCTGGCCAAGCTGACCAGCGCCCCCGACTACCGCGGCAGACTGGACCTCTACGACGGCACCTTCACCCAGACCGGCGGCGGCATGACCGCGACCACCTACGTAAGCGCGGACGCGGACCAGTTGGTCGTCGACGTCACCGGCGCCGACCCAACGGTCCCGCAGACGGCGCAGCTACACCTGTGGCAGCCACGCACCCCAACCGCCACCGCCGTCGGCAGTGTCGGCACGCTGGCGCAGACATGGCAGGACAACACACAGCCAGGCGCGAGCGGCGAGACGTTCGGCGCACTGGCCGCGATCACCGCCACCGGCCGTGCCGTGCGCGCCACCGTCGTCGACCCACTGACCGTGCAGGTCAGCGTCACACCAAGGGCCAACAGCTCGTTCCGGATCATCGTGGCCGCACCACACTGGACCGGCGGCAAGGTCCGGCTCTTCACAGACAGCGGCAGTACTTCGGCGTGGTGGCACGACTACTGGCACCATGTCGGCCTGATCCGAATGTCCTCATCGGACGGATCGGCGCAGTACCTGGCCAACCTGCGCACCATCAACTTGTTCGTCGCGGCAGCCGAACGCGGCACGGTGCGGCCCGGCTCGCAGGCCGGCGTGGCCGATCTGTTCGACTCCGCCGGTGACACGCACTCCTGGGATCCGGCGTCCTACTGGGGCTGGAACCTGCGGATGCTGGTCACCGCCAACCTGGGTGCCGGCGCGTTCGCCAACAACGCTGCCTATTTCGCGCTCTACCGTGACGTCCTGCCTTTTACACAGGCCTGGACAGCCAGCCAGTTCACCGGTTCGGCCGGCGCGTGCACGCCGGAGACCATGCGGTTCAACGGTGTCGGCGTCCAGGTGCACCTGGCGAACGGTCAGTGGGGCGCCAACCCGTTCCTGGACTGTAGTTCGCAGGGGCCGGCCAATTTCAACGCGCGCACGCTGAGCACCGGTGCCGAGGTCGCGCTGTTCGTCTGGCAGACCTATCTGGCTACCGATGACCTGGCCTTCCTGCGGCAGAACTACCCGCTGATGGCCGGTTGGGCTCGGTTCATGCTGTCCTACGCGAAGGTCGGCGTCGACGGTTACCTGCACACCAGTCCGTCCAACGCGCATGAGACTCAGTGGGATGTGTTTGATCCGACTACCGATATCGCGGCCATGACGGCTGTCTTTCCGGATGTGGTTCGGGCGGCGACGCTGCTGCATCGCGATCCGGATCTGGTGGCCCGGTTGACGGCTGTGCGGATCCTGCCGTATCCGAGGACTGATGCTGCCACTTTGACGCAGCAGCTCACTCCCGCTGCTGATGCGGGTGGGCAGGATGTGTTGGGTCAGTCTTATCAGCAGGCTGCGAAGACGCATAATGTGGAGAATCTTGGTCTGGAGCCGGTTTGGCCCTATGGGCTCATTGGCGATGCTGGTTCGCTGTCTGATCTGGCGAAGCGTACCTTTGTTGGTCGGCCGTATGTGCTGCGTAACGACTGGAGTTTTGATCCGATCGATGCTGCTCGGTTGGGTCTTGGTGATGCGATGGCGGCTGCTCTGGTCAATCTGACTGAGACGTTTCAGAAGCGGCCGTCTGGGCTTGCGTCGTTCGGTTCTGCTTTTCAGGAGCCGTATGCGGAGCAGGGTGGTGTGGTGACTACAGCGTTGCAGGACGCGTTGGTTCAGGATTATGACGGGTTGTTGCGTGTCGCGCCTGCGGTGCCTGGTGGTTGGGATGTTGACGGCACTGTGTTTATCCAGCATCGGGGGGAGGTGGATGTGCAGGTTCGGGGTGGTGTGCCGGTGACTGTGGTGATCGAGGCTGGGGCTGATGTGATGCAGCGGGTTCGTAGTCCTTGGCCTGGGCGGTCTGTGCGGGTGGTCACTGGTTCCGGTCGTATGGTTGTTGGTCCTACTAGTGCTGCTGAGTTCACTGTGCCGCTTCGGGCTGGTTCGTCTTATCTTGTTCAGGTGGTTGGGGGGCCTGTCTTGCCGTTCGCGCCGGTTTCGGGTGTTCCTTCGGTTTCTGCTCGGGTGCTTGGGCCGGTTTCGATTGGGTTGAGCTGATCTGTCCGCTGATTGGCTGGTCCACTGGATTCCGCTTCTGCGTCACCCCGATCCGGTATTGTCGTGAAACGGTTTCTTGGGCTTGTCAAGGCGGGAAAGATGCCTTGACAAGCCCAAGAAACCGTTAAGAGCGGCCAGGATCGGGGTGACGCAGAAGGACTGGGTATCTATGGATGTGCCACGATGTTTGGCTAGTCCTTTGTTGGCGGGGACGCGGCAAGTTGGGAGCCTGCTCGTGTTCGTTCGGCGGCTGGCGGCTGGGTTTGTGGTGCCTGGGTTGGGAGCCCGCTCCTGTTCGTCCGGCGGCTGGCGGTGTGGTGGAACAACACGACGCGACCCGCCGAGCGAACAGGCGCAGGCTCCCAACCCAGGCACTCCCTGGGCCAGGGCAACCCCTGCACCGCCAGCCGCCGAGCGAACACGAGCAGGCACACGACTAGCCGCGTCCCCGCCAACAAAGGACCCGCCAAGAACTCGCGGCATAACAGTATCCATCATCCAGTCCTTCTCCATCACCCCGATCCTGGCCGCCCTTAACGGTTTCTTGGGTTTGTCAAGGCATCTTTCCCGCCTTGACAAACCCAAGAAACCGTTAAACCACAATAAGGGATCGGGGTGATGGAGAAGCGGAAATCACGTGGACCTTAGGAGGTCGTGGCAGCAACCGAAACCGAAGCACCCACCCCATCCCCAGTAACAGCCGCAATGGTAAAGGTATACCCAATACCCGACGACAGCCCGTCAACAACCCGAGTCATCCCCTTACCAGTAGGCTGAGTAACCAACGAATCCCGACCATCAACCAAGATAGTCCGACCATCAGAAACAACGATCCGATAAGCAAGAACCGGAGTATCACCAGTAACCGCAGGCGGAGTCCAGTGCAGACTAACAGCATCCGTACCAGGCAACGCCTTAGCACCAGTAGGCGCAGCAGACAGGTGACCAGCCAACGGCCCAGGCGTAACCGGAGAAGCCGGCAACGAAGCCGCACCAACCCCAAACCGATTACGACCAGCCACAGTCACCGTATACACCGAACCATCAGTAAGACCATCCAACGACACATACGCCTGATGAGCAAACGTATCCGCCGAGATCGTCGTACGAACCGTACGCGTGCCATCGGACGCGCTGACCACATAGTCGATCACCGGCACGAGCGACGGACTCCAGGTGGCAAACAGCTTCCCGTCCCCAGCAAACGTAGCCACCCGAGACGGCGCCTCCGGCACACCAAAGCCACCAACCGACCGATGCAGCAGCCACCGATAAGCAGGCTCAAGCCCAGCATTGTCCACAATAGAAGCAGGCGCAGCAGAAGGGGAGGACAGCAGGTGGTTGCCCTGCGTGATGGCGCCCTTGTTGTTGCGGTCGGAGTCCCCTTGCTCCCAGTAGTTGTTCTCGATCAGCGTAGGATCGTTGTTGCCGAGGCTGTCCCGGTAGTCCACATGCGTAGTACCGACGTTGAAATAAGCCGCGTGATACAACACGTTACCCGAGATCGTCTCATACGTGTTTCCGTTGTCCGTATAGATATTCTTACCGAGACCCCACTGGTCATGGATGACGTTGCCGGTGACCTTCTCACCGGAAGCCAACGAGCTACCGGTGATGCCCTGGGTATAGACACCACCACCATCATCCAGCATCAGCATGTAGTTGTAGATCAGATTGTCGGACACCACGTTGTCGTGCGACAGGTTGGGCGTGGCGGCAACCTTGATCTTGTCCGGCCAACCACCCCACCCCATCGAGATCGCCGAGTACGCCACATCGTTGATCTGGTTGTGCGAGATGACATCGCCCTGGCTGTAACCATTGAGCACCGCGACCCCGCCATGAAACTCCCTTGGCAGGCCGTAAAGATGATTGTCGACCACCCGCACACCGCTGGTGATATCCGGGCCTACCGGCTGATCCACCCCGCCAACCTCGACGCCGTTTCCAGAGATGTCCGTGAACACGTCACCGCCGACCGTGGTGTCCTTACTGCCATCACCCAGCCGCAGCCCGGCCGCGCCCAGGTGGGTGAACACGCTGTCGGTGAACTCCATCCGCTGCCCGTGCGACACCGTGACGTTGCCCGGTTCCGGTGTCCACGACGCGTACGGGCAGGTACCTCCTGGGGTGAACTGGCACAGGCCCTCGGTGGCCCACCCGGTCGGACCGGTGACGGTGTAACCGGCCTGGATCTCCGAGAAGCCCTCCGGCGACGACGGCGTCAGCCACGTTGCGTAGGAGAACCGCAGATCGCGGAAGGACATGTCGTGGATCGGCGCGGCCGCGGTGCCCTGGCCGTCGATCAACTGCTCCAGCACGGGCATCTCGACATCCGCGTGCCGCAGGTCCTCGCCGTGGCGCGGCAGGTAGTAGACGGTGTGCGCGGCTCGGTCGAGGTACCACTCGCCGGGTGTGTCGAGCAGTTCGAACGCGTTCTCCACGTAGGCGGGCTGCCGGCCGTTGGTCAGGTCGCCGGGGCCGACCATGTTGATCGTGCGGCCGGGGATGTTCGGGAAGATCACTCGTTTCGTTGAGTTGTCCCAGCATGGTTGGGCCATGGTGATCGTGGTGCCGCTGATCGACGCGATCGGGCAGCGTGGCTCCGTCCACTGGCCGAGGCCGTCGCGCTGGAGGTTCCAGAGCGCCTCGCCCGCTGTGTAGACGAACTCGATGTCGCCGGGATCGCGCCAGCCGGCCATGGTCGGCGCGGACGCGGTGTAGCCGGTGTCCGTCGCGGTCAGGGTGACCGGCACGGTGCCCCGCGCACGCTGCTCGCGTACCCCGTTCACGTACAGCTGGCGGGTGTTGTCCAGCCCGGCGGGTGCCGGCGCCGCGAACAGGCCCGGTCGGCCGGGCACCGGATGCCAGCCGGTCACCTGGCGGCCGCCGGACAGCTCGGTCGCGCCGGAACCCTGCCAGATCACCCGGTGGCCGTTGCTGCCGGAGTCGGCCGCGGTCAACGTCAGCGGCGCGGACAACCGGAATACGCCGGGCGCCAGGTGCACCGTGAGGTCGGTGGTCAGGTTCTGGTCGCGGGTTCGGACCAGTTCCTGGGCCCGCTGCACGGTTCGCACCGGTCGGAACACCGTGCCCGGCGCGCTGTCCGAACCGTAGGGCGACACGTAGACGTCCAGGCTGCCCTGTCTCGCGCTCGCGGGGACGGCGAGCAGGGCGGCCACGACAGCCAGAACGGCGGCGATGCCGATTCCCTTGCCTGACATGCGTGACCTCCGTGATCCTCGGCGAGCCCTAAACATAGGATCTCTACGCTTGCCTGCCGCCAACATCATGCGGGATCCGCATATGTAAAGGGTTGTAGGAGCGGGTGCGTGCTAGTCATCGGATGAATCTGTCCTCAACTCCATGATGAGGTGACGAATCCGTGCGACCGTCCGCGATCGTGTCCATGGCCGGGATGGTGCTGGCCGCGCTGCTGTCCGCCGCCCCGGCCCACCACTCACCAAGAGTCGACCCGCTGCCGCCGATGGGCTGGAGCAGTTGGAGTTCGCTGCACGGCAACATCAGCGAGTCGATCATTGAAGCGCAGGCGAAGTCCCTGCACGACAACCTGGCCGCATTCGGCTACCGGTACGTCAACGTGGACGCGGGCTGGTCCGACCACGTCGACAGTTTCGGCCGGGACGCCGCGAACATCACGAAGTTCCCCAACGGCATGGCCGCCGTCGCCAAGTACGTCCACTCGCTGGGCCTCAAGTTCGGGATCTACCTGGTGCCGGGCATTCCGAAGGCCGCGGTCACCGCGAACACCGCGATCCTGGGCACGAACCTGCACGTCAGCGACATCGCCGACACGACACGGCCGGGCAACACCGCGGCCGACGGCTCGGCCGCGATCGACTACACGAAGCCGGGTGCCACCGCGTATGTGCAGTCACAGGCGGATCTGCTGGCCTCGTGGGGTGTCGACTACATCAAGATGGACTTCGTCGGACCGGGCGGCGGCCGGGTGGTCGCGGACAACCGGGCCGACATCCAGCAGTGGCACACCGCGCTCGCGCGGACCGGCCGACCGATCCACCTCGAACTGTCCAACTCGCTGAGTTTCGCCAACGCCGCGACCTGGGCGACGGACAGCAACGGCTGGCGGATCGAGGGCGACGTCGAGTGCTACAGCCACTGCCCCGGCCTGCTCACCAACTGGGACTCGCGCGTGTCACTGCGGTTCAACGACGTGCCGAAATGGCTGCCGTTCGCCGGCCCCGGCCACTGGAACGACCTTGACTCGCTGGAGATCGGCAACGCCGCCAAGGAGGGCCTGACCCCGGACGAGCGGCAGAGCATGATGACGCTGTGGTCGATCGAGGCCGCGCCGCTGCTGCTGGGCACCGACCTGACCAACCTCGACCCCGCCGATCTCACGATGCTGCGCAACCGCGAGGTGATCGCCGTCGACCAAGCCGGCCAGCCGGCGCAGCCGCTGTCCCAGGCGACGCAGCAGCAGGTCTGGTTCGCGCGCAACCGGGACGGCAGCTACACGGTCGCCCTGTTCAATCTCGGCGCGGCAGCGGCCACGGTCGGCGTGACGTGGTCGTCGCTGGGCATCAAGGGCCCGGTTCGCGCGCGGGATCTGTGGAGCCACACCAACCTGGGTGTCGTGCCGAGCGGGTTCAGCGCGAGCCTGGCGGCGCACGCGTCCCGGCTGCTGCGGGTCGTCCCGACGCACTGACGGGCGGTGCAGCACACTCAGCGGTATGCCTGAGCACACCTCCGAGATCGTCACGCTCGGCGAGGCGATGCGCCTGCTCGTCGCGGAACCCGGGGTCGCGCTGCGCCGCGCGACGAACTTCCGGGCGTCGATCGCGGGCGCGGAGACGAACGTCGCGATCGGCCTTGCCCGCCAGGGCTTCGCGGTCCGCTGGCTCGGCCGCGTCGGCGCGGACGCGGCCGGGGCGGCGGTCCTCGCCCAGTTGCGGGCCGACGGCGTCGACATCGGCGCCGTCGAGGTCGACGCGGCGCGGCCAACCGGACTCATGCTGCGCGACACCCATCCGACCCGGCCGATCGACGTCCAGTACTACCGCGCAGGTTCCGCGGCCACCGCGCTGTCCGCGGACTACGTGCGGCACCACGGGTTGGGTGGCGCCCGGCTCGTGCACGTCACCGGCATCACCGCGATGCTGTCCGACGCAGCCCGCACCGCCGTCGAGGCCATCGTCGACCTGGCGCGGGCCGACGGTGTGCCGGTGTCCTTCGATCCCAACGTGCGGCGCAAACTCGGCGCCCCCGACCGGTGGCGTTCCGTGCTGCGACCGCTGCTGCGCAAGGCCGATCTGATCTTCGCGGGAACCGACGAACTGGAACTGGTCACGGGCGACTCGGCGGCCGACGCGACCGCGATGCTGCTCGACGGCGGCGCGAGCAGCGTGCTGCTCAAGCACGCCGACAAATCCGCGTGCCTGACCACCGCGGCCGGCCAGTGGCGGCTACCGTCCTGCGCGACGACGGTCGTCGACCCCGTCGGCGCGGGCGACGCGCTGGTGGCCGGTTACCTAGCAGCCTGGCTGCGGGACGCGCCACCGGAGCAGGCACTGGCGGCCGGGGTGGTCACGGCCGCGCTGGTCGTGGGCGCCGTCACCGACACCGAAGGGTTGCCGGACGTCGTCGAACTCGATCGAGCCGTGCTGGCGTTCGCCGATGGCGGCGCGGACGTCGTCGACCGCTGAGGAGGTACTGATGTATCGGCATGACATCACCAGGGCCGTGCTGGCCCAGCGGATCGTGGGCATCATCCGCACCGAGGACGCGGCGACCGCGGTGGCCGCCGCCACGACGATGCTCGGCGCCGGGCTCCGCTCGATCGAGATCACCCTGACCAACCGCGATGCCCTCGACGCCATCGGCGAGTTGACTCGACAGCACCCGGACGCGGTCATCGGCGCCGGCACCGTCCTGGACGAGGCATCGGCGGTGCTCGCGATCCGTGCCGGCGCGCGTTTCCTGGTGTCGCCGAACGTGAACCCGGACGTGCTGCGGACGGCTCATCGCTACGGTGCCGCCGCGTTGCCCGGTGCTGGCTCGGTCACCGAGATCGTGCGTGCGCTTGAGGAGGGCGCCGACGCGGTCAAGCTGTTTCCCGCCACCGCCTTCACCCCGCGGTGGGTGTCCGATGTCCGCGCCGCACTGCCACAGGCGCCGATCGTGCCGACCGGGGGAGTGTCGCCGACCACGGCGATGGCCTGGCTCGAGGCAGGGGCCGCGGCCTGCGGCATCGGGTCCGCGCTGACCGCCGACTCCGCACAACAAGCCCACGCCCGCATCGTCCAACTGCTCGCCGAGGCCGCCGGCACGTGATCTAGGCCCGCCATGCCGCCCTGCTCACAAACGAGAGCACCGCTCTCCTTTGAGATCACTGCTCATATTCGAGAGCAGCGCTCTTCAGAGTGTTCTCGTTTGAGAGCAGCGCTCTCGTTTATGATCACTGCTCTCAAGCGAGAGCAGTGCTCTCGAACATGCTCTCGTTTGTGAGCACTGCTCTCTTTCGAGAGCAGCGCTCTCGCAGGTGTTCTCGTTTGTGAGCAGGTGCTCTTCTTTGTGAGCGGTGCTCTTGTTTGAGAGCAGTGCTCTTGCTGGTGTTCTCGTCTGTGAGCACTGCTCTCTTGGGAGGGCTGCTGTCGTCAGACACAGATTGGAAAATCTGCCACGCGAACGCGGGCTACGTGGTTCCATCTTGGCGTGCAGCCATCACCCAATCCGCAGAGCGAGCCGGGGCGGTTCGCGTCGGCGCCACCGGTTCAGTTGCCGCCCGATCCGGGGGCGCAGCCGATCGACACCGCGTTACGCCGAGTCATCATCCTGATGTTCATCAACCTCGGGCTGAGCGTGGTGACCACGGTCATCACGCTGCTCCTGCGCACCAGCGTGCTGGACTACCAGCTCGCGCACGCCCGCATTCCGGCGGGCGCGTCACCGGCCGAGATCGACGTGATCCGGCACGCGTTGCAGACCGCGCTGTGGAGCAAGCTCGTTGCCACGGTGTTGGTGGCGGGGCTCTACATCTGGCGGGCTTTCGCGCTGCGCCGCGGTTCCCGGGGCGCCTACCTGCGGCTGTACTACATCTGCGTGGCCGGCATCGTCGGCATCGCGTACCTCATCCTGGCCGGCCAGTACCCGGTCTGGATGCGGGTCGAGCAGGGGCTGCAGGCCGTGGTGCTGGTGGCGCTGTTGATCGCGGTGAGTCGCAAGGAGGTGCGCTACCGGTTCGCCAAGCAACGCCTGGCGTGAGCGGTCAGAGCTGGAACCGGTCTCGGTACGACTCGGGGACCAGGTCCACGTAGTCGGGGTGCTTGCTGATCCACCCGCGGGTGTACGGGCAGTAGGGCAGCACAGCGCGGCCGCGCTGCCGGCTGTCGTCGAGGACCTGATGGGTGAGGTCACCGGCCATGCCCTTGCCCTGGTAGCGGTCGGCGACCTCGGTGTGCAGGAACGCGATCTCGTTGCCGTGCAGGTGGTATTCGACGAACCCGGCGAGCTCGTCGCCGTCGTAGATCTCGTAGCGTTGGGCCGTCGGGTTGTCAACGACGCGGTGATCCATCAGAACCTCTCATGGGGACTGTCGCCTTCAGGCGAGAGGGGAATTGAGCCCGCCTTGTGGTTGTGGGCAGGTGTGGGTGTGTTTGTCGGCTTCGTCGGTGCGTGTCGCTACGGTGCTGGCGGTGAAGTTGTGGACAGGAGGGGAGGTTCTGGTCGTGCGACGGTCGTTCAGGTTCGTGTTGCGTCCCACCGCCAGGCAGGCCCACTTGCTCACCGAAATGCTGGCGGATCACTGTTCGTTGTACAACGGAGCGTTGGAGGAGCGTCGTACCGCGTATAGGCAGTGTGGCGTGACGGTCACCTACGGGATGCAGTCCGGGCAGCTCAAGGACATCCGGAGGTTCGACCGGAGCGACACGGCCGGTGGTCGTTTTCCTCGCAGCAGGCCACGCTGCGCCGCCTCGACAAGGCGATGCAGGTGTTCTTCCGCCGCGTCAAAGCCGGGCAGGCACCGGGATATCCCCGGTTCCGGGGTGTCGGCTGGTTCGACACGGGGTCCGCTGGAACTCCACCCCACACGACCCGGTCACCCGTGTCCGCTTCCAGGGTGTGGGGCACGTCCGGGTCCACCAGCACCGCCCGGTCGCCGGCACAGTGAAGACCGTGTCGGTGAAACGGGAGGGCGCCCGCTGGTTCGTAGTCCTGTCTTGCGGTGACGTGCTCCCACAGCCGCTGCCGGCGACCGGCAGGACTGTCGGGATCGATATGGGTATCGCCCACTTCCTGACCACCAGCCACGGCCAGCACGTCCCCAACCCTCGGCACGAGCGGGCCATCGCTGAGCGGCTCACCGCCGCGCAGCAGGCGTTGTCGCGCTGCCAGCGCCGGTCGGGTCGCAGGAAGAAAGCCACCGCGAGGGTCGCCGCCCTGCACAGCAGGGTCCGTCGTCAACGACTGGACCACGCCCACAAGACGGCGCTCACCCTGATCGGTGAGTTCGACGTGATCGCCCACGAGAAGCTGGCGATCACCATCATGGTTCGCAAACCGAAACCGAAACCTGACCAGCCGGTGTTCCTCCCCAACGGGGCGGCGGCGAAGGCCGGGTTGAATCGCAGCATCCACGACGCGGGTTGGGGGGGGTGTTCCTGGGCATCCTCGCGCACAAGGCTGACAGCGCCGGTCGACGTGTGATCCCGGTGGACCCCCGCAACACGTCCCGCACCTGCCCCGACTGCGGGCACGTGTCCGGGGACAACCGCCTCACCCAAGCCGAGTTCGTGTGCGTGGCGTGTGGCTACACCGCCAACGCGGATGTTGTCGGCGCGCTCAACGTTGAACACAGGGCCGGGCTGGTCCTGCGCGAAGCCCCAGCGGCCTAGCGAGAAGCCGCCTGCTTCAGCTGGCGGAGGAGTCACTGGCGCTCCTGCTTCTTCAGTCGTCGAGCACGGCGAGGTCGATGTGCCGCAGGCGATCCGGGTCCGCGATCATGTCGATCTCGGTGACGGTGTCATCGACGATCGTAAAGGCGAGTACCAGGAACAGCTTGCCACGCGGGGCCATCACGAGGCCGACCGCGCCGTTGACCAGCGCGGGCTGGGTGAACCGCGTCCGTGCCGACGCCAGCACCGCGCCCCGTGCCACGTTGCGCGCACCGCGGGCCACGACGGGCGCCGGGGTCGGGACGACCTCCCGGTCGCCGTGCAGCACCACGTCCGGATCCAGCAGCGCGACCAGCGCGTCGAAGTCGCCGTCGCGGGCGGCGACCAGGAAGGCCTCGACCACCCGACGCTGGCGTACCAGATCGGCCTCCGCCACCGGGGTGGCACCCCGGACCCGGCGGCGGGCGCGGCTGGCCAGCTGTCGGGCCGCGGCCGGGGAACGCTCGATCATCGGGCCGATCTCGTCGAAGGGCACGGCGAACATGTCGTGCAGCACGAACGCCAGCCGCTCGGCCGGCGTCAGCGTGTCGAGCACCACCAGCAGCGCCAGCCCGACCGAGTCGGCCAGCACCGCCTCGTCCTCGGGGCCGGCCCCGGCCACCCGATCGGTGGCCAGGTCGGCCGCGTCCAGCGGCTCCTCGCGCCGCGACCGCCGGGTGCGCAGCATGTTCAGGCACACCCGTGCCACCACCGTGGTCAACCAGGCGGCGAGGTTCTCCACATCGCCGGTGTCGGCGCGGTCGAGGCGCAGCCAGGCCTCCTGCACGGCGTCGTCGGCCTCGCTGAGCGAGCCGAGCATCCGGTAGGCGACCGCGCGCAGGTGGGTCCGTTGTTCCTCGAAGCGCCCGGTCAGCCAGCCGTGCTCGTCCATCGGGTCACCTTCCTGATCAATAGCGGGTGTCACCGCGTTAGACCCGCGAACGCCACCGGATGTGACTGGAAGACTGACAGGATGAGTGCCGCCCGACCAACCAGAGCCGAGCTGGACCAGGCACGGGCCAAGGTCATCGACGACGTGGTGGCCCCAGGCCTGAACGTGCTGTTCTGTGGCATCAACCCTGGCCTGTGGTCGGCGGCGACCGGCCGGCACTTCGCCCGTCCCGGCAACAGGTTCTGGCCCGCGCTGCACCTGTCCGGGTTCACCCCGCGCCAGTTGCGGCCCGACGAGCAGCAGGAGTTGCTGGCCCACCGGCTCGGCGTCACCAACATGGTCGCGAGGGCCACCGCGCGGGCCGACGAGCTGACCCGGCGGGAACTGCGGGACGGCGGCCGCAGGCTGACCGACCTGGTCGGCCGCCTGCGCCCGGCCGCGCTGGCGGTCGTCGGACTCGGCGCCTACCGAACGGCCTTCGAGCGGCCGGACGCGGGCACCGGCCCCCGACCCGAACGGATCGGCAGCACCCTGGTGTGGGTGCTGCCCAACCCAAGCGGCCTCAACGCCCACTGGCAACTGCCCGACCTGGCCGCGGAGTTCGGTCGGCTACGGGCGGCCGTGGCCCTAGGATTGTGACAGGCCACGGGAACGGAGCACGCCGCGTTCCAGCGGCCGGAAGACCAGCACCTCAACGCCGATCCCGACCAACAGGATCAGCAGAATCGCGGCCAGCACCGTCGGCATGTCGTTGAGCGACCGCCCGTTCTCCAGGTACTGGCCGAGTCCCTGGCCCAACTGGGGCGAGTTCGCGATGAGTTCGGCAGCCATCAGCGACCGCCAGGAAAAGGCCCAGCCCTGCTTGAGGCCGCTCAGATAACCGGGCAGCGCCGCGGGCAGCAGGATGTGCCGGGCGCCGGAGAGGCGGCCCGCGCCGAGTACTTTGCCGACCCTGGGCAGGATCGGCGGTATCTGGTCGATGCCGGAGACGAGGCCGTTCGCGATCGACGGGACGGAACCGAGCAGCACCACGAAGTAGATCGCGCCGGGTGTGACGCCGAACCACAGGATCGCGGCCGGCACCCACGCGACCGACGGCAGGCTCTGCAGGCCGGACAGCAGCGGCCCGAACGCGGCGCGCAGGGTGCGCACCTTGGCCAGCAGCAGCCCGAGCGGCGTGGCGATCGCGATGGCCACGACGAAGCCGAGCACCGCGCGGTGCACCGAACTCCAGATGATCGCCCATGCCGCGCCGGACCGGAACTCCTGCCAGAGCTGCTGTCCCACCGCGGCCGGCGCCGGCAGCTGGTACTCCGGCCAGAACGCCGCCGCCCACAACGCCTGCCAGATCCCGATCAGCAGCGCGACCGCGGCCAGCGGCGGCAACACCGACCGGACCACCTGCCGCAACCGCCGTCGAGCCGAACGGTCCTCGGCCAACGATTCCAGCGCGTCGAGGCCGGCGCCCACCAGGTCGTCCGGCGCGATCAGCTCAGGGGCCTGCATGGCGTGAGATCACCTCCCGCAGCCTGCCGTTGATCTCGTCGACCGTGCTTGCCTTGTCGGACAACGGATCCACCCGCCACTCGCGCACCACCCGGCCGGGGCGGGACGACAGCAGCACCACCCGCTGGCCAAGCCGCACCGCTTCGCGCACGTCGTGTGTCACGAACAGCACGGCGGCGCCGGTCGCCTGCCAGACCCGCGCCAGCTCGGCCTGCAGGACGTCCCTGGTGATGGCGTCCACCGCGGAGAACGGTTCGTCCATCAGCAGCAGCGACCGCCGCCCGGACGGCACGCCGTGCACGGTGCAGGCCAGCGCCCTGGCCAGCGCGACGCGCTGCCGCATGCCGCCGGACAGCTCGTGCGGCCGCTTGCCGCCGATCCCGGCCAGCCGTACCAGGTCGAGCAGTTCGGTGGTGCGTCGGCGCCGGTCGGCCCGTGGCACGCCGGCCAGTCTCAGTGCCAGTTCGACGTTCCGTGCGGCGGTGAGCCAGGGCATCAGCGCGGCTTCCTGGAACATCACCGCGGGCCGTGCCGAGTTCATCGTGATCTCGCCCGTGGTCGGGGTGTCCAGGCCGGCGAGCAGGTTGAGCAGCGTGGTCTTCCCGCAGCCGGACGCGCCGAGCAGGCAGACGAACTCGCCAGGATCGACCCGCAGGTCGACGCCGGCCAGTGCCACCACGGATCGCGGCCCCCGGCCGAACGTCTTGCCGACGCCCACCATCGACACCACCGCGCCGTCCGACGTCGGCGCGGTCGTGGCCGCCGACAACGCGGCGGTCATCCGATGCTCCCAGGGCGGCCGATCATGCCGGCGGCCAGGGTGGCGCCGTCGGTGCGGTCGATCACCAGGAAGGCGCCGGTCTGCCGGTGGCGGGCGTAGTCGTCGACGGGGAGCGGTTGCGCGGTGTCGATCAGCACGCGGCCGATGTCGTTGAGGCAGAGCGCGGGCGGATTCCCGGCGCTCGTCATGGTCTGCTCGTCGAAGCGGGAGGTGAGCGCGCGGACGGTGGCCGGGACGGTGCGGGTGCCGTGCTTCACGAGGACCCGGGCGCCCGCGAGCAACGGCGTGTCGGCCAGCCAGCACACGGTGGCGTCCAGTTCGTCGGTGAGCCGGGGCGGGTCGGCCGCGGCCGCGATCATGTCGCCGCGCGTGATGTCGAGGTCGTCGGCGAGGCGGAGGGTGACAGAGCGGCCGGCACCCGCCTCGGCCAGCGGGCCGTCCATCGTGTCGATGCCGGTGATCGTGGTGCGGATGCCGGCCGGCAGCACGACGACACGGTCGCCGGGGGACGCGGTGCCTGCGGCGAGTTGGCCCGCGTAGCCGCGGTAGTCGGGATACCATGGGGTGCGCGGCCGGATCACGTACTGGACGGCGAACCGCAGCGGCGCGTCGTGCGGGCCGGCGGCCACCGGCAGGGTTTCCAGGTGGTGCAACAGGGTCGGCCCGGTCCACCACGGCGTGTTCGTCGAGCGGGTGACGACGTTGTCCCCGCCGAGCGCGCTGACCGGGACAGCGTGCACGTCGGTGTCCGGGTAGCCGAGCGCGGCGGTGTTGGCGCTGAACTCCTTGGCGATCACCAGGAACGTCGCCTCGTCGTAGTCGACGAGGTCGATCTTGTTGACGGCCAGCACGAGTTGCGGCACGCCGAGCAGCGCCAGCACCGCGGTGTGTCGGCGGGTCTGTTCGACCACGCCGTGCCGGGCGTCCACGAGCAGGACCGCGGCCTGCGCGGTGGAGGCACCGGTGACCGTGTTGCGGGTGTACTGCACGTGGCCCGGGGTGTCGGCCAGGATGAACGACCGGCGCGGGGTGGCGAAGTACCGGTAGGCCACGTCGATCGTGATGCCCTGCTCGCGTTCCGAGCGCAGTCCGTCGACCAGCAGGGACAGGTCCGGGGCGGCGAGGCCGCGGTCGGCGCTGGCGCGGTGCACCGCGTCGAGCTGGTCGGCCAGTACGGACTTGGTGTCCAGGAGCAGCCGTCCGACCAGAGTGGACTTGCCGTCGTCCACGCTGCCCGCGGTCGCCAGCCGGAGTAAGTCGGTATGCGGCATCAGAAGTAGCCTTCCCGTTTGCGGTCTTCCATGGCTGCCTCGGACATGCGGTCGTCGGCGCGGGTGGCGCCGCGTTCGGTCAGGCGGCTCGCCGCGACCTCGGCGATCACCTCGGCGATGGTGCCGGCCGTCGACTCGACGGCACCGGTGCAGGAGCCGTCGCCGACGGTGCGGTAGCGCACGGTCAGTCGGTGTACCGGCTCGTCGGCGCGCGGACCGCCCCACGGGCCTTCGGTGAGCCACATGCCGTCCCGGTGGTAGACCGCGCGCTCGTGCGCGAAGTAGAGCGATGGCAGGTCGATGTTCTCGAGTTCGACGTAGCGCCAGACGTCCAGCTCGGTCCAGTTGGACAGTGGGAACACGCGGACGTGCTCGCCTGGGCGGTGCCGGCCGTTGTAGAGGTTCCACAGTTCCGGGCGCTGGCGACGGGGGTCCCACTGGCCGAAACCGTTGCGCAGGCTGAAGATCCGCTCCTTGGCGCGGGCGCGTTCCTCGTCGCGCCTGCCGCCGCCGAACACGGCGTCGTAGCGGTGGGCGTTGATGGTGTCGAGCAGTGGCACGGTCTGCAGTGGGTTGCGGGTGCCGTCCGGGCGCTCGATGAGGCGGCCGTCGTCGATGTAGTCCTGCACGGCGGCCACTTCCAGGCGCAGCCCGTAGCGGGCCACGACGCGGTCGCGGAAGTCGATGACCTCGTCGAAGTTGTGGCCGGTGTCCACGTGCAGCAGCGGGAACGGCACCGGCGCCGGCCAGAACGCCTTGACCGCGAGGTGCACCAGCAGGGTGGAGTCCTTGCCGCCGGAGAAGAGGATCACCGGCCGGTCGAACTCGCCCGCCACTTCACGCATGATGTGAATGGCCTCCGACTCCAACACGGCCAGTTGGTCGGTGGTGGTGGGTGTGGTCATGGTGTGCCCGCCCGTCAGCCGTGCAGTCCGCATTCGGTCTTGGCCCGGCCCGCCCAGCGGCCGCTGCGTGGATCGGCGCCCGCCGCTGGCCGTGCCGTGCACGGCGCGCACCCGATCGACGGATAACCGTTTGATACCAACGGATTTATCAGCACCTGGTGCTCTGCGACGTAGGCGTCGAACCGCTCGTCGGTCCACGCCGCGAGCGGGTTGATCTTCACCAGCCCGTGCCGGTCGTCCCATTCGACGGTCGGGGTGTGCGCCCTTGTCGGCGCGTCCACCCGGCGCACGCCGGTGACCCAGGCGTCGTAGTCGGCCAGTGCCCGCCGCAGCGGGAGCACCTTGCGCAGGTGGCAACAGCGATCCGGGTCGGTCCGGTTCAGCAGGCCGAGCCGGGACTCCTGTTGTGCCACCGTCAGCTCCGCCGTGGCGTTGTGGATGTGCACCAGCGGGTAGACGGTCGCGACCGCGTCGCGGGTACCGATGGTCTCCGCGAAGTGGTAGCCGGTGTCCAGGAACAGCACCGTCACGTCGGGCCGGACGGCCGCCGCCAGATCGATCAGCACGGCGTCCTGCATGTTCGAGGCCACCACCCACCGATCGCCGAACGTCGCCGCCGTCCACGCCAGCGCCTCGGCCGCGTCCGCGTCGGCCGCCGATGCCGCCCAGACAATGGATTTCAACACGTGGGTCGGGGTCCGCACTCCGACCACCTCCTCGACAGCGCGAGTCAGCACGGTGCCACCGCACCCGTTCAGGAGCGGGCGCGGCCACCAGGGAAGGCTGTTGTCACATCAATCGTTAGGGACCTTTCCTAACAAACCCAGGTCTGTTGGTACTCGCCCCCTGACGCCGGTGTCAAGGACGCTGAGCCGGACGGTCGCGGACGCCGAGCTCGCGCGTCGACGAACCGCGTGGCCGGGACCGGTACCGGTAAACCATTGCACGGCAGGGAAAGCCGCAATCGCCTGGCCAGGGTGGACGTGCCTGAGATGTACCCATTGAGAAGTGTCAACCGTGATCGTGTCGGTGGCCGATACGATTGACAGGTCCGGTTCCCGGGCGTTAGCTTCAGCGAACGTAAACAAGGTTTCCTAACAAACCAGCCGCCCGTGTGCCTCAGGAGCACTGACGCGGGCGACCCCTTCGGTCATCGAAGAAAAGGGAACCGACCATGCATGTCCTTGTTCTGGGCGGCGACGGGTTCTGTGGCTGGCCAACCGCCCTGCACCTGTCCGACCGCGGCCACGAGGTCACGATCGTCGACAACCTGAGTCGCCGGGCGATCGACCTCGAGCTGGAAGTCGAGTCACTGACACCGATTCGGCCGATCGGCGAGCGGATCAGAGCCTGGCACGCGGTGTCCGGTCTGGACATCGGCTTCGTCAATCTCGACCTGGCCGCGGAGCACGACCGGCTGGCGGCGCTGCTCACCGCGCTGCGGCCGGACGCGATCGTGCACTTCGCCGAACAGCGGGCCGCGCCGTACTCGATGCGGTCCGCGCGGGCCAAGCGCTACACGGTCGACAACAACGTCCGCGCGACCCACAATCTGTTGACGGCCATGGTCACCACCGGCATCGACGCCGCACTCGTGCACCTTGGCACGATGGGTGTCTACGGCTACGGCTGGTCCGGCTCCGCACCGATCCCCGAGGGCTACCTGACGGTCAAGGTGCCCACCCCGGACGGCGACATCCAGCGGGAGATCCTGCATCCGGCCAACCCCGGCTCCGTCTACCACCTCACGAAAACGCTCGACCAACTCATGTTCAGCTTCTACGCGCGCAACGACGGCCTCCGGATCACCGACCTGCACCAGGGCATCGTGTGGGGCACCCAGACCGCGCAGACGGTTCGGGACGAGCGGCTGGTCAACCGGTTCGACTACGACGGCGACTACGGCACCGTGCTCAACCGCTTCCTCATGCAGGCGGCCATCGGCCACCCGCTGACCGTGCACGGCAGTGGCGGCCAGACCCGCGCCTTCATCCACATCCGGGACACCGTGCGGTGCGTGGAGATCGCGTTGCACAACCCGCCGACCGACTCCAAACCGTTGGTGTTCAACCAGATCACCGAGACGCACCGCGTCGCCGACCTGGCCAAGATGGTCGGCGACCTGACCGGTGTCGAGGTCGCGCACCTGCCCAACCCGAGGCAGGAGGCGGACGCGAACGACCTGATCGTGTGCAACGAACGGTTCCTCGCGTTGGGCCTGCGGCCGACCACGCTGTCGGAGGGCCTGCTCGAGGAGTGCACCGACATCGCCGGCCGGTACCGGCACCGCGTCGACCCGACCAAGATCGTGGCGCGTTCGGTGTGGCGCGCCGGCATGAAGACCGCGCCGGACCTGGTCACCGAGTTGCCGGCGAGGTGATTCGCCGGGACCGCGGGGCCCACCGCGGTCCCGGCGATCAACCATGCCCGCGTTCGCACCTGTGAGGGGAAGAAGCACGATGGCTACCAGGGACCGCGTCCGCGGCATGAACGCGGCCTTCACCACCGGGCAGGCCGGTGTCGGCGAGATGACACCGGCAAGGACTCCGTTGCGGCCGCTGAAGTTGATCGTCGCCCTGCTCGTCGCCGCGGCCGCGGTCGGCGTCGGCGGGTTGACCTACCAGGCGGTCGCCGCCAAGTCGGCCAGCTTCAGTGGACAGGTGACGCCGGCACACGCCTACTTCCTGAACTTCGTCAACAGCGGCACCCTCCGGACGGTCGGGGTCCGGCCCGGCCAGCACGTCGCGGCGGGCCAGGTGCTCGCCACCGAGGACAGCACGGTCGACCAGGCGAACCTGCAGGCCGCGCAGGCCGAGGTGGACGCCGACACGGCCGAACTCGCCACCGCCCAGAACCCGCAACTCGGTGCGCAGCAGCAAAGCCAGAACCAGATAGAGCTCACCAAGGCGCAGCAGGCGGTCAACACCGCGCAGACCTCGCTGACCCTGGCGCAGAACACGGCCCAGAACACCATCACCGCGCAGGGCGCCGCGGTCACCGGCCGGCAGAACGTGCTGGACTCCGACACCACCCACTTCAACGACCTGTGCTCGAACACCGCGCCGACAACGCAGCCCGGCGGCGGCAATGCCAACTGTGCCGCGTTGCAGGCCCAGATCGTCAAGGACAACGCCGATCTGGCCAACGCGCAGGCGCAACTGACATCGGCACAGTCCTCGGCCAAGGCACAGCAGGACAAGGACGCCGTCCAGCTCTCGTCCGCCCAGGCAACGCTGGCAGCGGTGCAGAACCGGGCGACCCCAACGCCGGTGACCCCGGCGACCGTGGCGCAGGCCCGGTCCACCCTGGCACTGGCTCAGGCCAGGGTCGCCACCGACGAGCAGCAGTTGCGGCAGGACTCGATCACCGCGCCGGGCGACGGCATCGTCGCGGACACCGCGGGCGCGCCGGGCGACGTGGTCGGCGCCAGCGGCGTGCACGGCTACGGCGGCCCGGCCGCGGAGGCCGGCACCCTGAGCGGCCAGCAGTCCAGCGGCTTCCAGCTGTTCGTCCAGCCGGCCGCGCCCGGCGGCGGCTCGACCCAGAACGCCACCTTCGCGCCGGTGGTCACCCTCTACACCGGCCCGATGGCGGTCACCGCGCAGCTGCCGGAGGAAACCATTGGCAGCGCACACATCGGCCAGCGCGCGACCCTGGTCGTCACCGCGCTCGGCCAGACCGTGCACGGCAGCGTCGGCCAGGTCCTGCTCGACCCGGCCAGGGTGCCCGGCGCCACCTTCTACGACGTGGTGATCTCCATGGACACCCAGCCAGCGCAGGTCATGGCCGGCATGACGGTGCACGTCACCCTGAACTGACAGGTGAGCCGATGTACGACACGCACGGGCTGGTGCTGCTGATCCTGGACGCGATCGTCCTGGGCTGTCTGGTCCTTCAGCCGCTGTCGCGCCGGTACGACGACTCCGACCGGGGTGCGGGCAACCTCGTGCGGCTGCCGCCGTTCCGCCGGCCGTCCTGGCCGCGGGTCAGCTGTTTCTTCGTGCTGATCATCGCGGTGAACGTCTACGTTGCCGGGCTGCGCGGCGCACCGCTGATCAAGGCCTATCGGGTGCTCGTCGCGAACGTGCTGCGCACGCTGGTCGTCGACCCGGCGGTGGCGGCCTACTACGCGTCGAAACTGGTTCCGCTGGTGCCGGCGACGATGCTGAGCTTCATGGCGATCATGGCGATCGTCCTGCCGGCGACGCCGGGCCGCCGTCTGATGATCCTGGCGCACGGCTTTCTCTTTCTGGCCGTGTCGGTTGTGTCGACGTGTTTTCTCGCGGTCGTCGCGATCGCGGTCGGCGCCGCGTTCGGGCCGTTGCCGCTGATCGACCTGCTGTTGCAGGAGTCGTTGGCCTACTTCGTGATCTACCGCTTCGCGTTCACCAGCTTCCAGTATCCGAGGGTGACCCAGGTGCCGTCGCTGGGTCGTGGGCGGTGGCAGGCGCACGTGATCATGGTGCTGGCCCTGATCGGCTCGATCTGCGTCACCGGCAGCATCGCGGCGTGGCTGATTCCGTTGGCGGGTGGGCAGTTGCTCGTCGCGTTCCTGATACTGCGCGGGCTGCGGGCCGGCATCCTCGACTGGGTCTACGTGCTGTTGGGCATCGTTCGGCTGGCCGGCGGCCGGCAGCCGCGGCCGGGTCGTGAGCGGCCGCCGTTGGAGGTGATCATCCCGGCCTTCAACGAGGCCGTGGTGATCGAGCGCACGCTGCGCTCCATCGACAGGGCCGCCGGCCGCTACGGCAGCGACGTGCGGGTGATCCTCTGCGATGACGGGTCGACCGACGACACCAGGGCACTTGCCGAGGCGACCATGGCCGGATTCCGTTACGCAGTAGGTGAAGTCATCCAGGGTCCGCACGCGGGCAAGGCGGTCGCCCTGAATCTCGCGCTCGCGCGGTGCGTCACCGAGTACGTCTACCGGATCGACGCGGACTGCGCGCTGGATCCCGACGCGTTCGGGTACTCGATCGCGCAGTTCCTGAAGTACCCGGACGTCGGCCTGGTCGGGGCGTTCGTGCTGCCGAAGGAGCCCTACACGACCTGGATCGACCGGATGCGCGCACTGGAGATGATCTTCAGCTTCGGCTTCGCCAGGGTGATGCTCGCCGAGGTGGACGCGGTGCCGTGCATCCCCGGCACGTTCTGCGCGTTCCGCAGGCAACCTGCGGTCGAGATCGGCGGTTTCATCGACGGCACGCTCGGCGAGGACGTCTTCTTCACCTGCGAAATGGCACGGCTGGGCTATCGTGCCGCCGTCGACCCGAGAGTGATCTCCTACGAGGACGTGCCCACCACGCTGAAACAGCTGCGCGTACAGCGGTTCCGGTGGTCCAAGGGCGGCATCATGAGCTTCGCCGCGTTCACACCGTTCGGCGACTGCGGCGCGCCGAGCCCACGGAACTGGTTCAAGATGCCCATGGGCGCGGGCAAGGGCCTGCTCAAGCCGTTCGGCACGTCGATGATGCTGCTGACGCTGGCATACTCGATCATCGACCCGGCCGTGCAGCACAACCTGGTCCGATTCGGCCTGCTGCTGGTGGCGACACAGATTCCGGCGATCATTCCGCGGCTGGTCGTGATGGCCTATTACCGGCGGCTGGCGCTGCTGCCGTGGATGGTCACGTGGTTCCCGTTCTCGTTGCTCAAGCGGTTCTTCATGATCGAGGCGATCCTGTCGTTCGGCGTACGGCCGGTCAAACCCCCGCTGGCACTCCGCTCCCGCTACCCGACGTGGGGTTCGTTCCTACGCCCGGCCCAGCCACGAACCGAGAGGTCACCGGTATGATCGCCGCCACCACCAAGAATGCCGACCCCACCCCAAAGAAGGCAGCCCCCACCACTCCACCGGGGGGCGTCCCAGTTCCCAATCTACTCTTGTCAAGACCCAAATGGGGGGCTCGTTGGCAATCTGTGGATGGCCAACAAATCTATCCACAATTGGCCGATAAGCTTGACAACCGCCGCCGGGCGGAACAAAGCCGCGCCACGCGGGCAGGCGTGTCGCGATGGTGAGGCGTGTCGTGGTGGTCTTGGTCGCGGCAGTTGCGTTGGCCGGCTGCACCAGCACCGTGTCCCCGACGCCGGTCGCGCACGGCACCGCGAACTGGATCTTCACGAAGGCCGCGCTGGACGCGGTCACCGCGAGCCCACAAGCCAGGGCGCGGCTGTCCGGGGCACGGATTTTCGAGATCCTGAAAGGGAACGAGCGGCCGTCGACCGCGGTGCCGGTGGTGCCGACGATGTCGTTCAAGAGCGTCACGACACTGCGGGACACCAAGCTGCGCCGCGATGTCCGCGCGGTCATCTACGACTCGGAGCACTGGGCGCAGACCCCGGCCGACGAACAGCGCGACCCGGCCGGCTTCTACCAACAGGCGGCGGCCATCGCGCACGCGCGCGGCCTGATCTTCGTCGCGACACCGGCCATGGACCTCGTGAACGCGAGCGGCGGCCGGGCCGCGAATCCGGCTCAGGTGTTCCTGGCGCGCGGCATCGACGGCAGCGCCGCGAAATTCGCCGACGTCGTGGACATCCAAGCCCAGAGCCTGGAACGTGACCCGATCGCGTACCGGGACTTCGTGGCGCGGGCTGCCGGCCAGATCCGGTCGGCCAATCCGGGGGCGACCGTGGTCGCCGGCCTGTCCACGAATCCGCACGGTGCCGCGATCACCCCTGCCATGCTGGTGTCCGACATGACGGCGGTCGCCGGTGCCGTGTCCGGCTTCTGGCTGAACATCCCGGATCAGGGCCCGAACTGCACCGACTGCGCGACGCCCCGGCCGGATGTCGCGGTCGGGGCGCTGACCGACGGTCGCCTCGGCAACCTGTTCGGTCGATGAGCCGGTCAGAAGCCGAGGCTCTTGAGCGCGCAGATCATCGGCCGGACCTGGTCGGTGAACTCGCCGACGTTCAGCCAGTGGCCTGCCGCGAAGTTGGCGACGCTGCTGGCCGCTGCGGTGAGCTGGGCGCAGGTCGCGCCGTCCGACGGGGGGATGCTGCGGCCGAGACCGGCGAGGAACGTGATGCCGCTGGTGTTCGCCTTCGTGACCTCCTGCGCGACCCGCAGGGTGATCGCGTGGAACGTCCTCGCGTCGAGTTCCAGTTGCTGCGACTGGTATTCGAACATGTCGCCGGGCCGCAGGTACTGCGCGGCGGACGCGAGGTTGTGCCGGATGAACGCGTTGTAGTCCTGGCCGCTGTCGTGGGCGTCGATCGGGTACTGCGGCGCGCTGTTCGGATACGCCGGATTGGGCTCCCGGTTGCACAGGTCGTTCGCCGGCGTGAGCACCACCCGCAGGCCTTGCTGATGCGCGGTGTCGCAGAACAGTTGGGCGTAGCTCTGCCCGATCGTGGTGTTGAACAGGAACGCGCCCTGTTCGATCGACGGCGTGAAGGTCCAGTTCTCCGGGTCGTACTGGACGGCCCGCACCCAACTGGGCAGCCCGGCCTTGATCGCGTCGACAAGGCCGGTCGAACCATTCTGGTAGGCCTCGAATTTGAGTACCGGGACTCCGGTAAATCCGGCCGGCACCGGGCTGTTCTGGAAGTTGCCACTGGCGTAGCGGACGGAGAACCAGGTCTGGCCGCTGTTGAACGCGGACTGGCAGACCTTCGGACTGCCCGCGAGGGCGGTGTTGTTGAGATTGGCGAACGCATCGCCGGCCAGCAGCCAGGTTGTCGCCGCCTGCGGCGCGGCCGCGGTCGACGGTCCGGCGAACGTCATGCCGGCCAGTGCCGCCGCCGCGGCACCGCCTCCGTACAGGAACTCACGACGGGTCACCGGCATTGTCATGTCCTTTCCCGAAAGGCGCAGCCGCCTATAAGTAAATGTTCCTTCCTAATATTAGATGGCGACAGACTCATGCGCAATCGGCAATAAAATCGGTCGCGCGAGAATTCTCATTGCCCCGATTGTGGTTACGGCGTCTGGTTCTGCCAGGTGGTGATCTGCAGGGTCACGAAACCGGGAGACGAACTGGTGTGCAGTGCCACGACCCGGACACCGGCGACGACGGCCGTGTTCTCGATGATGCAGAAAGCCGTGCCCACCACGGGTTGCGGGACGCCGGTATCGACGTGGTCACCGCTCTTGCAGGCCTGATAGGTCGGGATGGTGCCGGCGTTCAGCTGCACGACCGGTTCGTTGGTGCCGGGCAGCAGCGGTTCGCCACCGAGGTCGGCGCGCCAGATGATGTCGCCCTGGTTGCCGGCGACCACCTGGGCCTGGGTGGGCGGGTTGGCGCCCAACGGCACCTCGCGGCCGGCGACCAGGTCGAACTGGTAGCTGCCCAACTGGGTGCCGCCGCCCGCGCTCGGCGGCGGCTGCGTCGTCTGCGACACCGGGGGAGTGGGCTGTTGCGCCAACTGGTCCCGGTACTGCTGGTTCTGCGACTCCAGTTGGCTGTCGTGGGTGCGCAACGTGTTGTACTGCGCCTGGAGGTTGGCCAGGTCGGTACCCGCCTGCACCCGATCGCTGTGCGCCCCGGTGGTGATCAGCGTCAGCACGGCGGTGGCCAGCGTGAACGCGGCGGTGGCGACCGCGAGGAACTTCTCGAGACCGGTCCACCGACGGTGCTTGCTCCCGCTGTCGGCATCCTCGACCAGACGACCCATTTCCGCGACCCCCACTACGTGCCAGCACTGCTGGGAGTAGTCGAGCGAACCGGGTCGATCGTTACGGCGGTCGCTAGCGTAGGTAGGAGGCGCCGTTGACGTCGATCACGGTGCCGGTGGCCCAGAGCGACTCCTGCGACGCCAGCCACGCCACCGCGGCGGCCACCTCGTCCGGTTCGCCGACCCGGCCGAACGGGCTCTGCGCCCGGATCGCCGCGCCATCCGGCCTGGCAAGCCGCTCAGTGCTCAAATCGGTCCGGATGAAGCCCGGCGCGACCGCGCCGACCCCGATCCCGTGCGGCGCCAGCGCGACGGCCAACGACTGGGCGAGCGAGTGCAGGCCCGCCTTGCTGGCGCCGTAGGCGGGTGCGTCGGGTTCGCCGCGATACGCGCCACGCGACCCGACCATCACGATCCGGCCGCCGTCCGAGCCCTCAGGGCGGTGGATCAGGTGGTCCACCACCCGGTGCGCCAGGGCGGCGCCGGCCAGCAGGTTCACGTCGAGCACTCGCCGCCAGGTGCCGATCCAGTCCTCGAACGTGGTGGTCGCGACAGGGTGGTCCACGAAGATGCCGGCGTTGTGGATGAGTACGTCGACACCGCCGAGGTCCGCCACCACGGTGTCGACCAGCGGGCCGATCCCGTCGGTGTCCGCGAGGTCGGCGGCCACGATGACGTGGTCGCCACCGGGCAGGTCGGCGCGTAGCCGGTTGGCCGCGGCGACGTCGGATCGGCAGTGGATCGCGAGTTGGTCGCCTCGCGCGGCAAGGCGTCGGCAGATGGCCGCGCCGATCCCGCGCGAGCCACCGGTCACCAACACCCGTCGACGCCTGTCCGTTGTGGTCATCGCACGAACTTAGCGGTCCACCAACGAAGACAGCTCAGCCGGATGCGGAAGATCCGCACCGTCGAGCGCCTACGACGTTAGTATCGGGCACGGCTCGTCGGAGTCTGGCCTCGTTGGGAGAAACATGCTTGATGTCGGTGATCTGGTCGCGTTCGTGTCGGCGACGGACCTGTCGCGAGCGCGCGAGTTCTACGGACGGGTGCTCGGCCTGCGAGTGGTCGAGCAGAACGACTTCGCGTGCGTGTTCGACGCCAACGGAACCATGTTGCGGGTGACGGCGGTGGCCGAGGTCGCACATCCGGGCTACACCGTGCTCGGTTGGCGAGTTGCCGACATCGCAGCCACCATTCGGGAACTGACCGCGAATGGTGTCACGTTCACCCGGTACGACAACCTGAACCAGGACCATTCAGGCGTCTGGACAACGCCGGGCGGAGACAAGGTCGCCTGGTTCACCGATCCCGACGGCAACAACCTCTCCATCACCGAATTCGTGTAACACCCACTGACGGGTTACCGAGCCGGCCGGTGATCTTCTGCGTAGCGGGCCAGCCCTTCTGCCATGCCCTGCATGAAGTTCTGCAGATAGCGCGGCATGATCCAACGCAACCACCACGTCGTCTCGTACTCGCCGGACCAGTGAATGACCGTTCCGGAACCAGGAGCCGGCTCCAGTTCGATGCGCGCATGGTAGTTGTGCAGCGCGGAATTGAATGCGTCTTCGTACGCCAACAGACGTTCCTCGACCTTCTCCGTCAGCCGCTCCCCGGTGACCGTGCGTCCCGTGCGGAAAGCCCGGACCGCGCCGACACCGTCGTCGCCGCCGGGGTCGAGACCAGTGGACCGCACCATGTCCAGGCTGTCCACCTTGGACCACAATGGCCAGCTCGCGGCGTTGACCAGCAGCTTCCAGACAGTGGCCGGCGAAGCGCCGGTGGACACGGTCACATCGAATTTGTGCACGGCAGAAGCCTAGCCAAGATGCCGATGAACGGACACGGGATCAGCCGTCGTCGCGGCAGAGGCAGAAAGGGTGACCGGCCGGGTCGAGGAGCACCCGGACATTGTGCTGCGGCTGGTGAGTGGCGAGCGACGCGCCGAGTTCGACCGCATCGGCGACCGCGGAGTCGAGGTCGCCGACCTGGAAGTCGAAGTGCATCATCGGGCGCTGCTGCCCGTCGGCGGGCGGCCACACGGGTGCCTGGTAATCGGTCGCCTGCTGGAATACGACATAGATGGATCCCTCCGGAGCGACCAGGACCGTCGTGCCCGGCTGCTCGTGACCGATGGTCCACCCGAGCAGTTCGGCGTAGAACCTCGCCAACGCGCCGGGATCAGGCGCCTCGACAGCCGTTCCCCACCACATGCCCTGCATTCGAGATCGCACCTTTACACCTTCCGGAGGAGTGTCATTGCGCGGCACCCTAGAACCCATTGCGGACGTTCTACTTCCGGAATAGCGTCTTCAGGTCAGAGGGCTGCGCGCAGCTTGGCTGCGAACTCGTAGCCGTGCCGCCAGTCAGGGCTGGTGGGCGCGATGATCACACGTTCTGCGCCCGCGTCGGCGTAGGCGGCCAGTGTCGCTGCGGCCTGTCGGGGGTCGGCGTCCAGGGCGGGCGCGACGATCGTCGCCTTCGGTGTCGGTCGGCCATGTTCGGCGGCCAGGCGGGCCATTTCCTCGACCCCGTCGGCGACCGCATCGGGGGACAGCCCGATGCACGCCCAGCCGTCACCGAACTCGGCCGCCCTGCGTCGTGCCGCCGTTCCGTTGCCCCCGATGAGTACGGGAGGCATCGTCGCACCTGGAGCCAGTGTGATCGCCGGTCCATCGTCGAGCGTCGTCGGCTCGCCGGTGACCAGGCCCGGCAGCGCACGCAGCGCCTGGTCGGTCCTGCGCCCCCGGCCCTCGTACGCCACACCGGCCGCACGCCATCCGGCGTCGCCGTGTGCGGGGCCGCCGGTACCCACGCCCAGCACGAGCCGGTCTCCGGACACGTACTGCAGGGTGCTGATCTGTTTGGCCGCCCAGGCGACCGGCCGCAGCGCGAGCAGCATCACGCCGAACCCGATGGTGATCCGATCGGTCACCGCCGCCGCCGTCGCCAGGACCACCGTGCTGTCCAGTATCGGGGCACTGGCCACCAGGTGGTCGGTCGACCAGATCGAATCGAGACCGAGATCCTCGGCAAGGCGGGCGCTCGCCCGGACGTCACCGAGGATCGGGCGCGTCGGGTCGGGAGTGGAGGTCGGCAGGATCACGCCTACGTCGAGGGCCATGTAGATCGACAACTCACCGCCCCACCGTCTTATTCCGGTGCGGCGGGACGTCCTCGACCACCAACCGCGCTGGCCTGGGCGGTGAGGTCGGCACACGAGGAGAAGCCTCGTGCCACACCGACTGACACGATGGATGAAACGCCTGCCCGGCGTTGCCTCCATTACCACTTCCGCTGTACAGCAAGGAGATCAGACGCCATGACGATCGGCCCGCGGCTCGCGGAGTTCGGCTGGTCCGGCCGGGCCGGGCCGGCCCGGCCGCACCCGCCGATCACGATCGGCGGTGACGGTCGTGACCACGACGCGGTCGAGAAGGCCGCCATCTTCCCTGTCACCGTCGGCGCGGACGGCGCAGGCGCCGGGGAACAGCGCCGGTGGGCCGCGGCCGGCATCCGGACCGCGATCGGCATCCTGTCGGGCACCGACCCGGTGCGGCAGGTGGAGATCGTCGGCGAGCAGGTCGTCCCGGCCGTCGCCGACGTGTAACTGCGCGAACGAGATTTCGTCTGACCGTCTCTAGGAGGACATGGTGTCCAAGATCGTCATTCCGACGCGGGAGCAGCTCGTCGACCGCGCGGCCGAACTGGTACCGCTGCTGCAGAAGCACGCGCGGTGGGCAGAGGACAACCGCCGGCTGCACGACGAGGTGATCGAGGCGCTCAGTGAAGCGGGCATCTTCGATCTGCGCAAGCCCAAGCGCTACGGCGGGTACGAAGTGGACACTCGCACACTGGTCGACGTCGCGGCGGAACTCGGCCGAGGCGACGGCGCGGCGTCCTGGGTGGCGTCGGTGTACTGGATCCCCGGCTGGATGGCCTGCCTGTTCCCGGACGAGGTGCAGGACGAGGTGTTCGCCACACCGGACACCAGGGTCTGCGGAACGCTGAGCCCGAGCGCGATGGCCGCCCCGGCCGAGGGTGGCGTCGTGGTCACCGGCAAGTGGCAGTTCATCAGCGGTGCCCTGCACGCGAACTGGCAGGAGATCATCGCGATCTTCGTCCCGCCGGAGGGTGAGCCGTACCCGATCATGGCCCTTGTTCCCCTCACGGACCTGCTGATCGTGGACGACTGGCACACCTCGGGCCTGAAGGGCACCGGCAGTGTCAGCACGGTGGCCAGGGACGTGTTCATCCCGCAGGAGCGCGTCCTGCCGCTGCCCGCCGTGCTGCAGGGCCGCTCCGCATCGAAGAAGAACGCCGAGTCGGCGATCTACCGCGTACCGCTGCTGCCGACCGCCGCCGCGACCTCCGTGGGCACCGTGCTCGGCATGGCGCGGGCCGCCAAGGAGACCTTCCTCAACCGCCTGCCCAACCGGAAGATCACCTACACCGGCTACGACAGCCAGCGCGAGGCGCCGATCACGCACCACCAGGTGGCCGAAGCCGCGCAGAAGATCGACCAGGTCGAGTTCCACGCCCACCGCATGGCCGCCCTGGTGGACACCAAGGGCATCGAGGGCTCCGACTGGAAGCTCGAGGAGCGCGCCCGTTCCCGCGGCGACCTCGGCACCATTGTCCGGCTGGCCAAGGAGGCCGTGGACATCCTGGCCTCGGCGAGCGGCGGTTCGTCGATCTACCTCGACCTACCGATCCAGCGCATCGCGCGCGACGTACAGGCCATCAACCTGCACGCGCTGATGCACCCCAACACCAACGCCGAACTCTACGGCCGGGTGTTGTGCGGCCTTGAGCCCAACACGCTCTACATCTAGCGGCACGACCGCGAAGCACAGGTGAGGGGCCGCCGATCGATCGGCGGCCCCTCACCTGCACCCGACAGCACTACGGCTGCGGCTACCATCTGTGGCCGTCAGGTGCTGATCGGAACAGAGGAGGGCACAGGATGCCTCAGTTCGCGGTGTTGATCTACGAGAAGGACATTCCCTTCGAGGAGATTCCGCTGGAGGTACTCGAAGCGCACGGCGAGGTTCCCGGCAAGATCGAGAAGGCGGGCGGCCAGCTCACGGCGGGCTTCGCCGCGGAGCCCTCGTCGGCCGCCAGGGTGGTTCGTGGTGACTCGGTGACCACCGGCGCGTTCTACGAGGGCGCCCAGCAGATCTCCGGATTCTTCATCGTCGAGGCGCGCGACATCGACCATGCGGTGGAGCTGGCCAAGTTCGTGCCGATCATCGACGGCGGTGTCGAGGTGCGTCCGCTGCTCGCGGGGCCGCCAGAAGAGTGACCAGGGCCGGACACGCACGATCAGACCGCCAACCCGGTGGAACCGAACGGTTCCGCCGGGTTGCTCCATTGTAGACGAACATCGAGCGACACGGCGATAGGGCACGGACGGATAAGAATCGATGGGTGCGCGGCAGTAGCTTCGCGCCTCGGCGGGTAGTAGCCAGGGCGGCCGCCGATCGCGTCGGGGGAGAACCACCGGGGATTCCCGACCGTTGGCCCGCGTCTGCCGTGGTCGGCACCGCGGGAGATGCGGGCGGCACCGGCCGAATGCGACGCTCGGACAACGGGCCAAGGAACGCGAGCCCTGGGAGGTCGTGGTGCCGTTCGCGGACGTGCCGACGTGGGCCGGGCTGGTCAGCCGGTCCGCCGATCGCCCGGCCCGGCCACCGCGGCAACGGCAACTGCCCGAGAAGACCATGGCCGCCGACGCAGCGGGCGTCGGCGGTTTCCCGCTGCTCACCACAAGCACCGAAGCCGAGCGGCCCGCACATCGGCAGGCGGCCTGCCCCGGCTGATCCTCCCCCGAAGCTCACCGTCGTTGCGGCGAAAGGAAACCACCATGACCACCACCTTCCCCACCAAGGTGTCGGCCGCCGAGCAGGCGTCCGTCGCGGCGTTGACCCAGCGGCTCCTCGCGGCCTGGGCCTACAACGACGCGGACGGCTTCGCCGACCTGTTCACCGAGGACGGCACCCTGATCCTGCCCGGTGTGTTCCAGCAGGGCCGCGAGGCCATCCGGGTCTTCGCCAAGGACGCGTTCGAGAACCAGTACAAGGGCACCCAGGTCACCGGCAAGCCGATCAGCCTGCGGTTCTTCGGCCCCGATGTCGCGCTGCTGCTCTCCTCCGGCGGCGTGCTCGCGGCGGGCGAGACCGAGGTCTCCGACGCGCAGGCGATCCGGGCGTCCTGGTTCGCGGTGCGCGTCGACGGCCAGTGGCGGCTGGCCGCGTACCAGAACAGCCCGGCGAAGCGGAGCCTGCCGACACCCGGCGCCAACGCCTGACCCGCCGGGAAGAGCGGCTGGCCGGTCGCTTCGCGCTGCCCGCCAGCGGGCAGATACCAGCTCATCGACAGCGTACGAATGATGAGAGGAACGGCAGTCATGGTTATCGTGATGGCCTCGGACGCCGCGCCTGCGGACATCGATTCCGTGGTCACGATGGTCGAATCGGCGGGGGCTGAGGCGCTCGTGAGCCGTGGCGTCACCGAACTGTTCGACAACGGCACCGATTCCGTCCGCGCGCGGATCACCAGGGTGGTCATCGGCGTCGTCGGCGACCTGGACCTGCTGGCCTCGCTGAACCTGTCGGAGATGCGCGGGGTGAGCCGGGTCACCCGGGTGTCGGCGAGCTACAAGCTGGTCAGCCGCGAGTACCACCTCAACCGGTCGACGGTCACGGTGGGTGGCGTCTCCATCGGCCCGGACACGGCGACGTTGATCGCAGGCCCGTGCGCCGTCGAGACGCCAACCCAGACCCTCGCGGCGGCGCTGATGGCCCAGTCCGCTGGCGCGACGCTGTTGCGCGGCGGCGCGTTCAAGCCGCGCACCTCGCCGTACGCCTTCCAGGGGCTCGGTGAGCGCGGCCTGAAGATCCTCGCCGACGTGCGCGACGAGACCGGCCTGCCGATCGTCACCGAGGTCGTCGGCGTCGAGGACGTCGCCATGGTCGCGTCCTATGCGGACATGCTGCAGGTCGGCACCCGCAACATGCAGAACTTCCCGCTGCTGCAGGCGGTCGGCTCCGCGGGCCGGCCGGTGATGCTCAAGCGCGGCATGAACGCGACCATCGAGGAATGGCTGATGGCCGCGGAATACATCGCGCAGCGCGGAAATCTCGACATCGTGCTGTGCGAGCGCGGCATCCGCACCTTCGAGACGGCGACCCGCAACACGCTGGACATCTCCGCGGTGCCGGTGGTGCAACAGCTCTCGCACCTGCCGGTGATCGTCGACCCATCGCACTCCGGCGGCCGCCGCGACCTGGTCATCCCGTTGACCAGGTCGGCCGTCGTGGCAGGCGCGGACGGCGTCATCGTCGACGTGCACCCGCAGCCGGACACCGCCCTCTGCGACGGCCCCCAGGCGCTGATCGGCGACGACCTGCCGGAGCTCGCCAGGGCATTCCGGGAGTTGAGCGCGTACATGGGCCGTGCTGTGGCGGCCGAGCGTCGACTCAGGACAGCCTGAGCACACAAGCAATCCAGCGCACCGCCTGTGGCCAACTCCTTCGGCCACAGGCGGTGCGCTGCGTTGTGCCGAGAGAACCCCTTACCGGGCCTACAGGAGCTCCGTGAGGGTCACTGGGCCCATAGGCCGAGCGGACCGGATACGGCGGCAGCGGCCATCACAGGGCCCGGACGAGACGACGGAGCCCGGCGCGGGCGCCGGGCTCCGGGGTAGTGATGGGTCCAGACCTTGCCTACCGGCTGTGGGACAGCGCTTCCTGCGGCATGGGCATGATCCGGAACAGCTTGGTGAACGTGGTGATCAGCGAGGGGTCGCCGAGGAACTTGACGTCGCCACTCTCGATCGCGTCGGCGGGGGTGAGCTCGCCGGTCATCATCGGCTTGAGCGCCATGCCCGGGTCGAGCACGAGGTCGGCGCCCGGCAGCGGGCCGTCGCCGGTGTCGATCGTGCCGTCGTCGATCTTGGCGTGGACCACCACGTCGCCGACGGTCAGCTGGTAGCTCACGGTCAGGCCGGCGGCCGCCTCCGGGCGGAACGTGGTCCGCAGGGCCATGCGGATCGAGTCGGAGGTAACCACGTCCTCCGGCCGAGGATCGCCGAGCAGGCGCGCACCCCAGCGGCCGAGCCGGATGACGATGTCGTCGAGCTCCCGGCCGAACTCGGTCAGCGTGTACCGGGTTTCGCCGTCCGCGTCCTGCACGCGTCGCACTACGCCGCTGTGCTCGAGTTCCCGCAGCCGCGCGGACACGATGTCCGTTGCCGCGCTCGGGAAACCTTCGTGCATTTCGTGGAAGGTCTTCGGACGGATCAGCAGGTCGCGGATGAACAGCATCGACCAGCGCTCGCCGATGATCTCCAATGCGCGCGAGAGTCCGCAGAACTGGCCGTAGGTGCTCCGGGTCATCGTCTGCAACTGGGAGATGACGGCCTCCATGTAGGAGGACTCCGCGGAGTTCATCGCCAGCGCTTCGTCGAAGTCGACTTCGGTGTCCGGCTGCCTTGTGCCGTTCGTCGTGAATTGGAACCTGTCGCTCGCGATTGTCACGCCCTGCTGGTCGACGACCAGCTTCCATCGCGCTTCAGTCATTGCGCGTCCAATCTTCCGGTCCTCGGACTCACCCAGTTCAATGTTCATGGTCCTACCTGGCAGGTGTGAGCCGCACCTCCCGGATTGCCGGGCCGTACGGGGCGGACCGCAATTCACGAGAAGATCAACCGGTGAATCGTCAGTCGGCTACCGGGCCGGCTTCTGCGTGCCGGACCGGGCCGAGGTAGCCGATGCCGAAGCTGTCCGAGCCGTGCATGCGGATCTCCAGGACGAGGTCCGCACGCACCAGGACGGCGAACTCGTTCGGGCGGTGGTGGTCCTCCGCGACCTTGTAGGTGCGGCACACGGAGCCGTCGGCGACCGCGAACAGCACGCGGTACACCGCGTTCTTCTCGACCTGCCCCGCTGTCTCCGACCAGTCCTCGAGCAGCTCGAGGCCGGTCTCGAGGCGGAACCGCGGGGTGTTGCCGACGCTGCCGCCCGGCCCGGTTGGCTGGTACATGGCGCTTCTCGCTTCCTGTGAGGTCGTAGCATAACGCTGCTATATCTCAAAAGATAGCGGTGTTATGTCATACTGTCAAGGTGAGTCCACGCCGTTCCGACCCCAAGACCCGCGACGCGCTGGTCGACATCGGTGCGCGCCTGTTGAGCCTGGAAGGCCCGGACGCCCTGTCCACGCGCCGGATCGCGGCCGAGGCCGGCACGTCGACCATGGCCGTGTACACCCACTTCGGCGGCATGAACGGCCTGGTCCGGGAGATGGTCTACGAGGGCTTCCGGCGGCTGCGCGACGAGTTCGCCAGGGTCACCGTCACCGACGACCCGGTGGCCGACGTGGCCACCTACGGCCGCGCCTACCGGCGCAACGCCCTGGCCAACCCGCACCTCTACCCGATCATGTTCGGTGGCACCCGGCTGGCCGGCTTCGAACTGACCGAGGAGGACCGCCAGCACGGCCGCTACAACCTGCTCGACGTCGTCGAGTGCGTCGGCCGCTGTATCGAGGCGAAACGCTTCCGCGCGGCCGACACCGGGCTGGTGGTGCACCAGATGTGGCTCGCCATCCACGGCCTGGTCAGCCTCGAACTCGGCGACTACCTGATCGAGCCGTGGACCGCGGACGCGGTCCTCGAGCCGCAGCTCGTCGGGCTGATGATCGGCGCGGGCGACGCAGAGCAGGCCGCCACCCACTCGGTGGCCGTCTCGGCAAGGCGTTTCACCGCCGAGTTCGGCGCCACCGTGCGGGCATGACGATGCCATGACACGCCGTGACGTGTCATGGCATCGTCACCATGAATGTCTACAGTGGAACGTCGTGACTACGCAGACTCACCCGCCAACCGGCGTCCCGCGCCGCGCCAACTGCGCGCCGTGGTAGGGGGCCAGCGCCTCGCGCAGTTCGGCCGGCACCCGTGCCGGGACCGTCTCGTTGATCGGCCCGCGCATGCACGCGAGCCGCTGCTTTCCCTTGGCCACCAGGTTCTCCAGCCCGTCGGCCAGCCGCACGTAGTCGAAGCTGAGCTCGATCTGGGTCTGGGTCAGCTCCTCGAGGCGCATGCGCACCGACAGCTCGTCGAACGCGGTGATCTCGGCGAAGAACTCGCAGTCCGCCTTCAGCGTGTACAGCTTCAGGTCGTCGTGCAGCAACACTTCCGGCGCCTTCTCCTTCAGGAACTTCTCCCGGCAGTGGCCCTGCCAGCGGAGGTAGTTGACGTAGTAGACGTTGCCGACGAAGTTGGTCTCCTCGAGCCCAACCATGTGGCGGATCTCGTAGTAATTGGTCACCTTCGTCAGTTTTCCTCTCTGGCCAGCACCGCGAACACCACGGAGTCGGGCCCGTAGCTCAACGTGGTGACCCACGTGGCCACCTTCGCGTCGCCAGCGGACAGCACCACCCAGCCGTCCGGGTGAACCCGGTCCACGGTGAGCGTCCTGGTGGTGATCCCGGCCTTGCGCAGGCACTCCAGCGCGGACCACACCCGGGTGCCGGCCACGTCGACGTGCTCGCCGGACTCGGCCATCACCAGGTCGCGGACGCGGCGCAGGCCGTCGCCGAGCAGCCCGGCCCAGTCCTCCTCCGTGCGGTGCGCCACGGTTTCCACGTCGCAGCCCAACTGCTGGCCCGACCCGGTCACCACCAGGCTGACACCGGCGCCGTGGGACGCCGAGATCGCGACGCCGTCCAGTTCCGGCTTGCCGTCCGGCCGGTGCGCCACCGTCACCGGTGCGCCGACGGCGCGGCTGGCAGCCAGCTCGGTCTGCGCCCGCCGGTCGGTATCCGCGCCGGACCGGGCCGACTCGGGGTCCGGCTCGACGACAACGGCACGGCTGCCACCGAGCACCCGCTCCAGCGCCCGCTCCAGGTAGCCGCTGAGCATCGCGGGCACCCACGGCCCTGAGCCGTCCTTCTTCCGCACGGCCCGCAGTGTCAGGCCCTGCCAGCGTTCCACCACCCGGCCTGCCGGGTCGAGCACGTCCACGTCGTAGACGTAGCTGTCGCCGTCCTGCGACCGCTCCCGGGCGTCCATGATCACGAACTCGGCGTGCTGGTCGGCCGGCTCCGCAAGGTACAGCTTCTCGACGCCCTGCGGCAGCAGTGTCGCGTCGGGAACGCAGCACTGGATGGCGTGCATCACCGCGTCCCGGGTGCCCGGGTCGGCCAGCACCTGGTCCTGCGGCAGGTAGGCGGCGAACCACGGCGCCGGCGTGGTGGTGGACAGTTCCGCCACCGCGTGCCGGGCGCTCGCCCGCCGGTAGCCGAGCAGGCGCTGGAACCGCTTGCCCTGGAACAGAACCCCGCCGTAGAGCTCGGTGATCGGGTCGACCGGCACGATCGGCAGTTGGGTCGCCTCCCGTGACGGGCCGTCGTCGGGCAGGGCGGGCTGCGGCAGGCGCAGCGTCGCCCGGAAGTGGTCGGCGCTGAACCCGGTGTCCTCGGCGCGAATGGCCACCGACACCGTCTCGGTGTCGCGGACCAGCGTCGCCAGCCGCACGGTCGTCGCCTTGCCGGGGCGGACCACGATCGGCCGCAGGAACTCCACGTCCTCCAGCAGCGGCGAACCCTCCCTGCCGAGCACGGCCGTCGCGACCTGGGTCATCGCCTCCATGCCGACCACCGCGGGGAACAGCAGGTCGCCGTCCAGCAGGTGGTCGGACAGGTACGGGTCGCTGCCGGCGGACAGCTCGGCCTCGGTGATCAGCTCGACGTCCGGGTAATGCACCACCACCCGGTCCACGAACCGGGTCAGCGGCAACTCCTGGCTGGTGTCAAGGGGCAGCGTCGGCAGCCCGCCCATCCGGCCGCTGATCGTCAGCACCGGACCGGCCGACGGGTCGGCCAGCACCTGGCGCAGCACGCTCAGGCCGTTCTCCAGGGAGACCGGGGTGATGCCGTCGCGCACCAGCGCCTCGACAACGCCCAGCTTCTCGCCCATCCCGGCGCCCGACCAGACCGACCACTCCATCGCCAGCGCCCGCGAATTCGGGTGCGCGCGCTGGAAGTCGACGGTCAGCTCGCTCATCCAGTCGTTGGCGGTCGAGTAGTGCGCCTCGCCGCGCAGGCCCGCCCGGCCGATGATGCTGCCGAACGTCACCAACAGCTTGATCTTGTCCTGGTCGACCGCGTCGAGCACCGCGCGCAGGCCGGCGACCTTCGGCGCCAGCGTCTGGTGGAACGACTCCTCGGTCAGCTTGGCCAGTGCCGCCGGCTCGTTGCGACCCGCGCCGTGCAGCACCGCGGTGACCGGGCCGAGCGCGGCCTCGAACCGTGCCACGGCCGCGGCGACCTGCTCGGCGTCCGTGACGTCGACACGCTCGTACCGGTAGATCACGCCTGCCGCGGCCATCCTGGCCAGGTTGTTCGACAGTTCCTCGTCCTGCGCCGGGTCGGCCCGGCCGACCAGCGCCAGCTTGGCCGTCGAGTCCTTCGCCATGACCAGCGCGCACTCGGCGGTGATGCCCTTGCCGCCGCCGGTGACCAGCAGCACGTCCGAGCCGTCCAGCGGGGTGCCGGTGCGTGGCTGGGCCGGTGGCTGCACCACGCGCAGCATCGGTGCCCTCCGCTGGCCGTCCGCGTCGTAGCGGACCTCGCTGAACGTCGTGGTGGCCGCGGCCTCGGTGATCACCCGCCGTACCGTCTCGTCCACCTCGGCCGCGGTCGACGGGGCGAGGTCGGGCAGGCTGACGATCGTGGTCGGCACGCCGGACGCCTCGAGGAACGTGGTCCTGGCAAGGCCGGACGCGCCGAACTTGTGCTGTACCACGACGAACCGGGTGCCGGCGGGCGCGCCGACGGCCGCCTTGCCCGCCTTCAGGAACAGCTCGACGTGCTGCTCGCCGTTGTCCGGCAGGCACAACAGCACACCGTTGCCGATGCCGGCCTCGGCCAGCCCGACCTGCAGCCGCTCGGCGAGCGGGTGGCCGGCAGGCGCGAACAGCTGCCACGAGCCGACCGGGCCGGTGCCGACGTTCACCCTCGGCGCCCTGGCCGGCAGGTAGTCCACGGAGAACGGCCGCACCCAGGCCGCAACGCCGGCCGCCTCGGCACTGGGGCCGCGGCTGCCTTCGCCGTCCTGCCCGGTCGCGGCCAACTCGTCGATCAGGTCGGCGAGCTCGCCGAGCGACACGGTGGCGAAGCTGGTGGTCAGCTCCAGTGTCGGGTGGCCGAGCTGGCGGGTGACCTCGTTGACGATCTGGCCGACGGTGATCGAGCTCAGGTGCAGGTCGTCGAGCGGGTGGGTGGCCGCGGTCACGGTCTCCAGCGGCAACTCGACGCGCTCGGCGGCGAGCCTGCGCAGCAGGTCCAGTGTGGACGGACCGTCGCCGTCGTTGGCGGCAACCGTCTCCGGTGCGGACACGACTGTTTCCGTGCCGGGCTGGGCCAGCCCGACGGCGAGGTCGGGGGCGGCCTCGCAGGGGCTGGACAGGAAGTTCAGCGCGCCGTCCAACGGCAGCGGACGCAACACCCGGTCGGCGAACAGCGCCTCGGTGTCCAGCGCGGCACCCAGCGCGTACGCGGCGCCCAGGACGGACAGCAGGGAGCTGAGCGACTGGCTGTCGGTGTCGACGGACAGCACCGGCACGTCGGGCGCGATCTCCTTCAGCAGGCCGGCCAACACCCGGCCGGGGCCCACCTCGATGGCGAGGTCGGCGCCGGTGGTGGCGGTGGCGGCCGCCGCGTGGAAGCGGACCGGGAACAGCACCTGGTCGCGCAGCAGCGTCCGCAGGTCGGTGGTCGGGTCGAGCGTGTCACCGGTGACCGTGGACACGATCGAGCGGGTGGGCCGGGTGAACGTGAACTCGGCCAGCCGCGCGGTCATCGCCTCTGCCGCTGGCTGGACCAGCGGCGAGTGGAAGGCGTGCGAGACGTTGATGCTGGTCGCGGTCAGGCCCTCGGCCCTGGCCCGCTCGCAGACACGTTCCACCGCACCGGCATCGCCCGCGATGACCGTCTGCTGAGGACCGTTGTACCCGGCGATCACCACCGGGTCGTCCGCGAAGTGCTGCTCTGCCTTGTCCGGCGTGGCGGCGATGCTGGCCATCGCGCCGCCGCCCTGGCTGGCGTTCGCCATCACCTGGCCGCGCGCCTTGGCAAGGCGCAGCACGTCGCTGCCGCCCATGGCGCCCGCCCAGGCCAGCGCGGTCAGCTCGCCGAGGCTGTGCCCGACCGCGACGTCGGCCTCGATGCCCAGCGTGTGCAGCACCTGCAGGGCCGCGACGGAACCGGCCACGATGCGCGGCTGCGCGACCTCGGTGGCGACCTGGTCGCCACCGGTGGGCACGCCCGCCTCCTCGAACACGGCCTCCGCCGCGGCGAACCGGCGACGGATCGCACCGACGGCGCCACGCCCGGAACCCTGGCCAGGGAACAGGAAAGCGATCTTCGGGGCGGTCGTCCGGTGGTCCAGGTACACCCCGTTCGCCGCGAACAGGCTCTGCTCGCCCGCGTCGAGCGCGGCGAGGAGCTGGCCCAGCTTGGTGGTGGCGTCGTCGGGGCTGGTGGTCACCACCGCGGCGCGCACCGGCCCGCCGGACAGCTGCCCGGCCAGCGTGCCGGCCAGGTCGGCCAGCTCGGCGAACGACAGCGCCGGCAGCAACTCGGCCAGCGCGGTGACCCGGTCGCGCAGCGCGGCGGCGTCGGCGGCGTCCAGCAGCAGCAGTTCGGCGTCCTGCCGGCTGCCGACCAGTGCGGCCGCCGCCTCGGGCAGTTCGGCGCGCCGGGTGGCGCCCGGCGCCTGCTCGAGCGCGAGGTGCGTGTTGATGCCGCCGAAGCCCATCGCCGACACGCCGGCCCGGATCGGGTGGTCCGCTGGCCAGAGCTCGGCCTCGTGCGGCACGTACATGGCGGGGGACTCGCCGGTGAGCTTCGGGTGCGACTCGAAGTGACCGGTGGCCGGCGGGATGACCTGGTGGTAGACCGACAGCGCCGCCTTGATCACGCCAGCGACACCCGCGGCGGCCTTGGTGTGGCCGAAGTTGCCCTTGACCGAGCTGACCGCGGCCGGCCGGGCGTCCGGGTCGGCCATGCGCCGGGCAGAGCCGAGCGCCTCCAGTTCGGTGGCGTCGCCCAGCGCGGTGCCGGTGCCGTGGCCCTCGAAGTAGCCGACGGTCTCCACGCCGTACTCGGCCCTGCCGTAGGCGCGGTTGATGGCCAGCCGGTGGCCGGCGGCCTCCGGGCGGGTGATGCCGCCCTTGCCGTCCGACGAGATGCCCCAGCCGGTGATCGACGCGTAGATCCGCAGATCGCGGGCGATGGCGTCCTCCTCGCGCATCAGCACGATGACGCCGGAGCCCTCGCCCGGCCAGAAGCCGTTGGAGTCCTTGTCGTAGATCTTCATCTCACCGGTGGCCAGCGCGCCCGTCTTGGCGAAGCCGATCACCTCGAACGGGTCGATGGACAGGTCGACGCCACCCGCGAGGCAGACATCCAGGTCGCCGTCGGCCAGCGCCTTGGCGGCGGTGGCGATGGAGAGCAGCGACGACGAGCAGGCGCCGTCGACGGTGTAGCCGCCGCCGCCGAAGTCGAAGTAGTTGCAGATGCGGCCCGCGATGGTGTTGGCGAGGCCGCCGGCCAGGGTGTCCTCGTCGATGGCCGGGAACGGCGCCTTGTACACCGGTTCGAGGTCGCGCAGGAACGTGCTGGTCTCGTCGTCGTCCCAGCCCTTGGCGGCCAACGCGGCGGCCAGGGTGCGCCGGACGTACGGCCAGCGCAGCCGCATCAGGTTGGCGCGGGAGAACTCGCCGGTCAGGCTGTTGCCGATGACAACGCCGGTGGCCTGGCGGGGCAGGCCCGCCGCGTCCGGGAAGCCTGCGTCGGCCAGGGCCGTCGCGGCGACGTCCAGCGCCAGCCAGTGCGTGAGGTCGGTCGACCGGTAGGTGCTGCCGGCGACCTTGTACTTGAGCCGGTCGAATTCGAAGTCGCGCAGCACGGCCGCTTTGCTGGCATAGAAGCGGTCCGGCGCCTTCGGGTCGGACGAGTAGTAGTCCGCCTGGTTCATCCGCTGGTCGGGCAGCCTGCGGAAGGCGCGGCGCCCGGCCAGGATGTTCTCCCAGAGGTCTTCAGTGCTAGCGGCGTCGGGGTACCGAAGTCCGATGCCAACGATCGCGATCCGCACGGTGCTCAACGTATACCGCCTATTCTCGATGACCAGCCGACCCGAATCGGCGCGCCCATTTACGCCGGGCCGCATAACGCGGCTAATCCAGCCGAGTCCGGCGACAGTCCTCGACACGCTTTTAGCTGCCTCGTCAAGGGTGCACCAGCGCTGCGGCGGATGACTTCTCCTCATGTGCCGTCCGGGGCCATTTCTCCCATATTGCCGAACCTGTCCATGATCATCAATCGGGCGCCACCGCACTGGCGGAGATGCGCAGTGCCGATTACCGAGCTGACCATGGCAATGCCCCACCACCGGAGGAATCGATGCCATCATCTCTCGGTCGAGTACCCCCTGGACCACCCCGTCGGGCCGCCATCGAGGTGCTGCGCAAACTGCGCGCGGACCGGCTGGGCCTGATGAGCGAGGCGGTCACCGAGTTCGGCGACGCGGTCCGGGTGGCGATCGGCCCGAAGAAGCTCTACATCTTCAACGCCCCCGACCACGCCAAGCACGTGCTCGCGGACAACGCGGCCAACTACCACAAGGGCATCGGCTACACCGAGGCCAAGCGGGCACTCGGCGACGGGCTGCTGACCAGCGAGGGCGCGCTGTGGAAGGAACAGCGGCGCACCATCCAGCCGGTGTTCCAGCACAAGCGGATCGCCGCGCAGGCCGACGTGATCGTCGACGAGGCGCTCGGCCTCGTCGGGCGGCTGCGTGCGTACCAGGATGCGGGCCGGCCGGTCGACGTGCTCTCCGAGATCACGGCGCTGACCCTCGGCGTGCTCGGCAACACGCTGCTCGACGCCGACCTCGGCGCGTTCGAGTCGATCGGGCACTCCTTCGAGGACGTGCAGGACCAGGCCATGTTCGAGATGGAGACGCTGGGCATGGTGCCGAGGTGGCTGCCGCTGAAACGCCAGCGGGCGTTCCGCAAGTCGCGCGCCGACCTCGAGCGGATCATGCGAATCCTGGTGGCGCAACGGAAGGACAACCCGATCGAGTCCGGCGAGGACGTGCTGACCCGGCTGATCGCCTCCACCGGCAAGGAACCCGACCGGCGGGTCGCCGACCGCCGCATGCGCGACGAGCTGGTGACGCTGCTGCTGGCCGGGCACGAGACGACGGCCAGCACCGTCGGCTGGACGCTGAACCTGGTGAGCCAGCATCCCGAAGTCCGCGACCGGCTGCACGAGGAGGCGGTGGCCGTCTACGGCGACCGTCGCCCGACCTACGAGGACCTGCCCCGGCTGCGCTACACGAGCATGGTGCTGCAGGAGACCATGCGGCTGTTCCCGCCGGTGTGGATCCTCACCCGTCGGGCGGTCGCCGACGACGAGGTCGGCGGCTACCACGTCCCGGCCGGCGCCGAGGTCCTGATCTGCCCCTACACCCTGCACCGGCACCCGAGGTACTGGGCCGACCCGGAGCGGTTCGACCCGGCGCGGTTCGACCCGGACGTGCCGGTCACCCGGCCCCGCTACGCGCACATCCCGTTCGGCGCCGGGCCACGGTTCTGCGTCGGCAACCACCTGGGCATGATGGAGGCCACCTTCATCATCTCCACGCTGATGCGCGAACTGCGGCTGGAGAAGCAGCCCGGCTTCCAGGTCAAGCCGGAGCCGATGCTGTCCCTTCGGCTCGGTGGCGGCCTGCCGATGAGCGTCCACCCCTGGACTTCGGCTGCCGGCCGCGCCGCGGCCTGATTGACGTAGAGCATCATCGCCAACTTCACGGAAAGTCGGTAGCGCCACCATGGACAACCTCGCGGAGAATCAGTACGGCCCACCGGAGCAGCACCCGAAGGCGGCCGAATTCTCGGAGCTGCGTGCGGCCATCGCCGACGAGCGGGTCCGTGAGCTCTTTCCATTCCGGTTCCTGGCCGCGAACGAGACATTCGGTCGCCTCGTCGACGCGACCGCGTATCGCATTCTTTCGTCGATCGGCGCGCTGCCCGAGGCAATGGGGATAACGGTCCAGCAGGCCAAGAAAGAGCTCTCGATTCCGTGGCGCCGCACGGTTCCGCTGCGGTTCCTTTACGAGCGGCTCTCCGACTCCGGCATTCTGGAGCGTGCGGACGGCCGCTATTTCCTGGGGACCGTCGAGGTGTCGGAGTTCGACACCGTCGCGGCCGAACTGGCCGAGCGGGCGCCGGGCGCCGCCGTGGCCGTCGAGATCCTGCGCACACTGGTCGACGAGGCGAAGCGCTTCTTCCGGGGCGAGGCGACGGGCGACGAGATCCTGTTCGCGCCGACGAAGCTGCCGCTGTGGCTGAAGTACTTCTCCAACGACAACATGCTGTACGCCATCAACAACACCATCGGCGCCGAGGCGCTGTCCCGGCTGGTGCCCGCCGACGGCGGCACGTTCGAGATCCTGGAGATCGGCGGCGGCTGCGGCAGCGCGGCCGAGCAGGCGCTCCGCACGCTCGGCGCGGGTGTCACGCGCTATCGGTTCACCGAGGTCGCCGAGACCTTCGCCCGGCACGGCGAGCGGGCCGCGCGGGCCGCCGCGTCGCCATCGACGGTGGTCGAGTCGGCGCGCGTGGACATGACGCTGCCATGGGCGGCGCAGGGGATCGAGCCAGGCACGTTCGACGCGGTCTACGCCGTCAACTGCTTCCACGTGGCGCCGGACCTCGACTTCGTCCTCGCGGAAGCGGCGCGGGCGCTCCGGCCGGGCGGGACCGTCGTCGTCTCGGAATGCGTGCGCCCCACGAAGCTCGCGCGGCCCATCCACGCCGAGATCATCTTCGACTTCCTGGACAGCTTCACCGACGTCGCCACCGATCCGGTGAAGCGGCCGACGCACGGCTTCCTGACGCCGGTGGCGTGGCGGGCCTCGTTCGAGGCGGCGGGTCTCGGCGACGTGCGGGTCCTGCCCGACGTCGACGCCATCGCGGAGAAGTACCCGGACTTCGTGGTCGGCGCCGTGATGGCCAGCGCGAAGTCCGAGTGATCGCCCTGATCTGATTCTCCGGGAGGAGCGGCAATGGTCCCCACGATGGTCCGCCTGGCGGTGCGGAGGTCGCTGCGCGACACCCGCCATGTCCGGGTCGTGCCGCCGCGCCGGGCACGCGGGCTGGTCGCGCAGGTGTACCGGCAGGTGGAGCGGGACTTCAGCATGCTCGCACCGCCGGTCGCCCTGCACTCCTCGGCGCCGGACATGCTGGCCGCATCGTGGATGATCTTGCGGGAAACCCTTGTCGCGCAAGGCATCTCCGCTCGGGCGAGCAAGGAGGCGGTGGCGACCGGGGTGTCACTGGCCAACAGCTGCCCGTACTGCGCCGACGTGCACGGCATGACGCTGGACGCCATCCCGGACGCGGACCGGTCCGACCGCGCCGCGCTCATCGAGTGGGCGCGCGGGTCCGCCACGGTACCGGGCACGCCGCCGTTCTCGCCGGATGAGGCGCCAGAGCTGATCGGCGTCGCCGTGGCGTTCCAGTACTACAACCGCGTGGTCAACGTGTTCCTGCGCGATTCGCCGTTCCCGTCGCACGTCCCGGAGTCCGCCAAGCCGAAGGCACGGCAGGTGCTCGGCCGGGTCCTGCGGCCCGCCGCGACCGGTGGCCCTCGGCCCGGCACGTCGCTGGACTTCCTGCCGCCCGCGCCGCTGTCCGACGACCTGTGCTGGGCACGACCGAACCCGGTCGTCGCCGACAGCTTCGCCCGCGCTTACGCGGCCACCGAGGCAGCGGGCACCCGCTCGGTACCGGCGAGTGTGCGGGAATTGATCCACAGTAGACTGTCCGACTGGGATGGTCAGGCGCCGGGCATCAGCCGGTCCTGGACGGCGGACGCGGTCGACGGCCTGCCAGTGGCCGACCAGCCGGCCGGACGGCTGGCACTGGTCATCGCACTGGCCTCCTACCAGGTCGACGACGAACTGGTCGCCGCGTTCCGCCGCACCGCACCCGGCGACGACACGCTGATCGAACTGGCCGCATGGGCCAGCATGGCGGCGGCCCGCCGAGCCAGCACCCGACTCGCCGCGACCAGCCCGGCCTGCGCGTGAGGTGATCGTCGGGCTACCGCCTGCGACGGCCGTGGGCACGTCGGTAGATTGCTGCTGTGACTGAGGGCGAGGGGCGGAAGGTCGCCGGCCGCTACCTCCTGGGCCGAATACTGGGCAGTGGGGGGATGGGTCGGGTCTGGCAGGCCCGCGACGAGTACCTCCACCGGGATGTGGCGATCAAGGAAGTCGCGCCGCGCGGTACCTTCTTCGGCGGCGAGTCGGACCCGGTGGTGCGCCGCACGCTGCGCGAAGCCCGTGCGGCGGCGAAGCTGCGGCACTCGGGCATCATCACCGTGCACGACGTGGTCACCGACGACGGCCGGCCATGGATCGTCATGGAGCTCATCGAAGGACGGTCGCTGGCCGACGCCCTGAGCGACGACGGTCCGCTGTCGGTGCACCAGGCCGCCGAGATCGGCATCAAGGTGATCGAGGCGCTGGACGCCGCGCACCAGCAGGGCGTGCTGCACCGCGACGTCAAGCCGGGCAACATCATGCTCGACAAGGACCGGGTGGTGCTGACCGACTTCGGTATCGCGGTCATCGCCGGGGCGACGACGGTCCTCGGTCACGGTGCCGACCACCACGCACACCGCCCAACTCACCGTCCCGGCCGGCACCGACCCATGGCTGCCCAGCCAGCCCATGCCCGCGTCGATCACCGGCGTCGCGCCGTACATCGACCCGGCCTCCGGCATGCTGCTGCTCCCTCAACCGGGCAGCGGCCCGGTGCGGTACGACCTGAGCTGGCGGGAACCGGTGGTGAACCGGGACAGCCTGAACGATGCC
>CAVPCF010000154.1:0-3368 GCA_963702275.1 Candidatus Melainabacteria bacterium
TGACGGCAGTCGAGGCTGGCTCAATCCTGAATCGAAAATCATGGCTCGACACCCGTCCATGTCGCTCGACAACCGTCGCCCACGCATCCGATGGCCCCTCATGAGGGGGATTCTCTGCGTCGACATTGAACTCCAGCATCGGCAGTCTGCGCACAAAGGTTCCACTACGACCTCGTGTTTCGATCAGACCTTCCGCTGCGAGTTCCCGAAGCGCCTGGCGGATGGTGCCCCGGCTGACGTCGAAGTGCGCACTCAGCTCAGGCTCGGTCTTCGGCAGTTTTGCCTGATTTGCCAGTTTCGTCTCTAGTAGTACCTCCTCCTTGATGATGCTGCTTCGGAGGTCGTCTGCGACCTCCCGGTATCTGGGGGTCTGTGCCATCGCCTACCCCGTTCGAGCGAATCGTTCATACGAATCCTACGCAAAGCCCTTGACGGGCGCCAGGGTGGATGCCATGGTGTTGCGTATAGACGAAACAGACGCAATAGAGCGTCTGTACGCAGAGAGGGTAGTCATGGACAACATCGACGCAGGTCAGCCCGATCGTGAGGCTGACCTGTCCGACCTGGAGCTGTTGTCGTTCGCGCTTGAGGACGCGATGGACGCGTACCGCAAGGGTGTGCTCATTGGTCCGGCGCCGGACCTGGTCGTGTGGGGGCGAGCGCAGCGGCGTGCACGCAGGGCGGACGCGGCGCGTGCGTTGCGCACGATTCCGGATGATGCGGCGTGATCACCCATCGTCGGTTCGCTGCCCATACTGCGTCGCTCGGTGAGGTTCTGGGCATCGATGTCCAGGCCACCGAGTGGATGCGGGATGGCCTGTGTGCGCAGCACCGATCCGGATGCGTTCCACCCGGACGAGAACAGCTCGGTGAAGCCAGCCAAGGCCGTGTGCGCGGCCTGTCCAGTGCTCACCGAGTGCCGGTCCTACGCGCTGGAGACCGACCAGCGGTTCGGTGTGTGGGGCGGTCTGAGTGCCCGTCAGCGCGACCGCATCCGCACCCGAGCCACCCACACCAGTTCCGACCAGCCCGGCGGACCTTCCGCCAAGACACACCCGCCGGGCTGGCTCTCCCACCACCCATCAGAGCAGTCAGGAGACACCCATCATGTCGACCCACCGCCCGGCCGGAAAGGCGGCCGTGTGATGACCCAGCACCAGACCTTGCTCATCGTCGCCGCGTTGGCCGTGATCGGTCTGCTGGCGTTGTTGTTCGCCAGCCATCGTCGCGCCAAGAAGGCCGCACAGGCCGCCCGGGACACCGTGCACGCGGTGTCGCTGCTGGGCCGCGTGCTGATCGCGGCCGGTGTGATCGCCGGTGGCCAGTACGCCGTGATCCGCTACGCCCACAACAACATCACGCTGCTGGCGTGTGTGCTGATCGTGCCCGCCCTGCTGGCCGCCGCCACCGCTGTGAAGGCGTTGACCGTGACCCCGACGACGATCCGGAAGGGACGGTGATTGTGATGAAGACCCTGATCGTGATCGCGCTGGTCCTGGTCGCGTTCGCAGCGGCCAAGGCAGGGTCCACTGTGCACCCCCCGACCCGCCCAACCGGCAGCGGCACGGCGACGGTCGTGGGCAGCGAGTACGAACGCGACGCCGACCACCCGACCACCGGCACCCACTATGCCGACTGTCGCGCGGCTGATGGCAGCCAGTACCGGGTCGCGGTCAGCGCGGACACCGAATACCGGTTGCGCGACGGTCAGCCCTGCCCGAACGGGCCGCACCTGCCGACCGCCCAGCAGCAGAACCCCGCGCTGTACGACCAGGTGTCAGCCGCGCTCAACGCGCCCCTGCCCTACCACGGAGGCGACGCGAACGGCCCGTGCGGCGAATGGGACGCCGCCGACCAGGCCGACGCCAACGCGATGCGCACCGCCTACGCGCGGTGCACGGCCCAGCACGGAGGTAACCAACGATGACCACACCTATCGTCACGATCTGCGGATCGATGCGGTTCTACGACCTGATGTTGACCGTTGCTGCCGATGAGACCCGCGCTGGCCGCATGGTGTTGATGCCGTTCGCCGTGGTCGCACCGGACGACCAGGACACCGAGATGAAACACATGCTGGACCGGTTGCACCGCGAGAAGATCGACCTGTCCTCTCAGGTCATCGTGGTGTCCGACCAGACTGGCTACTACGGCGCGTCCACGGCTGCCGAGATCGCCTACGCCGAATCACTGAATCTGCCCGTCATCCACTGGCAGGTTGCGCCCGAGCAGACCCCAACGACGTTCCGGTGCCCGGCACCGCGCATCTGCTTCTGCAACAACGATCCCGACGAGCACCAGGCGTTCGAGCGGCACGCCGACCATGACAGTTCTGGCCGGGATGACTGCGGGTACTGCGAGCCCGCGATCGGAGGTGAGCAGCGATGACCATGCCACTGTCCAAGGTGGACAAGCTGGTGGCGAAGTCCGCGACCGCCGCGCAGGTCCGCGCGTACCGCACGCACCCGGACGTGACCGCGCTGAGCATTGAACGGGTCCGGACCTGGTCGGGCGCCCTGATCTGGGTGGGTGTCGTGCTCGGGTTGGCGTTCACCGCCACCAACGTGCAGGCGTTCGCGGCCGGGTCGGCCACGGCCGGGTCGATGGGCTGGCTGGCCGCGTGGCTGCTGGACCCCATGGTGTCGCTGGTGTTGGTGGGTGTGCTGCTCGCCGAACAGGTCACCTCCCGCTTCCAACTCGCCACCCCGACGTGGGCACGGCGCACGAAGTGGTTCGCGCTGGCCGCCACGTATGTGATGAACACCTGGCAGTCCTGGGCCACCCTTGCCCCGTCCGGGCTGGTCCTGCACTCCGTCCCGCCGCTACTGGTGTTCACCGCTGTGGAAGGCGGACCGGCACTACGGGACCGGCTCACCGACGCGGTCAACCTCGCCGCTACGGCCGTGACCGGCACACCGACCACGCTCGCCGCGACGGTGCCGGAAGCAGGACGACCGGATGCCGTCGCCGCTGACACCAGCCACCTGGCCGTGAACGCTGCCACGGCCGACGCGGGCACCGTTCACGAACCGGCCGTGCCCGCCGTTCGTGAACACCGCACCCCGAACCGGCGTGGCACCACCCGCAAGCCCGCGCGTCGTCCGGCCGGTCGACGGAAGTTGCGGGCGGACTTCCTGGCCGACGCGCGGTCCGCGTGGACACCCGGCACGCACGTCACCCCGGCCTGGGTGCGGGAGGTCACCGACTGTTCACGAGGGATGTCCTCGCAGGTCGCGGCCGACCTCAAAGCCGAACTCGACACCACTACTCCGGTCAACACGCTGCACGCCGTGAACAGTGAGGAGGTCGCCTGATGTCCACCACCAGCAAGACCTGAACGGAACCAGTAGGTAAAAACGCCCCCTGGC
>CAVPCF010000155.1:0-74568 GCA_963702275.1 Candidatus Melainabacteria bacterium
TCCAGAACCTGCCGCGACGGCAAGCGGGTGTTCCGGGTGGGTGGCGGTAGGTAGAGCAAACCGCTGTTCGCACCTGTCGCCCACACCTTCGTGGAATACGACGTCAGCAGCAACATTCACGGTGGCCCCGACCGGCTGGCTCCCCGTTTTGCCGGGAACGACCAGGTTCTCTTGACGGTGGCTGGCTACCATCTTGTCCTGCGCCTGGCCACGACAGGCAAGCTCCTCCGCTCGCACGCCGTGCCTGGCGGCCAAAACAACTGGACCGCGTTCGCGGTTGCTCCGGCGGGGAACCATGTGGCAACCGCGGTGTGGGAGGGCGATGGCTTCTTTGGGATGCCCGAGTGAAAGGGCGCTTGCCTACGTCCCCACCGACCGCTGGCGCTGGTTCGAGGATGTGACGTTCGCGGCGGACGGCAAGACCCTGGTCACGTGCGGCTATGACAGGACCTGTGGCGCTTTGTCGTGGACAACGGCCTGCGCGGCAGCCTTACCGTTTCGACTCCTTCCCTCTTGCACCCCACGCCGGTGGTGCGGGCCAGCCTCTCTGCCGATGGCCGACGTCTGGCCACTGCCTTGTGGGATGGGACGGTGTGTCGTGTCGTGCTCAACCCAGCCGCCCCGATCCGCGGCCGACATCATGAACGGCGTCTGCGCGGACCTACACGCCAAGGTCGACGCGATTCCGCCGGTCAAGGACTCCGACACGAACTACGACGAAATGCCCAAGCTCGCCACCGAATACTTGCTCGCCAACACCGCGGAAACGACGTTCCGGGCGAACACCGGCCCCCGCTACCAGGCCTTCGTGGCGGCATGGGCCACGCTGGTCACGAAGCTGAACAGCGAACAGGACACCTACAACGGCAAGGGTTTCTACACCGCACCCAATTCCGACACGGCTAACGCCCTGCTCCTCGCGGGCGCGATGCAGGACACCCAGCGGGCCGAACAGGCCGTGCGGACGGCCGCGAACAAGGCAGGCCTGACCGAGTGCGGGCAGCAGATCGCCTGGCGGCCGGAGCATTAGCACTTCCCGCGTGCGGGATCGAACCCGGACTGTTGTCGGCGCGCATCGGCGCTGGCTACCGTGATTTCGTGCAGCCATGGATCACGCGCAGCGTGCACATCGCGGCGTCCGCCGACGCCGTGTGGTCGATGGTCACCGACCTGCCGCGGATGGGGGAGTTCAGCCCGGAGAACATCGGCGGCTACTGGCTGGACGCGGCCACCGGCCCGGCGCTCGGCGCGAAGTTCCGTGGCACCAACCGCAACGGCGGCCTCCAGTGGTGGACCCGGGTCACGGTCGTCGAGTACGAACCCGGTAGGCTGTTCACGTTCGACGTGCGCGCCAAGATCGGCATCCGGGTGTCCCGCTGGTCCTACGAGATCACGCCGACCGCCACCGGCTGCCTGCTGGCCGAGCACTGGTACCGCGTCGGCAGCCGGTTCGTCCGGAACTTCCTGGGCCCCAAGGTAACCGGACGTGCCGACCGCCCCGGCTTCAACGCCGAGTCCATCGAGCACACCCTGGCCAGGGTCAAAGCCCTCGCCGAGGCCCGTTCGGCCGCCGCCTGACCACCAGGACCGCCGAGTCGACCTGCGGTGGCGGCCGGAACGCGTTGCGCGGCAACGACAGTCCCGCCCGCAGGTGCCACTGTCGCGGTGGGCGTTCGACGTGCCGACGCACCACCGCCCGCTGGAGCACCAGATCCGCGGCGATCAACGCCGAGTGCGGCGCGAGCAGCTGCCGCAGCAGGGCACTGGTGATCGAGTACGGCGGATTCGCCACGACGCGAAACGGCCGGCGTGGCAGGCGCAGCGCCAGCACGTCGCACTGCACCACGGTCACCTCCGGAAAGCGCTCCCGCAGCGACGTCGCCCGCCCCGGATGCGATTCCACCGCGATCACGCGTGCGCCCGCGTCGACCAGATGTCGGGTCAGCGCACCACGGCCGGCGCCGATGTCCAGGACCAGCTCACCCGGCCGCGGACCCGCCTCGGCCACGATCCGCGCGGCCCAGTCGTCAACGAGCGGATGCCAACCCCAAGCGCGCCGAGACCCGCCTGCCACGGCGACGGGCCATGTTCATGATTCCCACGCGGCACACCGTAGGCGGCGGCCTAGCCCGCGACAACCGATTTCGACATGACCCGGTAACGGAAGAAGGCCGGCATGGCCACGGCGATCACAGCCGACGCCACGATCACGGCCAGGCCACCGCTCACCGCGCTGAACGTCGGCGACACCAGGGAACCCACCGCGCCGGCACGGAAGTCGCCAAGTCGCGGGCAGCCGACGCCGACCACGTACTCCGCGGCGCTGGCCCGCCCGCGATAACGGTCCGGTGTGGCCAGTTGAACCATGGTCGTGCGAAACACGACGCTGAACACATCCGCGCCGCCGGAGACGGCGAGCAACGACAACGCCAACCACAAGCTGTGCGCCAGCCCGAATCCGACAATGCACGCACCCCAGACCGAGCCGGTGACCAGCATCGCCCTGCCCTGCCTGGACACCCGGCCGATCGAGCCGGACAGGGCAGTGCCGAGCACGCCGCCGACCCCGGGCGCCGCGGCGATCAGGCCGAGAGTCTGCGCTGCGCCACCGAAATGGGCCTGGTTGATCGCCGGGAACACGGCCGACGGCACCCCGAGGACCATGGCGCTCATGTCGGCGACCAGAGCGCCGGTCAGCACGCGGCTGCCGCCGATGAACCGCAGCGCGTCGGCCACCGCGCGTGGACCGGGCCGAGCCGGCTCGCCCCTCGGGGGCATCGGCGGCAGCCGGGCCACGCCGTACAGCGCGGCGCCGAAGCTGACCACGTCGACGAGATAGCACGCCCGCAGACCCCATGCCGCCGCGATCACACCCGCCAGTGCCGGACCGGCGATCACGCTGCCACGGGCCGCGAACGCGGTCAGCGCGGCGCCGGCCGGCACCCGTTCCGCCGGCAACAGGCGCGGCAGAAACGTGCGGCGCGCGGGCCCGTCCACCGCGCCGAGCAACGACTGGACCGTGACCAGCAGATACAGCGGCCACACCTGGCGGTTGCCGGCGAACGCCTGCGCCGCGAACGCTGCGGAGACGGCGGCAAGGCAGCTGCCGGTGCACAACACAAGGCGGCGCCGGTCGTGCGCGTCCACCACGCTGCCGCCGAGCAGTCCGGAACCCGATCGCCGGGACCGCCATCGCGATCCCGACCGCGCCCACCGCCAGCGACGAGTGGGTCAGCGTGAACACCTGGAGTACCACCGCGAACGCGGTCATCGACGAGCCGACCGAGGACAGGCCGATGCCGGCCAACTGGCGGCGGAAGGCAGGTGACTCGCGCAGCGGCCGCACGTCCATCAGCAGCCGGTTGGCGGGCACGTCCTGGTCCTCCGGTCTGGGCGGCTAGCCTTGTGCCGTGAGCATTGGGGAGTTGCTGACGACCATCCAGGAGACCTTGACAGCTCGGCGCGTGTTCGGCGAGCCAATTGAGCGGGACGGGGTCGTGGTCATCCCCGCTGCCGTCGTCTACGGCGGTGGTGGCGGCGGAGTCGGCCGGGCGGTCGGCGGGCAGCAGGGGGACGGTGGCGGGTTCGGCCTGCTGGCCCGGCCGACCGGGGCATTCGTCGTCAAGGACGGCACCGCGCGGTGGGTGCCGGCGCTGGACGTGAACCGGCTCGGGGTGGTGGCCGGGGTGGTCGCCGTCGTCTGGCTGCTGGCCCGGCGTCGGTCAGCTGGGTGACCTGGTAGCGATCTGGGCGACACCCGCGTAGCCGGGGTTCCGGTCGGGGGAGGGCAGCGGGTTGTGCGGCTCGGGGTGCCAGTCGGTCATGTTGACCAGGCCGGGATCGATCAGGGTCAGGCCGCCGAATATCCGCGCCACCTCGTCGTGGTCGCGCAGGTAGAAGCCGCCGATGTTGGAGCTGAACACCTCGGCCGCGTCCCGCACCCGGCCCGGTGCCTGCTTGCCCGCGGTGGCGTGGGAGATGACCAGGTAGCTGCCGGGCGCGATGGACTGCGCGTAGCGCCGCACGATCGCGGCGCAGCGTTCGGTGTCCGGCTGGAAGTGCAGCACGGCGACCATCAGCACGGCGACCGGCGCTTTGAGATCCAGCAGGTCGCGCAGTTCCCGGTGGCGCAGGACCTCGTCGGGCCGGGTCAGGTCGCCCTGGATCGCGCTGGCCCACGGGTTGCCGGCCAGGATCTCCTGGCTGTGCGCGACCGCGACCGGGTCGTTGTCGACGTACAGCACGCGGCACTCCGCGTTCGCCCGCTGGGCGATGTCGTGCACGTTTCCGCTGGTCGGGATGCCGGAGCCCAGGTCGAGGAACTGGCGGACGCCCTGGTCGACCAGGTACTGCACGCTACGGCGCAGGAAGTCGCGGTTGGCCCGCAGCACCGTGGGCAGCTCCGGCATCCGTGCCGTGACCTCGGCGGCCACCCGACGGTCGGCCTCGAAGTTGTGCGCCCCGCCCAGATGTACGTCGTACACCCGGGCCTGGCTCGGCTTGTCCCGGTCGACACCGTCGGGCACCGGTCCAGGTCCTGGCCAGGCCGTGTCAACGTCGGAGCGTTGGTTCATGAGGCGACACTAGCCGCCGCCCGGCAACGTTGTTACCAGTCGGGGTCCGCGGACGCGTTCGTCTCCCGCCAGAGGACCACGATGAAGATCACCATCACTGGCAGCGTCGTCATCAGCAGTTGCAGCTGGGTCGCCGGGAAGAACACCATCCCGACCATCATCCCGACCAGCGCCAGCGCCGCGACCCACGCCGCCACCGACAGCCGCCGCGGCGGCACCGTCAGCCGCACGGACAGCCGGGCGTCCGGTGCCGGTTTGAGCTTCAGGTAGGCCAGTGCGATCGCGATCCACATCATGATGCCGACGGCGCCGGACGAGTCGGTGAGGATCTCGAACACGTTGCTCGGCGCGACGTAGCCGATGAACGTGACCGCGAAACCTAGCCCCGCGGTGGCGATGACGGCCGCCCTCGGCACCCGGCTCGGCGACAGGCGCCCCCACGCCGCGGGCGCGTCCCGGTGCAGCGCAAGGGAATACCCGATCCGGGACGCGGAGTAGATGCAGGAGTTGAGCACCGACAGCACTGCGGTGAACACCACGATGTTGATCACCGTCGCGGTGCCCGGCAGGTGCATCACGTTCATCATCGTGCCGAACGGGCTTGCCTTGACGGTCGCCGAGTTCCACGGCGCCAGCAGCACGGTCATCGACATCGCGAGGAGGTACACGCCGAGGACCGTGTAGCCGACGACCCGGATCGACTTGCGTACCACACGGCTGGGCCGGTCCGCCTCGCCGGACGCGATGGCGGCCATCTCGATGCCGATGAACGAGAACGCGGCCACCAGGATCCCGGCGAACACCGAACCGTTGCCGTTGGGGATGATCCCGCCCTGGTCGGCGATGTTCGACACGCCCGGCGACGACACGTTCGGCAACACCCCGAGCACCGCGAGCACCGCGAGCACCGGCACCCCGACCGCCAGCACCACCTTGATCAGCGACAGCCAGAACTGGAACTCGCCGAACACGCGGACCGGCCCGAGGTTGATCAGCGCGAGCGAGCCGGTGAACATCAGCGACCAGGCCCACGCCGGCATGCTCGGCAGCCAGGTGTGCGCGATCGACGCGGCGGCGCCGCACTCCACGCCGGACGTGACCACCAGCAGCCACCAGTACATCCAGCCGACCGAGAACCGCCCGACGTGCCCGAACGCCTTGCCGGCGTAGGTCGCGAACGCGCCGCTGTCCGGGTCGTGCTGGGCCAGCGCGCTGAGCAGGCGCATCACGACGACCGCCAGCACGCCCACCACCAGGTAGCTCAGCACGACGGCGGGCCCCGTCTGCGAGATGATGCTGCCGCTGCTGACGAAGATCCCGGCGCCGATCGTGCCGCCGAAGGCGATCATGCTGACATGCCGTGGCCGCAACGTGGCCGCGAGCCCCTGCTGTCGCTCGCGAACCTCGGTGCCGGACTCCATCATCACGATCGCCCCTGTGGGTTAGGTGGGCCTGACATGCACCGCTGACCCTGAGACCCTAGGACCGCAACTGTCAAGCGCCCTCACCCAGGCCGTTACCCATCGGTAGCATTACAGTGCGGGAATGCGGCCGTCGACGGCCAGCACCGGCACGTCGACCGGGACCGTCTCCGGATACTTGATCCCGGTGCCGGTGTTGAGGACGACGACCTCCTCGGTGCCGCCGAGCCAGCCTGCCACCCGCAGTTGCCGGGCCGCCGCGAAGCAGGCCGCGCCTTCCGGGCAGATGAACGCGCCCTCCGTGCTCGCCAACTCGCGTTGGGCGGCCAGCAGGTCGTCGTCGGTGACCGCGACCGCCGTCCCGCGTGTCCGGTAGACGGCGTCCAGTACCAGGAAGTCGCCGAGCGCCTTGGCCACGGTGAGGCCGAACGCCACGGTGTGGGCGTTGGGGAACGGTTCACTCTCGGTGGCGCCCTGCTCGAACGCGCGCACGATCGGCGCGCAGCCCGTTGCCTGCACGGCGACCAGTTTCGGCAGGTCGCCGACGATCCAGCCGAGTTCGCGCAGTTCCAGCAGCGCCTTGTAGATCCCGATGATGCCGACGCCGCCACCGGTCGGATACATGATCACGTCGGGCAGCCGCCAGCCGAGCTGCTCGACGATCTCGAAGCCCATCGTCTTCTTGCCCTCAAGGCGGTAGGGCTCCTTCAACGTCGACACGTCCTGGTAGCCACCGCGTTCGGCCACCGCGGCACCGATCAGCCGGCCCGCGTCGCCGATCAGACCGTCCACAAGGTACAGTTCAGCGCCGCTGACCCGGCACTCCGCGCGGGTGATGGCGGGCGCGCCGACCGGCATCGCGACAAGTGAGCGCAGCCCGGCCCGTGCCGCGTAGAGCGCCCAGGCCGCGCCCGCGTTCCCGTTGGTGGGCATGGCGACGCCGGTCACACCCAGCTCGGCGGCGCGCGACACGCCGACCGCCGCGCCACGCGCCTTGAAACTTCCGGTCGGGACGAGACCCTCGTCCTTCATCCACAGCGTCGGCACGCCGATCCGCTTGCCGTATTCCGTCACGGGCAGCAGCGGCGTCATGCCCTCGCCGAGACTGACGGCCCGCTCCTCGGCCCGCACCGGCAGCAGTTCGTGGTAGCGCCACAGCGTCGGTGGCCTGCGGGCGATCTCGTCCGGCGTGACGGTGGCCGCGACCAGTGCGAGGTCGTAGCGGGCCAGCAGCGGCGCGCCGACGGTCGATGTGCCCTGCACGCGGTCCGCGTCGTAGCGGTCGCCGGTCCGTGAGCACTCCAGGTGGGTCAGCGCGGAATACGTCACGAACCGACCGTAGCAAGCGGGCCGATCCGCCCAGGAATGCGCATAACATGGGGGGATGGGACAGCTCGGTGAACTCTTTCCCGGCGCGAAACTGCGCAGGGACACGCCGGAGGAGTCCGGCACCGGCCAGCGCTTCGAGCCCGGTCCGCTGGATCTCGACGGCGGCGTGATCCGCCTGCGGCCTCCCACCCCGCCGTCCGACCCGGATCCCGACCGCGACTACGACGCCGAATAGACCACTGGCGACCACAGCCACCCGACCAGGCAGAACTCGACTTTGGTCGGTATCGCGCCGCCCCGGCCCACCGTAGCCTTACCGTCCGTGAACAGGGTGACCGACGACCCACGGCGGCTCGGTGTGGGCATCATCGTCGGCACCGTGGTCGGGCTCATCGACTGGACGCAACACGGCGCCGGCAGCCTGTTCGTGCTGGACATCGTGGTCAGCGTGGTCACCATCGCACTGCTGCCGGCGCTGTCGCGGTGGCCCGTCCCGACAGCCGTCGCCGTCATCGTGCTCGCGGCGGTGTCCCCGGCGGCCACGCCACCCGCTGCCGTCGGTGTCCTACAGGTCGCACGGCTACGGCGTCTCCCACTGGCCGTGCCGGTGGCCGCGCTCGGCGTCGTCGCGCACGGCGTGCGGGGCATCTGGCTGCCGATCAACGGCCTGCCGGCGGGTTGGTGGCTCGTGCTGGTCGCGCTCGCCCATGCCGCGCTGCTCGGCTGGGGCGCGCTGATCGCGTCGCTGGGGGAACGGGCCCGCCGGGACGAGGCCGAGCAGGGCCGCCGGGTAGCCGAGGCCCGCGCACTGGAGCGCACGAGGATCGCCAGGGAGATGCACGACGTGCTCGCCCACCGGCTGTCGCTGCTGGCCACCTACGCGGGCGCCCTGGAATACCGGCCGGACCTGCCGCCGGACCAACTCGCCAAGGCATCGGCGATCGTCCGGATCGGTGCGCACGACGCGCTCTGCGAACTCCGCGACGTCATCGCCCTGCTGCGGCACACCGAACCGGCCGGCGACGAGATCGCGGAACCCCCGCAGCCGGTACTGGCCGACCTGGCCCGGCTGATCGCCGAGTCCCAGGACACCGGCGCCCGGATCGAACTGCGCAACCAGGTCGCCGACCAGGCCGCGCCGCCCGCCACGACCGGCCGCACCGTCTACCGCGTGGTGCAGGAGGCCCTCACCAACGCCCGCAAGCACGCCACCGGGCAACCGGTCCGGATCGACATCGACGGCTCGCCCGGCGCCCGGCTGACCATCGACATCAGCAACCCGCTGCCGGCGCAAACCAACAAGCCCAGTGCCGCTGGCGGCACCGGGCTCGTCGGGCTGACCGAACGGGTCCGCCTCGCCGGCGGCCAACTCGACCACCAGGCCACGGTCGGCGAGTTCCGGCTGCGCGCCTGGCTGCCGTGGCCCGGGTGAGCCGGGTCAGGACTGTCCGATCCAGACCGTCTTCGCGTTGCAGAACTCCTGGATGCCCAACGCCGACAGCTCGCGGCCGTAACCGGACGCCTTGACACCGCCGAACGGCAGTTCCGGATACGACACCGTCATCCCGTTGACGAACACGCCACCCGCGTCCAGATCGTCGGTGAACCGTCGCTGTTCGGCGGCATCGGTGGTCCACGCGTTCGACGACAGGCCGAACCGGGTGGCATTGGCCAGCGAGATCGCCGCGTCGATGTCCGGCACCTCGTACAACTGCGCCACCGGCCCGAACACCTCCTCGTGATACATCCGCATGTCGTCCCGCAGATCGGTCAGCACGGTCGGCGGATAGAACCAACCGGGCCGGTCCGGCCGCTGACCACCACACAACACCGACGCGCCCTTCCCGACCGCGTCGGCGACCAGTTCCTCCACATCCGCACGACCCTGTTCGGTCGCCAGCGGACCGACGTCCGTGCCATCAGCCATCGGATCGCCCACGACCAGCGCCGACATCTTGGCGACGAACAGTTCCGAGAACCGGGCGGCGACATCGGTGTGCACGATGAACCGCTTCGCCGAGATGCAGCTCTGCCCGTTGTTCTGGCACCGCGACGTCACCGCCACCTCGGCCGCCCGCTCAAGGTCGGCCGACGGCATCACGACGAACGCGTCGCTGCCGCCCAGTTCCAGCACGGTCTTCTTGATCTCACGCCCGGCGATCTGCGCGACGGACCGGCCCGCGCCCTCGCTGCCGGTGAGCGTGGCCGCGACGACCCGACCGTCGGACAGGACCCGCTCGACGGCGGCGGAGCCGATCAGCAGCGTCTGGAACGCGCCCTTCGGAAAACCGGCCCGTGCGAACAGTTCCTGCAGGAACAACGCGGTCTGCGGCACGTTCGACGCGTGCTTGAGCAGACCGACGTTGCCGGCCATCAACGCGGGCGCCGCGAACCGCATGACCTGCCACAACGGGAAGTTCCACGGCATCACGGCGAGCACGGCACCCAGCGGCTGCCAACGCGTGTAGGCAGCCGACGCGGACACGGCAGTAGGCTCGGCGGGCACGTCGGCCAGGAACGACTCGGCGTGCTCGGCGTAGTAGCGGGCGCCCTTGGCGCACTTGTGCACCTCGGCCACGGCCGCGGTGAGCGTCTTGCCCATCTCCGTGGTCATCAGGCGCGCGATGTCGTCGGCGTCGTTGTCCAGGATGTCGGCCGCGGCCCGCATCCAGCCGGCTCTGGTGGCGAACGTCGTGGCGCGGAGGTCCAGGAACGTCTGATGCGCCTGATCGATACAGCGGTCGATCTCCGCGTCGTCGAGTGCCACGAACTCGCGGAGAGTCTCACCGGTCGCCGGATTCACTGTCGCTATCGCCATGAGCCGAGGCTACCCAGACGGGCCGCCATCCCCACCTACGCGCGGCAACCGCGGCCGATCGGCCGGCCCACCCACCAGTGCGCGCCGCTCAGGCAGACGTGCGCTCGCCGTCGCTGGTCACGCCGTCACACTCGGGGCAGCGGCCCCAGAACACGACCTCGGCCTCCTCGATCTGGTAGCCGTGTTCGTTGACCGGGGTCAGGCACGGCCGTGCGCCGACCACGCAGTCGACGTCCTCGGTGCGGCCGCACTCACGGCACACGAGGTGATGGTGGTTGTCCCCGACACGTCGCTCGAACCTGGCGGGCGAGCCGGGCAGTTCGATGCGCCGCAGCAGGCCGACCGCCGCGCACACGTTCAGCACGTCGTACACGGCCTGGGTGGACACGGAGCCCAGCTGCCGGCGGACCCCGGCCTTGATCGCGTCCACGGTCGAGTGCGGATGTCGGGAGAGCCACGCCAGCACCGCCCTGCGCGGGTTGGTGACCCGCAGGCCGGCACCTCGCAATGCCTCCAACGCGGTGCCGTCGGTATCGACAAGCAGCGGTTGCACAAGGTCGTCCTCTCCGTTGTCCGGAAACGAGTCTTCATCGGCTACCCACGAACCCGGACGCCAAACTCTCACAGTGAACAATCTGTAATTGTTCATCGATTGCGCGTCCGATGGTATAGGCCAATTCGGGTGTTCGTGGGCAGCATTCGGACACGGTGGGTGAGCGTTCAACAACGCCGCAAATCCCCCGGCGGGAACATTCAGGATGATCGCTGAGTGGCCACTGTGAATCAGCTGGGCACGCCGGCCGCCGTCAACGCGTCGGACACCGTCGAATGCAGCGGAATGATCCGGTCGAGCGCGGTGATCTGAATTGACCGCAGCACCGCGTGCTGTTTCGCGACCACCGACAGCCCGACCCCGTTCGCGGCGCAGCGACCGTGATGATCGACCAGAATGGACAGCCCCGCGGAACTGAGGAACGGCACCTCGCTGAGGTCCAGCACGACATGCGAGACGGCGTCCGGCACGTCCGCCGCTGCCGCGAGCGCCTGATCGAGCGCAGGCGCGGTGAGCGCGTCGATCTCGCCCGCGACCCGGTAGACCACGACAGAACCGTGCGCGGCGCGATCGACCCGGAGGCCGTCCGCCTCGACGGTCGGTACGGTGTCGCCGTCCTCCCGCAGTGTCATGCGGGGCCTCCTCACGTCGGCGGTGCTCAGGTCACGGGCCAGCGTAGTGCGCCACCTGCGGATCCGCGCCACTCCATGGTCACGCGGTCACGTGCTCGGACGCCGAGTCGGTCAGCGTGCGCTGGCGAGTCGTCCGCAGGTCGACGATCGCGATGACCAGCGCCGCCAGAATGAAGCCGACCGTGCACGCCAGGGCCACCGCGACCGCGACCGGATAGCGGTCGTGGCTCGTCGCCACGTGCCGCAGCACCGACGCCAGCACGGCGGTGCCGATCGCGGTGCCGATCCGCTGGCCGGTCTGCAGCGCCCCGCCGGCCGCGCCGCCCATGCCCGCCGGCACGCAGGCCAGCGTCAGCGTCGTGTTGGGCGAGATCACCGCGCCACCGCCGACACCGGCCACGAACAGCGGCGCCGCGATGGCGATGCCGGCATGCTGACCCTTGGTCAGCAGCAGGATCACGGCGACGACGACCAGGCTGACGCCGATCAGGCTCAACCCGCCGACCGTCATCCACCGTCCCCACCGGGCGACCAGCCGACCGGCCAGCAGCGCGCTGATGGAGGACCCGATCGCGAACGGCGTCACCGAGAGGCCCGACTGCAACGGCGTGTAGCCAAGCCCGTTCTGGAAGAACAGCGACATCACCAGCCAGATGCCGCTGAACCCGCAGAAGTAGATCGTGCCCAACGCCAGTCCCGGCGCGAAGCCTGCGGACTGCTGGAACAGCCGCAGGTCCAGCAGTGGCGCGCCACCACGGTCGATCCGCCGCCACTCCCAGCGCACGAACCAGAACCCGAACCCGGCGCCGAGGACCAGGAGCAGCCACAGCAACGGCGTGCCACCGCCCTGCGACTGCACGATCGGCAGCATCACCCCCAGCACGGCAAGGCCCAGCAGCGCGATGCCGCCGAAGTCGATCTGCCGGTGCAGCCCACCGGCCCGCGCAGGCGCAGGCGGCACCAGCTTGGCGGCCAGCGCCAGCGCGACGATGCCGATCGGCACGTTGACGTAGAACACCCATCGCCAGCCGTCGGCCGCACCGAACGCGGTCAGGATCAGCCCGCCGACCACCGGGCCTGCCGCGGTCGAGATGCCGATGGTCGAACCGAGCGCCCCGAACGCGCGACCACGCTCCGCGCCCCGGAAGAGGTCCTGGATCAGGCCGGTGTTCTGCGGCGTCAGCATGCCGGCGGCCAGTCCCTGGGTGAGCCGCGCGACGATCAGCAGCGCCTCGCTCGGCGCGGCGCCTGCCGCGGCGCTGGTCAGCACGAACGCGGACAGCGCGATCAGGAACATCCGCCGCCTGCCGAGCAGGTCGCCAAGCCGCCCGCCGGCCACCAGCGCCAGCCCGAACGTCAGCGCGTAGCCCGACACCACCCACTGGACACCCGCGGACGACGCGTGCAGGCCGTGCTGGATCGACGGCAGCGCCACGTTGACGATGCTGACGTCGAGCAACGTCATGAAGCCGGCCGCGAGCGTGACCGCGAGGGCTTTCCAGCGGTTCGGGTCGCGTTCCGCCACGGACTCGGTCGTCACCGTGTTGCCACCTGACTTCGCCGGCTCGAATACCCCAGCGCACATGGTCTCAACTCGGGCCGCAACTCGACAAATCCGTCGAAAAAATCTTGAAAATCGAGTTTGGCCGGTCCGCGGGCCGGGTACCAGCAGTAACGACATCTATCGCCCGCGGAACCACATGCGGAGGCCGGCATGCCGAGACCCAGCTTGCGGCACATCGTCGAGCGTGACGACTTACCCCCGGTCCTGCAGCGGGTCGGGACAGCCGGCGTCGGCCTGCTGCTGTGGTGGTTCGGCGTCGTCGCGTTCGAGGCTCATGTCCGGTTCTTCACCACCGCGCAGCCACCCGCCCCGAGCCTTGGCGGCAACGGCCTGCTCGCGGCCATCTCCTTGGTGGCCGGTGCCAGCCTGATCGTGTCGGCCATCCGTGGTGGCGACGCGCCGGCATTGGTCGCCACCGCCGGTGGGTGGTTGTTCCTGGCGCTGGGGTTGGGCAGCCTGTTCGTGTTGCAGACCAGCGTCAACCTCCTGGCCATGACCCTGCCGATCGCACTGCTGGGCGTGGTGACCGGGTTCGTGCTGTTGGCGCTGGGTGTCCGGGTCCGGTCCACGGCACAGCGGTTCTCGATGGCTCGCTCCGGCCGTCGGCCGTCCGCCGGCCAGGGCTGATAGCGGAGTCCGAGCTCACTGTACGTCGGACCTATATTCAGCGTTTCCGCAGCATAAGCCACTGTAAAGGTTTGTAGCGCCGCATTGACCCGATGAATCGATTGACCCCTTGCCGGGCGGCACGCGACAGTGATGCCGGATCGTCGTCCCGGGACATCAGGAGTCGTCATGATTCGCTCGTGGGTCGCCATGGCCGCGCTGTCCGTCGCCACGCTCGCGGCGGCCGCGGTGGTCACCGCACCGGCCGCCGTCGCGCTCGGCAACGGCCTGGCGCTGACGCCACCGATGGGCTTCAACGACTGGAACGCCGTGGGATGCGGTGTCAGCGAGACCTTCATCAAGCAGACCGCGGACTTCATCCACACCCACCAGATCAACGGCCACACCCTGCAACAGGACGGCTACACCTTCGTCAACATCGACGACTGCTGGGCCCAGCCCACTCGCGACTCGGCCGGCAACCTGGTGCCCAACCCGACCAAGTTCCCCGACGGCATCGCCGGCGCCGCGGCCTACGTACACGGACTCGGCCTGAAACTGGGCCTCTACAACGATTCCGGCACGATGACGTGCAGCAGCCACGGCTTCCCCGGCTCCTTCGGCCACGAGGCCGCCGACGCGATGCGGTTCGCCAAGTGGGGCGTCGACTATCTGAAGGACGACAACTGCAAACAGGCGTCCGGTCAGGCCACCAGGTCGGCCACGATCGCCCGCTACACCGCCATGCGCGACGGCCTTGCCGCCGCCCAGCAGGCGACCGGCCACGCGATCGTGTTCAGCATCTGCCAGAAGGGCGACAACGGCATCAACACCGAGGACTGGTCACCAGCCGTCGGCAACCTGTGGCGCACCACCGGTGACGTGCATCCCGACTGGACGCACCTGGACTCCAACATCGACAAGAACATCCCGCTCGCGTCGTTCGCCGGTCCCGGCGCGTGGAACGACCCGGACATGCTGGAGATCGGCAACAGCGGCCTGTCCACCACGGAGGCGCAGACCCAGTTCAGCATGTGGGCCGAGATGGCAGCGCCCATGCTCATCGGCACGAAGCTGGTCAGCGCCAGCAGCACGACCCTGTCCATCCTGGGCAACCAGGACGTGATCGCGATCGACCAGGACGCGCTGGGCAGGCAGGGTAAGCAGATCAGCTCGAACAACGGCCTGCGGGTCCTCGCCAAGCCACTGTCCAACGGCGACGTGGCCGTCGCGTTGTTCAACGAGTCCGGATCGACGGCGACGGTCAGCACGACGGCGTCCGCGATCGGCATCGCCAACGCGAGCAGCTACCAGCTGACGGACCTGTGGTCCAAAAAGGTCACGACCACCACCGGCAGGATCAGCGCCGGTGTCCCGTCCCACGGCACGGTGCTGTTCCGCGTGCACGCCTGAGTGTCCCCCTTTGGAGTGCATTTCCCCATATCCCACGTTTCTCACGTGTGCCCGGTACGCCCCGACGGGTATCAGTGCACGAACACGCGTCGGAACAACCACGGCGCGCCCGAAACGGAAGGGGGAGGGGACGGTGTCAACGTCCACTCTGGCAGCCATCGACATCGGTGGGGGAGTGTCCTCGGCCTGGACCGCGGTCGCCAATTTCGTGCCCAAACTGGTCGCGTTCCTGGTGATCTTCGTCATCGGCTGGTTCATCGCCAAGATCCTGAGCAAGGTAGTCCACCGCCTCCTGGACAAGATCGGTTTCGACCGCGTTGTCGAGCGCGGCGGCATGAAGCAGATGCTGGAGCGCGGCAAGTACGACGCTTCTGGGCTGATCGCCAAGGTCGTGTACTACGCGATCCTGCTGATCGCCCTGGAAATGGCGTTCGGCGTCTTCGGCTCGAATCCGATCAGCACCATCCTGACGTCCATCGTGGGCTGGCTGCCGAAGCTCATCGTGGCCATGCTGATCGTGGTCATCGTCGGCGCGATCGCCCGGGTGGCCAGGGATCTGGTCGGCGGTGCGCTGTCCGGTCTGTCCTATGGCCGGATGCTGGGCACGATCGTCTCGGTGTTCATCTGGGGCCTGGGGATCATCGCCGCGCTGAACCAGATCGGCGTTGCCACGGCCGTCACCACTCCGGTGCTGATCACCGTGCTCGCCACTCTCGGCGGGGTGGTCGTCGTCGGCATGGGTGGTGGCCTGATCAGGCCGATGCAGCAGCGTTGGGAGACCTGGATCGGTCGGGCCGAGGATCAGATTCCGGCGGCTCGGGCTCATGGCCAGGCGTACGAGCGTGGGCGGGAAGACGCGATGCGCGCCGATCCGGTGCAGTCCTCGCAGGGCGTGATGCCTGGGAGCGATCCGCAGCGCTGATTTGTTCTGGGCCGTGGTGGTTCGGTTTGTTCGAGCCACTGCGGCCCTTTTTACGTCAAATGGCCGGCCAACCGACCAACGACTCGTCAGCTCGGCGAGCCATGTCACACACAGCAAGCAACCGGGTGGTGACCCAGTTCACCCGAGCCCATCCGGCCAACATCACCGGTGCCTCAACAGGCTCCCGAGCGTGGTCAAGCAAACCCCGAGCGTAACCAGCCAACAGGATCACACCGGCAGCGGTAGCCGAACCCTCGACACCGGCGGCCAGGATGTCGCGAACCGCCGCGGCATGCTGGTCCACCGCTGCCGTCAGACCAGGCACAGTGGCCGCGGCCGCCAGGCCCGGTCGGCCGATCCGGTCCTGCAGGCCCTCGAGTGTCCTGCGGGCGGAGAACTCAGCCCACTGGCCGATGAAACCGAGCATGACTACAGAATAAGCACCAACCACCGAGAAACCATCCATGTGGGCGACACAACCCGGCCGGATGGCTACACAAAGTGATCACTTCGATCCGGCATCCGCCAGCGTTGGAATCTCCGCACGCACGCGCGAAGGGTTCAGGCGGGTGGTTCACCGAGATACGCGCGTGCGATGAGCGTCACCCACTGGTACACCGCGTCCTCGTTCGGGGCCAGCGGTCCCGGCCGGTAGTGCGGTGAGCCGAGACCGCGCTGCACGGACTCGCAGGCGGCCCAGTCCTGCCGGTTGGTGCGGTCCCAGAACGCCTCGGCCCATGCCGCGTCGCCGACGCCGTCCCGTACGTACCAGGAACACTCGACCCGCGTCGCGTCCGGGGTGACCGGCACGAGCCGGTGGACCATCACGTAGTCCGGGTGCAGCGAGAGCAGCAGGTCAGGACACAACGCCAGGTAGCGCACCCGCCGCCGGTCCACGCCGGGCAGGAACGCGCCGCCGGACCGGCCGTCCAGTGACATCGTCTCGGCGTCCGGCCGCAGGTCCATCGAACCGCCGACCCAGGCACCCGGCAGGTCGTAGTTGTCGCCGCTGGTCGGCGGGGACACCGCACACAACTCCGGGTGGATATGCGGACAGTGGTAGCACTCCTGGTAGTTCTCGACGATCACCTTCCAGTTGGCCCGCACCTGGTAGTCATGCCGCGCTGCCAACTTGAGGTCCGCCGGCGCGTAGGGCGCGACCAGCCCGTCCAACGCCCCCAACGTACTCATCGAACGAAACGGCGTCCGCACCGGCGTTGACGAACAACCACCCGTGCCACCCCCGAACCGGCAGCGAAACCAGCCCGTACTCGGCCGGCACGAACCCAGAAACCTGCTGAAACCGAGGCGCGGTACGCAACGAACCGTCCAATGTGTACGCCCAGGCATGGTAAGGACACACCACCGACCCACGATCCGACGAAGCACCGTCCGCCAACAGCCCATGCCCCCGATGCCGGCAGGTGTTGGCAAACGCGCCATCCCGCGTGAACAACACCGGCACGGTCCCCACCAGCCGCCCGAACTGAGTCACGCCACCGCCGAACAACTCGTCCTGCCGCCCGACACAGGACCACCCGCCCGCGAACAGATGCCGCCGCTCCCAGGCCAACACATCCGGCTCGGTGTAGGCCCGAGCCGGCAACATGCACGACTCCCCGAACGGCAGCAGCGCTCGGGCCAACTCGTCCGGCGCGAAGGGCGCGGTCATCGAGTCGGGACGACCGGTACGTCCAAGGTGGGGTTTCGGTCGAAGAAGCCTGCCGGTTTCAGGACGAAGCCGCACGTGTCGACCGGCATGATCGGCCAGTCCTCGACGCGCGGGAAGTGGGTCAGGCCGAACACGTGCCACACCACGATGTCCTGGCCGTCGATGTCCCGGTCCTGCTCCTGCCATGACGGCAGGCCGGCGCCGCCGGGATGCTGGTTGATCAACTCGCCTGCGGGGAAGCGTTCGTCGGGGTCGTATCGGGTGACCCACAGGTGCTTGGTGGCGAACGCGGCGCGGTGCGCCACCGACGACGACGGGTCGGCCAGCAGCGGCGGCTGGCCCTGCGGGTGCAGCACGTACGACGCGGGCTGGCCGAGCCGGTTGGTCGACGTCGTGCTGAGCACCCGCCAAGTGCGGCCGACCGAGTTGTCCGCGAGGCGGGCCGCGGCCGACTCCGACTTGAGGCGGGTGATCTTGCGACCGATCGCGTTGCCGTGCGGGTTGTCCGGGCCGACCGGCACGCGCTGGACCTCGAGCTCCTCGACCGCGTTGGGCACGCCGTCGACGGTCATGTCAAGGCGCGCGCAGAACAGGTGCTGGTGGTGCGGTCGCGCCGAGTCCGGGCGCGACCTCGGTGGCCCACGGGTAGTCGCCGCCGGGGTGGGCCGACGTGAAGATCACGCCGTTGCCTTGTTCTCCAACTGGATCGTGCCGTCCAGGTAGAGGTACCAGTAGAAGCCGTAGTCGTAGTTGCCGACGGTGGCGAAGAACGAGATGACCAGCCGCCGCTGCCGCCGGGTCTCGTCGCTGCCGGTGAACAGGTCGGTGTGCTTCCACAGCACACCCTGGTCCTCCTCGTGCAGGCAGATCGCGTTCGGGTACACCTGCGGGTCACCGTTGTCATCCGCGAGCACTGCGTCGAAGTAGTGGATCTCGCCGAGGCAGTCGCAGCCCAGTTTCAGCGAGTTGACCTGCTTGCCGAGGCTGTACTCGCCGATGTCGAAGTAGTTCTGCCAGAACCGCACCGGGCTCGGGTCGCCGTAGGGGACCACCATCTCGGCGATCGACGCCCGGTACATGATCGGGCGCTCGCCGTAGCTCAGCAGGTGCAGCACGAGGCCCTCGCGCACGTCGAAACCGACGCGGAAGCTCCAGTTCTGCCATTCGACCAGGTCACCGGTCACGGTGAAGCTCGGGCCGTCGGGCTGGGTGATCTCGATGGGGCGCAACGTGTCCCGCATGGTGCCGACGATGTCCGGGGTGTAGTTGCCGTGCTCGGCGGGGATCGGCAGGATCCGGTCGTCGATCACCTCGACGACGGTTTGCGCGATCAGGTCGACGTAGGCGACCAGGCCGTCGATCGGGTGTGCCCACGGGGCGTCTGTGACACTCTCTCGGGTGAAGGACAGGCAGCGCAACAGCCGTCGGCCCTTTTCGCCTTGTCGTTCGTCGTTGCCTGCGGACAGCGGGCAGACGCATACGAGGGTGACGTCGTCGATGCCGCGTCGCTTCATCGCGGCCAGCCAGTCCTGGTTCTGTTTCACGATCTCGTCGACCGTTGGGTATTCGCCGAGCATCACCGGTGGTTGGCCGTCGACGGCCGGGTTCACGTGCTGTGTGTCGGTTACCCGGTTCTCGGTGAGCGACACGACCAGTCGTGTCGTCTTTCCGGTCGTTGCGTCCATCAGTACCGCCTGGACGGCTCGTTGGATTGGGTCACCGGGCTGGTGAGCCAGTACCGAGCGCTTGTCCGGTTCTGCCAGGCTCAGCAATGGGAATCTGGTTGATTCGTTGATCAGGTTCGCGTCCGCCATGATCTGTTTGGCGTGGCTGATCTCTGCTGCGGACAGCCTGTCCAGTGGGTGTGTCGGCACGCCGGTCCTCCTTGCGGGGTCACGGTTTCCACCGTTGTGTTTCCGAGTTGTGGGCTCGCTGTCCCGGCGCGGGTGCCGTTCGGTGGTGGTCGCTGGCGCCTTGGTTGGGAGCCTGCTCTTGTTCGTCCGGCGGGTTGTGTTCTGTGGGTTGTGTGGCGCGACTGTTACTCCACGACCCTGGCCAGGATGCCGAGGGTTGCTCGTAGGCCGGCCTCTGGGATTACTGGGAAGATGCCTCGGTCTCGGTAGTGCTCGTCGATCTGGCTCCAGTCGTAGTACGTCGTTACCAGGGTGCCTGTTTCGCTGGGGGTCAGTTGGTAGCCGTACAGGTGCATGATGGGGGGCTGTAGCGCGCCGGAGATCGTCCACTCGATTTGGGTGTCCTGCTCGAACTGGGTGATGATCACCGTCACGTCGTACTTGCCAAGGGGGTAGTCGTTCTTGGCTTCTCGGTCCATGTGTACGACGAACTTGTCGCCTACGCCGCGCACCGGCTTGCCGTCTGCTGACTGGAGCATGCCTGAGCTGTCGATCGCCACGTGGCCCTTTGGGTCGCACAGCAGCTCGAACACCTTGGCCGGCGGGGCCGCGATCTGGCGTTGTACCTCGAACCGTTCTGTCGTCGTGGTCATGGTCGTCATCCTGGCATGACACCGCGTCCGCTGGTACGGCCTGTCGTCGGTATCGGCATCGGTTCAGTTCAGTTGGCCAGCCAACGGCGCATGCAGGACAGCAGTTCGTCGGCGTCCACCGGTTTCGTCACGTAGTCGGTGGCGCCGGAGTCCAGGCTCTTCTCCCTGTCGCCCTGCATGGCCTTGGCCGTCACCGCGATGATCGGCAGTTCGGCGAACTGGGGCATCTCGCGGATGGCCGATGTCGTGGCGTAACCGTCCATCTCCGGCATCATCACGTCCATCAGGACCAGGTCCACCGTGTTGTTCGACAGCAGCAGCTCGATGCCCTTGCGGCCGTTCGCGGCGTGCAACACCTTGAGGCCGTTGAGTTCCAGCATGCCGGTGATCGCGAAGACGTTGCGTACGTCGTCGTCTATTACCAGCACGGCTCGGCCGGTCAGTGGGTCGTTGGGGGACGCGTCTGGTTTCAGCTGGGTCAGGATTCGGTCTCTTACCTCGTCCACTGTGGACAGGAATTCCACCGGATGGGTGCGGGACAACGCCTTCAGCAGCCTGTCCTGCGCCGGGCTGAGGCGGCGGGTCGCGTGTGCCAGTACCGGCAGCGCCAACAGTTCCGGGTACTCGTTGAGCCGCTTCAGGAACGTCAGCGCCATGGCCTCCGGCAGGCCCAGATCCACCACGACGCAGTCGTGCGGGCTGGCGGTGAGGGCCTCGATCGCCTCGTCGGGGGTGCCGGCCACGCTGATGCCGACCGGACTCTGCTGCTCGGCCAACTCGACCGCGACACTGCGGGCCAGCAACGTCAGCAGTCCGTCCTCGCCGGCTTCCAGCACCAGCAGCCTGCGGTGCGGTTGGCTGGCCGGCGGCTGTTGTGGGGCAACCAGTTCGTCCTGGCGGGTCGGCTCGCTGAGCGTGTGCTCGTCGGCCACGAAGTGGTCGACCGGCAGGGACAGGGTGAACGTGCTGCCGTCACCCAACTGGCTTTCCGCGCGGATCTCGCCGCCGAGCAGATAGGCGACCTCTCGGCTGATCGACAGGCCGAGACCGGTACCGCCGTAGCGCCGGCTGGTGGTGCCGTCCGCCTGTTGGAAGGCGCCGAAGATCGTCTGGAGGTTGTCGTCGGCGATGCCGATTCCGGTGTCCCGGACGGAGAACGTGACCGTGTCGCCCGCGATGTCCACGCCGAGTTCCACGCGGCCCAGTTCGGTGAACTTCACCGCGTTGGACAGCAGGTTCCGCAGCACCTGCCGTAGCCGCTGCTCGTCGGTGAACAACTGTTCCGGCACGCCGGGGGCGACCGTGACCTCGAACTCCAGGCCCTTCTCCGCGGTGAGCGGCCGGAACGTGGTCTGGACGTACTCCAGCAACTGGTGAATCGGGAAGCGCTCCGGATGGATGTCCATCCTGCCTGCCTCCACTTTGGACAGGTCGAGGATGTCGTTGATCAGTTGCAGCAGGTCCGTGCCAGCGGAGTGGATCACGTTCGCGAACTCGACCTGCTTGGCCGTCAGGTTGTGGCTCGGGTTCTGCGCCAGCAGCCTGGCCAGGATGAGCAGGCTGTTCAACGGTGTCCGCAACTCGTGGGACATGTTGGCCAGGAACTCGGACTTGTACTTCGACGCGAGCGCGAGCTGCTGGGCGCGTTCCTCGATCTCCTGGCGGGCCTGCTCGATCTCGTTGTTCTTCACCTCGATGTCGCTGTTCTGCCTGGCCAGCAGCTCGGCCTTCTCCTCGAGTTCGTTGTTGGAGCGTTGCAGTTCGGCCTGCTGCGCCTGTAGTTCGCCCGACCGGTTCTGCAGCTCGCTCGTCAGGCGCTGCGACTCGGTGAGCAGCGAGTCGGTGCGGGCGTTGGCGATGATCGTGTTGACGTTGACGCCGATGGTCTCCATCAGCTGTTCCAGGAAGTCCCGCTGCACGACGGTGAACCGGCTGAACGACGCCAGTTCGATCACGCCGACGACCTGGTCCTCGAACACGATCGGCAGCACGATCAGGTTGACCGGCGCCGCCGATCCGACACTGGACGAGATCCGCACGTAGTCCGGCGGTGTCTGGTCCACCAGGATCGGCTTCTTGGTCAGCGCGACCTGCCCGACCAGCGACTGGCCCAGCGCGAACTCCGACGGCACGTCGCCGTGGTTGTGGCCGTAGCTGGCGATCATGCGCAGTATCGGGGTGTGCTCACCCGCGTCGGCCAGGAAGAACGTGCCGTGCAGCGCGCCGACCAGCGGGGCCAGCTCGTTCATGATCAGGGCCGCGACCGTGCTCAGGTCCCGGTGGCCCTGCATCAGGCCGGACACGCGGGCCAGGTTGGTGTTGAGCCAGTCCTGCTCCTGGTTCGCCCTCGTCGTCTCGCGCAGGGACTGGACCATCGCGTTGATGTTGTCCTTGAGTTCGGCGACCTCGCCCTGGGCCTCGACCGAGATGGACCTGGTCAGGTCGCCGGTGGCCACGGCGCTGGTCACCTCGGCGATGGCCCGCACCTGTCTGGTCAGGTTCCCGGCCAGCTCGTTCACGTTCTCCGTCAACCGTTTCCAGGTGCCCGAGACGCCTTCCACCTCGGCCTGGCCGCCCAGTCTGCCCTCGCTGCCCACCTCGCGCGCCACCCTGGTGACCTCGGCCGCGAACGCGGACAGCTGGTTCACCATGGTGTTGATCGTGGTCTTCAGTTCGAGGATCTCGCCGCGCGCGTCCACGTCGATCTTCTTGGACAGGTCACCCTGGGCGACGGCGGTGGTCACCTGGGCGATGTTGCGCACCTGGTTGGTCAGGTTGTTCGCCATCGAGTTGACGTTGTCGGTCAGGTCCTTCCACGTGCCGGCGACGTTGGACACCCGGGCCTGACCACCCAGGATGCCCTCGGTGCCGACCTCGCGGGCCACGCGGGTCACCTCGTCGGCGAACGCGGACAGCGTGTCCACCATCGTGTTGATCGTCTGGGCCAGCGCGGCGACCTCGCCCTGCGCCTCGACGGTGATCTTCTTCGACAGGTCGCCCTGCGCCACCGACGTGGCCACCTGCGCGATGGACCGCACCTGGCTGGTCAGGTTCGACGCCATCACGTTGACGTTGTCGGTCAGGTCCTTCCACGTGCCGGACACGCCCCGCACGATGGCCTGGCCGCCCAGGTTGCCCTGGGTGCCCACGTCCCTTGCCACCCGGGTGACCTCGTCGGCGAACGCGGAGAGCTGGTCGACCATCGTGTTGATGGTGTCCTTCAGCTCCAGGATCTCGCCGCGGGCGTCGACCCGGATCTTCTGCGTGAGGTCACCCCGCGCGACCGCCGTGGTCACCTCGGCGATGGACCGCACCTGGTCGGTCAGGTTGTCGGCCATCACGTTCACCGACTCGGTGAGGCCCTTCCAGGTGCCGGACACGCCCTTCACGTCGGCCTGGCCGCCCAGCCTGCCCTCGGTGCCGACCTCGCGGGCGACGCGGGTGACTTCGTCTGCGAAGGAGGAGAGCTGGTCGACCATGGTGTTGATGGTGTTCTTGAGTTCCAGGATCTCGCCGCGCGCGTCGACCGTGATCTTCTGCGTCAGGTCACCCTGGGCGACCGCGGTGGCGACCTGCGCGATGGACCGGACCTGCGCGGTCAGGTTGCCGGCCATGAAGTTCACCGACGTGGTGAGGTCGCGCCAGGTGCCGGCCACGCCGGGCACCTGGGCCTGGCCGCCCAGCGCGCCCTCGGTGCCGACCTCGCGGGCGACGCGGGTGACTTCGTCTGCGAAGGAGGAGAGCTGGTCGACCATGGTGTTGATGGTGTTCTTGAGTTCCAGGATCTCGCCGCGCGCGTCCACGGTGATCTTCTGGGACAGGTCGCCCTTGGCCACGGCCGTGGTCACCTGGGCGATGTTGCGGACCTGGTCGGTCAGGTTGCCGGCCATGAAGTTCACCGACGTGGTCAGGTCGCGCCACGTGCCGGCCACGCCGGGCACCTCGGCCTGCCCGCCCAGCCTGCCCTCGCTGCCCACCTCGCGGGCGACCCGGGTGACCTCGTCGGCGAACGAGGAGAGCTGGTCCACCATGGTGTTGATGGTGTTCTTCAGCTCCAGCATCTCGCCTTTGACGTCGACCGTGATCTTCTGGGACAGGTCGCCCTTGGCCACCGCGGTGGCCACCTCCGCGATGTCCCTGACCTGTCCGGTCAGGTTGCCCGCCATCGCGTTCACCGAGTCGGTGAGGTCCTTCCAGGTGCCCGACACGCCGGGCACCGCGGCCTGGCCGCCCAGCTTGCCCTCGGTGCCCACTTCGCGGGCGACCCGGGTGACCTCCGAGGTGAACAGCGCCAGCTGGTCCACCATGCCGTTGAACACCGTGGCCATCTCGTCCATCAGGACGTCGTTCACCTGTGGCAGCCGAGTGCTGAAGTCGCCGTCGCGGACGGCCTTGAGGCCGCGGAGCAACTGCTGGAGCCGCCCGTCGTCGAGCGACCCGTCACCGGCGCGTCTGGTGAGCACCGGATTGTTGTTCTCGGCCATGGCGTTCTCCTGTTCGGGACCTCGTGAGAAAGCTAGAGCACGGCGCGTCCGGCAGGGATAACACCTGGGTCGCATTCTCCTCCTACACTCCGGTGATGGCAGTCCAGCGGCCAGGTGATTCGGACCTCGAGCGTCTTTCCCTGGTGGTGAGCCGCCAGCAGCGGGACCTGGCTCGGGCACGGGAACAGGTCGAACACACCCTGATTCTGGAACGCGCCAAGGGCGTGTTGATCGAGCGGCTCGGGTGTTCGCCGAACGACGCCACGGACCACCTCACCCACCTGGCCGAACGCGCTGGGCTGACCGTGCTGGACATCGCGGCCGAGGTCGGCGGCGGACCGGCCGTCGACGGTGTCGAGCGATCGTCGCTCCGCCTACAGGCATTGGCGGCCATGGCCGCCGACGGAGCCGATCTGGCGGACGCGGTGTTCGCAGACGCCCTTCGTGACGCCGGTGCGGTGGCCGTCGGATTCTGGCTGCTCGAACCGGACGGCCTGCTCCACCTCGTCGGCCAACACGGGTTTCGCCCACTGGACGCGGCCAGGTGGCGCGTGCAGCCGCCGGACATGGCGACGGTCGGTCGTCGTGCGCTGGCGCTGGACCAGCCGATCTGGTTGCCCGACGGCCTCGCGGACGGTGACATCGCGCCGGCCGCGGCGCGCTGGCCAGATGGCGCGCGGGCCGTGCTGCCGTTGCGGCACCGCAGGGCGTCGGTCGGGGTGATGGAGGTCTGCTGGCGGGCGCCCGCCGAGTTCTCGACGGGCCTGCGGGCGCAGCTCACCGGGCTGGCCGACCTGTGCGCCGGCACGCTGGCGCCTGCCGAGAAGACCGAGGTGGCCGGCCTGCCGCCGTGGGTGGTCGGCCTGCTGGACGCGTTGCTGGACAACGTGGTGCTGACCAGGGCCGTCCGGGACGAGCACGGCACGGTGGTCGACTTCGCCATCGACCACATGTCGCCCGGTGCCGGCGCCGTACTCGGCCGAACCGAGAACAACGGCACCCTGTTGCAGCGCTACCCGATGATGAGCAGGCGGGGCGGCCTGTTCGAACGTGTCCGGGACGCGCTGGTCACCGGCAGGCCCTACCGGGCCGACGGGCTGGTCGTGCCGGCGGTGGCGGGCGGTCCGGTGATCGACATCCGGGCCGTGCCGCTGCTGGACGGCGTGGCCCTGAGCTGGCGGCGGCATGACCAGGCCGACCTGGCCGACCACGCGCTGCGCCTCGGTCGGACCGGCGGCTGGTCGGAGAACCTGGTCACCGGCCGCACCGAGTGGACGGCCCAGATGTTCGAACTGCTGGCCGCGCCGAGCCCGGTCACCCTGCGCGAATGGCACTCCCTGGCCAGCCAGGAGGACCTGCCGGCGCTCGGCAGGTTCATCGCCACGCTGCTCACCGGCGGGCGGCCGGCGACCGCGGAGTTCAGCGTGGCAACGGGCGCTGGCGCGCGGCGGGTGCGCGCGATCGGCCAACCCGTCACCGACAGCGTTGGCTCCGTGCTGGCCGTGCGCGGCGCGGTGCAGGACGTCAGCGGCCACGACCAGTTCGCGCTGTCCGCGGCGCAGGACCAGCTGACCGACGTCGAACGGCTGGTCGACGAGCAACAGCAGCTGGCGATCCGGTTGCAGCACGCCATCATCGCGCCAGCGCCGCCGCCGATCGCGCTGCCCGGCCTCCAGGTCGTCGTGCGCTACCGCCCGGCCGGCAACCAGCACCTGGTCGGCGGCGACTGGTACGACGCGCTGGCGCTGCCGTCCGGTCAGGCGCTGCTCGTGGTCGGCGACATCGTCGGCCACGGCATCGACGTGGTCACCGGCATGATCAGCATGCGGAACGCGTTGCGTGGCCTCGCGATGACCGGCGGGTCACCCGCGGAACTGTTGCGCTGGCTCAACGACGCGGCGCACGCGCTGCCCGAACCCGTCATCGGCACGGTCGTCTGCGCCCACTACGACCCAGGCTCCGGCACGTTGCGCTGGGCGCGGGCCGGACACCTGCCGCCGATGCTGGTCCGCGACGGCGTCGCGGAACTCCTGCCGTTGCCGGAAGGTCCGTTGCTCGGGGTGATTTCCGACGCCCATTACGTGGACAGCACCGCAGAGTTGCGTTCCGGTGACGTGCTCGCGTTGTTCACCGACGGCCTCGTCGAACGGCGTGGCGAGAATCTGGACCACGGCCTGGACCGTTTGCTGGCCAGCGCGAAACATGTCGACGAGAACATCGACAGCTACGCGAATCGGCTGCTCGACCACATTCCGGCGAACCGGTCGGACGATACCTGTCTGGTCACGGTGCAGGTCACCTGACCCGTTCGGTATTCCGCCGGGCGCGGGCCCGTTGCCGCATCACGACCAGTGCGCACTCGGCCAGCACGGCGTCCTCGATCAAGGCCACCGGCAGGTGGTGGGCCACGAGCGGCTCGTTGTCCGGTCCACGGCCGACCTCCTCGCCGGCCAGCACCCACGGCCGCGCACCAGGGCCGCCCAGTTCCTTCAGGTGCCGGTAGTCGAACAGCCGCCTTGCCAGCCACAACCTGGGCGACCGGCTGCCCCACCACGGCTCGATCCGCAGCGGCGTGGCCGAAACACGGTCGTGCCGCAGGTCGTCGGCCGGTCCGGTGGACCAGCGGACGTACAGATCGTGGCCGTCGCCGAAGTCGCGTACGAGGTCGACGAGGCCGTCCAGGTCGTGGACGGTCGGCAGGTCAGTCGGGTGCATACCGACTGGGTGCCCAGACCCGGCGGTCCTAATGCCGGCCGACCACTGTGACGTCCACGATGTCGTCGACGTTCACCCACCGTAACGACGAGCCATCCAGGTAGATCAAGGCCTGGCCGTCCTCCGGTAACGGGCCGACGTGCCGGCCGCTGAGGAAGCTCGGGCCGCCTGCCGCGAACTCGTCGTCGGTCGCCAGGAAGGTCACGACGAGGCTGTCGAGTTCGTGTCCCGGTGGCGACACGACGGCGAAGACCGGCCGGCGAAGCTCGCGCTGCCGTAGTGAACGCGCTGGGTACATGGCGGTTACCTCTGGGTAGTCGCTCCGGGACGGAAATCCGCACGTGTTATGTCCTCGCCGCTGGCCCCGCAAACCCCGACACGCGAACAACCACCCGTTCGTATTAACGGCGTGACGACCGTCACTTGGAGGTGTCGGATCCCGGCGTCGGCGGGGACCCCTTCGGTATGCGCCGGGCGATGTGCCCGGCGCGGGGAACGAAGGGAAGGCAAGCATGCGACGAGTGACGAGGATCGCCGCTGGCGCGACGCTCGCGGCAGCAGGGCTGGGAATGGCCGCCTGTCAGCCGGGCGGCGTGGCGGCCGGCAACTCGGCACCCGCATCGCCGCCCTCGTCCGTCCCGGCCACCGGCACCCCGTCGGACGGCCAGGCAGTGGCGGCGGCGTTGCAGAAGACGACGGCGGCCGGCAGCGCCAGGATCGCGACGGCCACCCAGGTCGGCGTCGGCCAGGCGAGCCTGCCGATCACCGCCAACGGCGTCATCGGCTTCACCGGCCAGACCGTCGACCTGACCGAAACGCTGCCCAGCAACCAGGGCACCGGCGAAACCAGGTTCGTCAACGGCATTCTGTACGAGCGCCTGCCCGGCGCGCTGGTCTCCCGGCTGTCCGGCGGCAAGCCGTGGATCTCACTCGACGTGACCACGCTGTCCGGCCAGGGCGGCAACCTCCAGCCCCTGATCGCCGACGCCCCCACCGACCCGACCACCATCCTCGGCTTCCTACGAGGCGCGGGCGACCAGGTCGACACGATCGGCCCCGACACCGTCGACGGCACGCCGACCACCCACTACACGGTGCTGATCGACCTGGACAAGGCGGCCGCTGGCCAGAACAGCCGGGCACAGAACGCGGTACACGTGCTGGAGCAACAACTGGGCGCCCACACCATCCCGGCCCAGCTCTGGCTCGACAGCGAAGGCCGCCTACGCAGGATAGCCATGCGAGAAACCCTGCGCGGCGCGGCCACCAGCACACCCCCGACCACCACCCCGAACGGCAACATCTCGTTCGACTTCACCGCAACCCTGTCCGACTTCGGCGTCCCGGCCGACATCACCGCACCACCGGCCGACCAGACCACCGACCTCACCAAGCTGCTCAACGGCAACCACTGAGGCGATGTCGGACCCGGCCGCTACGGTCGCGCCATGGCTGACGGAACCACGCATGCGCCGCTCATCGCCGTCACCGACGCGCCCGAAGCGGCGGACGTCGAGCTGATCTCGGCCGGGCTCGGCGAATTCAACGCGGAGCGGGCCGGCGTCAACGACCACCGTCCGCTCGCCGTGCTCGTCACGGACCCGGAGACGAGCTGGGTGGTCGGTGGCTTGACCGGTCGCACGTCGCTGGGTCTGTTGTTCGTGGACCTGTTGTATCTGCCGGCCGAACTGCGCGGCTCCGGCGTCGGCAGCGAGATTCTGCGGCAGGCGGAGGACGAGGGCAGGCGGCGTGGCTGCCGCTCCGCTGTGGTCTACACCATCAGTTTCCAGGCACCCGGGTTCTACCAGCGGCACGGCTGGCACGTATTCGGCGAGGTGCCATGCGATCCTCCTGGCACGTCTCGGGTGTTCCTGACGAAGAGCCTCCGGTAGCTACGGCAGGGCCCACTTCTGATTGGCGCCGCCGTTGCAGGTCCAGATTTCCAGCTGGGTGCCGTTGGTGGTGTGGTGAACCCAGCACGGACCTCACCAAGCTGAGCGGCAACCCAGTGAGCCTTTGCGCCCATATGGTTAAATTACGCGGTGAGCTTCTGGTGGGTTAACCAAGGACGAACCTATGCCGCGGAGTCTGAGGGTGGCTTCTTGTGGGCACCGCAGGCCACGAAGAAAGGCGTGAGGTTAAAGCACTGGACTGACATGACCATGGTGCGCGTCGATGATGTGGTTCTCCACTTCGCCAGCAGCAGAGTACGGGCGGTAAGTCGAGTTACCCGGCGGGCTATTGCGGCACCGCGTCCCGATTCGTTGCCTGATGAGCTGTGGGAACGCGACGGTTGGCTGGTTCGTGTCGAGCTGACAGAACTGCAACAACCCATCCAGCGTGACGAGATCCCGCTTCCGATGCGCAGCAGCCAAGGGCAGCGGATGTTCACCAGCGCTGGGGTCGGCAGTCAGGGCTACTTGTATCCGATCGAGTTGGAATGGTTTGGCCAGTTCGCCCATATCTTCGCGGACCGGCTCGGCGGCACTGTGGCCGCAGATGTCGATGTGCCTGCCGAACTACAGGAAGGAGCTGAGGCGGTACTCCATGACTTGATCGGCCAGGAGCTCCACACGTTGCTCGGCAGCAGCAACACCATTGAGGAAGTTCGCGGCGGATATGCGAAAGTCGTCACGGGCCGGTCACCCGACGGCCAACCGGTGCCGGTTGCGGAGGTGCAAGCCGCATTGGATCAGCTCCGGCGGGACGGCTCGGTGATTTGCCAACCGGAATACGTCGGACACCGCAGCGCCTTCATTGGTGCCGTGCTGCGCACGTTGCCGGGCACCGCCGTGCGGCTCAAACCACCGACCGTCTCGTTGACCTCAAATCTTAGTGAATCCGCGGAGCAGGACGCTCCGCAGGGAGCGCTGGATACGGAGGTCAAGCGGTTCGTGCGTACGGAACAGTCGTTGTTGCGCCAGAACCTCATCGCCAATCGACGGGTTGCTCCGTGTGCCCTGTGCGGGCGGGAGATGTCCGTTGACCTGCTGGTCGCGGCACACATCAAACAGCGGAGTACCTGTTCGGACGACGAGAAACGCGATCTGCGCAATATCGGCATGCTCGCATGCAAACTGGGCTGTGACGACCTGTACGAGCTCGGCTACATCAGCGTAGACACCAACGGCACGATTATCGCCGTGGCACCAGATCCCGTGGAGCACGGCGACCTGGTCGCCAAACGTCTTGCCGATCTTGCTGGCCTGCCTTGCCGAGCCTTCACGGAATGGAATGCGCCGTACTTTCAGTGGCACCGCGATACCAAGTTTCCGCGACCATCCGGACTTGTTCGGGTGTCGTGAGATGTCCGACTCGCCAATACGCCTGCTATAGCACCCTTGCTACGGCAGGGCCCACTTCTGGTTGGCGCCGCCGTTGCAGGTCCAGATTTCTAGTTGGGTGCCGTTGGCGGTGGTGCTGGCCGGGTCGTCGAGGCATTTGCCGGATTGGGCGCTGACCAGTTCGCCGTTGGTGGGGGTCCATTGTTGGTTGGTGCCGCCGTTGCAGTCCCACAGTTCTACGAGGGTGCCGTCGGTGGTGTTCTGGCCGGTTACGTCCATGCACTTGCCGTTGTTCTGGAGGGCTCCGTTGGCGGTCGTCCACTGTTGGGCTGCGCCGCTGTTGCAGTCCCACAGGTCGATCTTGTTGCCGTTGGTGGCCGCGTTGCCGAAGTTGTCGACGCACTTGCCGGCCACGCCCGAGGTGATCGGGCCGGTGGTGGGGCCGCCGCCGGCACCCGGTGTTACCGACAGGTTGTCGAACTGGTCGGTCTGGTAGCCGACAACGCCGAGGCCGATCTGGCCGGTCTGGTAGGCCGAATCGGTGGCCGAGCCGGCCGTGACGCCGTCGATGGCGACGCTGATGGTCGAACCCTGGAGTGTCATCGCCAGGGTGTGCCAGGTGTTCGTGCCCAGCGCGGCTCTGGTGCCGCTGGCCAGGGTGGTGTTGGTGCCGCTGGTGCTGCTGCGCACGATCGACCACGCGCCGCTGTCCGACACGCGGAACAGGTACGCGTTCTGGTGTGACTGGGGGCGGGACTGCGTGTTGGCCCGGCCGAACAGCTCGACCGTGCCGGGCTGCCGCAGGTTCACGTCGGACTTGACCGTGTAGTTCGCCCACGTCGTGTCGCCTGCCAGGGTGAAGGCGTCCGAGTCGGACTGCCATTCGACCGGCTTGACCGGTGCCATCTGCTGCACGCACTGGCCGGTCCGGCCGGCGCACGGCTGGACCTGGAACGCGCCCTGCATGTCCGACTGGTACGCGGCTTCGCTGCCGGTCGCGTCTGTGTCGTAGCTGTCGCTGTAGGGGAGGGCCAGGGTGCCCGGAGCCGGTGACGTCGCGGTGCCCTTGCCCTGGCCGGTGGTCGTGGTCACCGAGTAGATGAAACCGGGTTGCAGGGTCAGCGAGTAGGAACCGTTGGTGGGGTTGATGTCCTGACTGTGCACAAAGGAATTACCAGAGTTGAGATCGGTGGACCACACGTGCACCGCGCCGGTGGACAGGCCGCCCGCGACCGTGACGTTCACGGTCTGCGCCGCGGTCGCGGTCGTCGTCTCCAGGATGGTGGAGTAGTCCTTGCCGCCGGGCGACTTCAGGCTCACGTAGCTGCCGTTGGCGCGGTTGCCGCCGAGGTAGCCCGACGCCGAGTTGATGAACGTCCAGCCGGGTGCGGTGAACTGGGTGACCTGCGCGGTCGCCCACACGCTCTCGCCGACGGTGTACGCGCCGGACCACGGCTGGCTCGCCGACATCAGGCCGACCGTGTTGAACGGCAGGGTCGGGTAGACGGCGGCGATGAGCGGCCAGTTGAGGTACGCGGTCATGCTCGCGTCGAGGTAGCCGCGGGTGATCGACCGGATCAGGGCGGGCGCGCCGGCGTTCTGGTCCAGTGAGCCGTTCTCGCTGGCCCACAACGGTTTGCCCAGCCCGGTCGCGGTCGCGGAGCCGGTGCACGTGGTGGACGCGCTGAGGTAGCCGCACGGGTAGTGACTGCCGAAGACCGAGACGGCGCTGTTGAACGCGGGGGTGCTGGCGGCATCGGTGGCCGCGCTCCAGCCCGCGCTGTCGTCGGCCACGATCTGCACGGCCGAGTAGCCGCTGGTGTTGAGTGTTGATCGAAGTTGTTCGTACCAGGGGATGTTGTGGCCGCGCTCGTTCCAGCCGCCCAGGTAGCTGACCGTGAAGCCGTCGGCCTTCGCGCAGTTCAGCCAGGAGACCAGGTAGTTGATCGTGTTGGTCGTCCAGAACGTGCTGCCGACCCAGCCGGGCGCGCCCCAGGCAAGGCCGTAGAACCTGATGTTGGGATTGCGCGCCTTCGCCTGTGCCATCAGCCAGAACTCGTAGCCGACGTTGCAGTTCACCACACCGGCCGCGTGCTCGACGGACGGCTCAGCGCCGTCGGTCGAGTTCGTGTCGCCGCCGATCTCCACCTTCAGCAGCTGCAGGTCCGCGCCGACGCCGGGCTTGAACAGGTAGTCCAGGATCTGCGACTGCTGGGCCGCCGGATAGTTCGCCAGCAGCCGGGAGTTGCCGCCGCCGCCGCTGATCGCGCCGATGCCGTCGAACGTCCGCCCGCCCTGGGTGCCGTCCACGGTGATCGACGTCGTCACGGCCGGCGCGGCCCATCCTTGTGCGGACAAACCGATCGACGTGCCGAGCACGGTGAGCATGACCAGCCACAGGCGACGTGTACGCACGGCAGACGCTCCTCGTCGAGAGTCCGGACTCCGGTACGGAAACGTTCCCGTCTGTTGGATGCTGTTGTCAATAGTTCGTTGATGGTCAATGATGATCGATCGTGGGGTTTAACCCGAACGCCGCGAACACGTCGTCGTCCCGGAACACCACGTTGTGTGCGACTCCTGCCGGCGTCACGGTGAACACCTGCAACGTGTGCAGCCGGTACGTGCCGGTCTCGTCCCGGCAGTAGGCGACCAGCGTCGGCTGGCCGTTGGCCGAAGTCGGAACCATCCGCCAGTGCGTGCCGCGCGTGGCGAAGACCCGGTCCATGAAGCGGCCGTAGTCCGCGCGGCCCAGCACCCAGAACGGTACCGGCGGCATCTCCAGCACGGCGTCCTCGGTCACCAGGCTGACCAGGGTGGCGACGTCCGCGGCCTCGAACGCCCTGATGTAGCGCTCGATCGTGTCCTTCACCACGCTGTCGTGCGGTTCGAGGACGTCGCCATCGCCCGCGGACACGCCTGCCCGTGCCCGTTGCAGTGCGCTGTTCACCGCGGCGACCGACGTGTCGAGCTGTTCGGCCACCTCGGCGGCGCTGAACTCCAGGACGTCCCGCAGGATCAGGACCGCGCGCTGTTTGGCCGGGAGCAACTGCATCGCCGCGATGAGCGCGAGCCGCAGGCCGTCGCGCTGTACGAGCTGTGCCGCGGGATCGGTCAGCCTGCTGTCCGGAAACGGTTGCAGCCAGGGCGTTTCGAACGACGGCACCAGCGGCGTGTCCGGGTCGCCGTTCTCGTGGCCGAGACCGGACGGGAGCGCGCGGTGGGCTTGGCCGCGCAGCGCGGTCAGGCAGGCGTTGGTCGCGATCTTGTACAGCCAGGTGCGCATCGACGCCATGCCGTCGTCGTAGCGCTCCCAGGCCCGCCATGCCCGCAGCATCGTCTCCTGGACCAGGTCCTCAGCCTCGTGCACCGAGCCGAGCATCCGGTAGCAGTGCACCAGCAGTTCAGATCGGTAGCGGCCGGCCTGGACGTCGAAGTCGAGCACCGTGGGCATGGCGGGTCTCCCCTTGGGTGGTGTGGCCTGCGGTGTACTCAGTGCGCGGGCACGTTCGCGAAGGCGGCGATGAGCCACCGGCCGTCCTGCCGCGTCAGGGTCCAGGTGCCGATCCGCTCGCGGTCGGCGGGCACGTCCTGCTCGCCCGACATGAGGATGCCGGTCCTGCTGACCACGATCGCGGTGTCCGGGCCGAGCACGCGGATGTCCTTGGGGTCGTCGATCGGGTGCGTGTCCTTCAGCCGACCGGCGAACGACTCCGTCATGTAGTCGCGAATCGCGGCTCTGCCCTGGTGGAACGTGCCCGGCAGCGCGACGGTGGCGTCCTCGACGTACTCGGCGGCGAACGCGTCGGCGTCGGCGGTCGTCCACGCGGCGTACATGCGGTGCAGCACGTCGAGGACGGGGGTGGTGTCGATGGTGGTCGTCATGGTGGTCCTTCCCACTCGTTGGTCAGTGGGATATACCGGCGCCGCGTCGCGAACTCATCGGTCTCGGTCCAAGATCTTTTCAGTGGGTGCGGAACGCCTCGGCGAGCCACCATGAGCCGCCGTCGTCGGCGATCTTCGCGTCGATCACCAGCGGGGTGTCCCGCGGGCCGCTCAGCCAGGTTCGGACCTGGTCAAGGTCGTCAGTCGTGCGGACGGTGACGCCGGTGCAGCCGAAGCCGCGGGCGATCGCGGCGAGGTCGGTGTCCGGGAAGCGGACGGTGTCCAGGTTGTCGTGGAAGTGGTGGACCTCCGCGCCGTAGGCCGCGTCGTTGTAGACGACGATGACCATGGGCAGGCGCAGCCGCACCACGGTTTCCAGCTCGGCGATGCCCATGTGGAAACCGCCGTCGCCCAGTGCCACGACCGGCAGCCGGTCCGGTTGTGCCAGGGCGGCGCCGATCGCGGTGGCCAGTCCGATGCCGATGGACTGGAATGCCTGGGTGAAGCAGAAACCGAACTCGTCCGGCACCGACAGGTACGCGCTCGGGTAGCCCATGAAGTTGCCAGAGTCGATCGAGAGGATCCGGTCGGTCGGCAGCAGTTCGTCCAGCTTGGCGGACAGCGTTCTCGGGTCGATCAGGTCGGCTGTCGAGATATCCTGGTAGTCCTTTTCGGACCAGCGGGCCCGCTCCGCGATGCGTGCCCTCAGTTCGTCGGTGCGGTAGCCGGTGCGCGGCTTGGTGAGGGCGATGACGTCCGCCGCGGTGGCCGCGCAGTCGCCGACAATGCCCAGGTCGATCGGGCGGTGCGCGCCGATGGCCGCCTGGTCGGTGTCGATCTGCACGACGGCCGCGTTCTGGCCGATCAGGGTGCCGCCGCGCATGGTCCAGTTGTTCAGCGCGCAGCCCCAGCCAACGACGAGATCGGCGCCCTTGATGAGCTCGGCGGTCAGCGGCGACGAGAAGCCGCCCGAGATGCCGAGGGACCACGGGTCGTCGTGGAACAGGCCGTTCGCAACGGCCGACGTGGCCACCAGCGCTCCGCAGGCGTCGGCCAGCGCCTGGATCGGGGCCTTCGCGGCCCGCGCGCCCCGGCCCGCGACGAACACCGGCCGTTCCGCTTCGGCCAGCAGTTCAGCCAGTTGGCGCACCGCGTCGATGTCCGGCCGGATCGGGGGAGTGGGCAGCACCGTCGGCACGGCGGCGTCCGTCGCGTCAGCCGTCTGGACGTCCAGCGGCAGGTTGAGGACCACGGTTCGCCGCTGCTGCAACGCGATCCGGTACGCCCGCACGGTGTCGGCCACCGCGGTCCGTGGGCCGTGCACCCGTTCTGACACGGCGCCGACCGACCGGACCAGCGCGTCCTGATCGATGCGGAAGTTGGACAGCCGGTCCGACGCCGGCATGTCCCCGGTCAGCACGATCAGCGGGGTCCGGCTCTTCGCCGCCTCCGCGATCCCGGTCATCGCGTTGGTCAGCCCGGGGCCCTGGTGCGTGGACACCACGGCGACCCGGCCGCTCATCCGGGCGAAGGCGTCGGCGGCCACGGCCGCGCCGCACTCGTGCCGGGTCGCGACGAACTCCACGCCGTACGCCCGCAACGCGTTGGTGATGTGGAAGTTGCCGCTGCCCACGACGCCGAACACCCGCCCGACGCCGAGCGCCCCCAGCACCTGACCGACCTGCTCGGCGACGATCACCGTTCGACCAGCGCGTAGACGCGGGCGGGACTGCCCGACCCACCGACGATCGGCAGCGGCGACACGACAAGCACCACACCGGTCGCGGGCAGCCCGGCCAGGTTCTGCAACTGCGTCAGCCCGCACTTGCCGGCGCCCAGCAGCCGGTCGTGGCACGGGAAGATCGGGTCCAACTCGCCTGCCTGCCCGGCGTCCGTGCCAACGGTCTCCACGCCGAAGCCGACGATCGGCGCCTCCTCGGCCAGCCAGGCCGCGCACTCGGCCGACACGCCGGGCGTGTGCGACCGGCCGTCGTGCACGTTCAGGAACTCGTTCTGGTCCGCAGACCGCGCGTCCCATCCGGTCCGGTACAGCAGCCAGCCGCCATCGGGCAGCGACCCGTGCTCGTCCTCCCAGGCACGGATGTGCGCCACCTCCAGCAGGAAGTCGGGATCCTCGGCGACCTGTTCGGACATGTCCAGCACGACGGCTGGCGCGATCAGCCTGCCCAGCGGGATCGACGCGACGTCCAGACTGTCCTTTCCGGACAGCCAGTGGATCGGCGCGTCCACGTGGGTGCCGGTGTGCTCGCCGGTGTGGATGTCGTTCCAGTACCAGCGGGGCCCACGGTCGTCGTAGCGGCTGATCTCCGCCAGCCGGAAGTTGATCGTGTTCGCGAACGGCTCAGGCAGCCGCAGCACCGGGGTGTTCTCGTGCAGCGGGGCGGTGAGATCGACGATCTCGATCGTGTCGTCGTGCAGGGCGGACATCAGGTCGGCGAGCAGTGGCATGGGGTCATCGTGCCCGACCGCCCATAACCGATCAATGCGAAGGCGCCGCGTGGTCGGCTGGCACGGTCTCCGACGGCAGCGGCGGACCGGGTGGTGTGCCGTCGCCGAAGGGCCTGCCGCCGAGGGACTCGCGGCCGTGCGGGGTCAGCCAGCCGCTGAGGTCCGGCCCGGCCGGCACGATGCCCGTCGGATTGATCATGCGGTGGACCTGGTAGTAGTGCCGCTTGATGTGGTCGAAGTCGGTCGTGTCGCCGAAGCCGGGTGTCTGGAACAGGTCGCGGGCATAGGCCCACAGCACCGGCAGCTCGGTCAGCTTCTGCCGGTTGCACTTGAAGTGCCCGTGGTACACGGCGTCGAACCTGGCCAGCGTGGTGAACAGCCGCACGTCGGCCTCGGTGATCGTGTCGCCGACCAGGTACCGCTGGGTGGCAAGGCGCTCGGACAGCCAGTCCAGCCGGTCGAACAGCTGTCGGTAGGCGCGTTCGTAGGCGTCCTGGTCGCCTGCGAACCCTGCCGCGTAGACGCCGTTGTTGACGTCGTGGAAGACCAGGTCGCTGACCTCGTCGATCTCGGCCCGCAGGGCCTGCGGATACAGCTGCGGCGCGCCGGGCCGGTGGTATGCCTGCCATTCCGTGGACAGGTCGATGGTGATCTGGGTGAAGTCGTTGGTCACGACCTGCCCGGTCGGGATCTCCACGATCGCCGGCACCGTGATGCCGCGCTCGTAGCCGGGGAAACGGGCGAAGTAGGCCTCCTGCAGCCGCTCGATCCCCAGCACCGGATCACGGCCGCCGGGGTCGAGATCGAACGTCCAGCTGCGGACATCGTGCGTCGGCCCGGCGATCGCCATCGACAGGGCGTCCTCGAGGCCGAGCAGGCGCCGGACGATGATCGCCCGGTTCGCCCACGGACAGGCCCTCGCGACGGCCAGCCGGTAGCGGCCCGGCTCGACCGGGTAGCCGTCCCGGCCGTCGGCCGTGATGCGTGTGGTTATGTACCGCATGTCGCGGCTGAACTCGCCGTCCGTGGTGTTGGCCATGGCACGATCCTCCCAGCCGATGGCGGTCGTGAGGGGATCTTGATGGTCGTCTACCTGATCGTGCTGTTGCTGGTCGGCATCGCCGTCGTCGGGGCGCGGCACGGCCTTGTCGGGGGTCGGGTGCGTGGCCGGGACGTGCCGTCGGCCGATCCGTACGTGACCGCGATGCTGGCGGACGGCCCGAAACGGGTCGCGCTGACGGTTCTGTGCGAGATGGTCGACGCCCGGCAGTTGGCCGTGGACAAGCAGGGCAGAGCCCGCCGGCTACCCGTTGGCGATGCGGTGACCGATCCGTTGCGGCAGGCGGTGTTGCGGGGTTTCGACGGTCAGCCCCAGTTGCGTGCCCACACGCTGTGGACCCGCGCCGCCCGCGCACCCGAGATGCGGTTGGCGCTGCCCGCGACCCTGCTGTTCGAGCCGGCCAGACGGCGGCGGATCGCACTGGTGCCGGCGCCGCTGGCGGTGGCCGCGGTGGCGGGCGTCCCGGTGATCCTGGCCGATCTGCCCGCCGGCCTGATCGTGGTGCCCGGCGTCGTCGTGGTGCTGGTGTCCTCGATCGCCCTGATGATCACCACGCCACGGGCGACGCCGCTTGGTCGCGCGGTGGTCCGCGGCGTGGCCAGGGCGCACCGCCGCGGTGCGCGGTCCGCGAGCTTCGGCGTGGCCGCCCGTGGCGGCCCGGCGGTCCGCGACCCGTACCTCTATCGAGCGTTGTTCGGCGACCCGAGCTGATTCGAGCTCGGGTCGCCGAACTTCAGTGCTGTGCCAGGTGGTTGGCGTCGGCCAGCAGCTGGTTCGCCTGGAACACCAGGACGTTCGCCAGCGGGCTGACCGGGTGGTTGCCGAATTCGGCGCCGAGCAGGACGTTCTGGATCTCGCCCGCCAGCCGGTCGCGCCGCTGGCCAAGCTCGGTCAACGCCTGTTCCGTTGCCGCGTACTGGGCGTCGCTGCCCACGATGCCGTGCGTGGACGCCGTCAGCGTGGTCAGGCCGAACTGGCCGTCCACGGCCAGGATCTGCTTGTAGGCAGTGCCGAGGCGGGTCAGCGTGCCCTGGTCGACGCGCAACGACCACGGCAGGTTCCTGCTGTCCAGTTCCTGGGTCAGCACCCGGCCGTCGACCCGGTAGTCGTCGTGCAGGCCGGTCAACGCCATCAGCGTGGGCCGCAGGTCGACCTGGTCGGCCCAGGTCGACGCGTCAACGCCGCGGTTGCGCACGCCGGGACCGACCAGGCCCAGCCAGATCGTCTGCATGTCCTGGAACAGGCCGCCGTGGTTCCACGCGAAGCCGCTCGACGTGAACACGCACGCCTTCGTGCAGTTCTGGGCCCCGGACGTGACGAACTCGTCCTCGCCGGAGAACGCCGTGAACGTCGGCGTCCTTGCCGCGTCCGGGCCGACGAAGTGCAGGATCTTCTCCTCGACCGGGTCGGCGAGCTGGTTGGCCAGCTTGTCCGTCCCGCCGGTCAGCGGGTTCGTGATGGACAGGCCGCCGATGTCCCGCTCCAGCGTGCGCGCGGTCGGGCTGTTCGGCGCCGGGTTGCCGGCCACCCAGAAGGCGGGAGCCGGGTCGGAGTGGATCGCGAACGGCGTGGTGTTGCCCGCCTGGGTGGCCAGCAGGCCCGGGAGGTTGACGTTGACCTCGGAACGGGTGGTGTACGAGCACGTGTTGCCGGGGGCGCCGGTGCAGTTGGACGGTGTGGGGGCGCTGCCGGAGAAGTGGTCGCCCTCGTCCGTTGTCACCGAGAACAGCGTGTTCGCCGGGGTGATGCCGTCGGCCCTCAGTCGGTCCAGGAAGCGGCCGAACGCGGTGTCGTAGTCGTGCAACTGCTGCTCGTAGACGGTCTCGCCGGGGCCGAGGTCGCCGGTGTTGGCCGCGGTGTGGTCACTGTGCACGTCCGAGACGTAGACGTTGGTCACCGGGACGCCGTGCTCCTGCATGGTCGCGGCGAGGCCGAGCGAGTTGTCGCCGGTCAGCGAGTCGAAGCCGGGGAAGCCCGGGTTGCCGGCCTTGTCGGTGATGACCTGCCCGGACAGGCTCGACAGCGGGTGCCCGACCACGGGCGCGATCTCCGCCGCGCCGAACAGGGCCTTGTGTCCGGCGTAGCCGCCGGGCTCGTCGGGCAGCGCGTCGGTCTGGCCGCTCGCGCACACCGGCGAGGTGGCGGCGCAGTGCACCGCGAGGCCGACGAAGTCCGCGGCCGCCTTGGTCGGGTTCGCGGTGGCCTCGCCCTGCTGCGGCGAGTTCGCGCCGAACACGGTCGGGATGTCGGTGGTGACGTTCTCCAGCACGGTGTTCGCCATGCCGACCTGGCCGACGTCACAGCCTGCCCTGGTGTAGGGCACCCACGGTGCGGGCGTGTCGACGTTCGTGCCGGTCGGGTTGGCCGCCGGGTGGGCCGTGTAGTTCATGTTGAACTTCGTGTCGGTGGCGTTGCCTGCGGGATCGACGAGCGGGCTGTTCCAGTACCCGAAGGAGATCCCGGTGTGGGTCCTGCCGGTCGGGTCGAAGTAGCTGAAGCTGTTGGACTGCGTGACGCTGGTGCGGTCCTCGTACAGGCCGGTCAGGCTGGACACGAAGTTCGTGGCCGTGTGCACGAGCACGTCGTGGAAGTTGCTCATGACGGTGCCGTCGCGCTCGAGGAAGTTGAGCAGGTTCGGCATCTGGGCCAGGTCGCTCGGCACGTTCGGGTTGTCCTGGGTGAAGTGCACGTTGTCGAACTGGATCGAGATGACGTGCTTGATGCCGTTCGCCAACGTGCAGCCGGATCCGTTCGCCTGCTGCTGCCCGGCCGCGGCGGGCACGGCCAGCAGGCCCAGTCCGGTCGCCGCGGTCACCGCGCATGTGGTCAGGCGCCACCGTAACTTCATGGGTCTCCTCGTCTCGACGGTTGTTCGAGGTCAGCATGGCCGCTATGTCGGCTTCGCGTCGAGTGAGGTGTGCACTCGTGCGGCATGATCGCCGGATGAGACGTGATGTGGCCATCGCCGCGATCGCCGCGGGGCGCCTTGGCATCGGTGTGATCGCGGCCATCCGCCCCGAGTTGGCCGCCCGGTCCTGGCTGGACCGGACGTCATCGGACGGGACGGCGGCCCGGGTGTTCGCCAGGGCCCTTGGCGGCCGGGACATCGCGCTCGCGCTCGGCGCCCTCGCCGCGTTCCGCGCGAACGACCGGCCCGAACTGGGCCGGTGGGCCGCCATGGGCGCGATCGCCGACACTGTGGACGCGGTCGCGACCGTCGCCTGCTGGTCAACGCTGCCGAAGCTCAACCGGGTGCTGGTGCTGGCCGCGGCCGCCGGTGCCGCGGTGGTTGGCGGCGCCGCCAACAGATCGATGGCAGCCAGCACCACCCCGCTGATCGGGTGATGTATTGGCGGCCGCTGCCGCGTTGCGTTGCGTATTTGCTATACCGCTGGGTGTGACTGGGCGTCAGTCGGTGCCGCCGCGCGGGTTTCGGGCGCTGTTGTCACCGGCGGCCTGGGCGAGTCTCGTCCAGAGTGGATCACGCAGGACGTACCAGCCTGGTGCTCGTCCGTTGTCCCAGGGCGAACCGAGCGGCTGGTTGTTGGTGTTGGTCGCCGGTCGGGTCAAAGTCCTGTACGGCGGACGGGAAGGCGCCGAGATACTGCTCGCCGTCCGAGGACCCGGTGACCTGCTCGGTGAGTTCTCCGGCATGGACGACGGGCCGCGGTCGGCCACCATCCAGGCGATGGAGCCGTGTATCGGCTCTGTGGTGTCCGAGGTGCGGTTCGCGGAGTTCCTGCGTCGTCAACGGATCGGCCCGCAGTTGGATCGGTACGTGATGGCGAAGGTGCGACAGAGCGCGTCCCATGTCTGGCAGGTTGCGCGCTACCGGACCTCGGTTCGGCTGGCCGCACTTCTGCAGGAGGTGGTCGCGGTCGCCGGGCCGGATCATCCACATCCGCATGTCGTGCCGATGTCGCAGGACGAGTTGGCGAGCGCGCTGGGCGTGGTGCGCAGCTCGGTCACGCCGGTGTTGGCGACCTGGCGACGCGACGGATTGATCGACACCGGCCGAGCCAGGGTCGTGGTCGTCGATCCCGATCGACTGTGGCGGGAAGCCACCAACGACTGAGAAGTTCGGCGGCTGAGTCCAGTTCTGGACAGATGGGCCGCGCGGCCTCGGTGATCGTTGTGGTCGACAGTGCCGGTGTGATGCCGAGGGAGCACAGCGATGAGTGACGATTCCGCGCATTCGGAAACACAAGAAATGCCGCCGACCACCGCGATCATGGTGGTCGACACGGAGAAGTTCAGCAAGCACACGGACACGCAGCAGGAGTATCTGGCCAGACTGATGCCGGACGTACTCGCGGACGCGTTCACGCGGGCCGATCTCGCCGAGGTCTGGGACGAGCGGCAGTTCCCGGATTCCACCGGTGACGGTTTCATCATCGGCTTCGCGCCGGCCCGGCTGCCCTTCGTGGTGGACAGGTTCGTGCCCGCGCTCCAACAGGAATTGCGCGAGCGGGCCAGGACTATGCTGAGCCTGGACATGCGGCTCCGGATGCGGTTGAGCCTGCATGTCGGTCCGGCGAGGCTGTTGAACAGCCTCCATGCCGACTCGCCGGTTGGTAACCCCATGATCGACACGCATCGGCTGGTCGATACCCATGCGGTCCGAGTCCTGTTGGCGAAATCCGATCCGGCCGTCACCTTCCTGGCCGCCATCATGTCCGACTTGGTCATCGACTGGGCGGTCGGGAAGGGCGGCAGAACATGGACCCGATCAAGCCAGTTCTGCCAGGTCCCGGTCCGTGTCGAGGCCAAGGACTTCCAGGGGACGGCGTACCTGCGCGTGCCGGAACTGTCCGGTGAGCTGTTGGCGAACGGCCTCATCGGCGTTCAGTCGGCGCCTGCCGAGTCGGAGCCGCCACGTGCGCCGCGAGCCGACCGGACGGCCGGCCGAGGTCGCGAGTCGACCCGAATCGGCAACGTGTCCGGTGGTTCGAGCGTGATCGGCTCCGTCAGTGGCAGTCACAACAGCGTGACCGGCGGAAACACCTACCGGCCGGCATCGGGAGGCGGAGTCCGGTGACCTTCCCCGACGACGGCATCCTGGCCGCCCAGACCGAGGAACCAGGCGCTCCGGCTGGTGCCGACCAGTCCGCTGCCGACGACGGTCCGACGAGCGCGACCGAGGTCGGTGACGTCTCGGGCGGATCGACCGCGGTTGGTTCGGTCGGCGGCAGCCAGAACACCATCGACCAGTCGCGTCGAGGTGTCGACCTTGGCTTGAGTTCGTGGCAGGTCCGCGGGCACACCTTCGTCGCCGAGTCGATCCACGTCGGGACCCTGCCGGACCATGTGCGGGCGACCGAGGGCCAGACCCGGCGCAGCCGGCGAGACCAGGACGCGTTGCGTCGTGGCGTGCCGGCCTTCGTCCCGCCGGAGGGCCTGCCGGAGATGGTGGACACGTTGCTGGCGCGGCGAATGGTGGTCCTGACGGCCAGGCCGGGCGGGGGAGCGCACGCGGCGGCCAGCTACCTGGTCACGAATCTCGCTGAGCGGCTGGTCACGGACAAGATCGAGCTTGCCGTCGACGAGGTGCTGGTGGAAAGCGACTTCGAGCTCGCGGAGCAACTCGACCAGAAACACCAGGCACTGGTGGTCGATCTTGTGGACGGCAGTGACCACGACGTCGACAAGGTGTTTCGAAGCCTCGGCAAGTTCCAACACCTGCTGGCCGACCACCTCGGGTTCCTGGTGCTCGCGATCCACATCGACCAGCACCAACGGTTCGCCGACGAGTTCCCCGGGCGGGTGCGTCGGCTCGAGCGGCCGGACTGGCGCGCGGTGTTCCGTGCTCAGTTGGCTGGCACAGCGGCGGCCGGCTGGACCGACGAATTGTTGGGCAACGGCTGGCTTCGTGAACAGGCCGCCGACGCATGGCCGCCGCGCGTCGCCCGACTCGCTCGGTTCCTGATCGACGCCCACCAGAACGGCAACCGACAACTGGACGACGCCCTCACCTACGCGCAGGGTCTCGACGAGGACTGGTCCGGCGCGCTGCGCAAGCTCATGGCCGAACACCAGGATGGGCAGTGGCGTTCGCTGCTGATCGCCGCCGCGGGGCTGGAGGGCGCGGGCCCGATGGCGGTGACGTCCGGCGCTGAGCTCTTGATGGACTGCGCCAACTTTCAGCCACCCGCCGTGCACGCGCTCGAGCGGCCAGGAGTGGTCAGCAGGCTCGAGCCGCTCACCGGGATCGACTTGGACCTGTCGAGCACCGTGTTCGGCCGCACCCACTTCGGGTCGTCGGTGCTGGAACACGTGTGGACGGAGCACTACGACCTGCGGCCCGCTCTCTGCGAGTGGTTCGCCCAGGTTCCGCTGGGTGCCGTGGCCGGCCTGGACCAGCTCGACGTGGAGCGTTTTGCCGACCGTTTCACGGATCTGCTCGATCACCATGACGGCAGGTCACTGGTTGACGTGACCAACGCCTGGATCACCTCGCCGAAACTGTCCCGCCTACTGGAATCACTCGCGGTGCGGGTGCTTGGTCGTGCGTCGGTCAAGGACGGCATCGGCCGCCAGGTCCGGGACCAGTTGTACGTGTGGTCGCGGGCGCGCGGTGACCAGGGCAGGCAGGTCGTGGTGGCCAAGGTGTGTGGCGGCGAACTGGGCCAACGGTTCCCGAGGAACGCACTGGTGCGGTTGAAACACCTTGCCGGCAACGACGTTGATGGCGTGACCAGCGCCGTCGTGGACGCGGTAACGTCGATCGCGTACGGACGCAGCGTGCCGACCGTGCTCGGGTACCTCGCGGGTTGGGTCGACCAGGCGCCTCCGTTGCGCTTGACGGTCCTGCGGGCTGCGCTGCGCACCGTGCTGGCCACCGACGAGCAGGCTGACTGGCTGGCGACGGCGGCACCGGCCAGGGAAACGACTCGGCTGGTCGATCGGGTTCGTGAGGCAAGTTCGGTAGTCGAGTTCTGGCGCAGGGCACTCGCCGATGACGTGTCATCCGCCGATTCCGCCGAGTTGGTTCGTGCTTGGTTGGATGCCACGGCTGCCGTCGTCGATCCACTGAGGCGGGAGATGCTGGTGGAGTTGCTGGTCGACGCCGTGGCCGGTGACCTGTGGCGTATCGGCGTGCTCTACCACACGGTCCGCCGTTGGTCCGGTGGGGCAACGTCGGTCGCGCTCACCGGTGACGACCGGATCGACCACATTCGGGCCCACCTGCTCACCCGGCTCGACGAGACGGATCCGCTGTTGTCTCCTCAGCCTGGTGGATCCCACGATGACCTGGTGGCGGCCGACGATGACCACTGATCATCGTGCGCCCAGGCCTGGCATCGGCAGGCGGATCGCGTTGTGGTGGCACCGGACGCGACACGTCGAAGCGGTGTGGCACGAGCGGTCGAGGTTCGATCGGAGCAACGGTGTGCTCGACACCTGGCCGTCTCATCCGGGCGGCCATGAGCCGAATGTGCGATTGGCACTGCCCAGCGTCGATCCGGACTTCCCGTTCCAGGTCGACCTGGCGGTGCGGTACGACGTGGACCGTCGAACGGCGATACCGCCGCAGCCGTTGCTGATCGCCACGGGCGACATCGCACGCCGGGCGCGCGATGTGGCCGGTCAGTGGCCCCTGACCGCCGCGGCCCAACTGCGTGCGGAACTGGAGATCGCCTTGTCGCATCGGCTGGGTGGCGAGTATCCGGGCGTTGTCTCCTGGGCGCACTGCACGTCGGTCACGGCCGACGACGAGCTGGTCAACGCCGTGCGGCGACGCCAGGAGGCGCAACGAAACGCTCAGATCCGCTCGTGGCAGTGGGAGGAACAGGCGCGCCAGATAGCGATGCTGCACGACATCATCACCGATCCGAGGCACGCCACCGCGTGGTGGCTGCTGAAGAACGAGGACAAGGTCGACCAGCTTGTCGAGATGGCGCGGCGATTCCGCGAACTGCGTGAGGTTCTGAACGCGACCGTGCCGGACCAACGGCCGTCGCCATCGGACCAGCTGGCCGTACTGGTCACGGCATTCTGGGAACGTTCGGACGGTGTCGCACGCGAACACCTGATCCGCGATGTCAGTCGCCTTTTCGTGACCTACCGCAGTCCCGATCTGGTCGCTGGAGCACAGTCGCTGCTCGATGGGGAATCATGACAGGACGACCAACCGTCACCGACGACCGGACGAAGACGCTGTTGACGGCGGAGTTGGCCGAGGCGCGCGAAGAACTCCGGCGCACGGACGGACGAGCCCGGGATCTCCTTGTCATTGCCGGACTCGCGGTCACCGTGGTGGGGGGCGTTGGCGGTCTCGTCGATCGCGTGCCGCCGCCACCGGTAGCGGCGGGATTCCTGGTGGCAGCCGTATTGTGGCTGGCGAGTGTGATTCAGGTGCTGCTGGTTGTCCGTCCCGTGATCGTGCCGACCGTGGGCGGATTCGCCGACCAGCGAGGTTGTGCCGATCTTGGGCACACCAGTGAAATCCAATGGCAGAGCCGGCGTTGGTGTCTTCTTTCCGGCATTGTCCTGCTGAGATACCAGCGTATTCGGCGAGCTGTCGACCTGTTGCTGTGGGCCGCCGGCCTGGTGGTGGTCAGCGGTGTGCTGTGGGTACTGACCTGCCTGTGATCAACGCGGTCTGGCACCGAGCTGAGGTCGGTGCCAGAAGTGGGGCCGCGGGTCAGCTGCTGATTTTCGGGGTGGTCCGATAGAGGCGCAGTGACACGGCGGCCAGCCACGTCCAGGCCAGGATGATGCCGAGCCAGAAGCCGAGTACGACGGCCGCGCTGGTCGAGCCGCTGGCGATGCCCAGGAACGAGAGCAGGAACAGGACGCCGGTGGCGCGGGAGTACGCGGCCCAGCCGCCACCGAACCGGCGGGCCAGCACGAAGCAGGCGGCGATGAGGCACAGGAACCCGAGCCCACCGGCGACGAGGTGCAGCATGCCGTGCCATGACACGGCGTGCGGGCCGGGTGGGGTGCCGACCGGGAAGCCGTTCATCGGGTCGGCCGTGAACATGCCGGCCACGATGAGGCCGATGCCGTAGCCGGCGATGAGGCGTGGGCCCCACGGCCGGTCGCGCAGTGCCCTGCGGATGCCGATGGCGGCAGCGATGGTCATCAGGCCCGACAGGATCAGGTTGGCCATCTGGATCCAGCCGAGGCTGCCGTTGGCCAGCACGCTCAGGTCGTCGTGCGCCAGGTCGTATCCCTTCCGGGTGAGGGCCTGGATCAGGCCGACCACCAGGTAGAACGGTCCGGCCAGGACGCCGTAGCCGAGCAGTGAGCGGGTCACGGCACTGGTGCGGTCGCAGTCGCCGCGGCCGACCAGCGGTGATGTGGTTGTCATCTCGGTATCTCCTTTTGGACTGATCAGTCTTAGTTGTTGGACTGAGCGGTACTGCTTGAGTGGACTGAACGGTACTGCACGGGTACTGTAGAGTCCAGTCCCGATTTCGCGGGTGTTCGAGGGAGCTGATGGCGATGACCGAACCGGTGGACGAGTTGATCGTGCGGATCGACCGGCACGGCACGTCGGACACGGCGGCGTCGGAGGGCCAGTCGGGCAAGCGGGCGGCCATCGTGCGGGCGGCGACCGCGCTGTTTCTGCGGCAGGGCTACCACGACACCGGCACCGACCAGATCGCCGCGGCGGCGTCCGTGTCGAAACAGACGGTCTACAACCAGTTCGGCGACAAGAAGAGCCTGTTCCACGACATCGTCCTCGGCGTGACCGCGACCGCGGAACGCTTCGCCGCCGGCCTGCCGGACGAACTGGCCGGCGTGCGGACGGCCGACGACCTGGAGCCCGCGCTGCGCGCGCTGGCGCGGCGCTACCTGGCGGCCGTGCTGAATCCGCAGGTCCTCGCGCTGCGCCGGTTGATCATCGGTGAGGCCAGCCGGTTCCCGGAACTGGCCGCCACCTACTACCAGCGCGCTCCCGCACGGGTGCTGGCCGCGCTGGCCGACGTGTTCGGCCGCCTGGCCGATCGCGGCCTGCTGGCCATCGACGATCCGGCGCTGGCGGCCGAGCAGTTCGCCTACCTGACCCTGGGCCGCCCGCTGGACCACGGCATGTTCCACGTCGACGACGTGCCAGACGCCGAGCGGTCCCGGCGCACGGCCGACGGCGCGGTCACGGTCTTCCTGGCCGCCTACTCACGCGTCGGCTGACCACTGGGCCGCGCCATCGGCCAGCGTGGTGCGGATCCACTTGGCGAAGGCCGGGAGCTGGTCGCGGTAGTAGAAGTGGCCGCCGGGCAACACCGCCGTCGTGCAGCCGCCCCTGGTCAGGCCGGCCCAGGCCAACAGGTGTTCCTTGGTGACCCAGTGGTCGCTGTCGCCGCCGATGGCCAGCACCGGGGCGTTCACCACGCCGCCGGACCGGTGGTGCCTTGCCAGCAGCAGGTAGTCCGACCGGAGCACCTGGATGACCGCGTCCAGCGGCGTGAGCAGGTCCTTCTCGTCGAATCCGTTGGTGGCCAGTTCCTTGCGCCAGGCGTCCCGGTCCATCGCGACGATCTCCGCCAGCGACATCCGGTTGAGGCCCGGCGGCTTGGCGGCGGACACCACGAGCAGCTCGATCGTGCGGCCTGCGGCCTCCAGCCGCAGCGCGAGCTCGTGGGCGAGCTGGCCGCCGAGGCTGTGCCCGACGAGGACCAGCGGACCCTCGCTGTGTGCCAGCACGTCGGTCGCGGCGGCGTCGGCGAGTTCGGCCATCCGGCGTGCCGAGGGCTCGTCCTCGCGGTTACCGCGGCCGGGATATTGCAGTGCCAGCGCGACCTGGCCTTTGGCCAGCAGCGGTTTTGTCCATTCCGCCACCGAATAGGCGCTGCCGCCGGCGAACGGAGCGAGCACGAACGTCGGCCGGACCGGTGTGTCCGCCGCGGTGTTCGCCGTTGTGCCGTATCGCCACAGTCCGGGGGTGAGCTGGGTTCGCATCAGGACCTCCCTGCGACCTCGTATGAATTATTCACAGTAGGTTCCATGAGCGAGTGTGGCACACCGCCGTGACGTACGACCATGTCCCATTGTGCGGCGCATAAACGTTGCCACCAATCGACGAATTGGAGGGATATAGATTTCTAGAAGATGTCCAACTGATTGGCGGCGGGTAACATCGTGTACTCGTTAGCTCAGTAGTTTCAGTGAAAACTGAAACATGTTATTCGCGTGTGCCGGATCTGTGCATCGGCTGCGGCAGAGTAGGGCCAGGCGCTGAATACGGGGGCGCCAAGGAGGCGGCGGCCGAGGCGACGAACATGGGGAGCGTCTCGGCCGCCCCTCGAAGGCCGCTAGCGGCCCAATTGGGCGAGGGCCGCTTCGGCGCGGGCGGTGGCGTCGACGCGGCGCTGGGCTCGGTAGAGCGCGAGCGCCCGCTGCCATACGGTCCTGGCCTCGTCGAGCTGGCCCGCGACGGCGTGGGTCTCGGCGAGTCGCTCGAGTGTGTTGGCTTCCTGGGTGGCGTCGCCGAGTTCGCGTTGGATCGCGAGGGCCGCGTCGAAGTACTCGAATGCCAGTGCGGTGTTTCCGGTGTGGCGGGCGATGTGGCCGAGGCTGTCCAGGGTGTGGGCTTCCGCTTCGCGGTTGTCGTGCAGGCGTTGCCGTTTGAGGGCTTCTTCGCAGTGTTCGCGGGCGAGGTCGTATTCGCCCATGCGGGCGTAGTGCCAGCCGACCAGGCTCTGTGCTTCTGCGACCCAGATGTCGGCGTCGAGTCGCTGGTAGAGGCGTACCGCGCGGTCGGCGTGGACGAGTGCCCGTTGTTCGTGGCCCTGTTGGAGGCGGACCCAGGCCAGGGATCGGTGGGTGTGGGCCTGGCCGAACAGGTCCCCGGTGTGGCGGAGCAGGCCGAGCGCCTGTTGCAGGTGGTCGACCATCTCGGTGTACTGGCCGGTGGGGCCGTAGGCGCGGCCGAGGAAGCGGTGTGCGAGCGCGGTGCTGGTGGGGTCGTCGAGCCGTTGGGTGGCGGCCAGGCCGATGCGCCAGGTTTCGAGGCTGTTGTTGAGGTAGCCGCGCCTGCTGTAGAAGGTGGCCAGCACCCAGGCGAGTTGCCAGGCGTGGGTGTACCAGCCGCGGTCGAATGCGACACCCTGGGCGGCGAGCAGGCTGGGTTGTTCGGTTTCGAACCAGGCCATGGCGGTGGTTTCGTCCGGCAGTTCCTGTGGGTCGCAGCCAGGGACGGGCGGGGCGAGTTCGATCTTCGCGCGGTGCGGGTTGATGGTTCGGTCGCCCTCGGCCGCGGTGTGCAGGTAGAAGTCGATGATGCGGCGTAGTGGTTCTTCGTCGCCGTCGCGGTTGGCGATCTCGGCGGCGTGCAGCCGGACGAGGTCGTGCATGCGGTAGCGGTTGGGGACGTGTTGTTGCAGCAGGTGCGCGGTTTCCAGTTGGCGCAGCACGATTCGGGTGCGGCTGGTGGGGAGTCCGAGGAGGTTGGCCGCGGCGTTGAGGCTGGTGTCGGGGCCGGGGGCGATGCCGAGTTGGGCGAACGCGGTGACGGCGGGTGCGGGTAGGGCGTGTTGGGACCAGGTGAAGGTGGCGGAGAGGTTGGCGGACAGTTCGCCGCCGTCGAAGGCGTCGAGGCGGACGGCGGCGTCGCGGAGCTCTTCGGCCAGCGTGCCCAGCGGGAAGCCGGGGTTGACGGCGGCGCGGGCGGCGATGATGGCCAGCGCGAGTGGGAGTCCGGCGCAGTGGCGGAGGAGTTCGGTTGCCGCGTCGGGTTCGGCGGTGAGGCGTTCCTTGCCGAGGGTGAGTGCGAGAAATTCACGGGCTTCCGGTGTGTCGAAGACGTCGAGTGCGACGAGTTGGGCGCCGTGTGCCGCGATGAGGCCGGTGAGTTGGTGGCGGCTGGTGACCAGGGCGAAGCAGGTGTCGCCGCCGGGCAGCAGTGGTTGGGCGTGTTCGGCGTCGCGTGCGTTGTCCAGTAGGACGAGCATTCGTTTGCCGGCGATGACGCTGCGGTAGAGGGCGGCGCAGCCGTCGAGTTCGGCGGGGATCGCCGACGGTGGCACGCCGAGCGCTTCGAGGAAGTCCTGCAGCGCGGACAGGGGCGGGACGGGGGCGGCGGTGGGGTCGAAGCCGCGGAGGTTGACGTAGAGCTGGCCGTCGGGGAAGTGGTGCAGGTGCTGGTGGGCCCAGTACAGGGCGAGGGATGTCTTGCCGGTGCCGCCGAATCCGCCGATGACGGCGATGCCGGACGGTGGACCGGCCGCGGCGATTTCGGTGATGCGGGCCAGTTCGGGGGTGCGGCCGGTGAACAGGCGGGGCACGGTGGGGAGTTGGCGCGGGGTGACCGGTGCGAACGGCTGCTGGCCCGCGCCGGCCGGGGCGACGGTGCCGCGGAGGATGCGTTCGTGCAGGTCGCGTAGTTCGGCGCCGGGGTCGACGCCGAGTTCGTCGGCGAGGACGCGGCGGGCGTCCTGGTAGGTGGCGAGGGCTTCGGCGGGTCGGCCCGCGCGGTACTGGGCGAGCAGCAGCAGGGCCCACAGGCGTTCGCGCAGTGGGTGTGCGCTGACCAGACGGCGCAGGTCGGCGAGGACGTCGTCGTGCGCGCCGAGTTCGATCATGCTGTGGGCGTGGCGTTCCCGGACGGTGAGCCATCTGTCGTGCCAGCGCGTGGTGTCCGCGCGGAGCAGGGGGCCGACGGTGAGGCCTTCGAAGGGTTCGCCGCGCCACAGGGCCAGTGCGTTGGCGAAGCGGGCGGCGGCGGTCTGGTGGTCGCCCTGTTCGAGGGCCTGGTCGCCGAGGGTGCTCCAGTGGGTGAACTGGTGGGCGTCGATGTCGTCCGGGTCGACGTCCAGGACGTAGGTGTTGGCCTGGGTGCGCAGGCCGGCCGGGTCGGCGCCGGCGTCGGTGAAGCAGCGGCGCAGGCCGGCGATGTAGGTGCGCAGGTTGGACTCGGGGGCGACGGGTGGGGTGTCCCAGATGGCGTCGGTGAGGTAGGGCACGCTGGCCGGTTCGTTGGCCCTGGCGACGAGGGCGGCGAGAACGGCTCGTTGCCGGGGGCCGCCAAGGGCCACCGGCCGCCCGGCGTGTCGGACCTCGAGCGGGCCCAGTATTCGGAACTCCATGGTCCCCTCAACGCGCGACAGGCCACCAGAATAGACTCGTCTGACCGCTGTGTGCGGAATCTGTGCGCCCTCTGCGATAACGTGTCGCGGCGGGGAGTTGTCAGACGGGGTTGATGATGATGTTGAAAAAGACCATTGTCGGTGCGTTGGCGGCTGGGGCGTTGGTCGTGTCCGTGGTGGTGCCAGGGGTGGCCGTCGCGGGGAGTTTCGCAGGGCAAGGGCAGGGTGCGTCGCACGTGGCGTCGTGCACCGATGGCTTCGGTGGGCCGGGCGGCGGCTGCCCGACGGCGATCAACCGCGGGTAGGGCAGCCGCGCTCGGCTCAGCGGCCGATTTCAGTGGCCGATGAGGATGTCGGCCAGGGTGTGGTTGCCGACGGTCGCGTCGCGGTCGACGTGCGCGGGGATGCCCGGCACGATGCCCTGGCTGGAGTGCTGGTGCAGCACGAGCCCTGGATGGGACCAGCCCGGGTTGCCGGGATTGCCGTTGTAGCGGGCGATCCACAGTCCGGTGTCCTGGTCGGCCCACTCGTCGGGGCGCAGGACGCTGTGCCACCAGTCGAGGTTGGCGTAGACCAATACGCGCCGGACGCCGGTCTGCTTGCGCAGGCGGCCGATGAAGTCGGCGACGAACGCGTTGCCGTTGGATCGCAGGCTGGTCGCCTCCATGTCGAGCATCGGCGCGAGCGAGTCGGCGCGCAGCAGGTCGTGCGCCCGCAGGTTGGCGGCGAAGTGGTCGACCTGGGCCTCGACGTCGACGTTGCGGGCGAAGTGGTAGCCGCCGGCGTGGATGCCGACGCCTCGCGCGCCCGCGACGTGGCCGCCCGCGGCCGGGTCGGTGTAGTCGGTGGATTCGGTGAGTTTCACGCTGGTGAACGAGATGTTGTTGCCGTGCACCGCGGTCCAGTCGTGCACCGTGTTGTAGTGGCTGAGGTCGATACCGTAGACGGTCATGGTGCGTCCCTTCGGGATTGCCAACTCATGACCTGCGGAGTCGGGTACCGACCGTTTGATACGGACTACCGTTCGCGACTCGCGCCGAGGCAGACGAACCCGGCCGCCGCGGCGATCGCGGCGAGGTCGTCGGCGGGCACGTCGCGTTGGGCAGCGGCCAGCGCGTCGGCCGGGGCCTGCCCGGCGGCCAGGCCGCGGTGCAGCGCGATCATGAGCGGCGCGGTTTCCGCGTCGGGCACCGGCACGACCGACGCGATCAGCGCGGCGGTGCCGCGCGCGAGGAACGTCGCGCCGAGGCCGAGCAGTTCGTCGCCGGCCAGCACCACGGACCGGCCGCTGTCGCAGGCCGCGAGCACGACGGTGTCCGGCAGCCGGGCGAGTCGTTCCAGGTCGTAGCCGACCAGTGGCCCGTCGTGCAGCAGGAGGCTGGAGAACAGCGGGTGCTCGCGGGACAGCCTGCCGTGCGCGGCCAGGTGGACCAGGCAGGCGCCGTCGAACCCGGCGAGTACCACAGCTGTGGTGGCGGCGGCGCCGACCAGCGGTTTCGTGTCGTGGATGGCGGCGACGGCGATGGCCTCGCGGTGGCCGCCCGGGAGGTTCGGGCCGGCCGCGACCAGTATGCCACCGGCGGTTTGTCGTGGTCTGGTGGCGGTTTCGTGCCACAGCGTTGCCGACGGTGCCACGGACACCGGCCTGCCGACGCAGGAGGGCAGGATCGACCAGGGCAGGCTGTGCAGCGGACCGGTGGGCACGACCACCAGTGGCCGGTCGGCGAGTTCGGGCAGCGGCCGCAGCAGCAGGTTGTCCAGCCGGGCCGCGGTGTCGCGCAGCAACGCGCAGGCCGCGACCCGCGAGTCGGCGCGCACGGTGTGCCGTGCCATCCGGTGCAGCGCGAAAGGCAGTCGGTCCAGCAACCCGGTGGTGTCGGCGGCCGCCCCCAACGGGTGCCTGCGCAGCCGGCCGTCGACCAGGGTCAACGCGTGTTGGCTGCCGTCGAGTTGGACGAACTGCACCAGCGCGTGGTCGCCGAGGCCGGTTCGTAGCGCGGACAGTGCGACCGGACCGGACCGGCTTGGCCCCGCGTCGTAGCCGTGCAGCCGGCAGTGGTCCCGGATCCGGCGTTCGAGCACGACCTGGCGGTGCGCCGACCGGGTGGCCCCGGTGTCCAGCGCGGCCGCGGCCTGCCGCACCTGGGCCAGCAGCGTGGCCAGTACGGGGTCGTCGGGCGGTCGGACCGGCCGGAACAGCAGCCTGCTGGCCCGGCCGCGTTCGGCCCATGCGAAGACGCGGGCCGCGTCGCCGTCCGCGATCGCGGCCCGCAGGCCCAGTTCGGCCAGGTCACGGCGGTGCGCGGCGGAGTGGGCGCGCAGGTCGGTGGCGCCGAGCGCGGCGGCGTGCTCGTCCAGGATGCGCAGGCCGGTGCGGGTGGCCGTGGCGGCACCGCGCCGGTCACCGGTGTCGGTCCGCAGCAGCGCCTCGGCGTACCAGGCGCGGGCCCGCAGCACGGCGGGCCCACGGCGGCGGCGGGCGCTGGCCAGGCGCAGGTGGGTGTGTGCCCGCGCGGTGTGGCCGAGCAGTCGCGCCGCCACCAGGCGGGCCTCCAGGGTCGCCGCGGGCCAGCCACTGCGCACCAGGGCGTCCACAATGGACTCGATCCGGCGGGTGCCGATGCCCGTGGTGTCGCCGGCCGCCACCCGGGCGCGCAACGCCGTGAGCTGCGCCAGTTCCGTCCATCCCGCGCGCCGCTGCCGACGGAACTCGCGGCAGGCCCGGGTCGCCTCCCGTCGGGCGCCGGCCAGGTCGCCGTCGGCGAACGCGGCCTGCGCCAGCAGCAGCCGCAGTTCCGGCACCTTGAGCTGCCGGTGCTCCCGCTGGAACGCCCGCACGGCCCGCCCGGCCACCTCCCGCGCCTCCGACACCAGCCCGACCGACAGCAGCAGGTCACCCCGGTCCTGCAACACCGGCGCGAGTTGACCGTGGTGCTCCTCGATGATCCGCTCCGCGCGGTCGAATTGGGCCAGCGCGGCCGGCACGTCGCCGCGCAGCATCTCGGTGAATCCCAGGTTCTCGGCGATGATCCCGACCACCAGGTCGCGGCCCAGCAGCCGGGCCAGCCGGTCGGCCTCGGTGAGGTCGGCGGTGGCCGCCGCGAACTCGTGCCGTTCCGCGAGCAGGATCCCGCGGTTCATCAGGGCTTTCTGCAGGTTCAGCCGGTCGTCGGACCGGCGCAGCAGCGGGACCACCGCCTGGTAGTCGGTGAACGCGTCCGCCAGCCGCCCGGCCTGGTACCGGATCGCGGCCCGCTGCGCGCGGGCGACGGTCGAGTCCGCGCTGCCGTCGAGGATCAGCAGCGCGCTGTCGATCTCGTGCAACGCGGCGGTCAGGTGCCCGCGTTGCACCATCGCGTAGGCCAGTTTCATCCGCGCCTTGGCGACCACGTCCCACGACGCGGCGGCGGTGCCGGCCGCGGCGGCGCGGCGCAGGTGCCGGATCGCGGTGTCCACGTCGGCGCACTGCAACAGGGAGTGGCCGAACGCCTGCTCGGCGAGTGCCTCGGCGGCCCGGTCGCCCTCCCGGCGTGCCACCCGCACGGCCCGCGCGGCGGCTTCCTGCGCCCGACCGGGATCGACGTCGGCGAGCCGCATCGCCTCCCGGGCGGTGTCCATCGCTCTGCCAGGCACCACAGGTCCGATGCTGGTGCAACGTTCGACCGTGTCAACTCGATTTCCCGATTGGCGTATCAGGCCGAGGGTCCACTCGTCCGTGTGTCGACCGCCGCCGAACAACCACGGAGTGCGACATGGCTGAGCAAGAGATCATCACCGAACTGCCCAACACGTTCCAGTCGGACGAAGTGGTCGTGAACCTGCCGGACCTGGACGTGGTCACGGCCCTGCTGGCCGAGTCGAACGTGCGGCCCGACGGCGCACCGGAAACCGACGAATCGCTCGGCCTCGCGCTGCTCAAGCTGACCCAGGTCGCCCCGGACGGCAGCCACACCCCGGTCACCGACCTGGACTCGGTGCTGACCGAGCTCCGCCGCCGCAGTGCGGCGCGGTACGAGCAGTGGGAGCCACTGGTCGGCAAGAACCGCTACATGGCGGGTGTGGTCGGTTTCCCGCAACCCCAGTCGCACGGGATCGACGACCTCGCCAAGGTCGTCGACCCGCCCGCGCTGCCGTCGGTGCCGCGGGCCGGTCACGGTGTCCGGGTCGGCGTGCTGGACACCAACGTCGACGGGCATCCCGACCTGGTCGGGCGGTTCGTCGCGGACCGGGACTCGCGCTACCGCCCGCTGCCAGAGCCCGTCCCGCGCAGGGCAGGGCACGCCACGTTCGTGTCGTCGGTCGTCCTGTCGCTGGCCCAGGGCGCCACCCTGCGGGTGCGTGGGGTGCTGGACCCGAACGGCACGGCCACCGCGTGGGACACCGCGCGGGCCATGATGACGTTCGCCGATTCGGGGGTCGACATCCTCAACGTCTCCCTCGGCTGCCGCACGGTGGACGGTCAGCCGCCGCTGCTGATGTCCAGGGCGGCGGCGCTGCTCAGCCCGCGGATGTTGATCGTCGCGGCCGCCGGCAACCACGGGATGTCCATCGAAAGCTCGGCGCCCACGTGGCCCGCCGCGCTGCCGGACGTCGTCGCGGTCGGCTCGCGGGAGGCCGACGGCACGATCTCGGACTTCAGCCCGAAGCTGCCGTGGGTCACGTGCACCGCGCCGGGCCGCAAGGTCACCGGCGCGTACCTGACCGCGCTCGTCGCGATGTTCGAGGGCGATCCGCAGAAGTTCTGCGGTTACGCCGTATGGAGCGGCACGTCCTTCGCCGCGGCCAAGGTCAGCGGCGCCATCGCGGCGGGCACCGTGCCGGGTCGCGTGACCCCCCGGGAGGCGTTCGCCACGCTGCTGGCTGATCAGCACGGTGTGGTGCGGAAGTACGTGTAGCGCGATGATGGGCACGTGCGTGACGATCCGACCGTGGTGGCGCTGGTCGACCGGGCCAGGGACGGCGACAGGGCCGCCTGGAACGAGATCGTGGAGCGCTACGCGCCGCTGGTCTGGTCGGTGTGCCAGCGCTACCGGCTCGCACCGGCCGACGCGGACGATGTCGGCGCTGTCGTCTGGCTGCGCCTGGTGGAACGGCTCGACTCGATCCGCGAGCCGGCCGCGCTGCCCGGCTGGCTGGCCACCACCACCCGGCGCGAGTGCCTGAACCTGGTACGGGTCCGCAACCGGTACACCGAGCTGGACGACGACCTGCGCGACGACACCGGCCCGGCATCGGATCACCGGCTGTTGGCGCAGGAACGGCACGTGGCGCTGCGCACGGCGTTCGCCGACCTGTCGCAGCAGTGCCAACAGCTGCTGGCGCTGCTGTTCCGCGACCCGCCGACGCCCTACGCGACGATCAGCGCCACCATGGGAGTGCCGGTCGGCGGCATCGGCCCGAACCGGCAGCGATGCCTTGACAAGCTTCGCGCCAGCGCGCACCTGGCCGCGCTACTGGACACCGCGACAGAAGGGCGGTGAACACGATGGACCCGTTCGATGACGACCGGTTGCTCGCCGAGCTCGGCGCCGCGATGCGTGGCGCGGCACAGGTGCCGGCCCGGTTCGTGGAGATCGGGAAGTCGGCGTTCGCCTTCCGTGGCGTGTCGGCCGAGATCGCCGCGCTCACCCATGACTCCGCCGGTGCGGCGCCGGCCGGCAGCAGGGCCGAGTCTGCGGCGCTGCGGTCGCTGACGTTCGTGGCCAGCGAGTTGGCGATCGAGCTCGAGGTCACGGCGGACGCCCTGGTCGGTCAGGTGGTGCCGCCCCGGTCCGGCGAGATCGAACTGGACGGACCCACCGGCCCGATCGCGACCACCGCCGTGGACGACGTCGGATGGTTCGCCATTCGGCCCGCGCCGACCGGTCCGGTCCGGCTGCACCTGCGGATGGCGGACGGCGAGTCGATCCATACCGAGTGGACCACCCTCTGACCGGGTATGCCCACGGCATGCCGGTACACGTCGAACGGGAACGCAAGTACGAACTGCCACCGCACACGAAGCTGCCGTCGTTGGCGCGGCTCTCGGGTGTCGCAGCGTCGGTCGGCCCGAATGCCGAGCGGCTGGAAGCCGTCTACTACGACACGCCCGACCTGCGGCTGGCCAGGACCGGCGTGACGCTGCGCAAGCGCACCGGCGGCGCCGACGCGGGCTGGCACCTGAAGGTGCCGACGGGCGCGGACACCCGCGAGGAGATCCGCTTCCCGCTCGCCGAGGGATCGACCGCACCGCCCGCCGAGCTGACCGCCGTCACCGTCGGCATCACCAGGCGGTTACCGCTGGAGCCGGTGGCCAGGATCGTGACCCACCGCGCGGGCTGGCGACTCGTCGGCACGTCCGGGGAACCGCTGGCGGAACTGGCCGACGACCGCGTCGAGGCCGAGAACCTCACCGACCACTCCGGCGTCCGCAACTGGCGCGAGGTCGAACTCGAACTGACCGACGACACCCACACCGACCTGCTCGACCGCGCCGACCGGGCCCTGCGCAAGGCCGGGCTGCGGCCATCGCCGCACGACTCGAAGCTGGCGCACGTGCTGCGACCGGACACCGACGACGAAGCGGGCGGCACCGCGGGCGACCAACTCGTCGACTACCTGCGGACCCAGGTCGACGTGCTGCTGCGCAACGACCTGCTGGCCCGCCGCGACACCGACGACGCAGTGCACCAACTGCGGGTCGCCGTCCGGCGCATCCGCGGCGCGCTGCGCGTCTACCGAAGACTGTTGGACCGAGCCCACGTCCGACACGTCCGCGACGAGCTGAGATGGCTGGCGAACCGCCTCGCCCCGGCCCGTGACCTGGAAATCGTGGCGGAACGCTGCCAGCGCGCCCTGCACGACCTGCCACCCGAACTGGTGATCGGCCCGGTCGCCGCCCGGCTGACCCGGGAGTTCGCTCCCGCTCGCGCGGACGCCCATCGCGCCGTGCAACGCACGCTGTCCGCCAAGCGCTACCTGCGCCTACTGGACGAACTGGACCGACTCCGGCTCTCACCGCCGCTGCGCGGGCGCGCCAACCGCGCGGCGCGCAAGGAACTCCCACCCCACGCCGGCCGTGCCCAACGCAAGTTCACCGACCGGGTCCGGACCATCGAGACGGCGCCGGACCGGGACCGGGCCCTGCACAGCGCCCGCAAGGCGGCGAAACAGCTGCGTTACGCCGCCGAGGTCGCGGTGCCGGCCATCGGCAGGCCAGCCGACCGCACCCGCAGGCGCGCCAGGGCGATCACCAAGGTGCTCGGCGAACACCAGGACACCGTGGTCACCCGGCCGATGCTGCGCGATCTCGGTGTCCGCGCGCACCTGGCGGGCGAGAACGGCTTCACCTTCGGCCTGCTCCACGGCCAGGAACAAGCCAAAGCGGCCGAAACCGAACAACGGTTCCGCGAGATCTGGCCCAAGGTCACCACGAAGAAGGCCCGCGCCTGGTTGCGGTGACGCGGCGGTTGCGCACACTTGTTCCGGGACCGGCGAACGAGTAGAAAGATCGCGCCGGGACCGGACGACAGGGGTGGCGCCGTGGTAGCCGACAGCGACAACTCGGCGTTCAGCGAGTCACTGCGCAACAGCCTCAACCGGCCGTCCGAGGCCAGGGTGTACGACTACTACCTCGGCGGCGCCTGCAACTTCGCCGCCGACCGCGAGTTCGGGCAGGCACAGATCGCGCGCTACCCCGACATGCCGCTGATCGCCCGCGAGAACCGCTGGTTCCTGCAACGGGCCGTCCGGCACCTGGTCGCGGCCGGTGTCCGGCAGTTCCTGGACATCGGGTCCGGCCTGCCCACGTCGGGCAACGTGCACCAGGTCGCCGACGCGGCCGCCCCCGGCGAGACCCGCGTCGTGTACGTCGACCATGACCCGATCGCGCACTCCCACTCACAGCTGTTGCTGCGCAAGGAAGGCGACCCCGCCCGGCACGCGGCGCTGTGGGCCGACCTGCTGGACACGACGCAGTTGTGGCAGCAGGTGCTGGACACCGGCCTGATCGACGTGGGCGAACCGGTCGGGCTGCTGCTCGTCGCGATGCTGCACTTCGTGCCGGACGACCGCGAGCCGATCCGCGCCGTCCGCTGGCTGCAGGAGCGGCTCGTGCCCGGATCGTTCCTGGTGCTCTCCCACGCCACCGGCGAGGCGCTGCCGGAGAAGGCACGGCAGGCGGCCGAGCGGGTGCGCGCCGACTACGAGGAACAGGCAACCAACCCGGGCGTGTTCCGCAGCCGCGCGCAGGTCGCCGCGCTGTTCGGCGACTGGCCGCTGATCGACCCCGGCCTGGTGTGGACCCCGCAGTGGCCGGACGTGTCCGCACCGAACTACGAAGGCGACCTGGCCCGCGCGTTCATCCTGGCGGGAGTCGCCGGCAAGCCCTGATCGCCATGGTGTCGCGGTGCCAGAATGACCACATGACCGATCGAACGTGGGGCTTTCGCACCAGGGCGCTGCACGCCGGCGGCACCCCCGACCCGGAGACGGGCGCCCGCGCGGTGCCCATCTACCAAACGACCAGCTTCGTCTTCGAGGACACCGCGGACGCGGCGAACCTGTTCGCGCTGCAGAAGTACGGCAATGTCTACAGCCGTATCGGCAACCCGACGGTCGCGGCGTTCGAGGAACGCATCGCCAGCCTGGAGGGCGGGATCGGCGCGGTCGCCACCGCGAGTGGGCAGGCCGCCGAGTTCCTCACGTTCGCCGCGCTGGCCGAGTCCGGTGAGCACATCGTGTCCGCGGCCGGCCTCTACGGCGGCACGGTCACCCAGCTCGACGGCACCCTGCGGCGCTTCGGCGTGGACACCACGTTCGTCACCGAGGACAGCGTCGACGCCTACGCCGCCGCGATCACGCCACGCACCAAGCTGATCTACACCGAAGTGATCGGCAACCCGTCGGGCACCATCGCCGATCTGGCCGGGCTCGGCGACCTGGCCAGGGCCAACGGCATCCCGCTCGTCGTGGACGCGACGCTCGCCACCCCGTACCTGTGCCGGCCGCTGGAACACGGCGCGGACATCGTGCTGCACTCGGCGACCAAGTTCCTCGGCGGCCACGGCACCACCCTCGGCGGCGTCGTCGTCGAATCCGGCCGCTTCGACTGGGGCAACGGCAAATTCCCGCGCATGACCGAGGCCGTGCCCAGCTACGGCGGCCTCAAGTACTGGGAGAACTTCGGCGAGTACGCCTTCTGCACCCGGCTGCGCGCCGAACAGCTCCGCGACATCGGCGCCGTACTGTCGCCGCACTCGGCTTTCCTGCTCCTGCAAGGCGTCGAGACACTGCCGCAGCGGATGGACGCCCACGTCGGCAACGCGCGCGAGGTCGCCGGTTGGCTGGCCGCCGACCCGCGGGTGTCCTGGGTCGGCTACGCCGGACTGCCGGACCACCCGCACCACGACCGGGCCCGCCACTACCTGCCGCAGGGGCCCGGTGCGGTGTTCTCGTTCGGCGTGCGTGGCGGCCGGGCCGCGGGGGAGCGGTTCGTCGAGTCGGTGGCGCTGTGCAGCCACCTGGCCAACGTCGGCGACGTCCGTACCCTGGTGATCCATCCCGCGTCCACGACGCACCGGCAGTTGACGGACGAACAACTCGTGTCCGGTGGTGTCACACCGGACCTGATCCGGCTGTCGGTCGGGCTGGAGGACGTCGACGACATCCTGTGGGACCTGGACCAGGCACTGGCGGAAGCGGTGAAGCAGGCATGAACTGGACGAACCCGTCCGCGCTCGACCGGCAGCGGATCCTGCGGGACACCAAGGCCGTCACGGTGGTCGGCGCGTCGGACAACCCGGCGCGGCCCAGCTTCTTCGTCGCCACGTACCTGCTGTCGGCCACCGACTACGACGTGACGTTCGTGAACCCCCGCCTGTCCACGCTGCTGGGCAGGCCGGTGTACCCGTCGCTGGCCGACCTGCCGCACCAGCCGGACCTGGTGTCGGTCTTCCGCAGGCCGGCCGACATCCCGGACGTGGCAGCGGAGATCGTCAAGGCGGGCGCCCGCACGATGTGGCTGCAACTGGGCATCCGGCATGAATCCGCCGCCCAGCACACCGCCGACCAGGGGTTGAACGTGGTCATGGACCGCTGCGTCAAGATCGAGCACGCCCGGTTCGCCGGCGGTCTGCACCTGGCCGGTTTCAACACGGGCGTGGTGTCCTCACGCCGTCGGCGAGCCCTCTGAGCGTTCGTAGGGGTTCTGCTCGCCCACGGTCACCGGGAACGGGAGGTGGTTGCCGGCAGGCGGGAGCGGGCAGGTGGCGTAGTCGGTGAACGCGCACGGCAGGTTCACGGCCCGGTTGAAGTCCAGCACCACCGTGCCGTCCTCGGCCGGGCGCGCCACCGCGAGCGACCGGTTCGCCGGGTACGTCGTGACACCGCTGGTGGCATCCGTGAACAGGATGCTCAGCGCGCCCTCCGTCCTGCCGTTGAACGCGGTCAACGTGTGTGTCGCGCCGTCGTGCTCGAAACGCACGAGACCGGGCGCGACATAGACGTGGCTGAGGCCCTCGACGACCGCGCCGACGGTTGTCGGCCGCGGCTGCGCGAACGCCTCGAACCGGCCGCGCAGCACCCAGGCCGAATCCGGCTGGTAGCTCGGCACACCGCGAAACGCCTTGAGGACGGGCGCTTTGGGATCGTGGACGCGGATCAGGTAGCCGGACCGCCGCGCGATCTCGATCTCCACCGCGCCGGCCCGCACCCGGGTGCCCATTCCGCTGTTGATCAGTTCGAACCGCCGGACGCCGGTGACCGGTTCGCCCTCGTGGGTCAGTTCGGCGCCCTGCGGGTCGAGGTACGCGGCTTCGTCGTCCTGCCACCACAGTCCCGGCAGGCCCGAGTACCGGCGGGGCGTGTCCGACAGCCAGTCGAGTGAGACCAGGGCCAGCCAGCCGTAGGGTTCGGCCAGGTCGCGCTCCCGGTTGTCGTGCCACGCCTGCCACTGCTGGGCGAAATCCTGCTCGGTACCCACGACGCCGATGCTCATCGTCCGTCCTCTCCGCCGCTGTCTCTCCTTCTTCCATCGTGCCTCGCCGAGCCAGAACGGCGCGTTCATCTCACGATGTAGTCAGCGGGCAGTCCATCGGATGGGCAGGGTCCGCATGCCGTAGATGCCGGCCACGCCGGTCGCCTCCGGTGGGCCGTCGAGGGTCAGCTCGGGTAGGCGCTGCGACAGGTACCTCAGTGCTTCTTCGAGTTCGGCTCTGGCCAGATTCGCGCCGAGGCAGTAGTGGGCGCCCGCGCCGAAGGTCAGTAGTCGGCCGTCCCGGTCGGGGGTGATGTCGAAGGTCTCGCCGGCCGGCGGTTCCCTGTTGGCGCGTTCCGCGCAGATCGCCACGATCGTGTTGGCCGGGAAGGTCACTCCTCGATATTCCAGGTCGGCAGTGCAGATTCGCGCGGTGAACGGTGTGATGGGCTCCATTCGTACTATTTCGTCGACCGCTTTTGGTGCCAGTTCCGGGTTCGCGGCCAGCAGTGCCCATTGTTCGGGGTGGTCGGCGAACAGTCGGATGCCGTGGGCCAACTGGCTCTGTGTGGTGTCCACGCCGCCGGCCAGCACGTTCAGCACCAGGTTCACGCATTCGTCGTGGGACAGTCGTTCGCCCGCGTCCTCGGCCGCCAGTAGGTTGCTGACCAGGTCGTCGGCCGGGTGCGCCCTGCGGTCGCGGAGCAGCGCCTCCACGTACTCGTAGACCTCGTCGAGGGCTTTCTCGATCATCGGCAGCTCGCCGGCCAGTGCCTGGATGTCGAACTGCTTCTGCACCCGGTTCGACCATTCGTGCAGGCGTGGCGCGTCCGATTCCGGTGCGCCCAGCACCGCCGCGATCATCAGTGACGCGTACGGTTTCGCTACCGTCGCCACGAATTCGCACGACGTCGCCGCGCCGATGTCGCCGCCGATCCGGTGCAGTACGTCCCGCATTGTCGGGCGCCAGCGGTCCGCGGCGCGCGGAGTGAAGGCCGGTCCGACGAGGCCGCGCAGGCGCCGGTGCGGGGCGCCGCTGAGGTTCAGGATGTTCGCGTCGATGTGATCCCACAGCCGGCCGGCGGTAATGCCGAAGAACTGGGCCAGCTGGCGCCCGGGGAATGCCGTCTGCCGGGATCGGAGGAAGAACTCGCCCGCCTCCCGGTCCAGCACCACGACCGCCACCGGCGAGCGGGCCAGCCAACCCTCGGCCCGCACGTCGGCCAGTCGCCGGTGGTAGACCTCGCCGGTCAGATCGCCGGCCAGGTAGTCGAACTCGGGCAGCTCCAGCTCGGTCACGACGGTCATGGGCATCGATCGTTCCGCACCGGCAGGCCAAGGACAATCGGCGGCCCGGTGTTCAGATGTCGTGGGCGGTCGGGTGGCGGGGCTGGTAGAGCAGCATGTCGCCGGCGCCGGGTACCTGGAACATGGTGGTTCGGCCGAAGCCTTCGTCGCGGATTTCGCGGGTGAACTTGACGCCTTTGGCTTCGAGTTCGGCGACCGTCTGTTCGATGTCGTCACACATCAGGGTGATCTCGTGGTGCTGGCCGGTGTCACCGGTCGGGTGCACGCCGAGCTCGGACGGTCCCGTCCGGAAGATGAGCCAGCCGCCGTGCGCGTCCACGTGTGGCCAGCCAAGGACGTCACGGAAGAACGCTCTGGCCGCCTCGGCGTCATCGGCGTAGACCAGCGTGTGCACCGCGGTAATCATGGTGCGCGAGTGTAGACCCGCGGGCCCGGGTGATGCGCGGTGTCAGCTGCTGGCCAGCGCCTTGCGGACCCTGCTCCAGACCAGCCTCGCCGTGTGTCGGGGCAGGGCGCTCCTGCAGGGGCCGTTGAAGATGATGAAGTCGTCGAATGCGTGTACTCCCGGACGGGCGGCCACCGAGAGGGCGGCGTCGCGTACCGCCCGTAGTTGCGCCACCGTCATGGGCAGCGGTGGTTCGTCGGGTTGGTAGGTGGCGCCGATGGGATAGTCGCGGCGGGGGCGGCGGGTCATCTCGATGTGGCAGCCCATGACGTGGGTGACCGGTCGGGCCGCCGCGAAGTCCACCAGATGGTCAAGGCTCGCGGTGAACGTGGGGAAGTCGCGCACGTACAGCCGTCCCGGATACACCGTGTCGCCGGTGACCAGGAAACCGGTCCACGGGTCGTGCACGGCGATGGACGTTTCGTGGTGACCAGGGCAGCCGGTGATCTCCAGGACCCGTCCGCCCAGGTCGAACGGCACGACGTCGGTCAGCTGGTCGGTGAGGCCGAAGAAGGCCCGAACCGCGGCCAGGTCGGGCGCCACGACCGTGGTCGACGGGCGGTCGGCGAACTGCGCGTCGCCCGCGACGTGGTCGCCGTGCGCGTGGGTGTGCGCCACCACCAGTTCGTAGGCCGGCCGGGGATGGTCGGCCAGCCAGTCGGCGAGCAGGGCGTCGACGGTGTCCCGCAGCGGGAACAGGTGCGGGTCCTCGGTGGCGCCGGTGTCCAGCAGCAGCGCGCGGTCGTTGCCGCAGAACAGGTACAGAAACGGCGCTTCGTAGTGCACTGCCTTGTTCTGCCGAAGCACGAACGTGTGCGGGTCGTTGGCGTGCACCTGGATCGGCGGGTTCGTGTCCCGCCGGGCCGAACCGTGGATCCACCGCACGTCCAGATCACCGAGGACGGGTGCGCCGGCCCGGAAGTCGATGTCGGTGTTGGCCATGGTGCCACGATAGGTGCCACCGAGCCAGCCGAGGCCCGGATCTGACACGATCGCCGGGTGAAGGCCGTTGTCTTTGACCAGTATCTGGCCCTGCCGACGTTGACGGACGTGGCCGATCCGGTCTGTCCCGACGGCGGGGTGGTCGTCGAGGTCGGCGCCACCGGGCTGTGCCGGTCGGACTGGCATGCCTGGCAGGGACACGAAACCGTTGCGCTGCCGCACATTCCGGGACATGAGCTGGCGGGTGTCGTTGCCGAGGTCGGGGCAGGCGTCCGCCGGTGGCGGGTGGGGGACCGGGTCACGGTGCCGTTCGTGTGTAGCTGTGGCGTCTGCGAGTACTGCCGGCGGGGCGACGCGCAGGTCTGTCCGCACCAGACGCAACCCGGGTTCACCGGGCCGGGGTCTTTTGCCGAGCGGGTGGCGATTCATGCCGCTGACGTGAACCTGGTGGGGCTGCCGGATTCGGTCGGGTTCGTGGCGGCCGCTTCGTTGGGCTGTCGGTTCGCCACCGCGTTTCGGGCGCTGACCGCGCACGGGCGGGTTGGGCCTGGCGACTGGCTTGCCGTGCACGGCTGCGGCGGGGTGGGCCTCTCGGCGGTGATGATCGGGGTGGCGCTGGGTGCCCGGGTGGTCGCCGTGGACGTGGCGCGCCCGGCACTGGTGAGGGCCGGCGAGTTGGGTGCGGAAGCCGTTGTCGACGCTGGTAAGGACCCGGCGATGGCAGTTCGCGAGATCACCGAGGGTGGTGCGCACGTGTCCGTCGACGCGTTCGGGTCGGCGGTCGCGGCAGTGGCCTCCGTTCGGTGTCTTCGGCGGCGGGGGCGGCATGTGCAGGTCGGGCTGCTGCACGGTGCCGAGGCGACCCCACCGTTGCCGATGGACGTGGTGATCGCGCAGGAGCTGTCGATCCACGGGTCGCACGGCATGGCGGCGCACGAGTATCCGGCGATGCTGGCCATGGTCGCCGCCCGGACCCTGCGGCCTGAGCTGCTGGTCGGCGACGTCATCGGACTCGCCGACGCGGGTACCGCGCTGGCGAACCTGGACCTGGCACGATCGCCGGGGATGACCGTGATCGAGTTGTCATGACGGCGCTGGGTGTCGGGCTCGCCGCGCTGGGGCGGCCCGCCTACATCAACCTGGGCCGGACCGACGCGCTGCCGGCCCACCGGACCGTGGCCGAGATGCGCGCGGCTACTCGGGCCGTGCTCGACGCCGCCTACGATGCCGGCATCCGCTGGGTCGACGTGGCCCGTTCCTACGGCCGCGCCGAGGAGTTCCTGGCCGGCTGGCTCGGTGACCACTCGGACGTGACGGTGTCCAGCAAGTGGGGCTACACCTACGTCGCCGACTGGCACCTGGATGCCGAGGTACACGAGGTCAAGGAACACACCCGCGACCGGTTCCACGCCCAGTTCGCCGAGACCCGCGCGCTGCTCGGCGACCGGCTCGCCCTGTACCAGGTGCACTCGCTGACCGTGGACAGCCCGCTGTTCACCGACGACGCCCTGCTCGCCGACCTGGCCGCCACCGGCATACCAACCGGGTTCTCCACGTCCGGCCCTGCGCAGGCCGACACGGTCCGCAGGGCCCTCGCGCTGACGGTGCACGGTCAACGCGTGTTCACCGCGGTGCAGTCGACGTGGAATCCGCTGGAGACGTCGGTCGGCCCTGCCCTGGCCGAGGCGCACCGCAACGGGGTCCATGTGCTGGTCAAGGAGGCGCTGGCCAACGGCAGGCTGGCCGTGCGACCACCAGCGACACTGACCGAACTGGCGAACAAACACGAAGTCGGCCCCGACGCGATCGCGCTCGCCGCGGCGCTCGCCCAACCCTGGGCGGACACCGTCCTGGTCGGCCCGGCGAGCGTGCCGCAACTGCGAGCCAACCTGAGGGCACGAGACATCAGCCTCACCACGGCGGAACTCGACGAACTCGCCACACTGGCCCGGCCGCCGGAAGAATACTGGGCGGAGCGCGCCGCGCTGCCCTGGAACTAAATCAACCAGGCAGAGAACGCTGTGAATCGCGGAGTGGGCGAGGTCGCCTCGATGTTGTCAGGGCAAGTGCGCCGACAGCAGCCACGCGGGTAGCGACTTGCGGCCGCTGCCGTCGTCGCGCACATCGCTGCCGGCGAACTCCCGGAAGGCGAGGAAGCTCTCCGGGATATTGGCGTGGATGCGGGCAGGCCGGATCTCGTCGACGGTCCAGTACGCGCCCACCACCTCCCGCAATTCCTCGCTGGTGACCGGGTTTATCATGCCAACGGGCATGGTCGTCCGGTCGAACACGAGCACGAAATAGGACGCGCCGGGCGCTGCGGCGCGCACGATCGATTCCTGATAGCCCTGACGCAGTTCGACCGCCATCGAGTGGAACAGAGTGCTGTCGACAATGGTGCCGAAACGGCCGTCGTAGCCGGTGAACGAGCTGATATCGGCGACGGCGAAGCTGGCGTTGGCCAGGCCACGCCTGGCGGCTGTCTCGCGGGCGAGACCGATCGCGGTCGGTGACTGGTCAAGGCCGACGGTCGCGAAGCCCCGCTCGGCGAGATAGAGCGACGCCGCGCCCTCGCCGCAGCCGGCATCGAGGACCTCGCCGTGGCAGCGGCCCGCGTCGACAAGCGCGGCGATCTCGGGCTGTGGTTCGCCGAGACTCCACGGTGGCCGGGTGCCCGACCCCATCTCGGGGACCTGACCACGATAGGCGGATTCGAACAACGCGTCGTTCGAGAAACTCGTCATGTCCGCATACTATGTCAACCTGGTTGATATATGTCAATATGGTTGACATGGAAAGACTTCGGGCGGACCCACTCGGCTACCTCCTGCACCGGGCTATGGCGGCCTTGCTCGCCGAGGTCACCGCCACCGTGCTGGAGCCGGCGGAGCTGGCGGTTCCCGAGTACTTCTGCCTGCGCATGCTGGCGCATTCGCCGGGGAAGTCCAACGCCGAGTTGGCTCGTGAGGCCAGGGTGTCGCCGCAGGCGATGAACAAGGTGGTTCGGGAGTTGCAACTGCGCGGCCTGGTGACGCGGCCCGCCACGGTGTCCTCAGGAAGGTCGTTGCCCGCCAACCTGACGCGGGCGGGTGTGGCCATGCTCAACCGCCTGGACCCCGAGGTGGTCGAGGCGGAGGATCGCGTCCTGGCCAAGCTCGGCGAACAGGATCGCCGCGAGTTTCGGCGGCTACTCTCCGCAATCGGCTAGTAGGGTCTTCGCACCTGAGGATGTTGGCCGGCCTTGATCATCTTGCCGTCGCTCGACGCGGATCACCGGAGTGGTCGAACTAACTGGTGTCGAGGCCGCGCAGCAGGGCCTCGATGATCGTGATGGCCCTGTCGATGTCGGGCGTCCGGTCGGCGATGATGTCGGAGTACAGGAAGCCTTCCGTGATGCGGACTATCGCGTACGCCAGCGTCGGCGTGTCCAGGCCCGCGGCGAAGTGGCCGCGTTCGATCTCCAGGTCGATCACGCGTACCAGCGCGCCGATCGTGCCCTGCTGGACGGTGCTCCTCGTGCCAGTGAGGATGCGCATCGCCGACTCGGGATCGGTCTCCAGGAAGGTCCTGAGTGGACGGTCACGCTCGATCGCGCGCAGTACGCCACCGATCGCCGCGATGATCCGCCGCACCCCGGACAGGTGGGCCGTGCGGTGCATGACGTCGACCAGCGCGTGCCGCGACCGCCACCACATGATCTCGTCCAGCAGCCGCTCCCGGTTGCCGGCCCGCCGGTACAGCGTGGCCCTGCTGACGCCGAGGCGCCGGGCCAGCGCCCGCATGTCCAGTTGCTGGCCGGACACGTAGGAGTCGACCGCGGCGGTGAAGATGTCCGCCGGCACCGACTTCGGCGCCGCGACACCCTCCGGCACGACGAAGACCACGTCCTCGATCGCCATCGGACTAGCCGGTCTTGGCGGCGGCTGCCTTCAGCAGCAGATCCAGTTCGTCCACCAGGTAGCCGGCCAGCGCGTCGATGTCGGGCACCAGTTCCCGGCACGCCACGAGGCCGAAGTGCAGTTGCCCGAGATAGCCGACCAGCGTGATGTTGAGGCCCTGCCCGTCGGTGACCACCGACACCGGGTACTGCGCCAGCAGCCGCGCTCCCGCCAGATAAACCGGGATGTTCGGGCCGGGCACGTTGGAGATGCACAGGTTGAACGGCGGCAGCCGATGCAGCACGCCGGTCGCGAACACCACCCGCGCGGCACGGGCGACCAGCGCGGGCGGGGCGAAGTCGGAGATGTTGTCCACCAAGCCTTGCGGGATCACCGCCTGCTGCGACTTGGCGAGCTTCGTCGCCTCGTGCACGACAGCCAGGCGCTGTGCAGGGTCGTCCAGGTGGGTGGGGACCGTGGCGAGCATCGCGGACACCTTGTTGCCCAGCGCGCCCTGGCCCTTCTCGTCACGCACCGACACCGGGATCATCGCGTTGAGCGGGACGGCGGGCAGCGCGTCGTGGTCGATCAGCCAGGTGCGCAGCGCGCCGGCGCACATCGCCATCACCACGTCGTTGACCGACACCCCGAACACCCGCTTCACCGCCTTCACATCGTCCAGGCTGACGCTGCGGAACGCGACCCTGCGGTGCGGGGTGATCGGCCGGTTGAACGGCGTCGCGGGCGCCCGGCTCGGCGACGACGCGATCACGCTGCCGTCGCCCCGGTTCAGCCCCAGCATCCCGCCGACGAACGCGCTGATCACCGGCGCGAGCGTCGGCACCACCCGGATGAACTCACCGGAGAGCCGCACTGTCTGCACCGGCCGCCACGCCAGCCGGGCGGCCGCGCGCACGGCCAGTTCGACCCGGTTCGGCGGTGCTTCCGGGGTGTAGTCGGTCCGGTCCGGCAGCGGGCGCCCGTCCGGTGACAGGTCCAGCAGCACCGTCAGCAGTTCCGTGCCGGACACGCCGTCGATCGCGGCATGGTGCACCTTCGTGTAGACCGCGACCCGACCGTCGGCCAATCCGGTGATCAGGTACATCTCCCACAGCGGCCTGCGGCGGTCCAGCGGGCGGGCGTGCAGCCGCGCCACCTGCTCGGTGAGCTGCGCCTCCGAGCCGGGACCGGGCAGCGCCAGCTCGCGGATGTGGTACTCCAGGTCGAAATCGGCGTCGTCCACCCAGTACGGCTGGTCCAGCCCGAGCGGCACCTCCAGCAGCCGCCTGCGCAGCACCGGCACCAGCGGCAGTCGCTGGGCCAGCACGTCGGTGAGGGTGGCCAGGTCCAGCGGCCGCGGAGCGTCGGTCGGGTCCAGGAGGCAGACGCCGCCGACGTGGCCGGTGGAGTTGGCGGTCTCCAGCGCGAGGAACGCCGCGTCGAGTCCGGTGAGCTGTTGCATGGCGCGCCTCACGGTCCGGTTCTGATCATGGTCCTGGCCAGCCAACCCGTGACGGCGTCGACGACGAGGTCCGGCGTCTCCAGTTGCGGCGTGTGGCCGACACCGGGCAGGAACACGGTGTCCCAGGCCGGATTCGCGGCCGCCGCGGCCCGTGCCGCCGCGACCGGCACCAGCCGGTCCGCCTCGCCGCTGATCAGCAGGACCGGCACGTCGACGCGGCGCAGCACGGCCCGGCTGCGCTCCGGACGCGCGAGCTCCCACATCAGCGACCGGGTGGCGCGCAGGAACGACTCCTCCTTGCCGCGCAGCACGGCACGTGCCTTGACCAGTTCGATCGCCGCGGCCAGCATCCGGGGGTCGAGGCGGCTCGGGTCGGCGAAGCACAGGTTGATGATCCGCCGGACCGCCTGTTCCGGCGTCGACCGCGACTGCATCATCCGCATCGCGAACTCGCCGAGCCCGGGGACAAGGTACGTCATGAACATGCCGGCCACGGCAGGGTCCGGCCTGCGGACCGGTGGCGGCAGCGCCGGGTCGACCAGGACCAGCCCGGCAACGGTGTCCGGCCGGGCCGCGGCCTGCATCGCCGAGATGAGGCCGCCCATCGAGTTGCCGACCAGGACCGCGGGCGTGCCGACGACCTCGCGCAGGAACGTGTCCAGCAGCCGCACGTTGCCGGCCACCGTGGTGTCGCGCGGAAAGCCCGGTGTGAGGCCGAAACCACGCAGGTCAAGGGCGAACGCTTGACGGTCGCGGGTCAGTGCCGGGCCGACCAGGGCCCAGTTCAGGTGCGAGCCGCCCAGCCCGTGCACGAACACGATCGGCGTGTTGTCGGTCGGCTCGCCGAACTCGACCCAGTGCACCGGACCGGCCAGATCGGTCACCCAGCCACGGCCACCCCACTCCTGCGCGAACGCCCACGGCGCGGCAGTGGTCACTGCGGAAACCAGCCGCGGGCGGCGGGTGGCGGGCGGAACGGCGTGCACTCACCGGGTGTCTGGGCGAGGCGGTCCGCGATCGTCCACAGTGTACCGGCGTCCACGCCGAAGCCGAGATGACCGCACCGCACCTCGACGTTCTGGTGCGTCGCGTCGGCTGGATCCACGCAGGCGTGCCAGTCGACGATGCCGTCGGACCGCGAGTAGATCGCCGTCGACGGCACCGGCACCGGTTGGCGCAGCTGCTCGCGGGAGGGCAGCCGGGCCGGGTCGACGTGCCGGCGGGCGCGGCGCCGGAACGCGCCGTCCGCCCTGCTCTGCCGGTTGTCGACCAGACCGAACGGGCTGCCCAGCGTGATCACCTGACGGACCAGGTCGGGATGGTCGCGGGCGAGTTCGCGGGCGTAGACACCGCCGAGGCTCCAGCCGATGACCGACACCGGCCGGCCGGTCGTGGTGGCCAGTTGGTCGAGCACGCGCGGCATGCCGTCGATGACCGCGTCGGTCGGGCCGAGGTTGCGGCCGAGGCCCCAGCCGCGCACCGCGTAGCCGAGGCCGGCCAGGAACGCCCGCATCGTGCCGGTGCTGAGGTCGTCGGCCAGCAGGCCGGGCAGCACGAGCACGCCGTGGCCGTCGCCTCTTGGTGCCCGGCGCAGCCAGGGAGCCGCGAACGGGAGCGTGGAGAACGTCAGCACGCCGCGCATCGGCTCGGTGAGATACCAGCCGAGCGCCGGACGTTGGGCCACGGACATCTGCGCCCCCATCCGGCCTGCCCTGCGACACAGCGGGCCTGTGTCTCACCCCATGGTAAGAACGAGCAGGTCAGGTGGCAAGGCGCGCCCGTCCGATCCCATTTTTGGGGGCGGCGAAATGCGATCGGATTCCGTTCCGTCGATGTCGTCTTTATGTCAGGTTTTCGACTAGGGGGTCATTAGTCCGAACGGGTGGTTCCTGAGTAATCTGGTTACGGGGCGTGTTCAAATTCCGGGTCTGCTGACCTGCGGTAGCGGCAACTTGCATGATCATCTGGTCCGTTCGTGGCCCCAGGGGGCAACGAACTGAGCCGTCATCACCCGTTGCGACGGGGGTCTTCCGTCGATAGAACGTGCGACAACGCAGAGCGCTGAAGGGCACAACAATGATCTGGTTGATTCTGGGCGCGGCGCTGGTCGTCGTTGTCGTTACCTTCGCCGTGACACGGCTACGGCATGCCCAGGGCACGTTGGACGCGATCCTGGCCGAACACCACGAACGCATGGACAACCCGAACGGACCGGCTCAGGACTACGCGACGCCGCACCAGCCCGCCAGCCACCGCCGGCACGGCCGCCGCAGCGCGGTCCGCGCCAACGGTGGCTACGACCTGCATCGCAAGATGTCCGCCTAGCTCAAGGCCAGCGCGGGCGCGACCTCCTTGGCGAACAGCTCGATACCGGAATGGTCGTAGGCGGCCTCGGCGAAGGACACGATGGCGTAGGTCATGCCGAGGTCGCGCATTTCCCGCAACCGCTCGATGATCTCCTCCGGCGTGCCGGCCAGCGGACTGTTGGCCCACGCGCTGGTGGACCGCTCTGCCAGGTCGGTCGGCAGCACCCGCTCGTAGTGCGACCGGATCCACGCCAGCCGGTCCTGTACTTCTTTCCGGGTCGTGCCGATCACGACGTTGTAGTCGGCCGACCGGGTGATCGCGCCGAAATCGGTGCCGACATCCTTGCAGTGCGCGGCCAGGATTTCCGACTTGTGCGCGAACGTCTCGGGGTTCCCGGCGAAGTTGGTGTACTGGGCGTACCGCGCGGCGATGCGCAGCGTCTTGCGCTCGCCGCCGCCCGCGATCCACAGCGGGATGCCGCCCTCCTGCAGCGGCAGCGGCCTGCTGATGGCGCCGTCGACCTGGTACTGCTTGCCGGCCAGGGTGGCCGTGCCGGTGGTCCAGAGCTGTCGCATGATCTGGACGCCCTCGTCGAGCTGGGTGAGACGCTCGCCCGCGGACGGGAATCCGTAGCCGTAGGCACGCCATTCGTGCTCGTACCAGCCTGCGCCGATGCCCATCTCCACCCGGCCGCCGGACACGACGTCGATGGTGGCGGCGACCTTGGCCAGGTAGGCCGGGTTCCGGTAGCCCATGCACGTGCACATCTGGCCGAGCCGGACCCGTTCGGTGACGGCGCCCAGCGCCGCCATCAGCGACCAAGCCTCGTGCGTGGCCTCCTCCGTGGGCACGGGGATGGTGTGGAAGTGGTCGAAAACCCAGATCGACTCGAAGGGTCCTCGGTCGGCAACGAGGGCCACGTCACGCATGGCACGCCACTGATCAGCGGGTTCGATGCCCACCAGGTCCAACCGCTTCTTCGTGCTCGATCCGAGCGATTCCTCGCGACCGACAAGATCGCCCGTCACCTTAGACGGCACTTGTAGGGCAAATCGAACAATTGCCTCTTGTCGTTTTCGCGACCCCGACACGCTTGTCGCGTGTCCGAGCCACCCGCCGTCAAGCCCAGGGCATCTCGTCGGTTGTTGTTTTGGGCATCGGTTCCTCAGGTTTCTCCGGTCGCTGACGCTCCCGGCTCGCCTGTTGGCAGGCGGCGCCGTTTCTATTACTTGCCGCCTGGCGTGCTCGCGTTCTACCATAGGCTCGCCAGCGATTGCCGATCGCAAGGCGAGCATGAAGCGTCTACCGAGGCGTTTCCACCGATGACGGATACCG
>CAVPCF010000156.1:0-29227 GCA_963702275.1 Candidatus Melainabacteria bacterium
GCGGGCCGCGGAACGTGGCGCGCACCGGCCGATCGAGGCGCTGGAACCGGCCAACCGGGCCGCGCTGGAGACCATGCGGTCCGCTGTGGACGGTGTGGTCCGCGATCCGGCCCGCTACCGGCGCCAGGGCATCGAGTTCCACCTGCGCAACGCGGCGGCCTGGGCCAACGAGCGCACCGGCCAGGACCTCGCCGCGCAGGTCGACCCGGATTTCGTGCACTGACAAACCGAAAGAGGAGAACAGTCATGTCGCTTGACGTGCCGACCGCACTGTTGGAACGGGCCGAACGCGGCGAGGTCGACGACGCCGCCTTCGTCGATGTCGTCCGCACCTCGCTGCCCTACGCGTGGCAGGTGATCAGCTCGGTCGCCGACGACCTGCGTGGCTCGAGCGCCGAGTTCGCCGACCACGCGGTGCCGCCGCCGAGCGAGGCCGAGCGCGGGCAGTTGCTGCGCGCCCTGGCGTCGGACGCGATTCGCGGTGGCCTTGAACGGCATTTCGGGGTTCGGCTCGCCTTCCAGAACTGCCACCGGGTCGGCGCCTTCCGACCGTCCGCTGTGGACGGTATGGCGTACCTGGAGTTCGTGTCGCCGTGCGGGCAACTGCTCAACCAGAGCCCCGCGCTGCGGGACTGTTAGGGACTCAACACGAGATCGTATGCGGCCAGCACCGGCGGCAGCGGCTGGAAGTAGTCGGTGGTGCCGTCGCCGCCGGACACCATGCCCAGCCCGATGGCACCGTCGAACAGCGAACCGCCGCTGTCGCCGTGGTCGGTGTGCACGTCGGTCTCGATCAGTCCGCGCACCACGTTGCCGTCGCCGTAGTCCACGGTCAGGCCGACGGCGGTGACGTGGCCGCACGTGACGTGGGTGGTCTGGCCGCTGGCGCAGACCGCCTCGCCGACCGTTGCCGCGGCGGCCCCGGTGATCGGCTGCGTCGTGCCGTCCCAGCGGTCCACGGCGCCGGGCGCGGTCGCCTGGTCGTCCCGTATCACGCCGTAGTCGGTGCCGGGGAACGCCGAGACGACCGCCGGGCCGACACCGGTCCAGTTGGGCAGGCCCTGGGTGCAGTGGCCCGCGGTGAGCAGGTAGCGCACGCCGCCCTGCAGCACGTTGAAGCCGGCGGAGCAGATGATCTTGGCGTCGTTGATCGAGTCGCCGCCCAGCAGCACGCCGTCGGCCGGTGCCAGTGGGTCGGTCAGGTCCTGCTCGGTCAACGGCAGCCGGGTGCGCACGACGTTCGCACCGAACCGGCTGGCCACCGCGAGCAGCCGGGCCGCGCCCGCGGTGGGCGCCGCGTCGGACACGGTCACCAGGAGTCGGCCGGTCGCCGGGTCGAGACCCCATGCGGTATTCGGGGTCGGCGGCAGGGCGTTGACGGCGGCCAATGCCGCACGGCCAGTAGGCAGGGTCGGGCCCGCGGTCGCCATTCCGGGCAGTATCGCCGCGGCCACCAGCGCGGACGCCAGGGCCACGGCCGCGATGACGGGCTGACGAATCGGTGTCGCTCTCACGGTTGCGTGACGCTACGCGATCGATCGGGTACCCCGCGACACTCTGGGTGGCGGGGTACCCGATCGAGTTACCTAGTCGATCACGGACCGAAATCGAACCAGTGCAGTGACACGTACGGTGACGGCTGACCGCTGTCGAAGGTCAGGAACACCGTGTGGTGCCGGTCACCCGGGAGATGTTGGCCGGAATGGTTCGCCAGCTCTGCCAGCCGCCGGTGTTGCCGACGGCGAAACTGCCGATCGACGGACTGGTCAGGCTGTCAAGGTGCACGTTGACCAGCCCGCTCACCCCGCCCGCTGCTCCGGACGCGACCCTGGCCATGAACTGCGTCGCACCGCTCGTCCCGAAGTTGATGTTCGGATACTGGGCCCACGCGCCGTTGGCCAGCTGGCCGTAGTCCTGGCCGCCGCCGGTGTCCTGGGTGGCCTCGGCCGTCGCGCTGTGCGATGCCGACGCGCTGGTCGCCGCGATCTGCGAGAACGCGGAACCACCACCTCCGGTGCCGCCACCGCCGGTGGTCGTGGTCGGGGGGGCCGTGGTGGTCGTCGGCGGCGGGTTGGTGGTCGTCGTGCCGCCACCGCCGCCGCCCGAGCTCTGGTAGACCGCGACGTAGTCCACGGTCATCGCGGCACCGGACGACGTCGCGGCGGATGGCGAGCCACAGCCGCAGATGGCGTTGGGGAACGCACCGCCGATGGCCAGGTCGAAGATCACGAAGAAGCCGTGATCCACCGCGGCCTGCCAGGTCGCGACCGGCACCTGGTTCTCGTTGACGGTGAACTGCACGTTGCCGTCGACGAGGAACCTCAGTTGCTCTGCCGAGGTGTTGCGGCGGTCGATGATCACCGCGTAGGTGTGGAAACCGGTCTGGCAGCCTGCGCAGGCGCGCAGCCCGCTGCCGATGCCGGTGGTCTCGTTGCACGGGCCGCCGGGGTCGACGCCGCAGTGGAAGGTCTCGGACTCCTGCGAGCTGCCGTTGACGTCCTCCATGATGTCCAGCTCGCCGATGCTGGGCCAGTTGGTGGCGCCGACGGGACGGGCCGCGGCGCCCATGGCCCAGAACGCGGGCCAGTAGCCGAGGCCGGTGGCCGGGTTGGGTTGTTCGAGGGACGCCTGGATCTCCAACTGGCCGCCCGCCGGGGCCGCGAAGCTGGTGTTCTGGGTCTCCACGCGGCCGGAGGTCCATGCGCCGGACGCGTCGCGGATCGGTCGGATCACCAGGTGGCCGTTGCCGTCCTGGAAGACGTTGGCGGTGCTGTTGGTCTCCGACTCGACCTCGCCGGTGCCCCAGTTCCCCGCGCCGCCGGGGTAGCTGGTGCCCAGGTCGTAGAGCCAGTTCGAGGTGTTGAGCCCGGTGTTGGCGGCACCGCTGAAGTCGTCGGAGAAGACGGTGTTGAAGCCGGCGGGCGGGGCCGGCACGGCGGACGGCACGGCCGCCTTGGGGGTGGTGGCCGCGTTGGCGTGCGCGACGGCGAACAGTGCGGGAACGAGCATCAGCGCGGACAGGCCGACCAGCGGGGTGCGCAGCCTGCGCAGGCGTTGTCTGCGCGTCGGTGGCGCGCCGGAGTGTGAGGCGGTCATGGGCGGAGTTCCTCCTCGACGGTGGGGAGAGGGGCCGGCCAGCCGTGCCGCGGACACGTTGAGTAACCGACACGAAGGCCGTTGATCAGCCCCGTGGCGGTGATTACATGGTGCGGCGACCAAATGAAAGCGCTTACCGCTACGTCCCGTCAATGCCCGTTCACTAGTGAATCGATTCAGTTCACTAGTCCACTACGCCAATCGCGACATTTGCGATTTGGCGTCGTGGTTGAACGTCGGACCGGGCCGTCACGCCAGGGGCAGCGTGATCGCGGTGAGGACCAGGCCGTCGCGGGCCAGCCACCGGCCGGACATCGTGGTCAGCGGTGGGCCTGCCATGGCCGTGCCGTCGATCAGGATCTTGGCCTCGAACGTGCCGTCGACCGGGTCGATCGTGATCTCCGCGTCCTCGAAGCCGAGCCACCGGCCGGTCAGCGGGAACCACGCCTTGTAGACGCTCTCCTTGGCGCTGAACAACAACCGGTCCCACCAGACCTCGCTGTGGTCCCGGCCGGCCAGCCACGCCAGCTCCGGCCCGAACGCGATGTGGCCCAGCACGCCGTCGGGCAGTTCGCCGTGCACCTCGGCGTCCACGCCGACCGAGCGCACCTTCGCGGCGTGCGCGACGGCGGCGGCGACATAGCCCGCGGTGTGCGTGATGCTGCCGACGACGCCGGCAGGCCAGATCGGTTGGCCCTTGGGACCACGCTGGATCGCCGTCTCGGCGATGCCGAGACGGGCCAGGGCGCGGCGCGCGCAGGTCCTGGCGTTGGTCACCTCGCGGCGGCGCTTGGCCACCGCCTTGGCCACCAGGTGTTCCTCCGCCGGCAGCAGGTAGGCGTCCGGGTCGTCGCCGCGCAGGTCGACCGCGATCACCTCAGGGGGCAGCAGTTCGGCCAGCATCAGCCCGCCTGCCTTCGGTTCCACGGCACCCTGGTCGGGTCGCCGGGCAGGATCTCGCGCAGCGGCACGGGTGGCTGCGTCTTCCTGGCGCGCCATTCCCGTGGGTAGCCCAGCGACACCTCCTCGAACCGGACCCCGTCGTACTCCAGCGTGACCGGGATGTGCAGGTGGCCGTAGACGGCGACGGCGGCCCGGAAGCGCAGGTGCCAGTCCGCGGTCCGCTCGGTGCCGCACCACATGGCGAGGTGCTGGTGGCGCAGCATCGTGGTCGGCCCCCGGTGCAGCGGGAAGTGTGAGATCAGCACGGTACGCAGATGGTCCGGGATGGCGGCCAGCCTGCGCTCGGTCAGCTCGACCCGGTGCGCGCACCACTCCTGGCGGCTGGCGAACGGGTCCGGGTGCAGGAGTTGCTCGTCGGTGAAGACGAGGCCCGTCGAGTAGGCGTAATCCATCGCGTCGGCCAGCGGCGTGGCCGGATCGCGGAAACTGTAGTCGTAGAGCAGGAACAGCGGCGCGACCGCGTAGGAGGCGTCGTCGGTCACCCAGATCGGGTACTCGTCCTCCGGAGTGACCACGCCGAGGCCCCGGCACAGTTCGACGAGCTCGTCGTAGCGCGCGGCGCCGCGCAGGCCGGCCGGGTTGCCGCGGACCGTCCACAGTTCATGGTTGCCCGGCGCCCAGATCACCTTCGCGAACCGGTCGGCGAACATGGCGAGGGTCTGTTCGATGGCGTCGGTCGACTCGGCGACGTCGCCCGCGACGATCAGCCAGTCGTCGTCGTGCCGGGGACGGATGTCGGCCACGATCGGCCCGTTGCCGTCATGGGTCACGTGGAGATCGCTCGTGGCGAGTAGTGATCGAACCGGCACCCGCCCAGGCTACCCACCTATCGGGCGACGTCGGCATGGTCGGTCACCTGGTGTGATTCCACCGGTAGACGGAACCAGGTGTGCCGCTCACCACACCGTTACGCGAATCGCGTAACGTCAAGGCATGGCGCGCCCTGAGGACCGTGAACTGGTACCGCTGAAGCCCGGTTTCGACGTCGTCTGGCACGGCTTCGACCGCGCTCAGGTCAAGCAGTATCTGGACGACCTCGAGGAAGAAATCAAGCTGATCTCCGCTGATCGGAACGCCGCACTGTCCCAAGTGGCCGATCTGACGGAGCAGCTGGGCTCCGCGCACTCGCGGATCACCGAACTCACCAGGCAGGTCACCGAACTGGTGGAACTGCCCAAGAATCCCGACGACCTCGACGACCGATGCAAGCGCATGGTCCAGTTGGCGCACCACCAGGCCGCGGAGATCACCGCCCGGGCGCAGGCCGCGGCGACGCACTCCTGGTCCGGTGCCGAGGAAGCCGCAGCCAAACTCCGCACCGGCTACGAGAAACTGCTCGCCGAGCTGGACAAGCAGCGCCAGGAGGGCCGCGCGGAGCACAGCAAGGTCATCGACCAGGCGCGGACCCAGGTAGCCGAGATGACCACGTCGTCGGCGAACCGCCAGCGCGAACTGGACGCCGCCGCAGAACAGCGCCGCCGCCAGATCGAGGACGAGTTCGAACGCGCCACGACCACCAAGCGCCAGGCACTGGCCAAGGAGATCGAGCGCCAGCGCGCCGAGGCACGCGCCGACGCGGAACGCCGGGTACGCGAGGCAACGGAGGACGCGGAGCGGCGGGTGCGCGAGGCAAGCGAGAAGGCCGAGCGCCGACAGCGCGAGACCGCGGACGAGTGCGCGCGGCGCGTCACCGACGCGACCCGTCTGGTCCAGGACCTCCAGTCACTGCGGCAGCGAATCACCGAGCAGCTCAAGTCGGCACACACGCTGCTGCGTGACGCGAGCCCACTGCTGGACCCGCTGGCGGACGAGGAGGCCGCGCCGACCCGGCCGTCGTCCCAGCAGACGACCGTGCCCATCGCGACCAAGCCCGGCGCACCGGCCAAGCAGGGCGTACCGGCGCCGCGCATACAGCAACCAGCGACGGCGCAGAAGACCTGACCAACGCCCACACTCGCCAAAGCCGAACAGCGGGCAGACCCGACCCTCGGCATGGTCGTTTCCGCAGATCAGACGCCAATCACCGCGATTCGCCCTGACTGGCGCCCCTTCCGATCGGGAGCGGCGCAGAGATCCCTTGCGCCCGCCATCAACCCTCCTCAATGGAGGATCAGCCGATTCGACCAAGAAGCACTTAGAGGCACTCCGACCAGCGGTTATGCGACTTCGCCGACCACAGGCAGACCCCCGCCCAACCCTGGGGGCTTCGGCCCTTTTCCAAGGTATACCTGTCAAGCCCCGAATGGGGTATTCGGCCGGTCCCTTGTGGACAACTCGTGGAGCTGTGGACAGCGGTTTGACAAGTTAGCCGGCCAGTGCTGTGAGGTCTTGTTGGTCGTCCTTGGCCGGTCGGACCAGGTTGCGGATGAAGGTGGCGATGGCGCGGATGGCGGCCTTGCTCTCCGGCAGCAGGTTGCCCAGTACCGGGAATGCGTGTATTTGGCCTGCCCAGACCTGGAGTGTGACCGGGACGTCGGCGTTGGCCAGTCGTGTGGCCATCAGTTCGGCGTCGCAGCGTAGGACCTCGCTCTCGGAGGCGACCAGCAGTACCGGGGGCAGGCCGGTCAGGTCCTGGTTTACCGGCGACGGGTCCGGCTGGCCTTCTGCGAGTTCGGCGCCCAGCAGTCGGGCCAGTTCGGGGAGGCGGATGACGGGGGCGTAGGCGTCCCGGCCGGCGTTGGGGTGGGCCAGCTTGGTGGTCGAGTCGAAGTCCAGCCAGGGTGACAGTGCCACGATTCCGGCCGGTCCTGGCAACTCTTCGGCCCGCGCCGCTAGTGCGGTGGCGAACGCCAGGTAGCCGCCTGCCGAGTCGCCTGCCAGCACGATCCGGGTCGGGTCGAATCCCTCGGCCAGCAGTCCTCGGTAGACCGAAACGCAGTCCTCGACGGAACCGGCCAGCCGGACCGTGGGCAGTTGGCGGTAGGCGACCGACAGCACTGGCAGGCCGCTGGCCTGCGCGATCATGGACACCTCGTACCGGTGGGTGGCGACACCGCAGGTCACGAAGGCGCCGCCGTGGAAGTACAGGATCACACCCGGTTCGCCGGGCGCCCCGGTGTCGTCGGTCGGTGTCGGCCGTACCCATTCGCCGACGAATCCGCCGAAGTTGACCCGCTCCACCTTGACCCCGCACGGGGCCGGCAGGAAGTCGGCGGCCGTTTCCAGCAGGCACAGCGGCCGGATGCCCCAGCCGGTGAGCGGCCAGTACGTGAGCAGGGGGCGCAACATCAGCCGGGCCGCCGCGAACACGAGTCGCGCCCGGACACTGACCTCGGTGTGCTCGTCGACCACCGCCTCGACGCTCATCGCGTGCCCCCCTTTGGGCCGGGTCAGCGGTCCTCGACGACCGCTTTATCCGAGGATGACACGCGTACGTAACATAATGACAACGCAACACGCGAACTATTCACCTTCGGGAACGGTGATCGCGCGTGCCCGTGCGATGCCACAGCGTCACGGCCCGACTCGATGTTCACTCCATTGAGGGCTTCTGATTACTACGCGGCGTAACGCCCATCTCGGACGAACAGGTGATCGCGGCCGGATCGAGTCCGCGACAATTCGGACTCGGGTTCTCGACAATGCCGCTGGTCAATGGTGGTGCCCCCGACCGGATTCGAACCGGCACCGCTTCCCTTTTAAGGGGAATGCCTCTGCCTGTTGGGCTACGGGGGCAAGCGAAGCTTATGGTCTTGTCACCCATTCGTGGGTAAATATGGCTGAACTCATCCGGCCGGCCCACCGGCGTGCGGACGCATGGCGGAATCTGGTCGTCCGGGAGGCCGCCGTGGGCCCGCGATGCGGGTCAGGCCTGGCGTAACTGGGCGAAACGCGACGCCACCCAGGAGGCCACCGCGGTCGACACGGTGGGCTGCGCCGTCCGGCGTTCGAACCAGCGCCAGTCGCAGTTGATGTTGACTTCCAGGAAGATCGGCTCGCCGCCCGCGACCAGCAGGTCGAAAGCGGCCACGTCGATACGCCAGAACCGCGCCAGTGCCAGCAGCGTGTCGCCGAGGGCGGGCGGGATGTCGACCGGATGCACCTCGACGGCGTCCGGATCGACCCACAGCTGGGCCGGGTCGAGCTTGTCCACCCGGTAGCTGATCAGCTGCTCCCCCACCACGAACACGCGCAGTTCGTGGCCTGGGTTGACGTACTGCTGCACGATCACCGGCGCGGGCTCCGGACCGTGGCCACCCGCACGGGGGTCCAACGGCCGGGGGAACAGGCCGTGCTGCACGCCGGACGACGGCTCGATCAGGTGACGGCCGGACGTCTTCACGACACACGCGCCACCACCAGGACGATGCCTGGCCGGGCGGGTCGTGACGACGGTCCTCGGGGTGCGCAGGCCGAACGCGGCGGCATCGGACAGCTGGGTGAGGCGGTCCGGCCAGCGGCCCGTCGCGGCCGAGTTGACCTGGGCCCAGTCACTCCGGCTGGTGATCCAGTCGCCCACCGAACGCCACTGGTCCGCGACGTAGGCGCCGAAGAGGGTGCCGGGGTCGACCGGCAGCGCGGCCAGCTCGAAATGCCGGCGCCAGACCAACAACGGCCGCAGCACCCACCGGTCCAGTTCGATGAGGGGGCGGTCCGGGTAGACGGTCAGCGACAGGTCGAGGCAGCGGTCGATGTCGATCCTGGCCATCCGCACGCCGCGCTCGGCCAGCGCGATGGACAGCTCGTTCATCTCCATGTCGGCCGATCGGGCCAGCACCAGGACACAGGGCTCCGGGTCGCCGTTGCCCGTGTCGACGAGGTCAAGCCGGTGCACGCGCTCCTGGAAATCGAGGGCGGTGATGGGCGCGCGGAACACGTACTCCTGCCCCTGAAGGAGTAGCGGAGTAGGCCGTTCGGTGGGCTGGGCCGTCACCGTCCGTACCGGTTCTGCGGAACGGCCGTTGGCTTGGTCGAGCGCCGGAGCGCCCGGTTCGTCCAGCGTTGGACCGTTGCTGGTCAGCTCAATCGTCCTTCTTGTTGCGGAACACCTGCTCGGCCTGCGCATATACCGTCGCGTACTCGGCCAGGGCAGGGTCCTCGATCTCGCCGCTGCGAAGTTGCGCGGCCAGTTCCTCGATCGACATGACACCCCGCTCCTCGCAAAACACCGCATCCGACTCACTCTTTCGGGTGACTCGCGAGGTGTAGTCTCCGTTTCACCCTACGCGCTGTCAAGACATGGACGCTTGTCCGTTCAACTTTCCGACATCGACTACTGATAGATCGCGACAGGGCGCCAGGCGTTACCACCGTTTAGGCCCGAACGGGCGCACACGGGCGCCGGCCGACTACGCCAGGTCGCCGACTATCCCACCTAAGCCGAACGCGAACACGCAGCGTGTCATCGGCCGTCAGCTCCGGGCCGCCAGGTCGAACTCGGCCTTCGGGTCGTTGATCTGGCCGAGCGCCACGACCTCGCGGCGGAACACGCCGGCGACCAGCCAGTCGAGCAGGATGCGGACCTTGCGGTTGAACGTGGGCATCCGGCTGATGTGGTACCCGCGGTGCATCAGCCACGCCGGGTAGCCCTTGACCTTCACGCCGAAGGTGTCCGCGACACCGGTGTGGATCCCGAGGCTGGCCACCGAACCGACGCTCTTGTGGTAGTAGTCCTTCGGCGTGCCGCCGCGCATCGCGGTCATGATGTTCTTGGCAAGCAGGCGCGCCTCGCGCACCGCGTGCTGCGCGTTGGGCGTGCACATGGCGGTCGGGTCCGCCGCCGTGCGCGACAGGTCCGGCACCGCGGCGCAGTCACCCGCCGACCACACCTCCGGCATGTCCACCACCCGCATCGACGCCGTGCACGTCACGCGGCCACGCGAGTCGATCGGCAGGTCGGAGTCGGCCAGCACCGGATTGGCCTTCACGCCCGCGTTCCACACGACCGTGTCGCTGTCGAACTCGGTGCCGTCGGACAGCACGATGTGTCCGCCCTCGAAGGTCTTCACCGTGGTGGACAGGTAGACCTCGATACCGCGGCCCTCCAGCTGCTCCACCGTCCACACGCCGAGGCTCTCCCGCACCTCGGGCAGGATGCGACCGGCCGCCTCGACCAGCACCCAGCGCATGTCCTCTGCCTCGATGTTCTCGTAGTACCGGCAGGCGTAGCGGGCCATGTCCTCCAGCTCCGCCAGGGACTCGATGCCGGCGAACCCGCCGCCCACGAACGTGAACGTCAGCAAACGCTTGCGCAGCTGGGGATCCAGCGTGCCGGCGGCGAGGTCCAGCCTGGTCAGCACGTGGTTGCGCAGGTAGATCGCCTCGCCGATGGTCTTGAAGGAGATGCCGCGCTCGGCAAGCCCCGGTACCGGCAGCAGCCGGGCCACCGAGCCCAGCGCCACGACGAGCACGTCGTAGCCGATCTCCTGGAGGCGGCCCGCCACGTCCACGGTGACCATCCGCCTGGCGTGCTCGATCTTGGATACCCGCCCGCTGACGATGTGGCAGCGCCGCAGCGTCGGGCGCAGCGGCACGACCACGCTGCGCGGCTCGATCGAACCCGCGGCCGCCTCCGGCAGGAAGGACTGGTACGTCATGTGTGGCTGCGGGTCGACCACCGTCACGGACGCCTCGTTGAGCCGCAGCTTCTTCTGCAGGCCCAGCGCGGTGTACAGCCCGACATAGCCGCCGCCCAGGATGAGGATGCGGGTTGGTTGCTTCATACCTGCCGCCATGTCCCTATGGTCGCATCGCTGACTCGGCTCAACCATGCCACCCGGCATTGGTGTGACAGGGGTCGCTGAATCGTGCCATCCTGCGGTATCGAATGGGTGAACCGCGTCACCTCAACGTCGTCGTACGACCACACGAATCGCCAGGATCACCAGTCCGGTGGACGCGATCAGCCCGGCCAGTTCCACCACCGTCGTGTTGCGGCCCGTCGGCAGCACGGCCGACACCCCGGCGACGGCGAACGTGACCGCCTGCACGACGACGAACCGGCGCACGAGCGGCCACAGCGCGGCAGGCTGGATCACGGCGTTGACCGGCACCAGAGCGGACAGCGCGGCGGTCACGTGCACCAGGTGCAACAGCGGTATCTCGATCAGCACCTCCGGCCGCAGCGCGGGACCCGGCCCGGCCGCCACCGCGATGGCGACCGCGCCGATCAGGATCGCGGCCGACGGCGTGGCCGGCACCAGCGGCACCACGAGCGCGAACCCGAAGACGAACACCAGCGCGATCCCGGTCACGCCGTTGCCCAGCAGCGCGGTGGCCGCGCCGAAACCGGCCAATAGCAGGACGACGCGCGGCACCCACCCCGGCCAGCCGGAACCGAGCTGCACCGTTCGCTCCGGCGCGGTCATCGTCGACCCACCGGCCGCCGACCGGGCGCGGCGGCCCGGCGCAGCAGCGCGACCACCTCCGCACCGTCCACCCAGGACACCACCGGCACGCCCCTGCCACGCAGCGCGGCCAGCCGGATGGCGTGCTCGCCGCCGATCACCTTCGCCACCACCGGTCCCCACCGGTTGTCCGGATCCGGTGTCAGCGGACCGGGCAGCACGTCCACCGCGAGCACCAGGCTGCCCCGCCGGGCAGCGAGCATGGTCTGCTGCACCACCGCGTCGTCCAGGAACGGCGACAGCACGACGACCACCGCGCCGGGCGGCACCTGCTCGGCGCGCAGCACCGGGCGCGGCGCCCAGCCCGCGTTGCGCGCGCAGACCAGCAGCCGGTGTCGCAGCCGCAGCAACTGCCGGCGCCCGGCACCGGGCCGCAGGCCGAACTGCGGCCTGCCGAGGTCGACGAAGCCCACCCGGTCGCCCTGCCGCAGGTAGCTGGCGGCCAGTGCCGCCGTCGCCTCGACCGAGGTCGCCAGCGAACCGCCGGGACGGACGAAGCCCGGCAACCCCTGCGCCCAGCCGGCCAGGTCGCCGTCGACGTCGACCCTGGTGTCCAGCGCGATGATGACGTCGGCGTCGGCCTCCGCGTGCCGCTCGCGCACGAACAGGTTGTTCAGCACGTCGGCGCCGGACTCGGCGCGGGAGCCCGACCGCAGCGTGGCCCGCCAGTCCACCCCGCGCAGCCGGTCGCCGGGCCGGTAGGCGCGGATGTCGCGCAGTTCGATGCCGTCGCCCGGCCGGCGCGACCGGTGCGCGCCGACAAGGCCTGCGGCCCTTGGCGGCAGCGGACCGGGCGGCAGCGGGCGGACCACCGGCAGCACGGCGCGGCGGGCCTCGTCGCCGACGACCGGGCCGTAGGCCCACAGGCCGTCCTGCCCGGCGACCAGGTGGTCGGGCCGCAGGTCGGCGTGTTCGCCCCAGGCGTCCCAGTGCATCCGGGTGACGAGGACGCGCGCGGTGGCCGGCACGACGTGCACCGGTCCGATCCCGAACCTGTCCGGACTCGGCAGCCGGATGGCCACCAGTTCCGCGCCGTCGCCCGGTTCGACGTCCACCAGCAGGCGGGCGCGCTGGCCGCTCTCCACGGTCCTCGGCAGCGGCCGGGCGCGGATCCTTGGCTGGCCGCCCAACGGCGTGAGCAGCGCGAGGACCGAGCTGACCAGCAACGGCGCGCCGAGCAGGACCGGGGCCAGCCGGTGCAGCAGCGCGCCGCCGACCACCATCGCCACGCCGAGCACCAGCCCTCGGCGCAGCGCGTCCGTGGCCCGCCAGGTCTGGCGGGCCGCCGCGCCGCGCTGGTCCTGCCAGGCCTTCAGCCGCTGCCGTGGCGAGGTCACGAACCCACCTCGCCAGCTCTCGGCGGTCTCGCGACCAGGGTCCCTGTGTTGAACGGTTCGCTCGCAAGCTCGCTCACGGGCGTGTCGACGCTGGCCCGGGCACGCTGCCGAGCAGTTCGGTGACCACCCTGGTGTCGGTCAGGCCGGAGGTCCACGTCTCGGCGCGCAGCGTCAGCCGGTGCGCGAGTGCGGCCACCGCGCACTCCTTGACGTCCTCAGGCAGCACGAAATCCCGGCCGTCGAGCACCGCGAGGGCCCGCGCGACCAGCACCAGCGCCTGGGCGCCGCGCGGCGACGCGCCGACGTCGACCGACGGGTGCGACCTGGTCGCCACGGTCAGGTCGACGCAGTAGCGCAGCACGTCCTCGTCCACCGCGACCCGCTCAACGCCTGCCTGCAGCGCGGCGCACCGGTCCGCGTCGACGACGGCGTCCACCAGGGTCTCCTCATGGCGTCGCGCCAGCCTGCGGCGCAGCACCTCGGCCTCCTCGTCCGGCGGCGGGTAGCCGACGTCGAGACGGAGCAGGAAGCGGTCCAGTTGGGCTTCGGGCAGCGGGTAGGTGCCCTCGTACTCGATCGGGTTCGCGGTGGCCAGCACGTGGAACGGCCGTGGCAGTCCGAACGTGCGGCCCTCGACCGTGACCTGGCGTTCCTGCATGGCCTCCAGCAGCGCGGACTGGGTCTTGGGCGTGGTGCGGTTGATCTCGTCGGCCAGCAGCAGCCCGGCGAACAGCGGGCCCTCGCGGAACACGAACTCGCGGCTGGCCGGGTCGTAGAGGAACGAGCCGGTCACGTCCGCGGGGAGCAGGTCGGGTGTGCACTGGAGGCGGCGGAAGTCGAGGCCGAGTGCCTGGGCGAGGCTGCGGGCCATCAGCGTCTTGCCGAGGCCGGGCACGTCCTCGAACAGCACGTGGCCACCGGCCAGCACGGCCGCCATGGCCAGCCGCAACGTCCGCGTCCGGCCGACCACGACGGTGCCGACGGCGGACAGCACCTCGCCGCATGCGTCGGCGATCTCGGCAACGCCCACCGTTTGGTCCACAGTGGACTCCGTCACGGTTCCTCCAGTCGGTTGAGCATCGCCAGCAGGGTGTCCGGTTCGGGCAGTGGCGCGGACGGATCGGTCAGTACGCGGTGGAAGTCCCGCCCCAGCGCCGTTTCCGCGCGCCGGTCGCGCAGGTCGGGCAGGTCTGCGAGTCCCGGCCTGCCGCGCAGCCTGGCGAGCGCGAGCGTGGCCAGCCGGGGCTGCACCCGACTCGAGAACCGGCCCTGGTCGGCCGCTGCGTCGTCCAGCCTGCTGGCCAGCGTGCTCGCCTCGAGGTGCGCGGCGGCCGACGGCGGCGTCGGCGGCGCGGACCAACTCGGCTCGACACCGGCCGGGGTCGACAGCAGGAGCAGCAGAACCAGTGCCATCGGCAGGGCGATCAGCACCGCCCAGCCCACCGGCGTGCCGACCAGCCGGGCCAGCAGCGCGGTGAGCAGCGCCTCCGCCCCGATCGCCGGGATGATGCCGCGCAGCCGGATCATCGGGACCCCGAGACATGATCGGTACCGGTACCGATCATGGCAGGCCGGGCCTGGACGGTCAGGGTGTCCGCGATCCGGTCCAGCGCGTCGACGGCACGGTCGGCGTCGGCGTCGGTCACCGCGTCCGGACGGCCGAAGCGGGCCCGCTGGTAGAGCGTGCGCAGGGTGACCAGGGCGCCGGGGTCGACGTCGTGGGCGGCGAGAACGGCGCCGGTGAACTCGGTCGACGTCTGGTCGGGCCGCCGTGCCGTGCCGCTCTCGGCGGCGGCCTCCTCCAGCACCAGCCAGGCCTGCTGGACGGCGTCCGACGGCGGCCCACCGGCCCGCTGCCGCAACCGCGCCACCGCGGCCCTGGCCCCACGCAACAGAACCATCGCCGCGCCCGCGTCCCGACCGTCGAAGTCATCGTCCACGGCACCGTCCCGGCGCAGCGCGACCCGCCTGCGCCGCAACCGCACCGACGCCACCGCCCCCAGGATCATGACCCCCGCCACCAGGCACGCCACCAGCACCAGCGCCACGAACGTGCTCGCACCGGCGATGAGGGCCGGGTTCAGGTGCCCGATCCCCCGCCCCGGCGGGATGGTGGTCAAAGTTCCGTTCGTGCTGCCCCGTACCACGAGCCCGTTACCGTGCGGCACCGCGGAAACGCCCCTGGTGGCCAACACGGCCAGCAGGAGCAGCGCGGCCAGCGCCAGCAACGCGGGCGCCCGGCCCCGGACGGACCTCATCTGGGCAGGATGCCTCATCCGACTGCCGGACGGGACACGCTTCGGTCACTTCCGGTCGGCGACTCGACGTGCTTCGGCGAAGACGTCCGCGAGCATGGCCGGGGTGAGGCGGCCGGTATTGGAATTCTGGGGGCTCACGTGATAACAGCCGAACAGGTGCAGGTTCGAGCGGCCGGTCAGGACGACGTGGGCGCCGTGGGCGAAGGTCGGGCGGGGGCGCGGGACCGCCCAGCCGGTCTCGGCCAGTACGGGTAGCAGGGCCTGCCAGCCGAAGCCGCCGAGCACGACGATCGCGCGCAGGGTCGGGGCCAGCAGCTCCAGTTCCCGCACCAGCCACGGCCGGCACGTGTCCCGTTCCGCGGGGCTCGGCTTGTTGTCCGGTGGCGCGCAGCGGACCGGCGCGACCATGCGGAGGTCGTGCAGGCGGGTGCCGTCGTGGATGTCGGTCGACTCGGGGCGCGACGCGAGGCCCGCGGCGTACAGGGCTGCGAACAAGACGTCGGCGGAGCGGTCGCCGGTGAACATCCGGCCGGTGCGGTTCGCGCCGTGGGCCGACGGTGCCAGGCCGACAAGGGCCAGCCGGGCGTCGGCCGGGCCGAAGCCGGGAACCGGGCGGCCCCAGTACTCCTGGCTCGCGTACGCGGCGCGCTTGTCGCGGGCGACCAGCTCGCGCCAGGCCACCAGGCGCGGGCACGCCCGGCAGTCGATCACCCGCCGATCCAGGTCGGCGAGGTCGGTCGCGGCGGCGGCCGCGGCGCGTGGCTCCGTCATCGGTAACCCGTTCTTGGGACGATCTTCCGGCATAAGGTGTCACCCATGAGCACCGCGGGCAACACACAACGCGACGGCGGCGCGGCGGACGGCACGCCGTCGGCGAACGGCGACGCGGCGACCACGCCGGAACCAATGGACGACCTGGTCAGCACGACCCACGAGAGCACAGCAGGCCTCTCGTACACGGCGACCACCGGCCGGATCGTGCTGCGCAAGGAGGTGCTCACCGACGGCACCGTCGACGGGCACCTGCCCAAGGCCGAAGTGTTCCTGACCGCCTACACCCTCAACGACACGGACCCGGCCACGCGGCCGGTGACGTTCGCGTTCAACGGCGGTCCCGGCTCGTCGAGCGTGTGGTTGCACCTGGGGCTGCTGGGGCCGCGCCGGGTGCTCTCCGGTGACGTGGACGAGCGGGTGCCGCCGCCGTACGGGCTCGTCGACAACACCGAAACCCTGCTGGCGCACAGTGATCTGGTATTCATCGACCCGGTGTCCACCGGGTACTCGCGGGCCGTGAAGGGCGAGAAGCCGGGCGACCACCACGGTTTCACCTCGGACATCGAGTCGGTCGGCGAGGTCATCCGGCTGTGGACCTCGCGCAACGGCCGGTGGATGTCGCCGAAGTTCCTGGCTGGCGAGTCCTACGGCACGCTGCGCGCCGCGGGCCTCGCCAACCACCTGCAGGACCGCTACGGCATGTACCTCAACGGGCTGCTGCTCATCTCGTCCGTGCTGGACCTGGGCAGCGTCGACTTCACCGAGGGCAACGAGGTGCCCTACGCGCTCTACCTGCCCACGTACGCCGCGGTCGCGCATTACCACGGGCGGCACGGCGACCGGACCCTGGCCGACGTGCTGGCCGAGGCGGAGGAGTTCGCCGATCGCGACTACCCGTGGGCGCTGGCGCGCGGTGCCCGGCTGACGACCGAGCAGCGCGCCGACACGGTCCGCAGGCTCGCTGCCCTGACCGGCCTTTCCGAGGACTACGTGGACCGGGTGAACCTGCGGCCGGAACACGTCCGCTTCTTCACCGAACTGCTGCGCGACCAACGGCGCGTGGTCGGCAGGCTGGATGCCCGGTTCACCGGTTGGGATCCCGACTCCGCGCGGGAGCACTTCGTGGAGGACCCGTCGTACACCGCGATCGTCGGCCCGTACACCGCCGCGTTCAACCACTACGTCCGGTCTGAACTGGAGTATGCGAACGATCTGCCGTACGAGATCCTCACCGGCAGCGTGCGGCCGTGGTCCTACAAGGAGTTCGAGGGCGCGTCGGTCACCGCGGCCGACAAGCTGGCGACGGCCATGCGGGCCAATCCGAACCTGAGGGTGCACGTGGCGTGCGGCCATCTGGACGGCGCGACGCCCTACTACGCGGCCGAATATGTGTTGGCACATCTGGCCATTCCGGCCGAGCTGCGCGAGAACATAGAATTGGCCTACTATCCGGCGGGCCACATGATGTACGTCCACGAGCCGAGCAGGTTGCGGCAGTCGGCCGATCTCGCTGAGTTCATTCGGACCAGCGGGAACGTCCAAACCGGTGTCAACCGGTAACGAAGACCACACAACGCCATGTGCGACGCCAGGAACAGGCAACCATCAGGGGGTTGTGCCGTCAGCGGCCGATGGGCAGGATCGCGTTGCGTAACCGATCTGCTCCGGCGGGGTACATTCCCTGGGATGGTGCGGCATCATCGATGCGGTCGGTCGTGCGATCGGCGGTGCTGTCCGGCCGCGGAAATGGGGGCGTGCGTGCGAAGCAGACAGCAGATGATCGTGGGGTCGTCCATCGGGGAGCGAACCGGCTCGCCGGCTGACATCGTGGGGCGCCGGGCATATGACTGACGTTGGCGCGCCACCGGATGGATCGCCCACCGGCAGCGCGCCACACGCTCGAGGATTGAGCGAGTTCGGCTGGTTGTTGGTCGGCGAGAGCGCCTCGGTGCTGGGTGACCAGTTGGCCAAGGTCGCGGTCGCGGTTCTGGTCTACGGCCGTACGCATTCGGCGGCACTCGCGGCGGTCGCGTATGCCCTGACGCTGCTGCCCGACCTCATCGCGGGTCCGCTGCTGTCGCCGCTGGCCGACCGCTATCCCCGTCGAACCGTGATGGTTGTGTGTTCTGTCGTGCAAGCGGTACTTGCCGCCATCATGGCGATTCGGGGGCTACAGCTGGGAATCGTCGCGGTGGCTGTGATTGGAATCACAGCCGGGCAGGCGCCGTTCAAGGCCGCCCAGTCCGCGGCCCTGCCCGCCATGCTGGCGGCAACGCGCGTCGAGGGTGCGCAGGCCCGCCTTTCCGTCATTCGCGAGGCAGGCCAGTTGGTCGGTCTCGCCGGCGCCGGTGTCGTGGTGGGCACGGTCGGCCCGACTTGGGCGATTCTGGCCGACGCCCTGAGTTTCCTGATCGTCGCGGTCGTGCTGCGGATCGGCGTGCGGGCCAGGCCGGCCGCCCGGACCGGCACGACGAAGAGTGCGCCACGGCGGGCGGCGGTCCGGCTGATCCGGCGCAGCGGCCAGTTGCGGCTGATGACGTGGCTACGCCTGTTGTCGGCGCTGACGATCCTGCCGGACGCGGTGGTCGTGCCGCTGGTGGGTCAATTCCGCCTGCCGACCTGGGTGATCGGGCCGCTGCTTGCCGCGGACTGCGTCGGGTTCATCCTGGGCGCATGGTGGGTCGACCGACTGCCCCCGGCGCAGAAGCCGACCGCGATGGTGCCGCTTGCGATGATTTCCGTCGGGGCGCTGGCGCCGTTCGTCCTGCTCGTCGCGGACTGGTCGGCGCACTGGCTGGTCGCGTTCGTCGCGGGGGCGCTGCTGGTGCTGTCCGGTATCGGCGCGGCTTTCCTGCCACTGACGACCGCGCTGGTCAGCAAGCTGGCGCCGGATCACATCAGGGGCGCCGTGGTGGGCCTGGAACGGACCGTACTGCGGGCCGGCCAGGGCCTCGGTGCGGTCCTGGCCGGGGTGTTCGCACAATTGCTCGGTTCGGCCGCCCTCGTCATCGGGCTTGGCGGGTTGATCGGGGTGGCGGGAACCCTGCTGGCCGCGCTACGCGGGCGCGCGAACGGCACGGTCCCCGCCACGGCGGGCGGGTCAGCTTCAATCTCGATCGCCGAGCATGACTCCACCTCCTTACCGGGAGACACGGACAGAAAGGAGGTGCGACATGGATCTGTCGCACCGAGGCAAGGTCCTGGCCAACCAAGTCCGGCACCCGGTGAGACTAGTTAGTGACGAGATGCGTCGACAGAGTGCCTCATTCGACTCACCTCCACCACAGCGGGACCGCCGGCCGGAGGCTCCGTCGGCGGCAGGGGCCTGGAACAACCACCGGGGGGACCAGTGGTAGGACCCAGTCTCTCAAGGATTTGGCGTCGTGGGCAGCCCAAGTCCGGTAATCGTGGCGGACTTCGGCAATGGGCGTTGTGGTCGTTGCCCGCGACATGCCTGGCTTGGGCGTTGTTGACCGATCTCGGCGCCGCAGTGGCCGGTGGTCTCGGAATCTTCCACGAATCCATACCGTCGATGCGACAGTGGGTGTTGTTCGCGGCACTGGCGGTAGCCGCAACTCTGCACATGATTTTCACAAGGCCGACGGAAGAACGTCAACGTGCCGCGCGGTTGAGCCGCGGCAAGGTCGAGCACGTGGACCAGACCAGTATCTGGTTGTTCAGCGCGGCACTGCTGTTGCCGGTCACGCTGGTCGTCACGCTGGTGATACTGGTGCGAGCACAGCGTTATCGGATCGCCCGGCGGCCACCGTGGCGGTGGGTGTTCAACTCCAGCTCGATCCTGTTGTCCGGCTTGGGTGTGCACTGGATCGGGAACGTCACCGGGCTGACGAACTGGCTGCAGGCCGGACACACCCGCGCGATCAGCGCGGTCGCGGTGACATCGCTGGGCGGCATCCTCGCCGCGATCGCGGTCTACTTCCTCGTGCAGGCGGTACTGGTCGGCGTGTTCCGGGGACTACAGACGAAGAACTGGACACTCACCAACATGCTGGGCACGTGGTCGGACAACGTGTTCATCGTCTACACGCTGTTACTGGCCACATTGGCCACCGTCGTGGCCGGCTTCGCGCCGTTGGTGCTGGGGTTGATGGCCGTGGTCGCGATCCGCGCCACTCGGGACGAACACCGGAAGTCACAGCTCACGGCGGAACGTGAGCAGGCAGAGCTGGATGCCTTGCACGACGCCAAGACCGGGCTGCTCAACGCGCGCGGCTTCGGACTGCACTCGGAGGCGGCGCTGGCGCAGGACTACGTCCTCGGCCAGACCTCGGCGTTTCTGATGTGTGATCTGGACCATTTCAAGCAGTGGAACACCCGATTGGGACATGTCGGCGCGGACCTGTTGCTGCGTGCCGTCGCGGACACGGTACGGGACAACGTGCGGCCCTCGGACGTGGTCAGCCGGTGGGGCGGCGAGGAGATCGCCGTGCTGCTGCCCAATACCGACGTGACGCGTGCCACCGATGTCGCGGAACGGTTGCGCCGCTCGGTCGAGCAACTGACGCTGACGGTGAGCCGGCCCGCCGGCGAGGGCACCATCACGATTCCGGGGCCGGACAACAACATCCCGAACTGCACGATCTCCATCGGCGTCGCGGTCCTGCCGCGCGGCGCGCAGCAGGACAGCCGCGCCGCGACGGAGTTGCTGGATCGGGTCACCCGGCTGGCCGACGACGCGATGTACGTCGCGAAGGCGACCGGCCGCAATCGGGTCTGCCGGGCCGACGGAGTCCCCATTCCGGCAAGGGGAATCCTCGCACCGTCCAATTCGGACGGCAGCGGTGGTACGGACGAACAGCTGACCGCCGCCAACTGAGCGGAACCGCATTCCACCGGTGCGACCCGGTCGCCGGCTCTTCGACCCCGGCCGGAATAATGGGGCGAATGATCGCGGACAATCGAATTCGACTGCGGGCCGGCTTCGACCGGGTGGCACCGCTGTACGACCGGATCCGGCCGAATTATCCGCCCGTGCTGTTCGACGATCTGGCCGAACTGGCCGGCCTCGGCCCCGGCAGCCGGGTGCTGGAGATCGGCTGCGGCACCGGCCAGGCAACCGCGGAGTTGGCTCGCCGGGGCTACGACGTGCTGGCCGTCGAGTTGGGGGCCCGACTGGCCGCCGTCGCCGCGACGCGACTGGCCGACACGTCGGTGCGGATCGAGGTCGCCGACTTCGACCGGTGGGACGCCACCGAACGGGGATTCGACGTGGTGTTCGCGGCCACCGCGTTCCACTGGCTCGACCCGGCCACCAGATTCGACCGCACCGCGGAACTGCTGCGGCCCGGCGGCGTGCTGGCCACCGTGACCGCGGAGCACATCGCGGGCGGCACCGCCGGATTCTTCCGGGACGTGCAGGTCTGCTACAAGCGCTACGACCCGGACGTCCCGCCGCACCTGACGTTGCAGCCCGCGGCGAACATCCCGTTCGACCGCGAACTCGGCCACCGGTACGGACGACCGGTGTTCCGCCGCCACGAGTGGGACGTCGACTACCGGACGTCGGAGTACCTCGACCTGCTGCGCACCTTCTCCGGCACGCTGGCCCTCCCGCCGCTGACCCGTGACGGCCTGCTCCGCGACATCGGCGCCCTGATCGACGGCCGGTACCACGGCCGGATCACCAAGCGCTCCATGGGCGAACTACGCGTGGCACGCCGGCTGGGGTGACCACCCCGTAGCCTGGCCGCCGTGGCAGGAACCCCGACGGCACCGGCCCACCGGCCACGACGGCGTTGGCTGATCGCGCTCTGCGTGCTCGTCCCGGTCGCGGCGCTGGTCGCGGGATTGGGACTCTGGCTACACAGCAGCCCGCCCGCCGCGGCGGCCAAGCCGGCACCACCCGCGTTCACCATCCCCTACCTGGCGGTGGCATCGGGCAGCGCGATCCCCGCCGTGCCGCCGCCGGTGCCCGTCCCGACCGCGGCGCGGACGCGGTGGCTCACGAAAGTCGCGGCACACACCGACATCCCGACCAGGGCGTTGGCGGCCTATGTCCAGGCAGCCGCGCGGACCGCCCTTCGCGCCCCGTCGTGCCACCTGACCTGGGCCACCCTGGCCGGCATCGGCCGGATCGAGTCCGACCACGGCCAGCACCACGGCGACGCGGTCGGTGCCGACGGCGTCGAGGCGACGCCGATCATCGGGCCCGCGCTGGACGGTTCCATTGGCGTGCAACGCATTCCGGACACCGACCACGGCAAGCTGGACGGCGATCCGGTGTGGGACCACGCGATCGGGCCGATGCAGTTCCTGCCGTCGCGCTGGCGGACCCTGGGTGAACGGGCCAGCGGCGACGGCAGGCCCGCCGATCCGCAGAACATCGACGACGCGGCCCTCACCGCCGCCGACTACCTGTGCGCGACCGGCGACCTTGCCGTGCCGGCCCGGTGGTGGGCGGCGGCGTTCCACTACAACAACTCGCTCGACTACGGCCGAGCGGTGTTCAGCGCGGCGCAGGCTTACGCCACAGCGGGTTAGGGACCGTTAACTGTCGCGGCGGTCGGCCAGTACCGCGATCCGCGCGCTCACCTCGCCCAGTGCCTCCTGGTACTCCGGCAGCGGGTTCATCGCCGATGCCAGCCGCAGTTGGGTCTTCGCCTCGGCCAGCCTGCCCTGGCGTTGCAGTGTCCTGCCCAGCGCGAAATGCGCGTAGTGGTCGGACGGATCCAGTTCCAGCACCCGCAGGAACGCCTGCTCCGCCCGGTTGAGCTGGGCGGAGCCCAGGTAGGCGCGGCCGGCGAGCAGGTGCACGCTCGGCGAGTCGGGGGCCGCCTCGACGACGACCGCCAACTCGCGCAGCGCCTCCAGCGGCCTGCGCTGGGCGAGCAGCGTCTCGGCGCGCCGGAACGATTCGAATGTGCCCTCAGCCATGGTGAGCCCAACGCTACCGACGGCCGCCGTGTTCCTCGACCGCCGACCGGATGGCCGGGTGATCGTCCGCGCCGTCGATCATTTGTGTCGTTGATCATCTGTGGTCATCTGAATCGAGCCCGCCGGGTGATTCGGCCCGCGCCTCCGTCGGCGGGACTTCGTCCACCGCTAGGCTCGGGACCGACACGAACAATCCGAGCGTGAACGAGGAGCGCAGGTGGCGGTCATCGAACAGGTCGGTGCACGGGAGATTCTGGACTCCCGGGGCAATCCGACCGTGGAGGTCGAGGTCGCGCTGGACGACGGCACGCTGGCCAGGGCAGCGGTGCCCTCCGGCGCGTCCACCGGTGAACACGAGGCAGTGGAGCTGCGCGACGGCGACAGCAGCCGGTTCGGCGGCAAGGGCGTCGAGAAGGCGGTCAACGCCGTGCTCGACGAGATCGGGCCGGAACTGGCCGGCACGGAAGCGGTCGACCAGCGGATCGTGGACCAGAAGCTGGTCGACCTGGACGGCACCCCGGACAAGTCACGACTGGGCGCGAACGCCATTCTCGGCGTCTCGCTCGCGGTGGCGAAAGCGGCAGCCGAGTCCAGTGGCCTTGAGCTGTTCCGCTACCTGGGCGGACCGAACGCGCACGTACTGCCGGTGCCGATGCTGAACATCCTCAACGGCGGCGCGCACGCCGACACCGACGTGGACATCCAGGAGTTCATGATCGCGCCGATCGGCGCGGAGAGCTTCCGCGAGGCGTTGCGCTGGGGCGCGGAGGTCTACCACGCGCTCAAGTCGGTACTCAAGGCCAAGGGCCTGTCCACCGGGCTCGGCGACGAGGGCGGTTTCGCACCGAGCCTGCCCAGCAACCGCGACGCGCTGGACCTGATCGCGGTCGCCGTGGAGAAGGCGGGCTACCGGCTCGGCCGGGACGTGGCCCTCGCGCTGGACGTGGCGGCCACCGAGTTCCTCCACGACGGTGCCTACACGTTCGAGGGCACCAAGCGCAGCGCGGAGCAGATGACCGCGTACTACCGCGAGCTGGTGGACGCCTACCCGCTGGTCTCCATCGAGGACCCGCTCGGTGAGGACGACTGGGACGGCTGGGTGCAGCTCACCGCTGAGCTCGGCGAGCGGGTGCAGGTCGTCGGCGACGATCTGTTCGTGACCAACCCGGAGCGCCTCGAGGAGGGCATCGCCCGCCGCGCGGCCAACGCGCTGCTGGTGAAGGTGAACCAGATCGGCACGCTGTCCGAGACGCTGGACGCGGTCACGCTGGCACATACCTGCGGCTTCCGCTGCATGATCAGCCACCGGTCGGGTGAGACCGAGGACACCACGATCGCCGACCTGGTCGTCGCGACCGGCGCCGGCCAGATCAAGTCCGGCGCCCCGGCCAGGACCGACCGGGTGGCCAAGTACAACCAGTTGCTGCGCATCGAGGAAGCCCTCGGCGACGCCGCGCGGTACGCCGGTGACCTGGCGTTCCCGCGGTACACGCCGGAGGACTAGCGACCCGCGATGACCGGGCGCGATCAGGAGCGGCGTCGCCGCCGGGGGGAACCCTCCGGCGGGGCGCCGAGCCGTCGCACCGACCGGGTCCGCCGGTCGACGGACCCGGTGCCCGCCGAGCCAGACACTGATCTCGACACCGATGTCGTGGTCGCGCGGGCGACAAGGGGCCGAGGCGGCCCGCGGCCCGTTCGGCGGTCGCTGCCCAGCCGGGTGCTCGGCAGGCTGACCACCCGGCGGGCCGCGCTGCTCGCGGTGGTGGTGTGCGCGCTCGCGCTGAGCGTCGCGGTGCCGCTGCACACGTACTTGTCGCAGCGGGCCGACCTGGCGCAGCAGCAACAGCAGCAGCAGGCCCTGCGCGACCAGGAGAACCAGTTGGCGCAGCGCGCGGCGCAGCTGTCCGACCCGGCCCAGGTCGAGGCCGAGGCACGCACCCGGCTGCACTTCGTGCTGCCGGGCGAGACGCCGTACGAGGTGCAACTGCCGGGCGCGGTGCCATCGGGCGGGCAGACCGGCGCCGGCCAGCATCCCGGCGCGGCCAGCAGCTGGTACGAGAAGCTGTGGAACTCCATCGTGGGGTCGCATTGACGATCACCGAGGCCGACCGGTCCGCCGTGGCAGGCCAGCTCGGCCGGGCGCCGCGTGGCCTGCTCGCGGTCGTCGCCCGGTGCCCGAGCGGTCATCCGGCCGCGGTGGCCACCAGCCCACGTCTCCCTGATGGCAGCCCGTTTCCCACGCTCTACTACCTGACGTGTCCCCGGCTGTGCTCGCTCGTCGGCACGCTGGAGGCGAGCGGGCTGATGCGCGAGATGACCGAGCGGCTGGCCGTCGATCCGGCCCTTGCCGGCGCCTACCGGGCGGCCCACGTCGCCTACCTGGCCGCGCGGGACGCGCTCGAACCGCTGGGCACCGACTTCAGCGCGGGCGGCATGCCCGACCGGGTCAAGTGCCTGCACGCGCTGCTCGCGCACGCCATGGCCGCGGGCCCCGGCGTGAACCCGTTCGGTGACGAGACGGAGGCCCTGCTCCGCGAACGCGGGTGGTGGCCGACGGGTGACTGTGCCGCCGGTACCGAGAGTTAACGGCACCAAGAGTTAAGTGCACAGAGTTAACCGTTGATTCGACTCATTCGGAGGCGGTGCCCGATGGGGAATTTCGCTGTGCTCAATGGGGCGTCCTGGTGAGCAAAAGGTAGCCATCAGCGGACGAAGGCCCCCTATGGCATGACATCGTCCCGGTGAAGGGGCAAGCTGGGTGGCCGGTGACGGCAACAGCGGCAAGGAGAGGGTGGTTACGCGGTGGTACCGACCAGCAGACGGATTGTCCGGATGCGGAAGACACCACGAGGCCGTCGACGTCGTAGAACGTTGGCGATCGTTGCCAGCGCGATCGTCACCCTGCCCGCCGCCCTCTCCTCCGCAGCGGCGTCGAACCTGGTCGACACGGCCAACAGCGGCCCACTCGACAACACGCAGAATCCGCCTGCGGGCGCCTACCCACAGGTGCCGCCCGACCTCGGCGCCACCGGCAGCACCCCGCACGACACGGTCCTGTCCCCGCAGCTGATCCACGACGCCGGCAACCCGGCCGCGCTGGCCAGCAGCGTCGGACCAAAGGCCAACCTGCCCAGCGGGCCACTCGGCATCCCCGGCGTGGTACTGGACGCCTACCTCCACGCCCAGCAGGTGCTCGGCGTCCAGCAGCCGAACTGCCACCTGCCGTGGTGGCTGCTGGCCGGCATCGGCAAGATCGAGTCCGGTCAGGCCGAGAACGGCGAGGTCGACACAAGCGGCAACACCCTGCGGCCCATCCTTGGCCCCGAGCTCAACGGCCAGAACGGGTACGCGGCCCTGCCGGCCATCCTCGGCGGCAGGTGGACCGGGGACACCGTCTGGCAGCGGGCCGTCGGCCCGATGCAGTTCCTGCCGTCGACGTGGCTGGAGTGGGGCGGCACCACCAACCCGAACAACGTGTACGACGCGGACATCGCCGCCGGCAAGTACCTGTGCAACGGCGGCCGTGACCTGTCCGTCCCGGCCCAGCAGGCCGCCGCGGTGTTCAGCTACAACCATTCCGACAGCTACGTCCAGATAGTCCTGATCTGGGCGAACGCGTACCGCAACGGCGTGACGCCGCTGCCGGAGACCCCGGTCCCGCCGCAGGGCCCGGTCCCGCCCGGCACGACAGTGCCGCCGACCACCACCGTCCCACCGACGACGACGGGCTCGTCGAGCACCCCGCCGCCGACCACGGTGCCGCCCACGACGACCACCGTGCCGCCGACGACGACGACCACGGTGCCGCCGACCACACCCACCACGACACCGCCGACGACCGACCCGACTCCGCCGACGTGTCCCACGCCGACCACCGACCCGCCGACGAGCGCGCCCACCAGCGCGCCGACGCCGCCACCCCCACCGCCGGGCTGCCCGACACCCACCACGGCAGCCCCGACGTCGGGGCCAACGCCGTCGTAACCCGCCACGACACCCCTGGACTACGGTTGGCCGAGTCCAGGGGTGTCGTGCGTCGAGGGGACCGAACATGGCCCGGGTTGCCGCGATCGACTGCGGAACGAACTCGATCCGCCTACTGGTGGCCGATGTCACCGCCCGCGAGGACGGCACCGCGTGGCTGCGCGACGTACACCGCGAGATGCGCGTCGTCCGCCTTGGCCAGGGTGTCGACGCGACCGGCAGGATCGCGCCGGAAGCCTTGGCCAGAACCAGAACCGCATTGTCCGATTACCTGGCCATCGCGGTCCGCAAAGGTGTCGAGCGCGCGCGGATGGTGGCCACGTCCGCCACCCGGGACGCCGTCAACCGCGACGAGTTCTTCGCGATGACAGCGGAGATTCTCGGGTCCCCAGCCGAAATGATCAGCGGCGACGAAGAAGCCCGCCTGTCGTTCGCGGGCGCCGTCAGCGAACTGGACCCCGCCGACGGCCCGTTCCTGGTGGCCGACATCGGCGGCGGCTCGACGGAGCTGGTCCTTGGCACGTGGGACGGCCGCAAGGTGGACGTGCTGGCGGCCAGATCGGTGGACATCGGCTGCGTACGCCTGACCGAACGCTGCCTGCGACTCAGCGACCCGCCGACCCCGGCCAAGATCGACGCGGCAACCGAACTGGCACAGCTGGTCCTGGCCGACGCGTTCGCCGCGGTGCCCGTCGCGCGGGCAAGAACGTTCATCGGTGTGGCCGGCACGGTGACCACACTGTCCGCGCTGAACCTGAACCTGCCCGAATACGGACGCGGAACGACTGCACCTGTCCCGAATGCCCCTGACCGCGATACGAACGACAACGGCCGACCTGCTGGCCATGACGCGCGCGCAGCGAGCCGAACTCGGCCCGATGCACCCGGGCCGGGTGGATGTGATCGGCGGCGGCGCCATCATCGTGCGGACGATCGCCGAGGAACTGGCGGCGCGGGCCGGCATCACCGAACTGGTGGTCAGCGAACACGACATCCTGGACGGAATAGCGCTGTCCCTGGCTTAACAACTCCTGACAAAGTTGTGGGTTGGCCAGTCGGCGGAAGCAGATGATGGCGCACGCCAGGCGGAGAACGCCTCATGGATGTCGTCGCGGATCTCCCAGCGGATGCGCAGTCGACGGAACCAGTGCAACAACGCGAACGTCTGCTCGGCGACCCAACAGTACTTGCCCAACCCAGACCCGTGCCCGGGGCCGCGCCGGGCGATGATCGGCGCGATGCCGACCGACTGGCCCCGCACCGCCGGAACCGCCCGGATCAGCTGAGTGACATCGTTGCGGTTGCCGCCGATCAGCGACACCTGCAACGGGATGCCGTGCCCTTCGATGATCAGATGATGCTTCGAGCCAGTTCGGGCACGGTCAACTGGGCTCGGTCCGGTCTTGGGCCGCCTTTCATCGCCCGTAGAACTCCCACGGAATCGCGGTGTAGAGGACGAACAGGATCCCGCACAGGGCCTTGCGGTCGTCCAGCCGAGGATGGCCCGGACGGTCGCTACGCCGAGGCACCACGACCGGCAACAGCGGCTCGATCCGCGCCCACAGCTCGTCGGACACGATCCACGGTGGCTGCTGACTCTTCCTCACGACCCGATCAACAACCCCGATGATCAACCTATTCCAAGATCAATATTGTTAGGGGTTGTAAAAAGCGAGCCCCATTCCTTCGGGGCGCCCCCCGAGATCCATTCTAGTTGATTTTGGGGGGCTTCGTGCTGGTCGGCGGCTTCCTGTGGATAACTGCCGGAGCCTGTGGGCAAAGGTTATCCGGGCCAGAACTTGCGCCAGGTGTCGCTGTCCATGGCGAGCGGGTTGAGCCCGGCTTCGGTAGCCGCCCGTTCGGCGGCGCGCAGGTCGGCCCGCGAATAGTCGGGCCGCGGCGCGTCGAGTTCGGTCTCCGGTTCCAGGCCGGCCCGTACCGCGGCCGCGGCTAGCGCGAACAGTGCGTCGCCGTGGGCGGAGCTCGTTGCCGGGCAACAGATCCGCCGGCAGGCCGGAGCGGATGGCGCGCTGGGTGAGCTTGCCGGCAAGGCCGGCGGCCGGCTGGCCGAGCGCCACACCGTCCACACTGGACCGGCGTTGCTTCTCGGCCTGCTTCAACTCCTCCCAGCGATGTTGCTGGGTAGCGGCATCCCGGACCGACGGATCGCCGTCCGCGAACGCATGGGGGTGCCGGCCGACCAGCTTGCCGACCAGTTCGGCGGCTACTTCATCCACACCGAACGGGGAAACCGGGTATTCGGCCGCCACCCTGGCATGGAACAGGACCTGCAGCAGCACGTCCCCCAGTTCCTCGCGCAGCGCCGCCCTGTCACCGTCCTCAATGGCCTCGAGCAGTTCGTACGTCTCCTCGACCAGATACCGGCGCAGCGAATCATCGGTATAAGGCATCCCATGGGCAGCCGCCCGGCGACCGCAGCCGATCCATCACGGCCACCGCGGCCAACAACTCCGCGCCGGGCGGCGCGGGCGTACCGATCACCGCCGCGCCTGCCGCGAACAGCCGGGCGGCCGCGGGCTCGGACAGGTCGGCGGCGACCACGACCACCGACCGG
>CAVPCF010000157.1:0-5166 GCA_963702275.1 Candidatus Melainabacteria bacterium
GGGCCGGCTTGCCGTCACGGCGCTCTCCAGGAAGCTGCGCGGCAGGACGAGGGCCCGCAAGGTGGGGCGTCAGGGCGATGGCAGCCGCCCCGATCAGGGTGGCGAGCCCGATGAACTGACTGAGCGTGCCCTGCCAGTCTGGCTTGCTCAGCACCTGGACGTTGACGACAGGAATCGCGGCGGCCATGAGCACGGCTAGGCAAAGGGTCAGGTTACGGAACAGGTGCCCCCTGTTCGCCGCGGCCCCGGAAGCGCTGTAGAGAAGTGGCCCAGGTGAACCCGCCCAGGGCGGCGAGAAAACCGAAGGCAAATATGAGGTAGGTATTCTGGTACGCGACATGGATGCGCACGGGTACCTGGGCGCCCTGCACCTCGGCACTGTCCAGCGCGACCGATCCTGAGTAGAGCCCGGGACCGCTGGGGAGCGGCCCGTGATGCGGGGCAGCGAGCACCCAGACCGACAACTACCTGTCCGGTCCGGAGGGCCCGCCGATCCTGTTGCGCCACAAGGACTGCGGCGAGATCGCGGACACCTACGTGGCATGCCGGCACTGCGGCGGCGACATCACGGTCGACGGAATCTCACCCGAGCCCGGCCCGGCCTTCCGTGACCGGAGCGCCACCTGAGTCGTCAGGGTTTCCGTGCCACGAGGCCGTGTGTGCGCAGGATCGGCTCGAAGTCCTCGTCCGGATGCCACTCGTTGGTCAGGACGATGCCGGGCGGCACCAGCTCAAGCCCGTCCAGCCAGCCGGCCAGCACCGCCGGGTCGCGGTGCGTGAACGGCACCTTCGTGGACTTCCGGTACCCGTCGATCATCCTGGCCTGCTCGGCCGGCAGGTCCGTGTCGTCCGCGGCGTGGGAGAGCGCGAGGTAGCTGCCGGGCGCGACGCGTCCGGCGTAGGCGCGGACGAGGTCGCCGGGCCGGTCGGTGTCGGGCAGGAAGTGCAGCACCGCGATCATCAGCACGGCGACCGGCCTGGTGAGGTCGAGCACCTCGGCCAGTTCCGGGCGGTCCAGCACGCCGGCCGGCCGGCGCAGGTCGGCCTGGATGACCGTGGCCCGGTCGTCGTCGGCCAGCAGCCGCCTGCCGTGCGCGACGGCGACCGGGTCGATGTCGACGTAGACCACCCGCGCCGCGGGGTTGGCGGCCTGCGCGACCTCGTGCACGTTGCCCACCGTCGGCACGCCGGAGCCGAGGTCGAGGAACTGGTCGACGCCACGTTCGATGGTCAGGTAACTGACGACTCGCCGAAGGAACGCGCGGTTCGCCCAGATCGCGGGCCGCAGCGTCGGCATGACCGCCGTTGCGCGGTCGCCGACCTCGCGGTCCACGGCGAAGTTGTGGCTGCCGGCGAGCCAGTAGTCGTAGATCCGGGCCGGGCTGGGCGTGGACACGTCGATGTCGGCGTCATCGCTCATGGCGGGCATTGTCGCAGCTCCGTTGTACCGTCCTGCCATGACCACGTGGAGTGAGTTCACCGAGGCCGCGCCGCGGATCGCTGCCATCTTCACCCGTCGTCACGCCGCCACCGGCGGCCTGTGCCTGTTGGCCACGCTCCGGTCCGACGGATTCCCGCGCATCAGCCCGATCGAGCCCAGGATGTTCGAGGGCCAGCTGTGGCTCGTCGGCATGCCGGACACCACCAAGTTCCGCGACCTCGGCCGCGACCCGCGCTTCTGCCTGCACACCGCGACCGTCGACACCGAGGTGACCGACGGCGACGCGAAACTGTGGGGCGTGGTCCACGACGTGCCGGACAAGGCCCTGCACCAGCGATTCGCCACCGCGCTGTTCGACGAGACCGGATTCGACCTGCGCGGCCAGGAGTTCGACCATTTCTACGCGGCCGAACTGACCGGCGCGTCAACCGTCGAAGTCGGCGACGGCCACCTGGACGTGACGATCTGGAAACCGGGCGATGCGGAGCGTGTCGTGCGAAAGCACTGACTACCGGAGCACCTTGGCCCGGTCGATGCCGAAGCCACTGGCCACCGAGGGCCGACGAACTTTCCAGATGACCGCGTCGTAGACGAAATGCAGTAGCCCCACGGTATACAGCGCGATCAGGTACGCGTGCCCCGGCAGCACGTCGCGCGTTCGATCGTCCAACACCCAGAACACGGCGAGAAACCCCACCAGCAACATCCACCGACGAGGCGTACTGCCAGCCAACCTGGACAGCAGACTGGCCCGCTCCGGCCGACCGCCATAACGGCTACGCAGCGTGCGCATGACCACGATCCCGTACTCGATCGCGTGCGATGCGATGATCGCGATCAAACCCGCGGCCGGATCGACCGGCAGGCTAGCGGTCAGCAGCAGCACGCTGCCCAGATAGGACCACTTGGCCGGATTCGCGGTCCCTTCGACGACCGCGGTCCGCTCCTGCCGGACGTAACCGAGGAGCACGGCGACGGCAGCCACAACGAGCGGCACCAGCAGCACAATGAGCACCGGCCGGGCTCCGACAAGCAGCCCGACCTCGTTCGCCGTGTTCGAGTCGAGCTGCCCACCGAACCGAGCCACCTGACTCGCCGTGACCGGCAGTACCCCGACCAGGGCCAGAACCGCCACGAACGGAACGAACAGCACCGCCCGATCCAGCCGCTGGCCACCGTAGCCGGCTTTGCGCGCATAGATCCGCAACAGGCCGTAGCGCTGCTGCAACGTGTGGAACGTCTGCCACACCGCGGCGATCGGCACGATCACCCACAGATCCAGCTGCACCGCGACGCCGATCACAACAACAGCGACCAGCGGCGCCAACACGAACAGCCGGCGACGCTGCGTGAACTGATGCCGGTCCCCGTACACCAACAGAAGAGTGAGCGGCTGATGCAGCAGACTGGCCAACAACACCCAGGTGAGCAACCGCTGCACCGACAGGTCCGCGCTAGCACCGGCCCGAACGGTGAACACGTGCGCGGCAGCGAAGAACGGCACCCAGCACCACGCGATGGCCAGGTCGGTCGGCACGTCGAACAGCCAGCGACGCCGCGGCGTTTCCATCAATGGAGTCGAACAGAACACCGGCCAGGCCGAAAGAGATCGGCCCGATCATCACCCGACAGGGTGGAAATGCGCCGTGAATGGACGATCGACGTTATCCGGTCCCGAGCAGGGCCAATACACCCGCCCGACAGATCATCGCGGCCGCCCGCCGAATTGCCGCCCGGTTGCCCCGGTGTTGTGCTCCATTGGCCCGATCATCGAAGAAAGGACCAGCACGATGGAACGCGTGTCGGATCAACTGGCCGAACTGTCCAGGCGTGCCAAGGACGTAGAGGCCGCGGCCAGCACCGCTCGGTCGCAGAGTCGGGAAAAGCTGACCCAGATGGTCGACCAGGCCCGCAAGAAGGCCGAACGACGCGCCGACGGCCTGCGCGTGGACGGCGACCGTCTGATCAAGGACGCCGACAACATGTGGAGCGACGTACAGGCACACTGGAAGGACCTGGTCCGCACGGTCCGCACGGAACTACAGGACACCAGGACAGGCTTCGACGTAGCAAGAGTCCAACGCCGAGCCGACCGCGCCGAAGACAGCGCCGACCTGGCGGTAGCCTTCGCCCTGGCCGCCCTCGAAGAGGCACAATACGCGGTACTGGACGCCACCCTGGCCCGCGCCGAAGCCAACGACGCCACCGCCGCCGTCTGACCCTCTGACGATGCGGCCGATCCCTGAATTCCGGCCACGATGCGAGGCTGGGGATCGAGGCAGCGCAGAAAGACCAGCCCAGTAGCCCATCCTGCGGCCGAGCCGATTCCATGACAGACTCGTCGGCCGAGGCTTGGCCGCCCAGCCGCATTCTTTCGACGGACACGCCGCAGTGGCCGCCCATCGACGCCAACGCGGCAGCAGCACCGTTACCAACCGGCGAGCATTGCCGACACCAAGCTCAACTCCACCGACACCAACAGATGAGCCCGACGCTGAAGTGCGGCCCTGGCGCCAGAACGCCAGCGTCACCGGCGCCAACATGCCAGCTCGAAGCCAAAGTGCCGGCCCTGATGCCAGAACGCCAGCATCACCAACGCCAACAGGCCAGCCCGAAGCCAAAAGGCTCGGCTCGGGGCCAGAACACCAGTCTCACCAACGTCAACAACGCGACTCGACGTCAAAATGCCAACCCTGAAGCCAAAGTACCAGCTCTCACCGACGTCAAAGCGCAGTTCACCGAAGCCAATGGCCAGGCCATCGACAGAAAGAGGGCAGCCCCCACCACTCCACGGGGGACGTCCCACTTCCAACGTACCGTTTGTCAAGCCCCAAATGGGCTACTGCCGAACAAGTTGTGGACAACCGATCCAGCTGTGGACACCCGACTTGACAGATAGCCACCAACCTGATCCACAGCAGACAACACGGTATCCCGCACCAAGAAAGCCACTGAGCAAGGCGAAACCGTAGTGAATCCGAAGTAGGCCGGACCGGGGACGGTGGCATGCATCTGCTGGGAGTCCTGCTTCAAGTCGTTGTCGTGCTCGGGGCCATCGCGCTCGGTGTGCGTACCGGCGGCATCGGATTGGGGCTGTGGGGGATCGCGGGCACCGGGGTGCTGGTGTTCGTGTTTCGGCTGGCTCCGGGTAGTCCGCCGGTGGATGCCTTCTTCATCATTGTGGCGGTTATCACCGCGTCGGCCACGATGCAGGCGGCGGGTGGGACCGACTTTCTGGTGCGGGTGGCGTCGCGGCTCATTCAGCGGGATCCGCGGCGGATCACCTATGTGGCGCCGCTGGTCGCCTTTGTCTTCACGATGGGTGCCGGTACTTCGAACATCTTCTTCACGTTGATACCGGTCATCTACGAAACCGCCTACCGCAACGGTATTCGGCCGGAGCGGCCGCTGGCCGCGGCCACCGTCACGTCGGGGCTGGGCATCACCGCGAGCCCGGTCTCCGCGGCCATGGCCGCCTACCTCACCCTGCTGCCGCACGACTTCTCGCTGGCCAAAGTGCTGGTCATCACCGTGCCCTCGGCAGTTGTCGCGTGCCTTGCCGTGTCGACCGTGCAGTCGCGGGTCGGCAAGGAACTGGCGGACGATCCGGAGTTCCAGCGGCGGGTTCGTGACGGGCTGGTCGAGCCGGTGCCGCGCGCCGCGCCCGGTGTGCCGGTGCGTTCCGGGCCAGGGTGCCGCGTCCGCGGAGCCGGCACTGCCGTGGA